>NZ_JACVAW010000100.1:0-448 GCF_014851995.1 Paracoccus sp. PAR01
GGACGTTTCGGCCGTCTTTCTCGAAGTTGCGGATGGCCAGGTAGATCAGCTTTGTCGCCGCCTCGTCTGTCGGGAATGACCCACGGGTCTTGATCGACTTGCGGATGACCCGGTTCAAGCTCTCAATTGTAAATGCTGGATCAAATTTCCCCAGAAGTGCTGGCGCAAAATTCCCCACCTCGCGGGTTCGGCGATCAGCCGTTCAGGTGATGGGCGCCTCCGTTTTTCAGCGGCCGCCCGCGGCGTTTTGGCGGCGGTGGCGGTGTGATTGTGGCATGCGCGCGTGTGTGTTCCGGGATCAGGTCAGCGTGGTGGCGGAGCGGGAGTGTCTGGAACTCTGTGTATCTGACCCGGCCCATGCAGTTTCAGATACTCAAGCGGCGAAGCGCTCGCCGAACATTATGGCGAACTGGTTTCGGGCCGCAAACCATTCCCGCACATTGCGCCC
>NZ_JACVAW010000101.1:0-448 GCF_014851995.1 Paracoccus sp. PAR01
GCCACCGATGGTTCCGTGGTGCATTTATTGTTGCATCAGGCCAGCGGCAGTTCCCGGGGCTACTGGGCCTTGCGCCTGACACCGACCTTCTTTTCCACTTTGACCAAGCAAAGCGAGATGGGCAGCCGTCCGCTGTGGCTGGTGGAAAATCGCATCAATCATCAGATCATCAGCCGTGACGAAGGGCTGCCCTCGGTCAATCCGGGCACACTGACCGAGGACGATGTCGCCAACAGTGTGCTGACGGTTCCGCTGAGTAGCAGCGATTGGCAATTGCGCGGCTTGTTTGACCGTCAGCGCGTACTGGAAGAGCTGCTGCCGGCGTTCATCGGCAAATGCCTGCTGGGCCTGGCGTTTTCCATGCTGCCGTTCATCGCTTTGCTGAACATGCGCCGGCGTCAACGCCAATTGAATGAAGGCCGCCGGCGTTATCAGGATATTTTCGAAG
>NZ_JACVAW010000102.1:0-381 GCF_014851995.1 Paracoccus sp. PAR01
ATCCAAAACACCAAGCCGCCCAAGGGCGGCTTTCTGCATTCCAGCTCCCGAGAACCCCAATGCTGGACAGAAAACCCCACACAAATTACCAATCCTGAACCCAAAAGCCCGGAAACAACCAGGCACATCGCCAGAAAATCGGGACCAAGGATCATGACACTGCTCATCGTCGGCGCAGGACTCTCGGGCGCCGTCATCGCAAGAAAATCCGCCGAAGAGATTTCTATCCTTAAAGAGCGTTTCTAAAGGATAAAGGTAAGCGGCGCCTGTGCCCCACCTTCCGCATTTTCACGTGACCTGAGATTTCGCGCCTGATGGAGATTGGGCGGGAGTTTCGCGATGGCGACTACGGTGGAGTTTCTCAGGGACTATGGGGTGGAC
>NZ_JACVAW010000103.1:0-366 GCF_014851995.1 Paracoccus sp. PAR01
GGCGGCGCAAGCTGGCCTCGGTCACCAAATCCAATGCCCAGAAATACTCGATGGTGTTCTGGGATGAGGTCACCCGCGATCTGGCCGCCGAATTCCCCGAGGTCGAGGTCAGCCATTACCATGTCGACGCCATTGCCGCGCGCATGGTCATGGCCCCCGAGACGCTGGACGTGGTGGTCGCCTCGAACCTGTTCGGCGACATCCTGACCGATCTGGGCGCGGCGATCCAGGGGGGCTTGGGCTTTGCCGCCTCGGCCAATATCGACCCGACCCGCAAGGGTCCCTCGATGTTCGAGCCGGTGCATGGCTCGGCCCCCGACATCGCCGATCAGGGCATCGCCAACCCGATCGCCGCGATCTGGTCGC
>NZ_JACVAW010000104.1:0-361 GCF_014851995.1 Paracoccus sp. PAR01
CGTATCGACAATAGTCAGGATCCGCAGCTTCTTGCCCAGAGCCAACTGGTCATGGACAAAATCCATTGCCCAGACATCGTTCGGCCCAACGGCATCAGCGCGATCATCGCGCAGCTTCGCCTTCACCCGCCGTTTTGGGGTTTTATTCCGTAGCTGCAGTCCCAAGGCCCTGTAAACGTTATAGACCATCTTAATGCTGACCTCCCAGCCCTCCCGGTCTAGGACAACGTAAACGGTAAGCGGCGCCTGTGCCCCACCTTCCGCATTTTCACGTGACCTGAGATTTCGCGCCTGATGGAGATTGGGCGGGAGTTTCGCGATGGCGACTACGGTGGAGTTTCTCAGGGACTATGGGGTGGAC
>NZ_JACVAW010000105.1:0-358 GCF_014851995.1 Paracoccus sp. PAR01
GACCTATTTTGCCTGGAAGAAGAAGTATGGCGGGCTGCTGCCCGACGAGATGCGGCGGTTGAAGCAGCTTGAGGACGAGAACGCGCGGCTGAAACGGATCGTGGCGGACCTGACGCTCGACCGGCAGATGTTGCAGGACGTCGTTCGGCGAAAGCTCTGAAGCCGGCGCGGTCGCGTGAACTGGTTCGCGGGATGTGTGCAGACTGGGCGGTTTCGATCCGTAGGGCATGTGGGGCCTTGCGATTTGACTGCTCGAGCTACCACTACAAATCCCGCCGCACCGATCCGGCAGAGCTGAAACGGCGGATCAGGGAGATCTGTGAGACGCGTGTGCGCTATGGCTACCGCCGCGTTTACG
>NZ_JACVAW010000106.1:0-358 GCF_014851995.1 Paracoccus sp. PAR01
GGCGCTTCACTTCCTTGTTCAGGCGCTCGATCGGATTTGTGCTGTGCAACTTTGTGCGATGCTGGCGAGGAAAGGCCATGTAGGCCAGCACATCGTGCTCGCTCGCGTCCATCAGCTCTGCCAGCCTAGGCCAGCGCGGGCGGAGCTGATCGGCGACCTTGCGCCAGGTTTCACCGGCATGGGTGCGGTCGGGCTGGTCGAATGCCTGCCGGATCGCGGCGGCTGCCAAGGGGCCTCGAAGACCCGCGCGATCGCTCCTTTCAGTCCAGAATGGGCATCGCTGATCACCAGCTTCACGCCCTCGAGCCCGCGGGCTTTCAGCGAGCGTAGAAAATCCATCCAGAACGTCTCGGCCTCG
>NZ_JACVAW010000107.1:0-320 GCF_014851995.1 Paracoccus sp. PAR01
TGCCACAGCATCTTCCAGTATCCAGCCTGATCTAAGCAGTGGCCATCATGTTACTCACACATTCGGCATTCGGTCCAGAGCTTGACCTCCTGTCGCGCGGCCTGTCACTATCATTCCAAGTCCACGGCCTCAGAGGTGTGCACTATGTCCGACCGACTCGCCATGGCATCGCTGATCATTGCAGTTATTTCATTGAGCATGATCATGGTGAATTTTGCCGTGCAGGGCTGATTGATCTGACTCCCGACACTCCCTCAACTGAAGAACGCCTGTGGGCGACAACTGTCCGCTTGGGCGGATTGCATTTTCAGGCGGCAGCC
>NZ_JACVAW010000108.1:0-282 GCF_014851995.1 Paracoccus sp. PAR01
GGATCTGGCTCTGGCGATACAATGGCAGGTGATCGGCATATTTGCTGACCAGCACATGGGCGAGGGTCGCCTCGGTCGGCAGGCCGCCGATGATCAGGTGGCTCGGCGCCGGTGCCTGGGTCACCCCGTCGGTGCAAGCCCGGCAGGCATATTTTGGGCGCACGGTGACGATCACGCGCAGTTGGGCGGGCACGATGTCCAGCCGGTCCGTGCGGTCCTCGCCAATCTTGTGCATGACGCCGCAGCCGCAGGGGCAGACCAGGCTGTCCGGTTCGATGACGA
>NZ_JACVAW010000109.1:0-282 GCF_014851995.1 Paracoccus sp. PAR01
GGATCTGGCTCTGGCGATACAATGGCAGGTGATCGGCATATTTGCTGACCAGCACATGGGCGAGGGTCGCCTCGGTCGGCAGGCCGCCGATGATCAGGTGGCTCGGCGCCGGTGCCTGGGTCACCCCATCGGTGCAAGCCCGGCAGGCATATTTCGGGCGCACGGTGACGATCACGCGCAGTTGGGCGGGCACGATGTCCAGCCGGTCCGTGCGGTCCTCGCCAATCTTGTGCATGACGCCGCAGCCGCAGGGGCAGACCAGGCTGTCCGGTTCGATGACGA
>NZ_JACVAW010000010.1:0-143974 GCF_014851995.1 Paracoccus sp. PAR01
AAGCGGAACTCATGCAGCGCTTCGGCATCGACCGCAGCGCTGCGCTCCTGTCCGGCGCCTCGGCCTCGGCGAATCCGGGGCAATTGACCGCTGGCCTGTTAAGTGTGGCGCAGGCGCGCGGGGCCGAGATCGCCTCGCCCGTGGAAATTACCGATCTGGCGGAAACCGGCGACAGCGCCGCCCTTGCCACCTGCGAGGGTGGGGTGCTGACCGCAGAGCAGGTGGTCTTTTGCACCGGTTACGAGTTCCTGCCGGTGATGGAAAGCCGCGCGCATCGCATCACCTCGACCTGGGCGCTGGCCAGTCACCCCCGCATCGCGCGGCCCGACTGGCTGGACCGCTCGCTGGTTTGGGAGGCATCGGAGCCCTACCTATATTTCCGCAGCGCACGTGATGGCCGGATCATCGCGGGCGGCGAAGACATGGACGACCCAGAAGCCTACCGAGACCCAGCGCGGCTGCATGCTAAAGCCCGGCGCATCGCGCTGAAATTGCGCAATCTTTGCGGAATCGAGATCGGTTCGCCCGCCTATGTCTGGGCTGCACCCTTCGGCAATACCAGCGACGGCCTGCCGATCATCGACAGGGTTCCGGGCTTCAGCTGCGCCCATGCCGTTATGGGCTTTGGCGGCAATGGCATCACGTTTTCCATGATCGCCGCCCAGATCATCGCGGCGCGGCTCTCGGACAAACGTGACCCCGACGAGGAGTTGTTTGCCTTTCGCTAGGACGGGCCCTCGTCATTTCTTCACATGCTCGGGCTTGCCCTTGCGTTTGGTGCTGGCCATTTCTTCCAGCTGAGCTTCGGTCATCGCTTTCGCCGCGCTGCGCAAGTTGCCTTTCGGTGTCTCACTAGGCTTTGGCAAAAGTGCGGCACCCGCTGCCTTTTGCCCGGCTTTTGATTTGGCTGGCGTTTTTATACCCTCCTCAAGGTGGTGTCGGCACCGGTCGGTGTCGCCAGAAAGGCTCAGTGGTGATGTTCCAGGATCGTCCTTGCCATAGTTCGTCACGCCATGGACGGCACCTTTCTCGTCGCGCATGAAATCAATCTCGGTGATGTCGATCGCGACGGGCTTCACGCCGATACCAAAGGCCACCGACATCGATCATGGCCTGCGCGCCCGGACCGGATCCGTGCAAATGCGAGACGGTAAGCGATCGCATCACCGTGACCCGCGCGCTAGGACTTGCGCTTCAGTTCCGGAAAAAGCTGGCCGCTTCCGACGCGTTTGCAATGCGCCAAAAGGCCGAGTTCGATCAGATGCTCGTGGATCGGGACCTTGCGGCGCGACTGCTTGTTCTTCAACCGCCGAAATTCGTTCGTCTGGACGTGGAAGGCCCAGATTCCATCCTCCTCGATCAGATCGGCGCAGGCCAGGCCAGCAATTTCCTCACGCCGGGCACCGGTATAGGCAGCGATCAACGCAATCTAGTAAAGCCCGTCACATAGCACCGGTTGACCCGGGACACTTCGCTGCAACTCGCTCGCGCAGCCCCGCCAGATCGTGCCCTCGAAGATCGATCTGACATCCTCGCGGGTGAAGGATTTGACCTTCTCCTGAGCATCTTCGTCATCCTTTTCACGAAGATCGCTGATATCGAGCCGCGCATCGATCTCGATGCCCTCCGAGCGCGCCTGCTTGAGCAGCTGCCCCACGAAACCGAGATTGCGGTTCACTGTGCCCGGTGCAAGGCCGCATTCGGCACCGCGTGCCACGGCTGCGGCGATAATGTCTTCGAGCGGCATGTCCTTTTCCCTGGCACTCTTGCGATAGGTCGGCGGAAGCTGTGCCATGACCTCGCAAAACCGGGCCAGGTCGGACTGTTTCAGGTGCCGGATATCACCGACGCCGGTGGCCTCGACGAGCAGGCTGGCGGTATTGCGGATCTGGTAGGCGGTCTTGTCGGTGGCCAGCCCGCGCTGTTCCTTGCGGCCGGTCAGGCGGTCGGCGATTGCAGTGATCGTCGGATCATAGGCTGGCTCGGGGTTGGGGACGGCAGGGGGCGGGGCATCGGTTGCGGCGACTGGCGGGAGAGGTTGGTCTCCCCCAGCCAATCGTTCGGCAAGATCGAGCGCATCCGCGAAATCCGGCTCGGTGCGCTTGCTGGCCGCGAGATAGGCTGCGGCACGGCCTTGCAGATAGATCCGCCGGGCATCCAGATATTGGTGATGGTCGAGCCGCTCCAAGCCGGCGGCCTCACCAGCACCGCGCAGGATTTTGGCCCTGACCGCGTCACTTAGGACTTCGCCAGCAGCGCGCTGCATGAACTCGTCCACGCGGGGCAAATCCGCTTCGGGGATGCCGGCTGCGAGAAGTTCTTCTCGTTCTGCCGCGTCGAGTAAGGCGTAAACGCCGTCGCGGGCGAGCAGGCGCAGGGCATGGCCCATGAGCTTGTCCTGATGGGCGTTCTTGACGCGCGACCCGATTGCCTTGTTATCGGTCAGCACCCGGTGACGCTGTTCGATCCGCTCCAACTCGTCGCGGATCACCCGTTCCAGCCAAGCCCGCGCCGCATCCCGGCTCAATCCGTCAAATGCCATTCATTCGAAAATCTCTTCACGCGCATGCGCCACGATGCCCGCAAGCCGACGGACTCGTCGATGGGCATGATGTGCCCAAACTGACCTGCATGTGAACCGCGTCGCATTGGATCCGTGACGGGATCCGGCGCCGCCAAGTGGAGATCGCGCCGCGGCGGAAGACGAAGTTGACGATGCCCATAGGCTGGCCCCTTCACGGTTGGGGCGTCATCACGTGATGGACAGTCATGGAGGACATAGCCTGCCATTCCTAGCCCAAAACCGCCAAACTTCGTCGGATCAACTGGTTATGCTGAGTTGGCTGGGGCGGTAGGATTCGAACCTACGGTACACGGTACCAAAAACCGTTGCCTTACCACTTGGCCACGCCCCAACTCTGTGAGCGGGTATCTAGCCAAGGGGAAACCGGCGCGCAAGGGGCGATTGGAAAATTCTTGTGGAGAACTTCCCGGAAGTTTAAGCGCCCCAGATGGAACACGTGGATACGCTTATTCTTGGGGCCGGTGCTGCCGGTCTTTTTTGTGCCGGATCGATCATCGAGGCCGATAAAGGCAAACCCAAACAAAGGGTAATGGTCATCGACCACGCCCGCGCGCCGGGTGAAAAAATCCGAATCTCGGGCGGCGGGCGCAGCAATTTCACCAATCTCGCGGCACAGCGGGATCGCTTTCTGTCACAGAACCCGCGTTTTTGTGCCTCGGCACTGGCGGGGTTCACGCCGCAGGACTTTGTGGCCTTGGTCGATGCCGCCGGGATCGCCTGGCACGAGAAAACTTTGGGCCAATTATTCTGCGACGACAGTGCGCGCCAGATCATCGACATGCTGCTGCATCGGATGCGCGGCGCGGAGTTGTGGCTGGAAACTTCGGTGCAAGGGGTGTCGGCAGCCGAGGGTGGCTATCTGGTCGGGACCAGTCGCGGTCAGGTCAGAGCGAAGAATCTGGTGATCGCCACCGGCGGGCGCTCGATCCCCAAGATGGGCGCGACGGGACTGGGCTATGACATAGCGCGGCAGTTCGGGCTGCAACTGATCGAGCCGCGCGCAGGTCTGGTGCCGCTGACCTTTGCCGAGCAGGATCTGGACCTGTGCCGACCGCTGGCAGGGGTCTCGGTCGAGGCAGTGGTCAGTCACGGGCAGGGCCGCTCTGCGACGCGTTTCCGGGACGGTCTGCTGTTCACCCATCGCGGCCTTTCGGGTCCGGCGATCCTGCAGATTTCAAGCTTCTGGAAGCCCGGAGAAGAAATCTCGGTGGATCTGGCTCCGGATCTGGATCTGGCGGTGGCGTTACGCGATCAGCGAGGGCAGGCGGGCAAGCAGGGCGTCGCCACCGCACTGGGGCGGCATTTGCCCTCGCGCTTGGCGGATGCCATTGCCGAGGAGATGGGTTTGAAGGCCGCAAGGCTGGCCGATCAGCCGAATACCAGCCTGACGAAACTGGCTGATCGGGTGAACCGTTGGCGCTTACGCCCAGTCGGGTCCGAAGGCTGGCGCACGGCCGAGGTGACGCTGGGTGGGGTCGATACCCGTGACCTGAACGCACGCGACATGCAGGCGCGCAACCAGCCGGGTCTGTATTTCATCGGCGAGGTCGTCGATGTCACCGGCTGGTTGGGGGGATACAATTTCCAATGGGCCTGGGCTTCGGCCCATGCCGCGGCGAAAGCGATCGCCGCGGCTTAAGGCTAACTCAGCCCATCACCGGGTCGGACTTGGCCAGCGCATCGAACTGCATCAGCGAGGCGATCAGCGCGGGCATCTTGTCCAGCTGGATCATGTTCGGCCCGTCCGAGGGGGCGTTGTCGGGGTCCTGATGGGTCTCGATGAACACCCCGGCGACGCCCAGCGACACTGCCGCCCGCGCCATGACCGGAGCGAATTCGCGTTGCCCGCCCGAGGAGCCACCCTGACCGCCCGGTTGCTGAACCGAATGGGTGGCGTCCATGATGATCGGATAGCCGGTGCGCGCCATGATCGGCAGGCTGCGCATGTCAGCCACCAGCGTGTTGTAGCCAAAGCTTGCGCCGCGCTCGGTCAGCATGATGCGCTCGTTCCCGGTCGAGGCGACCTTCTGCGCGACGTTGGGCATATCCCAAGGGGCAAGGAACTGGCCTTTCTTGATGTTCACCACAGCCCCGGTTTCACCGGCTGCAATCAGCAGGTCGGTCTGGCGGCAGAGAAATGCGGGGATCTGCAGGATATCGACGACCGAACCGGCCGCCTTGGTTTGCTCGATGTCATGCACGTCGGTCAGAACCGGGCAGCCGATCTGCGCGCGCACTTCTTCCAGCATGCGCAGACCTTCTTCAATACCCACGCCGCGACGGCCCGAAAGCGAGGTGCGGTTGGCCTTGTCGTAGCTGGCCTTGAAGACGAAACCCGCACCGGCGGCGGCACAAGCCGCTGCGACCTGTTCGGCGATCATCAACGCGTGGTCCAGCGTCTCAAGCTGGCAGGGGCCGGCAATGATCGAAAGGGGCAGGTCGTTGCCGAAGGTGACATTGCCGGTTTTTACATGGGTCATGAAGATACCTGTTCACGCAGGATCGAGGCCGTGAGCGACAGCATCAGGTAGATGCCGGAGAAGATCAGGAAAGCCACGATCGTGTTCTGGAAAGCCTTGGGATAGGTCGCCTCGTCAGGGGCGACGGGGGCGACGGAAAGCGAAAGATAGCGGACTTGCTTATTGGCCTCAATCCGTGCCGTTTCCATCTGGGCGGCGGCGGTGGCCAGCAGTTCCTGCCGGGTGGCAAGATCGGATTCCGCGATGCGGATCTGGCCCGAGATCGTCGCCAGCGATCCGCGGGCGGCACTGCCCTCGGTCAGCTGGGAACGGGTTTCGGCCAACATCTGCTCAAGCCGAGAGATGTCGCCCTTGACGCCCTGCACACGGCTGCGGTTCGGAACGCGGTTTGCTTCAAGCTGGCCCAGTTCAAGCCGCTTGTCGGCCAACTGCCGTTCCAGCTCGGCGATATGGCCCATGACGACGCTGCTTTCCGCCATCGGATCAAGCACGCCCAGCTTTTCCTGCAGCTCCTGGACATGCATCTGGGCTTCCTTGACCTTCTTCTCGGCGTCCTCATAGCTTTCGATCGAGCCCTGCATCTGGTCGCCACGCAGTCGCGCGGTCAGCTGGTCGACCTGGCCTTCGGCGTATTTGATCAGCGCCATCGAGAAGTCCTGGCTCTGCTTGGGATCGGGCGCGATGACCTCCATGTTGATCACGCCTTCGGTCGGATCGTAGCCGATTTTGACCGAATTCATGTACAGCTTGTAGGTCTGCTCATTGGTGGCATCAGGGGGCAGGCGCAGGATGGGATCGACCTTTTCATCCTGGAACGCCGTCTTGAAGCCATGCTCGCGATCCAACCGCATCATTGCATCGCGCGAGGTCAGGTAACTTTGCACCGAAACCGAGTCGGTATTCGTCGCCAGCGACGTGCCGCTGAACAGCCCGCCCAGACCCGATGGCGCGGCCTGATCGGCCTGCTGGATCTGGAACTGCGAATTTGTCGCGTAAAGCGGCGTCGCCACGTTGAAATAGTAATAGCCCGCGATGATCGTCGGGATCCCCACCAGGGCGATCAGACGCGCGGCCAGCATCGTCAGCTTGCGACGACGGCGACGCGCGATGTCTTGCTGGATGCGGATGATCTCGGCGGCGCGCTTGTCGTCGGACAGTGCGTCGCGCGAGGGCAGCTTGGTCTGGCCCGGAAACTGGGTGGGCGCGATCGGCATGATTTCCGAGCCGCGCTTGCGGAGTTGACCGGGGGCTTGGGTCGGAACCGGCAGGCCGCGCTGATCGGTGGATTGCTGGGCGCGCGCGCCCTCGTCGGCGATGACCTGCCCGAGTGCCGCGCGATGGAACGGATCAATGCCGCGCTCGCGCAGAAGCACCACGGCCTCTTCATCGGTTTCCGCCTCGATTTCGTGCATCGAGGCAATGCGCCGCGCCATGCGCAGTTGGCGCCCGGTCAAATTCTCGGCGCGGACAGCGGCGATGCGCTCATCCATATCCGCCGGGGGTTCGGTGTTCGCAGGCCCGGTTGCGCCGGGAAAGCGCATATCGCCAAAACCGTCCTCTTCATTCGCAAAAAGTTTCGAGGGATCGTTGCCACCCCCGGTCGTCTCGTTACGCTTGCGCAATTCCACTTGAACCTTTCGTGCGGTCTCGACCGCTCCCGACTCGCGGGTGACCGCCAGAACAGATTCCTCGCGACTGATGCGAAAGACACGTGCCTTAGGCGGAGTAGTCATAATATTGCTTCGCCTCTTCGAGCGTTTCGAACTGGTAGAGCTTGCCGTCCCGCAAAACCGCGGCCGAACTGCAGAATTTCTCGATCGTCGAGGCCTGGTGCGAAACGACCACGACCGTCGCGGATTTCAACCGATCATATAGCACCGATCCCGCCCGGCGGTTGAATTCGACATCGGTCGTGCCCGGCATCCCCTCGTCGATCAGGTAGACGTCGAACTCCAGCGCCAGCATCAGTGAGAAGGTGAACCGTGACCGCATCCCGGCGCTGTAAGTGCCGACGGGCATGTCGAAATATTCGTGGATATCTGTCAACCAGCGGCAGAATGCTTCGACGTAATCCGGGTCCAGACCATAGATCCGGGCGATGAAACGGCAGTTTTCATTGGCGCTGAGCTTGGGGGTGATGCCGCCCATGAAGCCCAGTGGAAAGGACACGCGGCAATCGATGCGGATCGTGCCCTCATCGGGTTTTTCAAGGCCGCACATCATGTTGATGATGGTCGTCTTGCCGGTGCCGTTCGGGGCAAGGATGCCCATCGAGCGACCGGGTTCCAACCGGAAGGACGCGCGGTCAAGGATCACCTTGCGCTGCGTACCGGTCCAGAAGGACTTGGAGACATTGTCGAATTCGATCATTCAGAAACCTCGGCGCCCGCCCGGAGCCAGCATGAGGGGGCAGGCATGGCTTAATCTCAAAGAGTAACCTCGACCGGGTTGTTCGCGCAAACGGGACAAGCGGACATTATGCGCGCAGCGATCCAGTGTCCACCTTGGCGCGGAAAAGCTTGCCACTTCGTGAAGATGCGCCACTTTCCCTGTCAGGGGGGGGCTGATGTGTAATGACGCTGATCGATGACATCCGTGCCTGCCGCATCTGTGCCGCACGCTTTGCCGCAACGGCAACCGCGCATGCGCCGCGTCCGGTGGTCTGGTTCCAGCCCAGTGCCCGTATCCTGATCGCGGGGCAGGCACCCGGAATGCAGGTTCACCTGTCAGGACGCCCCTTTGCCGACCGTTCGGGCGACAGACTACGGGACTGGATGGGGGTGGATGCGGACAGCTTCTATGACCAATCCCGGATCGCGATCGTGCCGATGGCGTTTTGCTTTCCGGGCTATGACGCCAAGGGCTCTGACTTGCCGCCGCCACCGATCTGCGCTGCGACATGGCGTGCGCCGGTCATGGAATTGCTGCATCCCCGATTGATCCTGCTGATCGGTGGTCATGCACAGCGATGGCACCTTGGCCATGCGGCCAAGGACGGGGTGACGCAAACTGTCGCCGGGTGGCGCGATCATGCGCCGCGCATCTTTCCCTTGCCTCATCCGTCCTGGCGCAATACCGGCTGGCTCAAACGCAACCCTTGGTTCGAGGCCGAGCTGCTGCCCGTCCTGCGCCGGACCGTTCAAACCATCCTGAGAGAGACCGATGACCCCACTGGATCTGCTTTGCCCCGTCCCCTTCCATGAGGCGAATCCGGCGCAGCGGGCCCGCATCCTGTCGCGCCTTGCCGATAGCGAGCTGTTCGCGGCCCTTGTCGAAGAACCTGCCGATGACCGGGTTGAGCTGCAGGTCTTTCCGCTGCCCGACGGTCCCGTGGCACTGGCCTGCGATGCCGAGGATCGGCTGGCCGATTTCATCGGCGGGCCGGTGGCCTATCTGGGGCTGCCGGGGCGGGTGCTGGCGGCGGCGCTGGCAACGGAAGGGCGCGGGCTGCTGGTCAATCCGGGGCATCCTTCGGAAATGCTGCTGGATACGGCGACGCTGTCCTGGCTGGTTCAGGCCTTGCAGGCCGAACCCAGCCTTGCCCCGGATGAGGCCCCGCGCAGCATCCGTGCGCCGCAGCCTGAGGTGGTGCGCGCCCTCGCCGAGCCGCTTTCGACCCGCTTGGGCGATATGGTCGGACTGGTCAATTCCGCAGCGCTGGTCGCGACCGAATGGGCAAATGGCCGGCGGAACCACACGCTGCTGCTGAAGGGGGTCGAGGAATCGCGCCGCCCGGCCTTGGCCAAGGCCTTTGCCGAATTACTGGCCTTCCTGCCCGAAATCGACGGCGGCGCGGATATCGGGTTTTCCGATTCGGCACATCCGGCGGTTGCGCTGGTCCTTGAGCCGCCAGCTCCGGTCGAGCCCGAGCCCATGCCGCAGCGCGATCCGAACGCCCCGCCGCGCCTGCGCTGAGCGCGATTTACCCCGCAAAACGCAAAAACCCGCCCCAATGGGGCGGGTCTTGGCGTGATCGCGCGAAAGTGAAAGTTCGCGAGATCAGGCGCCCCAGTGGCGCACCGGACCGCAGTCCATATGCACGAAGTTCGAGCGCGAGTACTTGCCGACGCCACCCGCCGAGCAGGCAGCAGCAGCACGATACATCTGCGAGACCGAGCGCGATTTCAGGCGCATGTCTGCAGCTTTTCCGACCATGTGGAGCGAGTTGCGCGCTACACCCGAGGACCGCGAACGCAGCATGGCGTTGGTCTTGGGCGAGCGGTAGCCCGACAGCATCATGTAGGGCTCGTTGGTTTGCAGCAGCCTGTGCGAGGCGGCCGCGATGTCGACGGTGCGCGGGTCGACCCCGATCACCTGGCCCGTGCGCCAGTCGCGCATGAACACGTTGATTTCATTCAGGGCGTCGCGGATATACTTGCCATCGACCCAGTAGACAGTGTCGATGCTTTCCCCGGTACGTCCCGAATACATGCGGATGCGGCGAATGTCGCCAGCGCCGCGGATCAGACCGAAGGCATTGGCCATAACTGGCGCAGCTGCCACAGTCGTCGCCGCGAACACGCCAAGGATGCCGCGACGCGAAATAGATTCAAACGTCATGTCAGATCGCCTGTCCTGCTTCGTTTGTTATTTCCGGCCTTGCCGGCTGTCCCGATTTAGACGGAACTGTTTAACAATATGTCACCAGCCTGAGAGCCGAGGAAAGCTTTTGATTCCTCATGCAGCGAACTCTTGCCATTCTCGGCAAAAATCCGCCGACCGAACAGTGAAACCTTAATCTTGTTGACGGATTGTGGATGCGCCGTGCTTCGCCTGCATCACCTGCGCGGCAAATCTGTCACGCCTTCTGGACCTCTCGGGTCGGGAATGGCACAGAATCCAGACAAGAGAATGGGAATTTAGTGGTCATGGGCTCCGGGTTGATTCGCTCTTTGGTTGTGGTTGGGCTTGTGGCATTCGGAGGCGCGGGATGGTCCGTGCCAGCGCATGCGCAGGGTCTGGAAGCGGCGTCGATGGCGGCGTTGCCCGCGCCGCGACTGATTTTCTCGCAAGAGGAAATGGAACTGGCCCAAGCGGTTGCCGCCTCGCCGGGGCTGGCCGATTTCTATGGCTCGAACGGGCTGAAGCCGATCTTTCTGGGGGCCGAAGGCGCGCCGCGTCGCGCCGCCCTGATCGAGGCGATCAGCGCCGCCTCCAGCCACGGCCTGCCGCCTGCGCGCTATCATCGGGGCAGGCTGCAACAGCTGGACGGGCAGGGCGACCAGTCGCTACAGGCCGAGCTGGCCTTTGCCCGCAACTTCGTGCGCTGGACACAGGATCTGACCGGCGGGTTCCTCGATCCGCACAAGGTCGATTCCGGCATCAAGCGCAGCGTTGCGCGCAGCGGCACCGGCAAACTCATGCGCGAATTCATGCAGGCACCCGATCCTCAGGCCTGGCTGGCCGGGCTTGCGCCGCGCGACCGTGATTATCTGGCCCTACAGGACGCGCTCAGCGGCATGTCCCGTCTGGCGGCGCCCGCAGGCACACCCGCCGTGCCCAAAGGCAGTTGGCGCGAAGGTGACGGGGGGGCTGGCGTGGCCAAGCTGCGCGAGCGGCTGGCCGCGATCGGGTTCGACAGCATCCCGACCGCCGACCCGGAAACCTTTGACGCGCCGCTGGTGCAGGCCGTTGCCGAGTTTCAGGACGCGGCAGGTCTGCCCGCCGATGGTGTGGCCGGACCGCAGACGGTGGCGCGGCTCAATCGCGGTGTCGGCCCCGAGGCCAAGGGCATCCTTGTCGCGCTGGAGCGGATGCGCTGGATGCACGGCCATGACATGAACGACCGGCTGGTCTGGGTGAACCTGCCAGCCTATACCGCCGAGATCCGCGAAAACGGCGAAACCGTTTTCTCGACCAAAGTGGTGATCGGCAAGGATGAGGCGACCCACGAGACGCCCGAATTCACCGAGGACATGAAATACATCGTGGCCAATCCGCGCTGGAATGTGCCGCGCTCGATCACGGTCAAGGAATACCTGCCGCGGCTGCAGGCCAATCGCAATGCGGTCGGCCATATCGACGTGGTCGACCGCGCTGGCAACGTGATCTCACGCGACCGGATCGACTTCCGCAAGTATACCGCCTCGAACTTCCCCTATCGGATGCGGCAGAAACCCAGCGATGACAATGCGTTGGGTGTGGTCAAGTTCCTGTTCCCGAACCCGTGGAACATCTATCTGCACGACACGCCGACCAAGCACCTGTTCAATGAATCGCGCCGCGCCTATTCGCATGGCTGCATCCGGGTCGGACGGCCGCTGGATCTGGCGCATGAGCTGATGCAGGGTCAGTTCAAGAACCCCGAAGCCACTTTCTCGAAGGCGCTGTCCTCGGGGCGCGAGGCCTATCTGAACCTGACCAAGCCGCTGCCGGTGCATCTGGTCTACTTCACCGCCTTCCCCGATGAGGATGGCAGGATCCGCCGTTATCCCGATATTTACGGGCGTGACGCCGCTGTCTATGCGGCACTGGTCAAGGCCGGGCTGGAATCTGCGGGACGGGGCAACTAGATCATCCCCAACAAAGGGGAGAAAGATGACACTCACCATCGCGGAACTGGCTCGGGCGCTGGACGCCCGTTTCTGGGGGGACGGCAGCTTGGCCGTCCGTGGCGCGGCAGAAGCCGGATTGGCGGACGAGGGCCAGATATCGCTGGCTACCGCACCGGCCTATGCCGAAAAGCTGGCACCGGGCAGCATGGCCATCATCGCCGAGGATATGGACCCCGAGGCGCTTGGTCTGAGCGCCGCGATCCTTGTGCGCAGGCCACGAGTGGCAATGGCCAGCCTGACGCGGGCCTTTGACCAAGGGCCGGATTTCCCGCCCGGCATCCATCCGACCGCCGTGATCGATCCCAGCGCCGAGATTGGCGAGGGCGCATCCATCGGGCCTTTCGTGGTGATTGGCGCGCGCGTGCGACTGGGCGCGGGGGCGAAAATCGGCTCTCATGTCAGTATCGGGCGCGACACCGTCATAGGGGATCAGGCGCTGTTCCATCCCGGCGTCCGCATCGCGCATGAGGTGGTGATCGGTGACCGGGTGATCCTGCATCCCGGCGTGTCCATCGGTGCCGATGGATTTTCCTTTGTCACCCCCGAGAAGTCCGGCGTCGAGCAGATCCGCGAGACCCTGGGTGAGCGTGGCGACATCCGCGAACAGCACTGGACCCGCATCCATTCGCTGGGTGGGGTCGAGATCGGCGACGATGTCGAGATCGGCGCAAACAGCACCATCGACCGTGGCACCATGCGCGCGACCCGGATCGGCCGCGGCACCAAGATCGACAACCTCGTGCAGGTCGGCCACAATTGCGTAGTGGGCGAGGATACCATGCTGTGTGGACTGGTCGGTATCGCCGGATCGACCCGGATCGGCAACCGCGTGGTTCTGGGCGGTCAGGTCGGGGTCTCGGACAATATCTTTGTCGGCGATGACGTGATCGCCGGGGGTGCGACCAAGATCTTTACCAACGCTCCGGCAGGGCGGGTGCTGCTGGGCAGCCCCGCGGTCAAGATGGAAACCCATGTCGAGGCGCAAAAAAACATCCGCAGGTTGCCAAGACTTTACGCGCAGGTGGCGGAGCTTCGTGAAACTGTTAAGAAGTTGATGGAAAAGCGCTCCGACGAAGAGAGCTGAATGGAGGCCCAAGATGACAGATGTCCGTGACCGTATCATCCAGATCATCGCAGATCAGGCGATGCTGGACCCTGCCGAGCTGAAGCCCGACATGTCGCCTCAGGATATCGGCATCGACAGCATGGGGCTGGTGGAATCGATCTTTGCCATTGAGGAAGAATTCGACATCTCGGTTCCATTCAATGCCAATGAGCCCGAGAGTTCGGATTTCGATGTCTCGACCCTGGGTTCGATCATCAACGCAGTCGAGAAGCTGGTCGCTGAAAAGGCATGAACGCCAAGAAAAGCAAGACTGAAAAGGACGCCAAATCAGAGCGTAAGACCGAAAAGGTCAAAGGAAAGATGAAGTCCGCGACCAGCCGGGCGCGGAATATGCTGGGGCGGGTGATCATGGGGCGGCATGCCAATGGCATGCACCGCGTGGCCATCACCGGCATGGGCACGATCAATGCGTTGGGACGCGACGTGCCCTCAACCTTCGAAGCCATGCGCGAGGGACGCTGCGGCATCGGCCCGCTGGATTTCCGCGATGTGGACCGGCTGGCGGTACGGATCGGCGGGCAGGTCCGCGACTGGGATGCCGAAGCCTATTTCAACCGCCAGCAGATCGTCCTTTATGACAAGTTCACGCAGTTCACGCTGCTGGCTGCCCGCGAGGCGGTCGAACAATCCGGGCTGACCTTTGACGGCGAATTGGGCCTGCGTTCCGGCGTCATCCTTGGCACGGCGGCAGGTGGCATGAACACCTGGGACGAAAATTACCGGACCGTCTACGAAGAGGGCAAGAACCGGGTCCATCCCTTTGTCGTCCCGAAACTGATGAACAACGCCGCAGCCTCGCATCTGAGCATGGAATACGGGCTGATGGGCCCCAGCTTTACCGTAGCCACGGCCTGCGCCAGTTCCAACCACGCAATGGGCATGGCCTTCAACATGGTCCGTTCCGGCGCGGCTACGGCGATGCTGACCGGCGGCTCCGAGGCGATGCTGTGCTTCGGTGGCGTCAAGGCATGGGAGGGGTTGCGCGTGATGTCGAAGGACGCCTGCCGGCCGTTCTCGGCCACCCGCAACGGCATGGTTCAGGGCGAGGGCGCAGGCGTCTTTGTCTTTGAGGACTGGGAACATGCGGTGGCGCGCGGGGCCGATATTCTGGCCGAGGTCGTGGGCTTTTCCATGTCCGCGGATGCGCAGGACATCGTCATGCCCTCGGCCATCGGGGCCGAACGCGCGATCACCGGGGCCATGCTGGATGCGCAGCTTCGCCCCGAGGAAATCGGCTATATCAACGCGCATGGCACCGGCACAGCCGCCAATGACAAGACCGAGTGCGCCGCGGTGGCCCATGCCTTTGGACCTCATGCCGACCGGCTGATGATGTCCTCGACCAAGTCCATGCACGGCCATCTGATCGGCGGCACCGGTGCGGTCGAACTGCTGGCCTGCATCATGGCGCTGCGCGACGGGATCATCGCGCCGACCATCGGTTATGAAGAACCCGACCCCGAATGTGCGCTGGACGTCGTCCCGAATTTCGCACGCGAGGCGCGGGTCGAGGCGGTCCTGTCGAACGCCTTCGCCTTTGGCGGGCTGAACGCCGTCATCGCATTGCGCCGGGTCTGATCCCGGCGCTTGCCACGGCCCGCGCGAACTGTATGACTGTGCCGGATTTTTCGGCAGGTCAGGGCAGGGGCATGGGCAATCAGGCGGCGGTGATGGACAGGACGAGCGGGCGGGAGTTCTGGCTGGGGCTGGGCTGGATGGCACTAAGCATGTCGTCCTTCATCGCCATGTCCGTCGGCTCGCGAGAGCTGGCGCAAACGCTGTCGATTCGGCAGGTGCTGTTCTTTCGTGCGCTGGTCGGGCTGTTCGTCATTGCACCGTTCCTGCCGCGGCTTTGGCCCGAACTGCGGCAAATGCGAAGCCTGAAGCTGCATTTCCTGCGCAATTTCGTCCATTTTACCGCTCAGTATTTCTGGACGATCGGCGTGGTGCTGTTGCCCTTGGCCTCAGTCTTTGCGTTGGAGTTCACCGCGCCGATCTGGGTCGCGTTCTTTGCCTGGGGCATTCTGGGCGAAAAGCTGACCCGTGCCCGCATTTTGGCGAATATCGGCGGCTTCATCGGCGTTCTGGTGATCGTCCGTCCGGGATTCGAGGTCATCGATCCGGCGGCGGGTCTCGTGCTGTTGGCGGCTGTGGGCTATGGGCTGTCGCTGGTGCTGGTCAAGCGCCTGACGCGGGATTGCTCGCCTGCCGCCATCGTGGTCTGGATGATTCTGATCCAGTTGCCGCTGGGCCTGGCGGCGGCGCTGACCGACTGGCGGCCGGTCCATATGACCGACATCCCGTGGATGCTGGTCGCCGGGGCAGGGGCGCTGAGCGCGCATTTCTGCATGGCGCAGGCACTGCGGCGGCTGGAGGCCTCGATCATCATGCCCGTCGACTTCCTGCGCGTGCCGCTGGCCGCGATCGCAGGCTATCTGCTGTATCATGAGCGGGTCGATCTGTTCGTGTTTCTGGGCGCTGCGATCATCCTTGGCTCGAATTTTCAGGCAATGCGAGCCGAGCGTCGGGCCTGAGCGCCCGAAGGTCTTTTCACCCCCGCACCTTTGTCCTATCTGCGGTGGAAATCCCAAGGAAGGCACCCATGGCCAAGATCACCTATATCGAGCACAACGGCACCGTCCATGAAATCGACGTCAAGCCCGGCATGACCGTCATGGAGGGCGCGCGCGACAATGGCGTGCCCGGCATCGACGCGGATTGCGGCGGGGCCTGCGCCTGTTCGACCTGCCACGTCTATATCGCCCCGGAATGGGTCGAGCGCCTGCCGGCGAAAGACCCGATGGAGGAGGACATGCTGGACTTCGCCTATCAGCCCGACCCGGCCCGCTCGCGCCTGACCTGCCAGATCAAGGTGACAGAGGACCTGGACGGCTTGGTCGTCAACCTGCCCGAACGCCAGATATAAACCGCATTATACGCGCAGTTTGCGGATTCAAGCTGCCTGCGCCGTACCGGTGACCAACAGATTGTCGATGAGATAGCCAAACATCTCATCGGCGATCTGGACCACGGGCCGCGGGTCATCGCTTAACCATGGTTCGCTTTTGCGGTTCAAAAGCAGGACATTCGCGCCCTTCACCACGCACAGGATCACCAGCAGAATCGGTGCCAGATCGGCCTCGTGCCGGATCAGGCCCAGATCGCGCATCTCGCGCAGCTTGCGTTCGAACAGGTCGCGCATCGACATGGTGAAACGGTAAAGCGTGCTGCCCTCGGCCATGGGCCGGTTCAGCCCGTCGACAATCACGCGAAACAGGGCAGGATTGAGACTGGCCCAGATGGCATAGCTGCGCGCCAGACTGCGCAACTGAGCATCCGGCTTGACCGATCCCGAATGCACCACGCCCTGACGCAGCGAGTCATTCAGCAGGGCAATGCCCTGATAGATCAGTCCTTCGCGCAGATTTTGCAAAGAGCCGAAGATCCCGCTGACATCTTCCAGCGGAACCTCGGCCAACTCGGCCAGTTCGGCCAAGGTGGCGGGCATCGACCCGGTCGCCTCTAGGCGGGCCAGAGCTGCCTCGATCAGGGTCTGATAAAGATTGCCTTCGCCCGGCATGTATCCACCCCCGAAAACCGTCAGGCGGATTCTATACCACAGCCCCGCCAAGGCGGAGCTGTGTTTCTGGTCAGGTGAAGATCAGCCTTCGGCGCGGGCCTGACGCTTGCGCTCATGCGGGTCGAGGTAGCGTTTGCGCAGGCGGATGTTCTTGGGCGTCACTTCGACCAGCTCATCATCGTCGATATAGGCGATGGCTTCTTCCAGCGACATGCGCACCGGCGGCGTCAGGCGAACGGCCTCGTCCGTACCCGAGGCGCGGACGTTGGTCAGTTTCTTGCCCTTCAGCGGGTTAACTTCCAGATCGTTGTCGCGCGAATGCTCGCCAATGATCATGCCCTGATACAGCTGCTCTTGCGCGCCGATGAACATCTTGCCGCGCTCTTCAAGGTTCCACAGCGCATAGGCGACGGAAACGCCGTCCTCCATCGAGATCAGGACGCCCTGACGACGGCCCTGAATCGGACCCTTGTAGGGGGCCCAGCTGTGGAAGATGCGGTTCAGCACGCCGTTGCCGCGCGTGTCGGTCATGAACTCGCCCTGATAGCCGATCAGGCCGCGCGACGGGACATGCGCGACGATGCGGGTCTTGCCGACGCCTGCAGGCTTCATCTCGACCAGATCGCCCTTGCGGGTCCCGGTCAGCTTGTCGATGACAGCGCCGGTATATTCGTCGTCAACGTCGATGATGGCTTCTTCGATCGGCTCGTGACGAACGCCGTCAATGTCCTGGAAGATCACGCGCGGACGCGAGATCGACAGCTCGAAACCTTCGCGGCGCATGTTCTCGATCAGCACGCCCATCTGAAGTTCGCCACGGCCCGAGACGACGAAGGCATCGCCGCCGGGGGTGTCTTCGACCTTGATCGCGACGTTGGTTTCGGCCTCTTTCATCAGGCGCTCGCGGATGACGCGCGACTGCACCTTGTTGCCATCGCGGCCAGCCAGCGGGCTGTCGTTGATACCAAAGGTGACGCTGATGGTCGGCGGATCGATCGGCTGGGCGGGCAGGGCGGTTTCGATCTCAAGCGCGGTCAGCGTGTCGGCAACAGTGGCTTTCGACATGCCGGCGATGCTGACGATGTCGCCGGCAACGGCTTCGTCGATCGGCGCTTGCGTCAGGCCGCGGAAGGCCAGAACTTTCGAGATGCGGAACTGCTCGATCCGCTCACCATCGCGCGACAGCGCCTTGATGGTGTCGCCGGCTTTCGCGCGGCCAGCTTCGACGCGACCGGTCAGGATGCGGCCGATGAACGGGTCCGAACCCAGCGTGGTGGCCAGCATCTGGAAGGGCTCGTCCTGACGGGCGACCTGCTTGGGGGCCTCAACGTGACGCAGAACCATGTCGAACAGGGCCGACATGTCCTTGCGATCGCCTTCCAGGGTCTCGTCGGCCCAGCCGCCGATGCCCGAGGCGTAAAGATGCGGGAAATCAAGCTGCTCGTCATTCGCGCCAAGGTTCGCGAACAGGTCAAAGACCTGATCCAGCGCCTGATCGGGCTCGGCTGCCGGCTTGTCGACCTTGTTCAGCACGACGATCGGCTTCAGGCCAAGCGCCAGTGCTTTCGAGGTCACGAATTTCGTCTGCGGCATCGGGCCTTCGGCCGCGTCGACCAGCAGGCAGACGCCGTCGACCATCGACAGGATGCGCTCAACCTCGCCGCCGAAATCGGCGTGGCCGGGGGTGTCGACGATATTGATGCGGGTGCCTTTCCATTCCACCGAGGTGGCTTTGGCAAGGATGGTGATGCCGCGTTCACGCTCGATGTCGTTGCTGTCCATCGCGCGTTCCGCGACGGCTTGGTTTTCGCGGAAAGAGCCCGACTGTTTCAACAGCTGGTCGACCAGGGTCGTCTTGCCGTGGTCAACGTGGGCGATAATCGCAATATTGCGGATGTCCATGAGAGCTGGCCTTTGGAATGAAGTTGCGGCCCCCGTAACGCAAGGGGGGCCGAAACGCCAGTCTCAATCGCGCCGAAGCGCGTGGATCAACGCCCGCGTGTGGCGATGGAATCGATCAACGGGCGGATGCCCGACAGATCATAGCCCGCCCGTGCCGCGGTTTCGAGCAGTTCCGCAGTCGGCTCATCACCGGCGCGGCTAAGCGCCCAAAGCACCGTCGAACGGTTGCCCGAACGGCAATAGGCGATCTTGCGGCCGGGCAGGGCCAGTGCCTCGGCCTGGGCCTCGACCATATCCGGGGTGATCTGGCCGGGAATGAAGGGAATCGCGCGATATTCCATGCCCGCAGCCTCGGCGGCTAGGCGCATCGCCTCGCCATCCTCATCGGGACCGACCTCGGCATCGGGGCGGTTGTTGATCACGACGCGGAAACCCTCGGCGGCAAGCGCGGGCAGGTCTTCGGGCCGGATTTGCGGCGAGACCGAAAGTTCGGGGGTAAGCGGGCGCAGGTCCATTCGGGGCTCCTTGGGTTCCGTCGGGTGCGTTATTCTGCCCGACGGATCGTTTTCTTTGGCCGCTCTGTCAAGAGAGGCGGCGATCACGCGCGGGCGATCTCGGCATGGTCCTCGATCAGGCCGGGAAGTTCGGCAAAATCGTCGAAGCGCGCGGTGTGATACATCTCGGAAGGGTCAGATTTGCGATAGCCGCGCGTGAACAGCAGGAACGGCACGGCAGTATTCTGTGCGCATTCCGCGTCGAACTCGCTGTCGCCGACGTAAAGGCCTAGAGGTTTCGCCGGATCGGCGCCAAGCGCGGCAAAGGCGGCGCGCAGCGGTGCGGGATTGGGCTTGCGCTGCGGCAGTGAATCCCCGCCGATCACGGCACTGAACAGGCCGGTCAGACCGAAATGTTCCAGCAGCGCACGGGTCGGGCGCAGCGGCTTGTTGGTGCAGACGCCCAAGGGATGCCCGCGATCGGCCAGCGTGCCAAGCACCTCGGCGACGTTCGGGTAAAGCCGGGTCAGCGCCGTCGCATCGTGGTAGCGGGTCATGAAGGATGCGACCAGATCGCGATGCGCCTCGGGCGCAAGGCCGGTGGCGGCGATGACGCGTTTCCAAAGCAGGTCGACGCCGCCGCCGATGAAGCCGCGCACCTGATCCAGCGTCAGCGGCGCCACATGGTTCAGGCGCAGAACCGCGTTCACAGTGGCATGGATGTCAGGCGCGCTGTCGATCAGCGTGCCATCAAGGTCGAAGACCACGGGGCAAGGCGCAAGGCAAACATTCATTCAGGATCTCCACTTGATCGAGCAGCCCATGGACGCGATCTGCTCGCGCGGACCTTGCCCGGTTTCTGCGATTTGCACCATGGCCTCGAACAACTCGCGTCGGGCATCGGATTCGGCGGCGGTCCGACGCGAACTGTCGAAGCGGCCGCGATATTGCAGCTGCAGCTGCGCGTTGTAGCCAAAGAAGTCCGGCGTGCATTGCGCGTCATAGGCGCGCGCCACGTCCTGGCTTTGGTCGTACAGATAGGGAAAGGTGAAGCCGTGCTTCCGGGCCTCGATCGCCATATGCTCGGGGCTGTCCTGGGGATATTCGGTCACGTCATTGGCCGAGATCGCGACGACACCAATTCCCAGCTTCTGCAGTTCCGCCGCGTCACGGGCGATGCGGTCGATGATCGCCTGAACGTAGGGGCAATGGTTGCAGATGAACATGACCAGCGTACCGCGTGTTCCGGCGATCTGCGACAGGCTGAACGGATGGCCGTCAGGATCGGGCAGAAGGAAATCCGGCGCAGGGGCGCCAAAATCGCAGACGGGTGGAGTAACGGCCATCAATTTTCCTTTCGCAGCGATCCGGTGACTTGTGAAAACAAGTCAGAAACTTCCGTGACTTAGTCGTAAGATCAAGACGAAAACGCGGGAAATTTCGGA
Organism: Paracoccus sp. PAR01; assembly: GCF_014851995.1. Taxonomy (NCBI): domain Bacteria; kingdom Pseudomonadati; phylum Pseudomonadota; class Alphaproteobacteria; order Rhodobacterales; family Paracoccaceae; genus Paracoccus; species Paracoccus sp. PAR01. The sequence continues at coordinate 20,166 of NZ_JACVAW010000010.1, forward strand.
TTGTGGCAGATATGAAATAACCAGAATTTAACATAATACTGATTATTGTTGTTTTCGATTGGTCGATTTCCGGGGTGGATTTCACCCCTTTTTGCTGAGAATCCGCCCCATTTCCTCCTTGGCTCGCGCATATCGTCCGGAACGTGTTGAGAACAAGCTTTATGTCATGGAAGCGCCAATCTGGACGATTTTCCGGGCAATCTACAACTTTTGCAGGATTTGCGACTTTCCGCCGCCCTGGGCGCATCTTGCGGGCCGCAAAGGCTTCCCCTACATCTTCATCATCATTTGAAAGGACCAACCATGGCGATGGAAGCCCAGGACATCGAAGCGCTGATCCGTGCAGCCTTCCCTCAGGCACGCATTTCGATCACCGACCTTGCCGGTGACGGAAATCACTATGCTGCCGAGGTGATCGACGAGAGCTTCCGTGGCCTGAACCGCGTCCAGCAGCAGCGTGCCGTCTATGCCGCGCTTCAAGGCAAGATGGACGGCCCGCAAGGCGAACTGCATGCGCTGGCCCTGACGACCAAGGCCCCCGAGTAAGACCGCGCGATTGCGCTGCGGCCCTCCGCAGTCGGCGCATGAGGAAAAAGGAAGACCCAGATGACGGACATTCGTCAGAAGATCCAGGACACCATCGAGGGCACCGATGTCGTGCTGTTCATGAAGGGCTCGAAGGAAATGCCGCAATGCGGTTTCTCCAGCCGGGTTGCTGGCGTCCTGAACTACATGAATGTGGAATACCGCGACGTTGACGTGCTGAAGGATGCGGACATCCGTCAGGGCATCAAGGACTTCTCTGACTGGCCGACGATCCCGCAACTGTACATCAAGGGCGAATTCGTCGGTGGCTGCGACATCATCACCGAGATGACCCTCTCGGGCGAGCTGGACCAGCTGTTCGACAAGGCCGGCGTCGCCTATGACAAGGACGCGGCGAACAAGATCCGCGAAGCCAACGCCTGATCGCGTCAGGTTTTATCAAGAAAGCCCCGTAAATTACGGGGCTTTCTTTATTTTCAGGCTTCGTCCTGATCGTGCCTGCCGCGCAATCGCGAGGCCAGTGTGATCCCTACCGCCAGAACGCCAAGGATGGGCGCGACGGTGGCGCTTCGTGACGGACCGGCATCTGGATCCGAAGCAAAGCCAAAGCGTCGCGCCGCCTGGTCGCCCAGATTGCGGGCTGCGCCATAGACCCGTGCCTCGGCCTGATCCGCCGCCAGATTGGCGCGGTAGCCCAGATTGTCGGCGACCGCATGGACCTTGTTCTCGGCCAGATCCATGACTTCGCCGGCTTTCAGCTTGGCGCGGTCCAGTGCGGCGTCCGCAGCATCGGAAACCTTGGTGACGGCAGTGTTGGCCATCAGGTTCAGCTGCTGCTCGACCTCGATCTTCAGTTCATCCGTGCTGGGAACCGGGTGCCGTTCGACCCGTGCCACGGATAGAACGATCAGGCCCAGAACCGTCAGCACCCCACCGATCGCCAGCGAGGCAGCCATCGGACCCCAGCCCAGATGATGGGCCAACCAAGTCCACAAAGCGGCCAGCAGGAACCCTGCCCCGATCGTCAGGACAACCCCTGCCCCGACCGCCAGCCCCGCGCGGCGCATCTTGTCCGAGGCAGCAAGCTGCATGTTCCTGGCAAAGACGAACATGACGGGTCCTTAGCGGCGCGCGACGATCAGGCCAAGCAGGAAGCCGACACCGACAGCGATGCCAAGCGCCTGCCCCGGATTACGGCGGACCATCACGGTCAGATCGTCGTAATAGTCCTCGGCATAGGCTGCGGCGTCACCGGCGCGGCGCTCGCCTTCGCGATAGATGCGACGGGCTTCGTCGCGTGCATGTTCGGCATATTCCGAACCCTTGCTGCGCGCGCCTTCATAGTATTCGCCGCCACGCTTGCGCGCGCTGTCAACGAATTCGGCCCCTTTCTCAAGGGCCGAACCCAGCAGTTCGGATCCACGTGCTTTTGCGGTTTCGGCAGCATCTGCGGCGTCATCCGCCGCACGGCGAGCCTCACGGCCGATATCCTCGGCGGCGCGGCGGGGTTCGGCCTTCAGGTCGTTCGTCGGGTCATGATTCGGCATCGGTCTGTCCTTTCGAAGTGAACTTCCTGTTCACGAACCCAACGTCCACAGAAGGCGATCGTTCCCGTCCCTGCCCTGCCCTACAGCACCGCGTCGAAGCCGGGACGCAATCGATCCAGCGTGCCCTCGACATCCTTGAGCTTGTCCAGACCGAACAACCCAATGCGGAAACTGCGAAAATTCTCACCCTCGCCCACCTGCAGGGGCACGCCCGCGGCGATCTGGTAGCCCTCGGCAAGAAACCGCTTGCCGTTCTGGATCTCGGGCTCGTCGGTGTAGCAGACGACGACGCCCGGCGCGGCAAAACCATCCGCCGCGACCGAACGCAGGCCCCGGTTGGCCAGCTCGGCCCGGACGGCATTCCCCAGCCGCCATTGCGCGTCGCGGGCGGCGTCAAAGCCCAGATCGCGGGTTTCCTCCATGGCGTCGCGCAGGCCCAGAATGGCATCGGTCGGCATGGTGGCATGATAGGCATGCCCGCCATCCTCATAGGCCTTCATGATCGCGCGCCACTTTTTCAGGTCTAGCACGAAGCTGTTCGACGTGGTCTGCTCAAGCCGCTCGACCGCGCGCTGGGACAGCATCACCATCCCCGCCGAGGGCGAGGCCGACCAACCCTTTTGCGGGGCCGAGATCAGCACATCCACCCCCGTGGCCTGCATATCGACCCAGATTGCACCCGAGGCGATGCAGTCCAACACCATCAACGCGCCCACATCATGCGCGGCATCCGCAATGGCCTTGATATAATCGTCAGGCAGGATCATCCCGGCGGCTGTTTCGACATGCGGGGCGAAAACCGCGTCGGGGCGCGTTTCACGGATGCGGGACACGACATCCTCGACCGGTGCGGGGGCGAAGGGCGGTTCCGCCTCATTGCCCAAGGTACGCGCCATCATCACCGTGGTTTCGCGCGCAAAGCCGCCCGTCTCGAAGATCTGGCTCCAGCGGAAACTGAAGAAGCCGTTCCGGACGATCAGCGCATGGGCGTCGCGTCCGAACTGTCGGGCAACAGCCTCCATCGCGCAGGTGCCGCCGCCGGGGACCAGCGCCACGGCCTCGGCCTTGTAGACTTCGCGCAGGGTGGCCGAGACATCGCGCATGACATGCTGATATTTCTGCGACATGTGGTTCAGCGAGCGGTCGGTGAAGACGACCGAGAACTCCTGCAGGCCATCGGGATCGACATCGGGGCGCAGTCCGGCCATGGGGTTTTCCTTTCCTCCTAAGGATTTGCCGCAAAGCCTAGCCTGCCCTTTCGCGCATCGCCAGCCCCACCGGACCGATCCCAAACCAAGGAAGGGGGACTTGTCCGGGCCGTGCCGCCCGACTACCTTTGAGTCGCACAATCAACAGGCCAATCATGCGCATCGGCATCCTGAAATGCGGTCAGTCGCCCGAACTTCTTCGCGGCGAACTGGGCGATTACGACTCCATGTTCGAAAAACTGCTCGCCGGACGCGGTTTCGAATTTTCCAGTTACCATGTCGAGAACATGGAATTCCCCACCAGTGTCCACGACGCCGAGGGCTGGCTGCTGACCGGCTCGCGTCACGGTGCCTATGAAGATCACGACTTCATTCCCCCGCTGCAGGAATTCATCCGCAAGGCCTATGCCGATCACGTGCCGCTGGTCGGCATCTGCTTTGGCCACCAGATCATCGCTCAGGCCATGGGCGGCAAGGTGGTGAAATATCCGGGCGGCTGGTCGGTCGGCGCGCAGGATTACGATTTCGGTGACGAAAAGATCACCCTGAACGCCTGGCATCAGGATCAGGTCGTCGAACGTCCCGAAGCTGCCCGGATCGCGGCCTCAAGCGAGTTTTGCGAAAATGCCGCGCTGGTCTATGACGACCGCGCCTTCACCGTGCAGGCGCACCCCGAGTTCCGCGATGAATTCGTCGAAGGCCTGATCGAGACCCGCGCCAAGGGCGTCGTCCCCGATACGCTTCTGGATGCCGCCCGCGCCCGCATGGGATCGTCGCTGCAATCGGCCAGCATTGCCGACCGGATTGAGATTTTCTTTAAGGCGCCCCGCGCCGCGTTGCGCAAACAAGGTGCCGCATGAAACCCCATTGGATCGAAGACGCCCCGCAGGCCGCGCAGGACTATGTCGAAGGCCGCCGTCTGGACGAGATCGAATGCATTGTCGCCGACATTGCGGGTGTGGCGCGGGGCAAGGCCATGCCTGCCTCGAAATTCGCGCATCAGGAACGGTTCTACCTACCGAACTCGATCTTTTTGCAGACGATCACCGGTGACTGGGCCGACAACCCTTCGGGGGCCTTCACCGAACCGGACATGATCCTGACGCCGGATTTCTCGACCGCCACCGCCGCGCCTTGGACCGCGGATGTGACGCTGCAGGTCATCCATGACGTGTCGAACCAGCAGGGCGAACCCGTCCCCACCGCGCCACGGAACGTGCTGAAGCGCGTGCTCGATCTCTACCGCCAGAAAGGCTGGAAGCCGATCGTCGCGCCGGAAATGGAGTTCTTCCTTGTCGCGCGGAATATCGACCCCAACCAGCCGATCATTCCGCCGATGGGCCGCTCCGGCCGCCGCGCCGCCGCGAAACAGGCCTATTCGATGTCTGCGGTGGACGAATACGGCAAGGTCATCGACGACATCTATGACTTCGCCGAAGCACAGGGTTTCGAGATTGACGGCATCCTTCAGGAAGGCGGCGCCGGTCAGGTCGAGATCAACCTGAACCACGGCGACCCGGTGCATCTGGCCGACCAGATTTTCTACTTCAAACGCCTGATCCGCGAGGCCGCCCTGCGCCACGACTGCTTCGCCACCTTCATGGCCAAACCCATCGAGGATGAGCCCGGCAGCGCCATGCATATCCACCATTCGGTGGTCAGCCTTGAAACCGGGCGCAACATTTTCTCGGACGACAAGGGACACGAGACCCCGGCCTTCATGCATTTCATCGCGGGGATGCAGAAACACCTGCCGGCCGCGGTGGCGTTGCTGGCGCCCTATGTCAACAGCTATCGCCGCTATGTTCCTGATTTTGCAGCACCAATCAACCTTGAATGGGGTCGCGACAACCGGACCACAGGCCTGCGCGTGCCAATTTCGGGACCCGAGGCGCGGCGGATCGAGAACCGGTTGGCCGGGATGGATTGCAACCCCTATCTGGGCCTCGCCGCCAGCCTCGCCTGCGGCTATCTGGGCCTGCTGGAGCAGGAAAATCCGCGCGCTGAATGCTTGGGCGACGCCTATGTCTCTCAGGATGAGGATCTGCCCTACAACCTGGGCGATGCGCTGGATCTGATGGACGAAGACCAAGCCATGCGCGATGTGCTGGGCAGCGAGTTCATCGATGTTTACCAGGCCGTGAAGCGCAACGAATACAAAGAGTTCCTGCAAGTCATCAGCCCGTGGGAACGCGAACATCTCCTGCTAAACGTATGAACTTACTGCATTCAAACGACCGGCTGGGGGAATATCCCCCCAGCCTTTACGCCGCGACGCGTGACCAGCTTGCGCCCTTTCCGCCGCTCAAGGGCGAGGTGCAGGCAGATGTCGTGGTCATCGGCGCTGGCTATACGGGCCTGTCGGCTGCACTGCATCTGGCCGAGACCGGGCGGCGGGTCATTGTACTGGAGGCCCATCGTGTCGGCTTTGGGGCCTCGGGGCGCAATGGCGGGCAGCTTGGTTCGGGCCAGCGGCTCGAGGTCGATGATCTTGAGAAAATGGCCGGTCGAGAAGCCGCCCGCCGACTATGGGATCTGGCCGAAGAAGCCAAACGCCTGACCCGCGATCTGGCTGCGCGCGCGGGCGTTTCCGTCGTGGATGGGGTCGCTCATGCCTTCCGCAAACCCGACGAATTCAGCCATGCCAAAGCCATGTCCGAGAAGCTGGCTCGCGACTACGATTATACGCAGGTCGAGCCGCTGGACCGCGACGCCTTTCGCGCCATCCTGCCCTCGGAGGCCTATGTCGCTGGCGAACTCGACCACGGCGCGGGGCATCTGCATCCCTTGAACCTAAGCTTGGGCATGGCCCGTCTGGCGACGGCCGCCGGAGCGACGATCCTTGAGCTTTCCGAGGTTACCTCGATCCAGCACGGCAAAACCGCGGGTCAGAAGACAACGGTGACCACGGCGGGCGGGCGCGTGACCTGCGATCAGCTGATCCTTGCCGCCAATGGTTATCTGGGCAATCTTGAACCCAAGGTCGCGGCCCGCGTCATGCCGATCAACAACTTCATCGTCGCGACCGAGCCTTTGGGCGCGCGTCGTGCCGAGGTGCTGACCCGCGACATTGCCGTCCATGACACGAAATTCGTGGTGAACTACTGGCGGCTTGATCCCGAGGGTCGCCTGATCTTTGGCGGCGGCGAGAATGTCAGTTACAGCTTCCCCTCAGATATTGCCGCCAAGGTGCGGAAACCACTTCTGGAAATTTATCCTAGCCTTGCGGATTTGAAGTTCACCCATGCCTGGGGCGGCACGCTGGCGATCACCATGAACCGGATGCCGTGCTTTATCCGGCCTGCGCCGAACTGCCTGTCGGCCAGCGGCTATTCCGGGCATGGCCTCGCGATTGCGACCTTGGCGGGCAAGTTGATGGCGCAGGCGGTTCAGGGCCAATCCGAGGGTTTCGACACCATGGCCGCCCTGCCCTCACCGGCATTTCCCGGCGGCGCGATGCTGCGCTGGCCGATGCTGGTCGCCGGCATGTCGTGGTATTCGCTGCGCGATCGGCTGGGAATCTAAGGGGCGGATCTAGTCCAGATTGGCCGACGGGTCGCGGATGCGCGCGACCTGCGCCACGTCCTGCTCGGCCTCAAGCGCGGTCAGCAGGGCGTGCAGATGCTCGCTGTCGCGCAACTCGACCTCGATCCGCAAGCGGTAGAAATCCGGCTTGCGGTCAAGGAATTCCAGATCCGAGATATTCGCCCCCTGCCCGCCGATCAGCGTACAGATCCGGCCCAACACGCCCGCATCATGGCGAATGGTCAGCGACAGAAGCGTCGAATAGGCCGGAGGATGCTGCCCCTCGCGCCAATGCAGGTCGACCCAGCGATCCGGGCTTTCCTCATATTCGGCCAGAACCGGGCAATCGATGGCATGGATGACCACGCCCTTGCCGCGATAGGTGATGCCGACGATCCGTTCACCCGGCAGCGGATTACAGCACGGCGCGCGCGTGAATTCCTGATCGGCCTCAAGCCCGGCGACGGCGCGCTTGGCGTCGATCTCGCTGCGCTTGGCCGCAAGTTCGGGATATAGTGCGGACAAGACCTCATGGGCCGAGATTTCGGCGGAACCGATCCGGGCCAGAAGTTCATCCGTATCCTGCAAGGCCATGGTCCGCGCGGCGGTGCGCAGCGCCTTATCCGTCACGCGGCGGCCGACATGTTCGAATGCCACGCGGATCAGTTCGGACCCCAGCCGGATGAAGCGCGAGCGATCCTCTTGCCGCAGACTGCGGCGGATCGCGGCCTTCGCGCGACCGGTCACGACAATATCCAGCCATGTCGGCTGTGGGCGCTGACCGGAAGCGGCGATGATCTCGACCGATTGGCCGTTCTTCAACCGCGTCCAAAGCGGCACGCGGATACCGTCCACCTTGGCACCAACGCAGCTGTTCCCCAGCCGGGTATGGATCGCATAGGCGAAATCGATCGGCGTCGCGCCTTTGGGCAGCGGGATCACGTCACCCTTGGGCGAGAAGCAAAAGACCTGATCCGAATACATCTCAAGCTTCACATGCTCGAGGAATTCGTCGTGGTCTTCCTCGCCGAAGCGTTCGGTCAGGCTGGCAATCCATTCGCCCGGATCGACGGCAAAGGGGTTCTCGGTTCGCGCGCCGTCGCGATAGGCCCAATGCGCGGCCACGCCCGATTCAGCAACCTCATGCATCTGGCGGGTGCGAATCTGCACTTCGACCCGCTTGCCGTCACGCCCAGAAACCGTGGTGTGGATCGAGCGATAGCCGTTGGCCTTGGGCTGGCTGATATAATCCTTGAACCGGCCCGGCACAGCACGCCAGCGGTGATGGATCACGCCCAGGGTGCGGTAGCAGTCGGCCTCGCTTCGGGTGATGATGCGAAAACCATAGATGTCGGACAGGCGCGAGAAGCTCAGCTGCTTTTCCTGCATCTTGCGCCAGATGCTGAACGGGCGCTTGGCGCGGCCATAGACATCGGCCTCGATCCCTTCCCGCTCAAGCTCGGCACGGATATCGGCGGTGATCTTGGGGATCACATCGCCGGAATCGCGCTGCAGGCTGACGAAGCGGCGGATGATCGAATTGCGCGCCTCGGGATTGATGACCTTGAAGGCCAGATCCTCGAGTTCCTCGCGCATCCATTGCATACCCATGCGACCGGCCAGCGGCGCATAGATGTCCATGGTCTCACGCGCCTTCTGCGACTGCTTCTCGGGGCGCATGGACTTGATCGTGCGCATGTTATGCACACGGTCGGCCAGCTTCACCAAGATTACGCGAAGATCGCGCGACATCGCCATGAAAAGCTTGCGAAAATTCTCGGCCTGCTTGGAGTGCGTGCCGGAAAGCTGCAGGTTGGTCAGCTTGGTCACGCCATCGACCAGATCGGCAATCTCGCGCCCGAACATCTGCGCCACCTCGGCCCAGGTCGAGCGGGTGTCTTCGATCGTGTCGTGCAGAAGTGCGGTGACGATGGTCGCGTCGTCCAGCCGCATCTCGGTCAGGATGGCGGCGACGGCGATGGGATGAGTGAAATAGGGTTCGCCGGAATGGCGGAACTGACCCTCGTGCATCCGGCGGCCATATTCATAGGCGTCGCGGATCAGATCCGAGTTGGTCTTGGGGTTATAGTTGCGAACAAGCGCGATGAGGTCTTCGACGTCGATCATTTCAGCCGAAGACCCCGCGATTCATTAGCCTCAGCCGCGGCCCTGCGCTTCCAGCATCATGCGAAGCATGCGCTCTTCCGACTCTTCGTCGGCGGGCTTGGGACGGTCGATTTCAGCGCCAAGCAGCAGCGCCATTGCGTCCTCTTCGGGCTCATCGACCTCGATCTGGGTCTGGGTCGCCTCGATCATGCGCTCGCGCAGATCATCAACCGGCTGAGTCTCGTCTGCGATTTCGCGCAGGGCGACGACGGGGTTCTTGTCGTTGTCGCGGTCGATGGTCAGCTGGCTGCCGGACGCGATCTCGCGGGCGCGATGCGCGGCGAGCATAACAAGATCAAAACGGTTCGGAACCTTGTCGACGCAATCTTCGACTGTCACGCGGGCCATCGGTCACCTTTGGCTTGGAATCGGGGTGCAGGGCGGAGCAGGATATTTGGCGCTCCGCCGCGGAAATGTCAAGCAGTTACGGGCCGTATACCCATGAGTGCATCCGCTGGCAAGGCCTCCAGCATCTGGGCCACGCTGCGCCCCAGTCGGGGATGGCGCCAGCCCGGTGCAACCTCGGCCAAGGGGACCAACACGAAACCGCGATCCTGCATCCGGGGATGGGGCAGGATCAGAGTTTCGGGGGCGATCTCGGGCTGCCTTTCGGGCGGCAGATCGCGCCAGGCGTCCTGGGTCGCCGCATCGGGCAGGACCAGATCGTCACAGGCGATCAGATCCAGATCCAGACCGCGGGCCTGCCAACGCGGCCCTTGCCTTTCGCGACCAAATCTGGCTTCGATATCATGCAGCTGCGCCAAAATTTCGGCCGGCGGCAACTCTGTGATCAAGGCAATTGCGGCATTCACATAGTCGGGACCGCTTCCGGGCGGAAAGGCTGGCGTCTGCCAGAATCGACTGACGGCCTGCACCCTGGTGCCGGGAAGTGACGACAGATGCCGCAGCGCGGCACGAAGCGTGTCCTCGGGTGCACCTGCCAAACTATGCAGGTTCCCGCCGATAGCCACGAGGGCTAGCTTGATTGAAGGTAAAGAATTCTGAGTCATATCGAGGTTAATCGTGTTTTACAAAGACGACCGGCTAGCTTTGTTCATTGATGGATCGAACCTCTACGCCGCTGCAAAGTCGCTGGGTTTCGACATCGATTACAAACTTCTCCGACAGGAATTTGAGCGGCGTGGCAAGCTCATTCGCGCATATTACTACACTGCGCTTCTGGAAAACGAGGATTACTCGCCCATCCGTCCGCTGGTCGACTGGCTGCATTACAATGGCTTCTCGATGGTGACGAAACCGGCGCGGGAATACACCGACGCGCTTGGCCGCCGTAAGGTCAAGGGCAACATGGATGTCGAGCTGGTGGTCAACGCGATGGAACTGGCCCCACGCCTTGATCATGCTGTGCTGTTTTCCGGCGACGGCGATTTCAAGCCGCTGGTCGAATCGCTGCAGCGTCAGGGCGTCCGGGTGTCGGTCGTGTCGACCATGCGCAGCCAGCCGCCGATGATCGCCGACGAACTGCGCCGTCAGGCCGACAATTTCATTGAGCTTGACGCGCTGCGCGAGGTTATCGGTCGTCCGCCGCGCGAACCGCAAGCCGCCACCCCCAGCGCCGAGACCTGAGCCGATTGGACAAGCCGCGGTCGCGATCCTAGAAGGGGGCGGATGCGTTCCATTATAGGATCGCGCCGTGACTCCAATGAGGGACGTATGGGTCTGACCCCGATCTTCAATCCCGGCTTTCAACCGAAATCCGACCTTGCCGTCATCGTGGCCTGCGATGCCAATTACCTGCCCTATGCGGCGGTGCCTGCGCTTGGCATGGCACTGGCCGGTCATGGCCATGACGTGCTGATCGGCGGCCCCGAGCCGGTCGAGATGCCCTCGGCCCTGCTGGATGCCGGGATTGGTCATGTCGCCGCGCGGGACGATGCCCTGCTGGATGCGCTGCCGCTGGATGCGCGGCGGTCGCTGGCCACCTACATGGAACTGTTTCTGGGCAATGCGCTGCGTGGCCATTACCGGCGCATCCTCGTGATTGATGCGGATATTCTTTATGAGCGTGGCGACCCTGCCCGGCTGCTGTCAGCCGACATGCTCGGCCACGCGGTAGCGGCCGTCCGCGACAATCGGCAATGGCGCACCCCCACGCGCAAGGTGCTGGAATTCAGGAAACTCGGCGAGGCGGCCCATCCCTATTTCAACGCGGGCGTGGTGATGATCGACACCGAGGCCTTTGCCGCGCAGGACCTGCCCAAACGTGCCGAGGATTTCGCCCGCCGCCATCTGGCCGGTCTGGGGCGGGATCAGGCGCTGATGAACGGCATCCTCAAGGGCGATTGGGCCGAGATCAGCCCGCTTTGGAACTGGCAATTCACCTCGGCCTCGGCGCATCTGACGGCGATGGCGGACCCCTGCCTGATCCATTTCATCGGCACGCGCAAACCTTGGCTGGATCGGTCGCAAGGCATTGTGCCCATGCGCATGCGCGAGGCCTTTGGTCAGGTTCTCAGCCGCCATTTTCCCGATGCCCCGCAGGTCTCCGAGGCCACCCGTCGCCATTGGCCGGGGGCCGATACGCTGCGCTCGGCCCTGTTCCGGCAATGGAAGGCGGCGGGTCCGATGATCCGCTACCTGAACCGTTTTCCCGACCTTTACACGATGGTCGATCCGCGCGCCTAGCGCTCGGTCAACTTCAGCTCGATCCGGCGGTTCGCGGCCAGCGACGCCGGATCGGTTCCCGAACTGACCGGACGGGTATCGGCAAAACCCGCCGGCAGCAGACGGCCCGCCGGGAAGCCAAGCTGATCGACCATGTAGCGCACGACCGACAAGGCGCGGGCCTGGCTGAGTTCCCAGTTGTCGCGATAGCGCCCCTGCCCCGACAACGGCTGGCTGTCGGTATGGCCGTCGACACGAATGATCCAGTCGATCTCGCTGGGGATTTCACCCGAGATCTGCTTCAACTGTTCGGTCACGCGGGCGACCTGTGTTTCACCCTCGGGTGACAGCGTCGCCTCGCCCGCCGGAAACAGCACTTCCGATGAAAAGACAAAGCGGTCGCCAACGACACGGACACCCTCGCGCCCGGCCAGAATTTGCGACAGGCGGCCAAAGAACTCCGAGCGGTAGCGGGCAAGATCCTTGGCCTCGGCCTCGGCCTTGCTGCGCGCTTCTTCCTCAAGGCCGCGACGCTTGCGTTCCTCTTCGGCGGCGCGGACCAGAGCAACGTTCAGCTGCTTGCCCAGATCCTCGACCTTCAGATCAATCTCGCGCTTGTCGTCGCTGGCCACTTGCAGCACCGATTGCAGGCTGCCCAACTGGTCGTTCAACTGCGCGACCTGCTGGTTCAGCAGCGCCACGCGGCGCTGATCCTCGGTCGAAAGCGCCTCTTGCGTTGACAACTTCTGCTGCGCCAAAGCCAACAAACCGGCCTGCTTTTCAGCCTCGCTGGTTTGCGTGCCCAGCTTGTCGCCCAATTCCTTTTTTGCGGCATCGGCAGCCGCAAGCAGGGTCAGGGTTTCTTCGGCCTTCTTGCGGGCCTCATCCAGTGCCAGCGTCGTCGCGGTCAATTCGGTATCGGACTTGTCCAGCCGTTCCTGCAGTGCCTTGGCTGCTGCGGCATCGACCAGCCGGGCGGCCTCCGCATCTGACAGCTTTTTCTGCGTGTCGCCCAGCACCGCCGTGGTGTCGGCATCCTTGCGACGCAGATCGGTCAACAGCGCCTCAAGCGCTTCACGGCGGGCGGCGGCAAGACGCGCGGCCTCGGTCTGGGCGTCGATTTCGGTGCGGGCCTGTGCAACCGCGGCTTCTGAGGCGCGCAACCTTGTCCGTTCCGAGACGAGATCGCGGTCCAGCGTTTCCGCCCGATCCTCGGTGCTGGACAGCGCCGTGCTCAGCGCGGCCACCCGATCGCCCAGTTGCTGCAATTCGCTGTCCTGCGAGGTGATGCGTTGGCGCAGCACCGATTGCAGCACCATGAAGATGGTCAGCGCAAAGATCAGCACCAGCAGCAGCGTCGACATGGCGTCAACGAAACCCGGCCAGATATTGGCCGAGAACCGCTCGCTTCCCCTGCGGCTAAGCCCCATCACGCCCCTCCAGCCCGCGGATGGCGCGGGTCAGGGCGGCCATATCCTCGCGCAATTCGGCGATCAGCCCATCGCGGCCGCTGGCGGTTTCCTCAAGCAGCCGCCCCAGTTGCACGTCGATCGAGCGCAGGCGCATCCGCGCTTCGGGGTCATCCTGCGGAGCAGGCTTGGTTTCCGCCAGTTCGATCATCCGCGCCTGTCCGTCCGCAAGCCGGTTCAGGGCGCGCATCAGGTTGGCATTCTGGGCGGGATCGGTTTCCGCAACCTGCGCCGGGGCCTGTGCCATCAATGCTAGGCGATGCTGCCCTTCGGTAATCCGCGCCAAGGCCTGCGAGAATTCGTCAGGCAACTGCATGACCGGGTTTTGCCGCGCCAATGAGACCATCTCATCCTGCCCTTCGGTCAGGCGCGACAGGCTGCGTTCCAGCGCGGCGCTCATATCGACCAACCGAGAGCCGACCGTCATCGAACTGGTCGAGGCATCGACCAGCCGTTGCTGCTGGTCGGACAGCCGCTCAAGGATTTCGCTTAGCCGCCAATGGCTTTCGGTCTGGGCCTGACGTTCCGCGCCCAGTTCGGTTGCCAGCGCGTCGCGGTCCGATCCGATCAGCGCCGTCAGCTTTTCCACCCCGCCCGCCAGCGTCAGTGAGCGCGCGTCGGCGGCGGTTGCCTCTTGGTCGCGAAGTTCGTCGCGGGTGACGTAGAAATCCTGCAGATCGGCCAATTGGGTCTGCACACCCACCATGAACTCGGCCAGATGCGCGTCATTCAGGCCGCCCTCGCTGCCCGAAAAACCGATGCGGGTAAAGCTGGACAGCCACTCTTCAAGCTCACGATAGAAACGGTTCTGGCCATGGCTGGCGAACAGTTCCAGCAGGCCAACGACCAGCGACCCGGCCAGACCCAGAAGCGAGCTGGAAAAGGCCGTGGCCATGCCGCCAAGCTGCGTTTCCAGCCCATGCATCAGCTTGTCGAAGACCTCGACCCCCGAATCGCCCTGCTCGGGTGCAAGGGTGCGGATCGTGTCGACAATCGCGGGAACGGTGGTGGCCAAGCCGTAGAACGTCCCCAAAAGGCCAAGGAAGATCAGCAGGTTGCCCAGATAGCGCGTGATGTCCCGCGCCTCATCGATACGGGTCGCCACCGATTCCAGGATCGAGCGCGAGGATTCCGTGGTGATCGACGTCCCCACCGGCCCGCGCGATCCCAGCAGTTGCGCCAAGGGGGCCAGCAGACGCGGCGCGGAATGGGCCGGGGCCTGATCATGTGCGGCATAGCCCAGCTTGCCCGCGGCAAAGCGCTCGATCCAGCTGACCGAGTTGATCAGCTGCGCCACCTGCCAGAAGCAGGTCAGCACGCCGAAGGCGAAAACGAACAGGATCGTGCCGTTCAGCAGCGGGTTCGCGGCAAAGATCGGAAGGATGTTGCCATAGGCGAACCAGCCGCCGATACCGACCAGCGCCAGCACGATCAGCATCAGCACGACCTGTCGCACCGGCTGCGAGAAATGCGGCTCGGCCGCCTGCTGCCCGTCGCGGCGCTGGCGTGTCGCCGTCAGGCGCGCCGCCCGTCCCCCGCGCGCGGGATTGTTGTCACCATCCAGCGGAATTTCCGCGCCAGTTTCGTCACTCTCGGCCTGGGACAAGTCCGCGCCCTCATTATGTCTTTGGGGCAGAGTGTAAAGTCAGTGCGCCGCGATGCAAGCACCAAGGAAACATTTGCGGGCAAAGACTTAATCAGGTTTCGCCGCTTTGCACTGCCGATGCGCAATCATGTCGCGAACGAGTCGCGCCAGTGCATCCATATCGATGTCCTCGACCCCCATTTCGGCCAGATGCGAGGCGGTGTTGAAAAGGTAATCGGAATTGGGACCGCGCCCGCCATGTGCATGGGCAATGATCCGCGCCTGCTCATCCAGCGCAAGGCCGCCCGCATATTGGTCATGATCGCGCCGGATGACATATCCGATCGCCTCGACCCGACGCCCATCGGACAGCAACAGCGGCAGGGCGCGTTCCTCATAGGCATTGGTGGTCAGCTCGCGCTCACGCAGGCCGGCCAAGGTCTCGGGCCAGTCGCGCTCATCGACCCGCAGCGCCAATCCAAGGCACGATGCATCGTGTTCTTCGTCCAGACCCAGCACCAGCCCCGGTGCGTCCACCGTGCCGCGATAAACGACCGAGCGCAGGCAAAAGGTGCGGCGAAACCCCTCAAGGCGCGCGCCGAGCGATTCCGCCACCGGAAAACCGGGGTCCCACATCAGCGAGCCATAGGCAAAGACCCAATGATCGCGTCGTCCCATCAACCACTTCCCAGCGCACTTCCGCTTTCGTCAGACTTAGGACAGGATGGACCCGGTTCCAAGCCGTCCACAAAGGCACGAGGGGAAATTGCGCAAGTTCATCATCTTGGCGACAGTCATCGTGGCGCTTTTCGCCGCCATCTGGAACGGCATCCAGGCCTTCATGGCCCATCAGATCAGTCAGCTTGCCAGCGCCGGAACCGGGTTCACGATGACCGAGGTCCGCGGGCTGCACGATCCCACCCGCATCGGCGTCCGGGTAGCGGGACCGCGTCTGGACCTGCCCGCCGCCACCGTCGTGATGCCCGAGGCGTCGCTGTCGGTCCCGCCCTTCGCGCCGATGACCGCGCGGCTGGAACTGGCTCCGAAGGCGACGATCGATCTGGGCAGCGGTCCGCATGAACTGGGCCTGACCGATCCGCGTGCCAGCATCCGCTTTCTGGTCCTGTCAGGCTTCGCCCCCGGTCGGGCGGGGATTTCGATCGGGCCGCTGACGCTGGACGAAACCCCGCTGGCGGCCGGGCTTACCGTCCGTGGGCGAATGACTGCTCTTGAATACGATGCGCCGCAAGGATCGCGCACGGCCTATGACATTGACTGGAACCTCAAGGACCTGATCCCCGCCGCCCTGCCACCGCTGCCGGGTCTGGCAGGCACGATCCGCATTGCCGATCCGGTCTCGATCAGGGGCAAGGGGCGGATCTGGCTGGATGCGATGCCGACCATCAAGGCGCTGCAAACGCCGCCGACGCCCGTCCTGACGGGTATCCGCATCGACAATGCCGATCTGCAGGTCAAGGGGCTGACCGCGCGTATGGTGGGCATGCTTAAAGCCGATGCCAACGGCTATGCCAGCGGTGCGATTGCGCTTTATACGACGGATGCGCAGGCCATGCTGCAAACCGCGTCCGAGGCCGGGATGATCCCCCATGCCGCGGTGATGCTGGGCCGGACGATGATCCGCACCGTCTCGGCCCTGCCGATGGAGGGCGCGCTTTACCCCGCCCCGCAAGACGGCGAGCTGCGCCTGCCGCTGACTTTCGCAGATGGCCGGATCAGCCTTGGCCCCATTCCACTGGGGCCAGCGCCGCTGATGCGGCCCTAGCTTTTGGCGTTTTCGCCGCCCGGCTGGCTGCGGCCGAAATCCGGGGCCGAGGTATCCTGCCCGGCCTCGATGATGCCGCGACGGATCGCGCGGGTGCGGGTGAAATAGTCGAACAGGTGCTGGCCGTCGCCCATGCGGATGGCACGCTGCAGCACGAACAACTCCTCGGTGAAGCGGCCAAGGATATCCAGAACGGCATCCTTGTTCTGCAAAAAGACATCGCGCCACATGGTCGGGTCCGATGCCGCGATCCGGGTGAAATCCCGAAAGCCCGCCGCCGAATACTGCACCACTTCGCTTTCGGTCACGCGCTTGAGGTGATCGGCGACGCCGACCATCGTATAGGCGATCAAATGCGGCGTATGGCTGGTAACGGCCAGAACCAGATCGTGATGCGCGGCGTCCATACGCTCGGTCTTGGCGCCCATGGCCTGAACCAGCGACTCCAGCCGCGACACGGCCTGCTCATCGGCACCCTCAGGCGGGGTGAACAGCCACCAGCGATTGCGAAACAGCGTGGCGAAGCCAGCGCGCGGGCCGGAATGCTCGGTCCCGGCCAGCGGGTGACCGGGAATGAAATGCACGCCCTCGGGCAGATGCGGCAAGACTTCCGTCACCACCGCCTGCTTGACCGAGCCCACATCCGTCACCGTCACGCCGGGCTTCAGCCGCGGCGCGATTTCCTCGGCCACGGCGGCCATCGCACCGACAGGAACTGCCAGCACCACCAGATCCGCACCCTCGACCGCCTCGGCGGCGGTCTCAAAGACCCGATCGACCAGCCCGATTTCCAACGCTGTCGCGCGCGTATCAGCGCTGCGGGCATGGCCGACGATCTCACGCGCAAGGCCCTGCTCACGCATGGCCAGCGCCATCGAACCCGCGATCAGCCCCAATCCGATCAGGGCCACGCGGTCGTATAGAAAGCTCATGCCGGCGCCCCCGCGCGTTCGGCCATGAACTGGCCGATGACATGCGCCACCCGTCGGCACGAGGCCTCATCGCCGACAGTGATGCGCAGGCAATTGGGCAGGCCGTAACCGGCGACCTGACGCACGATCAGCCCCTGCGCCTTCAACGCCTCGTCACAGGCCAAGGCCGTGTCGACATCGGCAAAGCGTGCCAGGATAAAGTTCGCGCAGGACGTATCCGAGGGCACGCCCTTCTCGGTCAAAGCCTCGGCCAGCCAGGCGCGCATGCGGGCGTTCTCGGTCTGGCAGCGGGTGACATGATCGCGGTCGCGCATCGCGGCCTCGGCAGCGTCCAGCGCCGCCGATGACAGGTTGAACGGCCCGCGGATGCGGTTCAGCACGTCGATGATCTCGCGCGGGCCATAGCCCCAGCCGATCCGCAGACCGCCCAGACCGTAGATCTTCGAGAACGTCCGGGTCATCACCACATTGGGCAGCCGCGTCGCCAGCTCGGCACCGCCATCGTAATCCTCGACATATTCGGCATAGGCCGCGTCGATCACCAGAATGGCCTGCGGCACGGCACGGGCCAGCCGCTCCAGCTCGGGCAGGCCGACCATGGTGCCGGTCGGGTTGTTCGGATTGGCGACAAAGATCAGCCGCGTGTTCGGCGTCGCGGCGGCGATCAGCGCATCGACATCGGTAACGCGGTCGCGTTCGCGCACGGCGACCGGGGTCGCACCAGCGGCAAGGGCGCTGACGCGATACATCAGGAAACCATGCTCGGTGAACAGCACCTCGCTGCCCGGCCCGGCATAGGCCTGACACAGGAAGTGGATGATCTCATCGGAGCCCACGCCGCAGATGATGCGGTCGGGATCAAGCCCATGGACTTCGCCGATGGCGTTGCGCAGGCTGGCATGATCGGTATTCGGATAGCGATGCAGCGCATGGGCGGCGCGGACAATGGCCTCGCGCGCCTTGTCCGAGGGCCCGAAAGGGTTCTCGTTCGAGGATAGCTTGGTGACGTTCTCCACACCGGCGATCTTGGACGCACCCCCCTGATAAAGAGAGATTTCCATGATTCCGGGTTGCGGGGCGATGCTCGGTTCGTTCTGCGACATGTCTGGCCTCTTGCATGCCCGGTCGTCTTAGCCGCGCCGGGCAGGCTTGGAAAGATGTCTCGGACCCCCGCGCCAAGTTGCGGGCTTCTCCGTTTCTTAAATACCCCTGCGGCGGTAAAAATCACGCAGTTTGGGGTGGTTCACTGCGCTGCGCGGGCCTTTTCCAGCTCGGGCAGGAAGCGGTTGGTGTAATCCTCGCGGATCAGCGGTCCGACATGGCGGTAAAGGATACGCCCTTCGCCGTCGATGATGAAGGTTTCGGGCGGCGCGGTGACGCCCCAGTCGATGGCGATGCGGCCGCGCGGGTCGGTCGCCAGCGCCCGGAAGGGATCGCCGTGCTCGGACAGGAAGGCGGTGGCATTGGCCTCGGGGTCCTTCAGGTCGACGCCGTAGACCGGGATGTCCTTGGCAAGCTCCGTCAGCGTCGGATGCTCGGCCCGGCATGGCGGGCACCAACTGGCCCAGAAGTTCACGATCTTGATCCCCGGCTCGCGCAGCATCGCGTCGGTCAGCTGGGTCTTGCCCGGCAGGGTCGTGGCACCGACCGCAGGTGCCTCGCGCCCGACCAGCGCCGAGGGCAGCTCATCCGGGTTGTCGCGCTGCATGCCGAACAGGAACAGCACGGCAAGCGCGCCAAAGGCCAAGGGTGGCAGGGCGATCAACGGGGAAAACCTAGCCACGGGATTCATGCTCCTCAAGGTCGCGGCGGGCACGGGCATTCGCGCGCCATGTCTGCAAGATGATGGCGGCCAGCAGGACCAGACTGATCCCATAGGCCGACATCACGGTATTTGCGTATTTGCCAAGCTCGATCATGCGCGGTTCTCTCGGGCCAGAAGGGCTGCAAGGCGACGACGGCGGATTTCGGTCCGCGTGCGGATCAGGACTAGCGCCAGAAACAGCAGGAAAAAGCCCAGCATCGAGACGTAAAGCGGATACCGATAGACCGCCGACATCCGCTCGCCCGGCGCGACGGACAGCGACGCGCCCTGATGCAGGCCCTGGTTCCAGAAATTCACCGCATAGCGCGACAGCAGCGCAAAGACCGAGCCGACAAGGCACAAAAGCCCGGTCAGGTCGGCGGCACTGTCAGGGTCCTCGATCGCCTCCCACAGCGCCATGTAGCCCAGATAGAACAGGAACAGCACAAGGAAAGAGGTCAGCCTCGGATCCCATTCCCACCATGTCCCCCACATCGGCTGGCCCCAGATCGCGCCGGTGATCAGCGCGATCAGCGTCATCACCGCGCCGACGGGGGCGGCGGCCTTGGCAGCCAGCGCGCTGACATGATGACGACGAACCAGCCAGATCAACGAGGCGACCAGCATCATCAGCCAGGCATTGATCGCCATCAGCGCGGCGGGCACATGCAGGAACACGATCTTGACAGTTGATCCCTGCCGGTAATCCTCGGGCGTCAGGAACCCCCAGACCAGCCCGCCAACGGTGCAGATGGCTGCCCCCGCCACGATCCATGGCAGGACCACGCCCGAGGCGCGCAAGAACTTGACGGGGTTGGCATATTCCCAGATCGACATGTGTCCTCCCTAGCCTGTCCAGCGGGTCCGCTCAACAGGCCGGTTTCCTCCTCACCTCAGATTGACCCGCAGGGCCGCGGCGGCGGCAAAAGGCACCAGCGCCAACGTGGCCAGCGTTATGCCCGCCAGAAAGACCAACGGGGTCGTCGGGTCCGCGCCCACAGCGCCGCGCCGCACCACCTCGGCCCCGAAGATCAGCGTCGGCACGTAAAGCGGCAGCACCAGCAGCGACAGAAGCAGGCCGCCGCGCCGCAGCCCGACGGTGATTGCCGCACCGAATGCCCCCAGCATCGACAGCGCGGGCGTCCCCAGCGCAAGCGACAGGACCAGCAGCGGATAGGCTGCCGTAGGCAGATGCAGCAGCACGCCCAGCAGAGGTGCAAAGACGACCAGCGGCAGGCCGGTGGTCAGCCAATGCGCCAAGGCCTTGATCGCGACCGCCCCTTCCAGCGGCAGGGGTGCGGTCGCGAGCAGGTCGAGGCTGCCATCCTCATGATCCAGCGCGAAAATACGGTCGAGCGACAGCAGGCAGGCCAACAGCGCGCCGACCCACAGGATGCCGGGCGCGATGCGGGACAGTTGCCCGCCCTCGGCACCCACACCAAAGGGGACCAGCGTGCACAGGATCAGAAAGAACACCAGCGACAGGCCAAAGCCGCCGCCCGCCCGCACTGCCAACCGCAGATCGCGCAGCAGCAGCGCCTTCATGCGAAGGCCTCGTTGAAGCCTGCGGGGCGGTCCTGCCGCAGGCCCGGTCGGGCGCGGTAAGGGCCAAGATCCAGCACCTGCGCTTCGGGCAATCCCAGATCGATATGGGTGGCGATCAGCGCGGCCCCACCTTGGGCCAGATGATCGCGCAACATGGTCGCGAACAGCGTGACTGAACCTTGGTCCAGCGATACGGTAGGTTCATCCAGCAGCCAGACAGGGCGGCCCGTCACCATCAGCCGCGCCAGCCCCAGACGTCGTTTCTGCCCGGCAGACAGGGCATGAGCCGGGCGTGCGGCCAGATCGGTCAGGTTCATCGCCGCCAGTGCCGGGGCGATGTCGGGTCCACCAAAGACCGCCGACCAGAATTCCAGATTTTCGGTCACCGTCAGCGCGGGCTTGAGCCCGTCGGCATGTCCGGCATAGGCGATACTGTCGGGCTGACACTCGATCCGGCCCGAGACGGCGGGTTGCAGACCTGCCAGACAGCGCAGCAGCGTCGTCTTGCCCGCCCCGTTGGGACCGCGCAGGACAATCGCCTGTCCGGCCCCAAGTTCAAAATCCAAACCCTCGATCACGCGCAACCCGCCGCGGGCGACGGCCAGTCCACGGACCGAGATCAGGCTCATAGCGGTAGAAGCGCACAGGCCACGCGCCGGCCCTCGGACAGCGTGACGTTGTAGCTGCGGGCAGCCGAAGCCGAACTCATCGGCTCGGGCATCACGCCTGCTTCTTCCAGTGCCGCGGTCAGTTCGCGCGGCGGAAAGGCCACGTCGCTACCCATGCCGATGAACAACACGTCGACCGAGCCTTTCAGCGCCAGAAGCGGTGCCGGATCATCCAGACCGCCCCAAGGCTGCACACCATCGGGCGTGACGATGATCGCGCCGCGATGGACCTTGCCCCCGACGCGGAAGAACCCGGGACCATAGCCGTCAATCGGCACGGCCCCGAGGAATTCAGTGGGTGTCATCACCGACATCAGGGCGCGTCCCGGAAGGCGGCGGGGATCTCGTCCTGCTTTTCCTTCGGATCGGGCTTGGACCAGTCACGCTTCACGCCTAGCCACAGCACGATGTTTTTCGCGACATAGATGGTCGAGTAGCAGCCGACCAGCACGCCCCACAGCATGGCGATGACGAATTCGCGCACGACATCGCCGCCAAAGATCAGCATGGCGGTCAGCGCGATGCCCGTCGTCACCGCCGTCATGATGGTCCGCGACAGGGTCTCGTTGCAGGTCAGGTTCATCACGTCGATCAAGGGCATGGTCTTGTACTTGATCAGGTTCTCGCGAAGGCGATCGAACACCACAACCGTATCGTTGACCGAGAAGCCCAGCGTGGTCAGCAGCGCCGCGATGGTGGTCAGGTCGAATTTCAACTGGAACAGCGAGAACAGACCGACGGTCAGCAGCACGTCATGCAGGATCGAGACCACGGCCCCGATGGCGAATTGCCATTCGAAGCGCAGCCAGATGTAGAACATGATCGCCAGCGACGCCGCGACCACCGCATAGACCGCGGTCTGGATCAGCTCACCCGAGACCTTCGGGCCGACCGATTCGACCGAGGCAAAGCTGACATTCGGATCGACCGTCTTCAGCGCGGCCTCGACCTGGTTCAGCTGTTCAGGCGTGACCGAGCCGGTTTCCTCGGTCGTGCCGATACGAACCATGGCCACGTGCTTGGTTGCGCCAAAGCTGGGATCGAAGACCTCGGTGATCGAGACATCACCCAGGTTCAGGTTGTTCAGCGCCTCCCGATAGTCGCCAACCTCGAAGGCGGTCGTCGTCTCGGTGCGGATGGTGGTGCCGCCCTTGAAGTCGATGCCGAAGTTCAGCCCCATCACCAGCGTGATAACGACCGAGGCGACCATGGCAAAGGCCGAAACCCCAAAGGTCAGCCATTGCCATTGGAAGAAGTTGATATGGGTCTCATCAGGGACCAGTTTCAGACGAAATGCCATTGTGCCGCCCCCTTACAGAACAAGTTGCTTCGGCTTGCGCAGGTCAAGCCAGAACACGATCAGCAGGCGGGTCAGGAAGATCGCCGTGAAGACCGAGGTGACAAGGCCGATGGTCAGCGTGACCGCAAAGCCCTTCACCGGACCCGAGCCAAGGAAGAACATCACCATGGCCGCGATGAACGAGGTCACGTTGGCGTCGATGATCGCAGACATTGCCTCGTTGAAGCCGTCGTCGATGGCCTTGGCCACGCGCTTGCCGCGACGCAGTTCCTCGCGGATGCGTTCGTAGATGATGACGTTGGCATCGACCGCGGTACCGACGGTCAGCACGATCCCGGCAATGCCCGGCAGCGTCAGAGTCGCACCCATCATCGACATGATCGACAGGATCAGGATGACGTTCAGGATCACCGCGACCGAGGCGAAGACCCCGAACAGGCCATAGCTTGCGATCATGTAGGCCACGACCGCGCCAGTGGCGATGATCGAGGACAGCCGTCCGGCATCGATCGAATCCTGCCCCAGTTCCGGACCGATGGTCCGTTCCTCAAGGAAGGTCATCTCGGCCGGAAGTGCGCCTGCGCGCAGCAGCACGGCGAGACGGGTCGAACCCTCGACATCCATCGAGCCCGAGATCTGGCCCGAACCGGTGGTAATCGCCTGCCGGATGACCGGTGCCGAAATCACCTGATTGTCCAGAACGATGGCGAAGGGTTGGCCGATATTGGCCGAGGTATAGGCCCCGAAGCGTTTCGCGCCAGCCGGACCAAAGCGGAAGTCAACCGAGGGCTGGCCGTTCTGGTCAAAGCTGGGGCGGGCATCGGTCAGATCCTCGCCGGTGACGACGGGATTCTGCTCCAGCGTGTAGTAGATACCCTGCTCGTCCAGCGAGGGCAGAACCACCTGCCCCGCCGCCGGACGCGCATTGGCATCCGTGCCGCGGCTGACGACCGGGTTGAAGGTCAGCTTGGCGGTCGTGCCGATCAGCTGCTTGAGTTCCTCGGCCGAGCCGATCCCCGGCACCTGAATCAGGATGCGGTCCGCGCCCTGACGCATGATCGTGGGTTCGCGCGTGCCGACCTCGTCAATACGGCGACGGATGATTTCCAGCGATTGCTGAACGGTGCGGTCGTCGGTCGCGGCCTTTTCGGCATCGGACAGTTGCACCGTCAGGCGGTTACCGCTGCCCTTGATGTCCAGATCGGTCGAGCCGGCCCCGCTGATCGAGGTGACGGGCGTCGCCATGCCGCGGGCGATTTCCACGGCCTTGGCGATCTGGTCGGCATTGCCGATCTCGATGATCAGCTGGCCGTCGGGCGCGGTGACACGGCGCACGGCACCGATCGTCTCTCGCTGCGCGACCAGAGCGTCGCGCAGTTCCGGCCACAGGCTGTCCATCCGCGCCTTGTAGACATCCGCCACATGGACTTCGCCCAGAAGGTGGGCACCCCCACGCAGGTCGAGGCCAAGATTGACCAGCCCCGAGGGCATCCAGTTCGGCCAACCGGCCTTGGCAGCCAGATCCTCGGGCGTCTCGACGCCGGATCTTTCCATGTTGGCAATGGCGTCATTGCGCTGCTCGACCCGGTTATAGAACAGGTTCGGCACAGCATAGAGCAGACCCAGGGCGATCAGCCCCAGGATCAGCACACGTTTCCAGGCGGGGATCTGAAGCATCTGGGCAGGTAACTCAGTTGTTCGCGGCGACCGAAGCGGTCTTGTTCACGACGCCGGTGATGGTCGAGCGCACGACGCGCGACTTGACGCCCGGCGCGATTTCGACTTCCAGCTCGTTGTCGCGCACTGCGGTGACCTTGCCGATCAGACCGCCCTGGGTGATGACTTCGTCGCCCTTTTTGACCGCCTCGACCATGGCGCGATGTTCCTTAAGACGCTTCTGCTGCGGGCGGATCATCAGGAAATACATGATCACGAAGATCAGGATCAGCGGCAGGAAGGACGCGATGCTGGCAGCGCCCGACGGAGCGGCGGCTTGGGCATAGGCGGGGGTCACGAACATGGGTTGATCCCTTTTTCACAGGCGTTCTCCGGGAGGTCCCCCCGGCGGAATTGGCGCGCACCGTAGCCGCGTGGCCGGGGGATGGCAAGAAACCCCGGCATGACATCTGCGCCATCTGTCAGACCGCCCCGGCGTGGACATGACGAGGCACCTGTGGCAGGTCAGGGAAAACCCGGCATTACGCAGGATCAGGAAGGGCCGACCATGGCAGATCAAGCATTGCACCCGGCGCTGGCCGACCGCCCGACACTGGCGGATGAAACCGGAATTCCCCGGCTTCTGGCGATCATGGCGGCGCTGCGCGATCCCCAGACCGGCTGCCCGTGGGACATCGAACAGAATTTCGCGACCATCGCCCCCTACACCATCGAAGAGGCCCATGAGGTCGCCGATGCCATCGCCCGCGAAGCCTGGGACGAGCTGCCCGGAGAGTTGGGCGATCTGCTGCTGCAGGTGGTTTTCCATGCGCAGATGGCCGAAGAAGCCGGGATGTTCGGATTTTCGGACGTGGTGGCCAGCATCTCGGACAAGATGATCGACCGCCATCCGCATATCTTTGGCGACGAATCCCGCGACAAATCTGCCGCCCAGCAGATCAAGGATTGGGAGGAGATCAAGGCCCGAGAGCGTGCCGCCAAGGCCGAAAAAGGCGTCTTGGATGGCGTGGCGCTTGGCCTGCCCGCGCTGACCCGTGCGGTCAAGCTGCAGAACCGCGCGGCCCGCGTGGGCTTTGACTGGCCGGGCCCGCAGGACGTTCTGGCCAAGATCCAGGAAGAGGCCACCGAACTGGTCGAGGCGCGCGACAGCATGGACCACGCCCACCAGACCGAGGAATTCGGCGACCTGATGTTCGTCATGGCGAATCTGGCCCGGCATCTGAACATCGACCCCGAAGAGGCCCTCCGGCTGGCCAATGCCAAGTTCACCCGCCGCTTCCGCTCGATCGAGGCGGCGCTTGCCGCCGACGGCCGCCGCCCCGAGGACAGCGATCTGGCCGAGATGGACGCGCTTTGGGACGCGGCCAAGGCCGCCGAGCGCGCTTAAGCTGCTTCGGCCCCGGCTGCTACCTCGGCCAGTGCGGCATCATAGACCGCCAGCGCCGAGGCCCGGTCCGTGGCCTTGGACGCGCCCTCGGACAGCAACCTGCGCCAGCCCCGCGCGCCGGGGCGGCCATGAAACATGCCCAGCATGTGGCGCCCGAACTGATGCAGCCTTCCGCCATTCGTCACATGCGCGTCGATCATCGGCCGCATGGCAATGGCCGCGTCGAAGGGATTGGTGAATGTGGGCTCATCGCCCCACAACAGGTCCGCCTGCCCCAGAATGTCCCACGGTTGGTGATAGGCCGCGCGACCGAGCATTGCGCCGTCCATGACCTGCAGATGGCCCCGCACCTCATCCATCGAGGCGATGCCGCCATTGATCGACAGATGCAGATCGGGGAACTGCGCCTTCATGCGGTGAACCAGCGGATAGTCCAGCGGCGGGATCTCGCGATTCTCACGCGGGGACAGACCCTGCAGCCATGCCTTGCGGGCGTGGATCGACAGGCGGCGCACACCGCTGTCTTGCATCAGCGCGATAAAGGCGGGCAGCACTTCCTCGGGGGTCTGATCGTCGACGCCGATGCGGCATTTCACCGTGATCTCGACCGGGCTGACCTTCTGCATTGCCTGCACGCAATCCGCGACCAGTTGCGGCATGGTCATCAGCACCGCGCCGAAACAACCCGACTGCACGCGGTCGCTGGGACAGCCGACATTCAGGTTGATCTCATCATAACCCCAGTCCGAGGCGATACGTGTGGCCTCGGCCAACAGAGCCGGTTCGGACCCACCCAGTTGCAGCGCCAAGGGATGTTCAGCCGCGTCGTAATCCAGCAGCCGCCCCCGCTCACCGTGGATGATGGCCTGAGCCGTCACCATCTCGGTATAAAGCAACGCGCGGCGCGACAGCATGCGATGGACCATCCGGCAGTTGCGGTCGGTCCAGTCCATCATGGGCGCGACCGAGAGCCGTGCTGCGGTCACCACCCCGGAAGCCCCTGAATTTTCGCCGTTCTGCATGCGGGTCTCACTGTCTGATACGACTGGGTCCGTCTGGATACGGGTGCCTGCGGTCGGATTGTCGCGGGTTCGGTCGGAATGCAAAAGGCGCGACTTGCGACGCGCCATGCAGATTTCCATCTGCGTGTTTGCTTGCGATATGGTACCCGAGGTCGGACTCGAACCGACATGTATTGCTACGGCGGATTTTGAATCCGCTGCGTCTACCATTCCGCCACTCGGGCAAAGTATTGCTGCGCTTGGCTTTATCGCACATCATGTGGCGGGCGCAAGAGACCTTCGCAACATTCCTGCTGCGGGCTTTGTTCGTTCAATTGTGTCAGGGAAGCATTGGTAGCGAGAATAAAAAAAGCACCCTTAGCGCCTCAACCGGTAGAACTAAGGCCGAGCTTTCGGGGCTACGCCACCCGTTCTGATCGGACGCATATCCATGGAGCACGGCTGAGAAGGTTCGCATCGTCGAGGCGGCGCTGGACGAGCGGGCCAGCTTTTCGGTGGTCACGCACCGCAATGATGTGGTGGCTAACCTGCGGTATCGTCGGCGGAGGCCATGCTTGAACGGGAAGCGCCCAGATCGGAGGCACGAGCTACCGCCTGCGGGCAAATGCTGCAGTCTTTTCCAGCCCCCCGCAAAAGCTGCCAACCCCCTCACGCGCGAGCCACGGCCCGATTCCGCTGACAACATGTGTCAGGGGTGATCCCGCTTAAGGCCGCACGATCCGGAACCCTCAGCAGACCGCCTTTAAGCCGCTCATCTACAAACAGAAATCCTTCCGGGCTCCTAACCCACAGGGTTCGCGTGACAAATCCTCACATCGATTAGTTCTACAGGGGCACCCGCTTGCGACCAAAACGGAATTGGTATACTGCCGCATACAATTAAGCTGCTGCCGCTAACCGGACCATCCCGCGGTCCTGTGCGTCAGTTCTTCCGGCACTTTTACGTAGGGATCGTCATGAGCTTGTACACCGACTACCTAACCGAAATCGAAACCCGTAAAGGTGAGGGTCTGCATCCCAAGCCCATCGATGATGGTGCACTGGTGGCCGAGCTGATCGCCCAGATCGAGGATACCGGAAGCGAGCACCGCAAAGATTCCCTGCACTTCTTCATCTACAACACTCTGCCCGGCACGACCAGCGCGGCAGGCGTCAAGGCGCAGCTCCTGAAGCGGATCATTCTGGGCGATGCGATTGTCGCCGAGATCACTCCGGCATTCGCCTTTGAACTGCTGTCGCACATGAAGGGCGGGCCGTCGGTCGAGGTTCTGCTGGACCTCGCGCTGGGTGCGGATGCCACGATTGCCGCGCAGGCGGGCGACGTGCTGAAAACTCAGGTCTTCCTTTATGACGCCGACATGGCTCGTCTTGGCGACGCCTATAAGGCTGGCAATACCGTCGCCAAGGACGTCCTTGAAAGCTATGCCAAGGCCGAGTTCTTCACCAAGCTTCCGGCGGTCGACGACGAGGTCAAGGTCGTGACCTATATCGCCGCAGAAGGCGACATCTCGACCGACCTGCTCTCGCCGGGCAACCAAGCGCATTCGCGCTCGGACCGCGAGTTGCATGGCAAATGCATGATCTCGCCCGAGGCGCAGGCGGAAATTCAGGCGCTTCAGGCCCAGCACCCGGACAAGCGCGTCATGCTGATTGCCGAGAAAGGCACGATGGGCGTCGGCTCGTCGCGCATGTCGGGCGTGAACAACGTCGCGCTCTGGACCGGCAAGCAGGCCAGCCCCTATGTGCCCTTCGTCAATATCGCGCCGGTGGTAGCGGGCACCAACGGCATCTCGCCGATTTTCGCTACCACGGTCGACGTGACCGGCGGCATCGGCCTGAACCTGAAAAACTGGGTCAAGAAGACCGACGAAGACGGCAAGCCGATCCTGAACAATGATGGCAACCCGATCCTTGAGCAGAAATACTCGGTCGAGACCGGCACCGTCCTGACCATCGACGCCAAGAACAAGAAGCTCTGCGACGAATCCGGCAAGGAACTGGTCGATATCGCTGCCGCCTTCACCCCCCAGAAGGTCGAGTTCATGAAGGCCGGTGGCTCCTACGCCATCGTCTTTGGCAAGAAGCTGCAGACCTTCGCCGCCGAGACCCTTGGCATCGAGCCGACCCCGGTCTTTGCCCCGAACAAGGAGCTTTCGGTCGAAGGTCAGGGCCTGACCGCCGTCGAGAAGATCTTCAACCGCAACGCCGTGGGCGTTCTAGGCGGCAAGACGCTGCATGCCGGTTCGGACGCGCGCGTGCGCGTCAATATCGTCGGCTCGCAGGACACCACCGGTCTGATGACCGCGCAGGAACTTGAGGCGATGGCGGCCACCGTCATCTCGCCGATCGTTGACGGGGCCTATCAGTCGGGCTGCCACACGGCCTCGGTCTGGGACAAGAAGGCGCAGGCGAACATTCCGAAGCTCATGAAATTCATGAACAATTTCGGCGTGATCACGGCGCGCGACCCGAAGGGCGTCTATCACGCGATGACGGACGTGATCCACAAGGTGCTGAACGACATCACCGTGGATGATTGGGCGATCATCGTCGGCGGCGACAGCCACACCCGCATGTCCAAGGGCGTGGCCTTCGGCGCGGATTCGGGCACGGTTGCGCTGGCACTGGCCACGGGCGAGGCCACCATGCCGATCCCGCAATCGGTGAAAGTGACCTTCAAGGGCACGATGCAGCCGCATATGGACTTCCGTGACGTGGTCCATGCGACGCAGGCGCAGATGCTGAAGCAATGCGGCGACAACGTCTTCCAAGGCCGCGTGATCGAGGTTCATATCGGCACGCTGCTGGCCGATCAGGCCTTCACCTTTACCGACTGGACCGCCGAGATGAAGGCCAAGGCGTCGATCTGCATCTCGCAGGACGACACCCTGATCGAGTCGCTGGAGATCGCCAAGTCGCGCATCCAGATCATGATCGACAAGGGCATGGATAATGCCGCCGGCACGCTGGCCGGTCTGATCGCCAAGGCAAATGCGCGCATCGCCGAGATCCGTTCGGGCGAAAAGCCCGCTCTGGCCCCCGATGCCAACGCGAAATACTTCGCCGAGGTCGTCGTGGATCTGGACCTGATCGACGAGCCGATGATCGCGGACCCGGACGTGACCAACGCCGATGTGTCCAAGCGCTACACCCATGACACGATCCGCCCGGTTTCCTACTACGGCGGCACGAAAAAGGTCGATCTGGGCTTTGTCGGGTCCTGCATGGTCCATAAGGGCGACATCAAGATCGTCGCGCAGATGCTGAAACGGATCGAGAAAGCTCAGGGCAAGGTCGAGTTCAAGGCGCCGCTGGTCGTCGCCGCGCCGACCTACAACATCATCGACGAGTTGAAGGCCGAGGGTGACTGGGAAATCCTGCAGAAATATTCGGGCTTCGAGTTCGATGACCTGCTGCCTAAGAACGCGGCCCGCACCGAGTACGAAAACATCCTCTATCTCGAGCGTCCCGGCTGCAACCTCTGCATGGGCAACCAGGAGAAAGCGGCAAAAGGCGATACGGTTCTGGCCACGTCGACCCGCTTGTTCCAGGGCCGCGTCGTTGAGGACACCGCCGAGAAGAAGGGTGAATCCCTGCTCGCCTCGACTCCTGTCGTGGTTCTCTCGGCAATCCTTGGCCGCACCCCCAGCGCGGATGAATACAAGGCCGCCGTCGAAGGGATCGAGTTGACCAAATTCGCCCCGCCGCTGGAAAATCCCGGCATGGCGCGTTCGGTCCATTTCTGATCGCTTCGCTGCCAACCTCCGTCCCGCTGGCCATTGGCCAGCGGGATCCCGAGGCACGAACGACTGCTAAGTGTTTGATCCCATGGTCTGATGGTGCAACCCTTTCCAAGGAATGGAAGGAGGCCATATGGGACAAGTTCGTCGCGAAAATCCCACGGCCACGCACGCTGTGCGCGCAGCAATACGGCGATCGGAAGCCCCTACCCTGCGCTGAACCTCTCGCCCCTTCGTTGAGCGTGCCGACAAAGCTCAAATGTCTCACATAGGCAGTTCAAGAATGTCACAGTCCCCCCATCTGAAGCCTCTGCGCAAAAATCGGAGAATGGGATGGGAGAATGATGGCCAAATTGGAGCTATCCCGGTTTCGTTTCCGGCCAGATTCTCATGTTATGCGGCCCTTTTCTCCGAAAGCCGCGGGTGATTTCCAACCAGAGGCCAAGTGTTTGCGGCGCGGGTTGTTGAAGTCGTTGATGTATTCGAAGAGGGCGATCTCGAAATCACGTCGTACCAGTCGCGTCGCCAGACCAGCCCGGCATTCAGGGGGTTGAAGAAGCTTTTGACTGCCGTAGTTGTCAAAACAATTACCCTTGCCGCTCACCGACACTTTGAAACCATGGCTGCACGGAAGCTCCTGGTATTCGTAAGCGCAGTATTGCGAGCCGCGATCGGTGATATGAATGCAACCTAGTGGCGGACACGTGCAGTGCGATTGCCATGTTCAGCATCCTGATCGCCACGTCCTGCTTTATCCGGCTGCTGATTGCCCGTCCGATAACACGCCTTGAAAACAGGTCGATGATGGCTGCCAGATAGACCCAGTCCTCGCGCGCCCAGAGTTGCCGCTGTTGCGTCATTGGTCCAAGCGACAATGGCGACGGTGATGTCACCGACCCATTTCTGGTCTGGCCCGCTCACCGGTGCGCCGGAACTTGCGGCTGCGGACAATCCAGATACCGTTCTGGCGCATTCAGCGGCCCATGCGACGTTGCCCCACCTGCAAGCCCAGTTCGTTCAGTTCCTCGGTCATGCGCTTGCCATAGCTGCCCAGGCTCAGGCGGTGCTGGTCGCGGATATGAGCCACGATCACCATGCCTCGTCGCTGATGGTGCGATGACCGCCGGTGCCGCCAAGCGCATAGCTCACAGTCTGTCACGCCCATCAACCGACACAAGTGACTGCGCGGAAGGTTGCCACGATAGCTGGCAATATATTGAAACTTCACGGCTTTTGAGCCGCGAAGAACTGAGGCACCTTTTTCAGTACTTCCCTCTTTCGCCGGGAAAACAGTTCCTTGGGCTGTTTTCTGATCCGGCTCAAATCCCGGAATACCCGGTTCTCTTTGCGCAGCCGTTCGTTCTCGCGCGGAAGTCGCCGGATCCATTTGCCAGGCGTCGAAGTCCAACCCCAAGATCGGACACAACCTGACGCCGTGTCAGGCCGATGGTGAGCCAGATGCGAACCGCGGCCCGCTTGAACTCATCGCTGCCATATCCAGTCTCTCTGCCGAGCATCGCTATCGCAAGACCGGAACCGAACCGGTGCAACTGCAGATCGTGTCGACCTGCTGAAATCAATGGGTCCTGACCCTAAGAGACCGAAGCATCGCCAGGCGATACGGAACGCGCGGCTAGCACACTCACGATTCCTTGTTTTCCACCTTAGAAGAATTTTCTATTTAACGGCCCGTCCGGGGTTAATGGCTATTGCGGCGGCGAGCAGAAGGTTTTCATAATTCTCCAACGCACGCTTTCCACGGTCACCCCAATCGATTCCTAGCCATCACGGATGACTGCTTGGCTGGCCACTCGGTCAAAGAGAGGGAATATGAACGGTCATGACATTCACGAGCGCATCTGGGTCGTTCCTGGTCCCGAAAAATGTGTAGCCCACCATGCTGCGGTTGAGAGGCAGGCCAAAGAACTCGACAACGCCAAGACGGAGGGCGTCGCAGCCATTGTGACGCTCGCGTTTATGACGAACAGCGATTTGACCTCACGCCTTGGGGACCAGGCTGCATCCGCAGTCCTGAGCGAGTTGACGAGGATGGGCGCCTGCACGCAGCGCCTCGTTGGCAAGAGTTTTTAACTAAACGCCCACTCAGTTAAGTCAGGCATTCTGGAGGGACAGAATGAGTTTCGAGCCGATTTGTTTTGTGACGATGGTCCGGGGCGATCATGCGATGCTGGAGAAGTGGATCGCCCACCATTCCAAACTCGTGGCCAATCGCAGCGCTCTCCACGTATTCCTGCACGGTCACGATCCCGCGCTGCAGAAGATTGCTGAGGGTTGCTCAGTCGTCACGCTTCCATTTGATCCGAGCGGTTCAAGCTTCGAGGAATCCCGCAGACAGCTTTTCTTCGGGCTGGCCGGCGCACTGCGAGGTTATTACGGCCACGTAATCACGCTCGACTGCGATGAGTTTATGACAATGGATCCGGGCGTTGGGCAAACGCTGGCGGAATATTTGTCCACCCATCCATTCGAAGGGGCAGCGCTTTCCCCAGTCGGATTCGATGTCGTCCAGCGCAGCAGCGCGGAGCAGGATCCAGTGGATTTTGCGCGTCCCATTCTGGGGCAGCGCTGCTTTGGATTCCTTGACGGCACCTATTCCA
Source organism: Paracoccus sp. PAR01 (assembly GCF_014851995.1). Taxonomy (NCBI): domain Bacteria; kingdom Pseudomonadati; phylum Pseudomonadota; class Alphaproteobacteria; order Rhodobacterales; family Paracoccaceae; genus Paracoccus; species Paracoccus sp. PAR01. Next base: position 53,313 of record NZ_JACVAW010000010.1, read on the forward strand.
AACCCTGTATATTCAGACGCCAACCAAGGGGTGGGAGCCAGCACTCACTGGCAAGAGAGAAGTGGGAAATCGACCCGAAAATTTTCCTTTTCCACTTCCGCTTTTTCGACGTCGAGTATTCACGGCAGGTAAACGCCGCCCGAATGGCCCTCGTCGCCGATTTTGACAAGCAAGGGTCGGATCACGCCATTGGCACATGGGGCGACCGAGAAGAGCGATTTGCCCGCGCCTTGCAGAGTGCGGATGTCGCAGACTGTCCTGATCTGTCCCCAGAGCTGATCGAAGCCTTCCGCGCTTCCCAGCTGGAGAACTATCAGACCCGCGGAGGCAGATTTATGTGGCGCGATTGTCGCCGCGGGCCATACCGGCTGCCTGCCCAATTCGAGGGGGTTTTATGACAGACCCTATTGCATGGAGGAGGCCGTTTGCCGCCCCCATCAAGCGCTTTCAGGTGCTGGGCGAGCGATCCTCGGGGACGAACTTTGTCGATGTCCTCTTCAAGAGAAACACCACGCTGCAGCCCACCAAGGATTATGGTTGGAAGCATGCAGTCCCGCAATTCACCTCGGTTCTGCGCGACGACCTGATTATCGTTTGCTTCCGAGGGCCCGAGAGCTGGTTGCGCAGCATGTACGCCAAACCGTGGCATGTGCCCGATAGTTTGGTGAATGTGACCTTTTCCGAGTTCCTTCGCGCTCCGTGGGTTACCGTGATGGACATGCCTGGCGCCATGAGCGCAGTGGGCGCGAGGAAATCTCTTGACCTTCCCGTGCAAGGCGATCGACATCCGATCACTGGTATGCATTTGGAAAACCCGGTTCAGCTGCGCAACCTGAAGAACGCAGCTTTTCTTGGGGTTCTGGAACGCGGATGCAACGTCGCCTTGATACGGCACGAAGACGTGACGAGATATCCACGTGAGACCATCAGCAAGGTTTGCGAATTATTCGACATCCCGGTGAATGCGGCGGACGATTTTGTGATACCAACGAGGCAGCTCGGTGAGATGACGCAGCGCAACGTCGAAGGGTCCAGACGAGATAAAGTCGCAACCTACTCGGATGACGACCGAGCATTTGTCTTTTCCCAACTCGACCACGACCTTGAGACGAAGCTGGGCTATGGGTTTTCGATTTAGGGTCAGGACCCATTGATTTCCGCCGCAAGCGCCGCAATCGAATCGAGATCATGTTTGGCAGGCTCAAAGGCTTGCGCGGGTTATCCAAGGCGGCCAAGTGGCCGCGATTGGCGTGCATCTGGTCGACGCGAACTTTATGAAGACCCGTACCGGAGATCTGCTGAAGCCGATTGCACCGGGAGAGATGACCTCAGGTGAGCGCGCATCTGCCGCTGCCGACTTCATCAACGGTTTCACCCTCGGCCTGCTTGGTCCGAGGTTTGAACAAGGCAGAACGCTGGTCTGTGTCAGGCCTTAAGATGGGCGACCCTGACCCACCGGCAACCACACTTCGGCCAGCAATTCCTAGGGAAGGTGTTCCGCACAATGCGGTTACGGACACCTAGCTCGGGGTCAACCACTCGCCGCCCCCCGCTTTAGCTCTTTAGAGTGCAGACCGGTATTCTTGATCGACAGCCCCTTATGCCAGGCGCGCGCCAGCAGCTGCGCTTCCGTGATCGACCACGGCTGCGGTGAGACAGGAGCCTCAACCGCGCCGGCCATTCCGGCCAGAGAGATCCTGATCGAGCCGGTGTTGCAATCGAGGGTGTGGTCGCCTTCGTCAGCAATGCCGGATCCGGCGATGACATAGTGATAGTGCTGACGGTCCAGCGACGACACGGCATGCGTGCCCGCGGGTTAGTACATGATGATCCGTTCCATTGTTTCCCCGGAAATGAAAAAGCCCCACGTGATGTGGGGCTTGTGTTAAAGTGGGATCGGGCCGTTTCAGGTGGATTCCGCTCGAGCGCTCCCCCGGCCCCTCAACGGCAGCACCGTGTACGGGGGGCCGGTTAGCGCCGAGTCCATGGTGATATTGAGGGTGGTAAGATTGATCGACGGATCAGACCGATCATTCAATGCGCTCATTCTCCGGCAGGATCACCTGCGGTGACGAACCAAAACTCGTACCATCCCATGCCCAAACGATACCGACGATATTGTCGGGACCTCTGACGACGTGATCCGGTGCGGGCGGGTAGCATCGCTGGGCTGGACCAGACTGCCCGTACACCGTCCCCAAATGGCGTTAACGTAGTGAGCAGGACTGCCCGACCAGCCCGAAGGCAATGCCGGTAAGCAACCCACAGGCGGTTAAGTAAGACGCCGAGGGTCGGGACGAAGCGCTGGCCCTTGCTCCCGATGGTCTGCGTCATGAAGTCTCCGTATGAATTGGTCAGAAAAAATCGCCCCTCGGGGCTGGCGCGTGCGCAAGCGCACAAACAGCACGACGCTGTTACGTCATGATTTGAGTCGGCTCGGGCGGACGTGTGGTGGCGTCCGTCCGTTCATTCTTCAGCCAGCCTCGCCAGCGGTTGTTGTCCCGAGGTTCGCGGTCACGCGGCCCGCATCTGCACTGTTCACCATTCGAGGGCGATACAAACTTTCTGATGGTCGCTCATCCGATTGTGGCCACTGTAACTGCCGCCGTCACAGTGGCGAGGTTTGTGGCCAGACAGATCAGTTGTTCCACTCCTGCGGTTAACCATGCCGGTGGTGTCGACGACCTTGGCAGTGGTCGATTTGCCCTGTTTCACACCCGCATTGTAGCGGCGGAAGGCCGGTTCGGGGATTCCGGTGCGGATGACGTGCTGGTGCTTGGCGACGCCATTGCATTCGGTGAACACCGCATCCTTCAGGATCAGGTTCGACTTCTCGGCAAGCTCGATGATATCGGAAATCTTGCCGTCCGGATCGGTGCGCGACAGGATATCGACAAGACCCGGGTTCTTCACGTTCAACTCGACCATGGTTCAATCCTCTCGTTAGCCGTTGCCATAGAGCGAGGCAGCAAAGTTGCCCCTCGTCTCGGCCGTCATCTCGGCGTGTTCGACCTGCATCCCCGCGAAGGTTTTCACGTCATGCGGAAACACCTGTTGGTTCAGCACCCGTAAGCCAACCTCGCGCATACCTGCGCGGAACCCGTCATTGGCATCGCCGGCATGCGTCTGGCTGAACAGGTGGCAGTGTTCGAGGATCGACCAGATGACCAGGCGGCCCTCAGGCGTGCGAAGAACCGCGTCCCAAGCCTGCCGCAGCTTGCGGTCCCGGTTCTCCTTGATGATCGCGGCGACGTTCACAGCGCGGCCCCTCGTTGCAGGGCGTCGATGCCATTCAGGTTCGCCTTACTCAGAAGCTTTGCCGCGCCGGCCATAGGCTCAGCCACCGTCATCATCTGCGCTTGCTGTGCCGCCTGCCGCCAGGCTTCGCGCTTGGCGGTCAGCTCGTCCGGCGAAAGCAGAATGCCCGGAGGCGCACCGACCGGATCCGAGAACTCGCGCATCATCTGGTCGCTATCCAGCATGTCGAGGACTTCGGGCTTGAGTTGTGCCAGCCTCGCGGCAAAGCCGATGGTCCGCTCGATCGAACCGACGCAGATGGCCTTCTGCGCCTGCCAGCAGCGAGATATACTCGACCTTGATTTCCTGCCCCACGACCGATTCAGGGGCGTCGGGCAGAATGTCGGCCTCTTGCATGTAGGCAAACGTGGCCTCGATCAGAGGCTGCAGCAATTCGTGGTCCAGGCTTTCCAGCACCGGCCCCAACGTCATCAGCTTTTCCTCATGGCGATCCGCGATCTCGCGCACTGTGATCTGGCTGCGCCCCTCCAGGGCGACAGCGGCCCTCTGGAACAGATCCTTGTAGAACGCGACCTCGATCCGCTGCTGCGTTTCCTGAATGTCGAGGATCAAGCCCTGAATGTCTGGCTTGACCTCATAGGCGGGACGCACGCCGCCTTGGCTCAGATCGGTCGACGCCATCGCGGTAAAACCGCCGGGCACGTTTTCGAAGAACATGCCCCCTTGGATCGGACCGCCGATGCGCGGCGGGTTGTGCATCTTCTGGATCGCAATTGCCTTCTGCTCCTGCGACACCTGCAGCGAGCGCGCGTCCCCCAGCGCGATCATGCCGGGCGACGATGCGAACCACGCCTCTCCTTCGACCTGCTCCCAGCGCGGAGCCAGAAGCGGCTTGATGCGATGCCCGCCGATCTGCAGGAACTTGTTCTGCTGGCTCATCTACCAATAGACCGATGCCCACGGGCGGCCAGAGGCCTTCGGCGCGTTCGTCGACCATGTGGCAGACGGTATAGGTCTTGTAATACTCGCCCCGATCGAAGTCGCGGCGGACCTGCGTTGAGCAGGAATCCAGCCCCCATGACTCGACAATGCCCCGGACCGGCATTTCGATTTCGCGATAGAGCGAGGTGACGCGTCCGTTGCCGTCCTCGCCTATCTTGCACCGGCCGACCGGCAGGCTATGCCCGAGCACCACATCCTCGAAGTCATGCACGACGAGGTTTGCAGCCGTGCCGTAAAGGCCCAGATCGCCATAGCTGCAATCGAGCATGCGATAGATGTTCGATCCGCGCATGATCTCGTACATGCGGCGCTGCACCTCATGCAGCCAATCCTTGACGTCGAATTCCACCTCATCGGCACTCGAGCCCAGCAGGCCCAGCCGGAACCATGGCCGCGACGGCGAGGTGACGCCCGACATCAGCCCGGCGCGCAGGGTCCGCAGCGCCATCTGGGCGGTGTTGTCGATCAGCCTCTGGCTGATCGAGGATGAGGCGCGCCGTTCACCGGCATCAAACCGCCCGCGCGTGGGCAGGATCGCATCGCGCAATTCGCCGAAGTGCGATTCCCAGTAGCTGTACTCGTCCGTCATCTCCTTGCGGTGATGATCGAGAGTCTTGCGCAGGGTCGGGTTGACGATTGCGGCCATGTGCGATCAGCCACCAAGCAGCGTTTTGCCGCCCGCTACCGCCGGGGCGACGACAGGCGATGTGAGCGGCTGCGTCAGGATCGTCCCCTTGTGGCCGTGCTTGCTGAGATCGGTCGCAGAACTATTGAACACAGGCTCCTTGCTGGCCTGCAGTTGCTTTGGCTCCTCGACCTTTGGCGTCTTGCACATGGAAGTGCCCTCGAAATCTTTTACGAGGGCAGAATAATCGTGGCGCTATGGGTGATACCTGTTGGGCTATTCCGGTGAGCAGTACCCATTCGTCGACAGGCATTCTCCGCAATCTCACTTTGGATGGTTGACTAAAAAACCCACTTCCCGTGGGTGATGGGAAAATAAGTCACGGCTTCGTGAGATTGATATGGACATGGCGCACCATGCCCGCACCCTTGAACTGAGTAACGAATCGCCGCGCAGTCAACTGAGACCCATTTAAGCAAGAAATGAGGAGCCAATGTCACATCCATATTTAGACCTCGACTCGCGTAGTTTCTGGAAATCGGCGGTATCAGAGGTTGGGCCATTGGGGTTGACCGATCTCTGGCGCCCAGGCTTCAGGATCAACAAGACCCATAAAATTGTGACTGCAGGTTCGTGCTTCGCTCAGAACATCAGCTCGCGCTTGGTCAAAGCTGGCTACACTTGGCTCAACACAGAGCCGGGCCCGGCCTTCGCGCAGGAAGATGTCAAAAAGAAGTACAATTACGGCGTGTTCAGTTTCCGCACAGGCAACATCTACACCGCAAAGATGTTGCGCCAATGGGTCAGCTTCGCATTCGGAGTGGATGAGCCTCGAATTCCGCCGATCGTCCACAACGGTCGCTACTTTGACCCCTACCGGCAACAGATCTGCCCTGAGGGATTTGCAACTGAGGAAGAGTTGCTCGCTTCGCGCGAGGAAACCTTCGACGCCATTCGCAATGCCTTCACCCAAGCGGATATCTTCTTCTTCACCTTGGGGCTAACCGAAGCGTGGATCGACAGGGAGACCAAGCAGGAATATTCGTCTTGTCCAGGCGTCGTCTGTGGCGAATTCGACCCGGATCGAGTGAAGTTCATCAACCACGAATTCACCAGTATCGTGGCGGATTTCAAGGCCGCCATGAAGATCATCAACGAGAACCGGCAGTCAAATATCAGTGTTTTGCTGACCGTCTCTCCTGTTCCGTTGACCGCAACCGCGAGCAAGAGCCACGTTCTGGTCGCTGTGACCCGTAGTAAAAGCACCCTTCGCGCGGCTGCCGACCAGATCGTTAGGGGCAATCGCCGGATCGATTACTATCCGTCTTATGAGGTGATCACGAGCCCGGTCAGCCGCGCGATCCATTATTCGAGCAACCTGAGAAACATCTCGCCTGAAGGCGTCAACAATGTCCTCAGCTACTTCTTCACGGCAATCAAGCGGTTCGACAAAACATCAGCCAGCCCAACCGAGACAACGGCAAAGCACGCCTCCGAGGACGAAGACGATATTGACGAGAACGATGACGTTGTTTGCGAAGAGGTGATCCTGAATGCTTTCGCGAAATAAGGCCCTTCTCATCATCGGCGACAGCAACGTTGCCATGATCAAGAATCTCTTTGATGAAAAGCGCAAATTCTTCCCAAAGGGTGAGGTCGACTTCTGGTCGGTCTCGGGCTCGTTCTTCAACCGGAGCCGCCTGAACGAAGGAGAGCTTCACGCCCCGGTAAAATCCGGGCTAGAGCCAGTCAGGATCGATGGCTACAAAAACATCCTGTACTGCGGAGGACGTGTGAAGACGCAGGCTGTCTTCGATGAGTTTTTAAGATCCTCGGCGTCCGGGAAATGCCGCTATCCGGAAGAGTTCATTCAGCAAAGCATCGAGAGCTTCATACCAACTCTGCCGGGCGCCCGATTTCTGCAACGTATCCGGGCCGAATTCGCTGGTAATATAATTGCCTTCCCAACGCCACCGCGCGGGAATACGGAGGGGGTTTGCGAGGACACCACCAAACCGGAAGTCTGGACCGAGAAAATCTTTGACCTGATTTGGACGAGCTATCAGTCGTTTTACGAAAGTTGCGAAGTTCAATTACTTAAGACCCCATTCGACTGCACTGTCGACGGCAAGACCGTGAAGGCGCAGTACAATATCGGTCCCGGAGACATCCTCCATAAGAATGCCGACTATGCCGAGCTTTTGCTTAAGGAGGCGAAGTGGGCGTAGCGGAAAAATCGCCGTCGGCCTAATAGGTCGATGGCGTTTATTTTGCTCCCCATCCAGGATGACTGACTGAGCCCGTTTCCTTGGCGTAAATGGTGGTTCCTGCGCCGCCATCTAGCCGGATGCAAAAGCCACGAAGGCAAGACACGACGCCTTCCGGTGAACCATTGCCCGCGCTCATATAGGCGCCATTCGCGCCTGTCATTCCAAACGGACCCATGAGCATGCCAGCGCGCGCGTGGCGTGATCCCGGAATGCGGCACCTCGGCCACTCCGCTGGCATCCTGCGACTGGAACCGCACCGGGGCCGGGTAAGCAGCGCCAGCGCGCGCGCAGCCAGCACTCATCAGGTTGTGCGGGCAAGCCATCCTCGCGCGGATACATGACGCAGCGATCACCGAAATCGATGTTGTTCCAATCCATCGTCCGCGATGCCTCGGACGTGTTCAGACGCGGCTGGAACTCAAACGCGCTGATCGGCCCTTGACCGAGGAAGCCCGCGATTACGCCGTTCATTGCCCGACCAGAAGTTGCTGATCCCTCCATGAACCCGCAGACCTCATCGGGCCGAATGGGGTCTAACACGACATTCAGGACGATCTTGACCTCAAGGCATATCGCCCGGCGATGGGCGGCGCATTCTTTCGGCGACATCAAGCTCTCGTCGCAGACGGTCACTCCCGCACCAATCCGGGGAATCGTCTCGGCCTTGCTTACGCCGCCGCCATCCTCGTGCGCAGGTAACAGGAAGGGCGGGATGGGTGACGCTGAACTGATCGCGCAGCTGCGGTCTGTATTTGGGAGCGGCCCATGGGACACTCAACATGTTTGCACGCAACATGCCGCCGCTGACTGCATCGAAGCCCTTGAGCGCGAGAGCGCGGCGCCACGGGCGATGATGAAAGGCCCTGCCGCGTGGCTAGAACGTTGGGGCCAACATGTTGGAAACTGCTTAGGTAATCGGGGCGACATCTGCACATGCGGCCTAGCCCTCGCAGGGTTCGGATCAAGCGTCGCCATCGCCAGCACGGAGGGCGGAGAATGAACCTGCTCACGATCACCGAAGCCGCCGCACAGATGAATATCCCGGCCAAAGCCCTGCGCCGTGAAGCTGAACGCCACGGCCTATTTGTCCAATTCGGACGCACCGTCCGAATTGGACCCGAAACCATCCCAAAACTGATCAAAAAATGCCGTAACGCTCCAAACGCACACGCCTCTATTTCCATGCTGCTCGCGGGAAATACGTCATCCGTGACACTGGCAGACCAGAGACGGCATCTGGCACGAGAGACCTCGCGGAAGCTGAGAAGCGACTCGCGCTCTATATAGCCAGCCGCGATCGACCGACCGGACCGTCGCTTCCGGAACAATTCCTGCTCGCAGACGCCTTGATCTTCTACGCGAGCGTAGTATAGCCCATCCGTCAAGGACGCTGGGCACATTAGAAGCGCGATCGAGGCGCAGCTGCCATTCTGGGGACGCTGCCAGTCTCCGCCGACAAGGGAGAGACGTGGCGGCGCTATGGTAAATCTCGCCTGACAACCAAAATGATGCTGTACGGTCAGACGCGCGCGGTGAGCTACGGCGCTAGATCGACACCGAACGCGGCCTGCTCTACCGCTGCGCTGATGGAACGCGCGAGACGAAGAAGCGTCAGCCACCGGCCAGCCTACCCCGCCGACTGCTGACCCACCTTCACAGATGGGAGGCTCGGCGCGCGCTGGGTGATCGAATATCAAGGCGGGCGCCGCGGCGACATCAAGACCGGATGGGTCGCCATCGCAGAGGAAGCAGGAATGCCGGACGTGACCCCGCACACCCTGCCGCACACCGCGATTACGTGGGCCATGTAGCACGGGGCGAAGGCTTGGGATGCGGCCAGTTACTTCGGGGCGTCAATCCAGACCACTGAAACCGTGTATGGGCACCATCATCCAGAAGCGCAGGCATCGGTTCGCAATGCCATGGATCAGCACCAAATTGTGCGCACAATCTGTGCGGAAGCCGACACCTAAAGGCCGGTCGCACGACTAACTGATTGATTTAATGGCGCACCCGACACGATTCGAACGTGTGGCCTTTGCCTTCGGAGGGCAACGCTCTATCCAGCTGAGCTACGGGTGCAACGCTTGGGCTGCATAGCCGCTAATTCGCGGCCATGCAATGGGGGTCAGGCAAAAAGCTCGCGGCAAAGTCCAAGGCCGTCGACCAATGCGTCGACCTCGGCGCGAGTGTTGTAAAGCGCGAAGCTGGCGCGGGCCGTGGCGCTGACGCCGAAGAAATCCATCAGCGGCATGGCGCAATGGGAACCGGCCCGGACCGCGATTCCACGCTTGTCGAGGATGGTCGAGATATCATGCGCATGCGCCCCCTCCATCGTCATAGAAAAGATCGCGCCCTTGTCAGCGGCATCGCCCTGCACGTTCAGCCAGTTCAGGCTGCGCAGGCGTTCACGGGCGTAGTCGCGCAGGTCGTGTTCATGCGCGGCGACATTGTCCATGCCAAGGCCCATCAGGTATTCCAGCGCCGCGCCAAGACCGATCTGGTTGACGATGCCGGGGGTTCCGGCCTCGAAGCGCAGGGGCGGGTCGGCATAATCGACGCTGTCGCGGGTGACGGTGCGAATCATGTCGCCGCCGCCCATGAAGGGCCGCATCTCGGCCTGCCGCTCGCGCTTGATCCAGATCGCACCGGACCCCGAGGGGCCGTAAAGCTTGTGCCCGGTGATGCAGTAGAAATCGACACCAAGGCTGGCCACGTCGACCGGCATATGGACCGAAGCCTGACTGCCATCGACCAGAACCGGCACATCCGTCCCGCGTCCGATCGCGCCGACATCGACCACCGTGCCGGTCACGTTCGACATATGGGTGATGGCGATCAGCTTGGTTTTTGGCCCCACCGCAGCCAGCACCTTTTCGGGCGGCAGGCTGCCATCCGGTTCCGGCTCAACCCATTTCAGCACGACGCCCTGACGCTCGCGCAGGAAATGCCAGGGCACGATATTGGCGTGATGCTCCAGCACGGACACCACGATCTCATCCCCGGCCTGCAGACGTGGCGCGGCCCAGCCATAGGACACAAGGTTGATCCCCTCGGTCGAGCCAGAGGTGAAGATGACCTCATCTTCATGCGGCGCGTTCAGGAAGCGGGCGATGATCGAACGGACGCGCTCGTAATTCTCGGTCGCCAGGTTCGACAGGAAATGCAGTCCGCGATGGACGTTCGCATATTCCGCCTCATAGGCGCGGGTGATGGCCTCGATCACCACGGTCGGCTTCTGGGCCGAGGCACCATTGTCCAGATAGACCAAGGGGCGCCCGTTTACCTGCCGCGACAGGATCGGGAAATCGGCGCGGATCTTGTCGACATCGAAGCTCATGGCGAGACCTCCGGAAGGATTCCAAATGCGGCGGCCAGGATCGACAGGATCGTCGCCACCAGAAAGACGCCGCCGATAAAGCCAAGCGCGACCTTGGGCGTGCTGGTGAAACCATGCAACGCCTTGGTCAGGGCAATGGTCAGATAGATCGACAGGCCGAATGCGACCAGCGACATCAGCGTCGCTGTGGGCGGGACCAGCAGCATCAGGACAAGTTGCACGGCCTGAAGCCCGACAAGGATCAGCTCGACCCAAGCAACAAGAACCAGCGCGTCGGCGAATTCGCCCTTGCCGCCAAAGGCGCGCCCGATCACCGTCACCGCGACGGCCGACAGCACCATGGCGGCGAATTGCAGACCGGCCAGCGTCAGCGGGACCGACAGGATCGCCGAAAGCGGGTCCGAGGCGATCGGCGGAAACATCTGCCGCGCAATGCCAGCCAGCAGGCTGGACAGACAGGCCGCCAGCAACGCGATCATCCAACGCTCGGCCATGCCGAAGTCCAGATCGCGCAGCAGGCGCACCGCGCGCTCGGGGGTCCGCAGGGTCAGGACCACCAAATCGCCTAGTTCACCGAATTTCATTCCGTCCTCGTCAATGCGCCCAGTCCGGCGCCCCATATCACGAGAAAGCCCAGACCCGCCACCGCCCGTGTCAGCGTCAGCGCGGCCCCCGGCCCGATCAGCCCGGCGGTCAGGCCCGCAAGCAGCATCGCGGGCGAGACCGCAAGCAGCGCCCAGAACAGCGCCAGCCGCGAATCCTGCCCATCGATCGGCCGGGGCGTCAGCCGGGACAGGATGGATACCAGTGCTGCCAGACCGTAGGCCAGCAGCGGCATCATGAACATTACCGCAAGAAGCGCCCCGCCCATCCGTGCCTGCAACGGCACCGAGGGGTCCAGATGCGCATCCCGCGCATGCTGCGGCGCCTGCGCGATCAGAAAGACCAGCATGGCTGACATCAGGATCGCGATCAGCGCCCGGTCGGGCAGACCGCGCAGGGAGTTCACCACCCTGCCCGGCGCCCGCCAGCTTTCGATGATCCGCGGGACAAGACCGGCGCGGGTCATCGCAGGTCTCAGGCCGAAGCGCGGCTGGTCAGCCACTCGTCCAGACGGGTCAGGATGTCGCCGCGCAGGCGGTCATCCTCGATCTCATCCAGCGCATCGGCCAGGAAGGACAGCACCAGCAGAACCACCGCCTGTTCCTTCGGAACCCCGCGCGAGCGCAGGTAGAACATCGCGGTTTCATCCAGCGCGCCAGTGGTCGAGCCATGCGAACATTTCACGTCATCCGCATAGATTTCCAGTTCCGGCTTGGCGAGGAACTGGCTGCCCTCGTCCAGCAGAAGGCCTTGGCTGATCTGGTAGCCATCGGTCTTTTGCGCGCCCGGCTTCACCAGGATCTTGCCCTGGAAGATGCCATGAGCGCCGTTCTTCAACACCTTCTTATAGACCTGGCGGCTTTCGCAGCGCTCGGCGGCATGAGTGATGAAGACGGTGTCGTCATGGTGGAAGCGGCCTTCGCCGCCATCGCCCAGCACGGCTGCCGCGATATGGGCCACCGCGTCATCGCCGACGATCTCGATCACGCCTTCATTGCGCATCATGCTGCCATTCACGGACAGCGTGAAGGATTTGAACAGCGCGCCTTCGCCCACGCGGGCAAAGACATGGCCGATACCAACCTTGGCGTCATCCGCACGCTTGCTGGCGATGTGGTGGAAACGCGCCTCGCGGCCCAGTTCAACTTCCATCGCGACGTTCGAACGCGCGCCGATGCCACCGGTTTCCAGCAGGGTCAGCTCCGAGCCTTCCTCAAGCCGGACGACATGGTGGACGGTGACGTCGGCATCCAGCGCCACGCGGCGATACATCACATGCACCGGACGCGAGACCTTACCGGTGACGCGGATCAGCACGCCATCGACCGCCGCCAGCGTGTTCAGCACGGCGAAGGGACGCTTCACCGGCTTCTGACCCGAGGCTTCCAGCTTACCATAAAGGTCAGCCGCCCAATGATCGCCCGCCGCATCGGCAGCGGCCAGCGTCGTGATCTCAAGCCCCTCGCCTTCCAGCGCATCCGAGGACGAGGCGTCGAAACGTCCGTCGACAAAGACCAGCTTCAGGCGGTCGATTCCGCCGAACAGGGTCGATTCACGGTCGGTATAGGCCAGCGCATCGGCCGTCGGCGCGTTGAAGGGCGCCGGATCGGTATAGCGCCAGTATTCGTCGCGCGCACCGGGCAGGCCCATCGCCTCAAGCCGGGCCGCCGCATCCGCGCGGGCTGCGCGGGTGAAGCCACCGGTGGGCAGGTCCAGTTCCGCCAGACGGGCTGCAAGCGCCGTCCCGGCGGGACGTGCCTTGGCCGCAACCGTCTGGGCGGCAAGAACAGCCGTATCCGCCATTAGCCGACCTCCGCCAGAAGATCGCCATAGCCATTCTTCTCGACTTCCAGCGCCAGTTCCGGACCGCCGGTCTTGATGATGCGGCCATTCGACATGATGTGGACGACATCCGGTTTGATGTGGTCCAGCAGGCGCTGGTAGTGGGTGATGACAAGGAAGCTGCGCTCGGGCGAACGCAGGGCGTTCACGCCTTCGGCCACCAGACGCATCGCATCGACGTCCAGACCCGAGTCCGTTTCGTCAAGGATGCACATCTTGGGTTCCAGCATCGCCATCTGCAGGATCTCGTTGCGCTTCTTTTCGCCGCCCGAGAAGCCGACATTGACCGGACGCTTCAGCATCTCGGCGTCGATCTGCAGGGTCTTGGCTTTTTCGCGGACCAGTTTCAGGAACTCGCCCGAGGACAGTTCTTCCTCGCCGCGCGCCTTGCGCTGAGCGTTCACCGCGGTGCGCAGGAAGGTCAGGTTGCCGACGCCGGGGATCTCGACCGGGTATTGGAAGGCAAGGAACAGGCCCGCTGCGGCGCGCTCTTCCGGCTCCATGTCCAGCAGGTCGTGATCGTAAAGGCTGGCCTCGCCCTCGGTCACTTCGTAGCCGTCGCGGCCCGACAGGACATAGGACAGCGTGGATTTACCCGAGCCGTTCGGGCCCATGATTGCATGGACTTCGCCCGCAGGGACGGTCAGGTCGACGCCCTTGAGGATCTGCTTGTCCTCGTCCTCAAGTTTGACGTGCAGGTTCTTGATGTTCAGCATTATTCTTACCTCAGTCGATGGTGTGGCGGTGCCGGGCCCCGACACCATCAGAATGGATTTCAGGGCGGCCATGCCGTCCTGCGAAGCATTTGCCGCGCTCAAGCCCTTGGCTGGCGCGGCAGCGGATCAACCCACGGACCCTTCCAGCGAGATCGCGACCAGCGATTGCGCTTCCATGGCGAATTCCATCGGAAGTGCCTGAAGGACCTCGCGGCAGAAACCGTTCACGACCAGCGCCACGGCCTCTTCCTCGTCCATGCCGCGGGCGCGGCAATAGAACAGCTGGTCGTCATCGACCTTGCTGGTGGTGGCCTCATGCTCGACACGGGACGAGGTGTTCTTGACCTCGATATAGGGCACGGTATGGGCGCCGCACTGATCGCCGATCAGCAGGCTGTCGCATTGCGTGTAGTTGCGGCTGTTGGTTGCCTTGGGGTGCATCGACACCAGACCGCGATAGGTATTCTGCGCCTTACCGGCGGAAATCCCTTTGGAAACAATGCGCGAGCGGGTGTTCTTGCCAAGATGGATCATCTTGGTCCCGGTATCGGCCTGCTGCATGTTGTTGGCGATGGCGATCGAGTAGAACTCGCCTTGGGATTCCTCGCCGCGCAGGATGCAGGACGGGTATTTCCAGGTGATGGCCGAGCCGGTCTCGACCTGCGTCCACATGACCTTCGCCCGCGCCTCGCGGCAATCCGCGCGCTTGGTGACGAAGTTGTAGATGCCGCCTTTGCCTTCCTCGTCGCCGGGGAACCAGTTCTGGACGGTCGAGTATTTGACCTCGGCATCTTCCAGAATGACGATTTCGACGACGGCAGCGTGCAGCTGGGCCACGTCGCGCTTGGGCGCGGTGCAGCCTTCAAGGTAGCTGACATAGCTGCCCTTGTCGGCGATGATCAGCGTGCGCTCGAACTGGCCGGTGTTTTCCGCGTTGATGCGGAAATAGGTCGACAGTTCCATCGGGCAACGGGTGCCCGGCGGGATGTAGACGAAGGACCCGTCCGAGAAGACGGCCGAGTTCAGCGTCGCAAAGAAGTTGTCCGATTGCGGCACGACCGAGCCGAGGTATTTCTTGACCAGTTCGGGATGCTCGCGGATCGCTTCCGAGATCGAGCAGAAGATGACGCCGGCTTTCGCCAGTTCATCCTTGAAGGTGGTGCCCACGGAAACCGAGTCGAAGACCGCGTCCACGGCGACCTTGCGGCCTTCTGCCGGGGTGTCGCCCGAACCTTCGATGCCCGCGAGGATCATCTGTTCCTTCAGCGGGATGCCCAGCTTTTCGTAGGTGGCCAGCAGTTTGGGATCGACCTCGTCCAAGGACTTCGGCTTCACTTCCATGCTTTTCGGACGAGCGTAGTAATACTGGTCCTGATAGTTGATCTCAGGATAGTTCAGCATCGCCCATTTGGGTTCGGTCATGGTCTGCCAGCGGCGGAATGCCTGAAGGCGCCACTCGGTCATCCATTCCGGTTCTTCGTTCTTGGCCGAGATCAGCCGGACGATGTCCTCATTGACGCCTTTCGGCGCGTATTCCATCTCGATCTCGGTGTCCCAGCCGTATTTGTAGGACCCCATGTTCTGGACGGTCTCGACGGTCTCGCGGTCTACGCCCTCGCGCACCTCGATTGCATCGCTGATCTGTTCAGCCATCTCAAACCCTTCCTGCGGTTGCCCGCGCTTCGTTCCTTTGCCGCCAGCGCTCATATGCCGCCAGCCAGGCTTCTGCAAAACGCATGACGTCCCGATGGTCCGTGGTCGGCCCGATCGAGACGCGGATTGCATCGCCCGCCCATTCCGTCGCGATCCCCATGGAAGTCAGCACATTGCTGGGCCGCACTTTGCCCGAGGAACAGGCCGATCCCGCCGAAACGGCAAAACCGGCAAGATCCATCTGCATCACCTGGGTCTCTCCGCGCCAACCTGGCGTCAGGACAGACAATGTGTTCGGCAGGCGGCGGGATTCGCGTCCGGGGAATGTAACCATTTCTGCGCCGGATTCCAGTGCGGTCATCAGCGAATCGCGGATGCCTGACACTTTTTCTGCGATACCTTGATCCAGATCATTCTGCGCCGCTTTTGCTGCGGCGGCAAATCCCATGATGCCAATCAGGTTTTCAGTCCCGGCGCGGCGGCCTTGTTCCTGCCCGCCGCCCTTCAGCCGCGCCTGTACATCCGTGCCGCGCTTGACAACCAACGCCCCGATGCCGCGCGGCCCGCCCAGCTTGTGTGCGCTGACGAAGCCAGCATCGATTCCCAGCCAGTTGAAGGCGAAGGGTATCTTGCCAAAGGCTTGCGTCAGGTCGCTGACCGCCAGCCCCTGCGGCAGGTCCTGAATGACGCCGGTTTCAGGGTTGGCCAGTTGCAGCGCCGCCCGCGACGGGTCGGGGACGGCGACCTTGCCGTTGCGGTCCACCTCAAGCTCGGCGCGGCACCATGCCAGCACCGCAGCATGTTCGGCTGGCGCACAGGCCAGATCGCGACCCTGCAAGATCAGCGCAGCGGATTCCGTCGCCCCCGAGGTAAAGATCACATCCGCACCTTCGGCCCCCAGCGCGGATGCGACATCTTCACGCGCCCGCTCGAGGGCCGATTTCGCCGCCCGACCTTCGGCATGGACCGAGGAAGGGTTGCCGACGATCTCGGTCGCAGCCAGCATCGCGGCCCGCGCCTCGGGGCGCAAAGGTGCGGTTGCGTTCCAGTCCAGATAAACCCGCTCGGTCATGCGTCCACCTCTGATCCGTAAAGCACCGGCCCGGTCAGTGCGTCGGCGATGCGCTCGGCCAGACGGCGCGCGACATCGGTCTTGTCCATGCGCGGCCATTCCTCGGCGCCATCGTCACTGATCAGCGTCACCGCGTTTTCACTGCCGCCCATGATGCCGGTTTCCGGGCTGACATCATTGGCGACGATCCAATCCGCGCCCTTGCGCAGGCGTTTGGCCGTGGCATGGGCGATCACGTCATCCGTCTCGGCGGCAAAGCCCACGACCAGACCGGGGCGCGACTCCTCAAGCCGGGAAAGCCACGCCAGAATATCCGGGTTCTCGGCAAATTCCAGCACCGGAGGCAGGCCCGAGCCATCCTTCTTGATCTTGCTGTCCTGGGCATTGACCACCTGCCAATCGGCCACTGCCGCCGCCATCACAGCGGCATCGGCGGGCAAGGCAGCCTCGACCGCGTCGCGCATCTGGCGGGCGGTCTGGACGCGGATCACCTGAACACCCGCTGGCGGCGGCACATCCGCCGGACCGGTGACAAAGCTGACCCTTGCCCCCAGATCGCGCAAGGCGCCGGCGATCGCCGTCCCCTGCGCACCGCTCGAACGGTTGGCAATGTAGCGCACCGGGTCGATCGGCTCATGCGTCGGCCCCGAGGTCACGATCACATGCCGCCCCGCCAGACGGTGGCCCTCGGGTCCGGTCACCACCGCCTCAAGCGGCAGGCGCAGCGGCCTCTCGCGCCCCAGCATGGCGCGGATCGCCTCAAGGATCGCTTCGGGCTCGGCCATGCGGCCCGGACCGTATTCGCCGCAGGCCATGTCGCCCTCATCCGGGCCGACAAAATTGACGCCGTCGCTTTCCAGAATGTCGCGGTTGCGCTGGGTTGCCGGATGCAGCCACATGCGAACGTTCATCGCGGGCGCAACCAGCACCGGCTTATCGGTCGCCAGCAGCAGCGTCGAGGCCAGATCATCCGCCATCCCCGCCGCCATCCGCGCCATCAGATCCGCCGTGGCCGGGGCCACCACAACCAGATCGGCGCTGCGCGACAGCTGGATATGGCCCATCTCGGATTCGCGGGTCAGATCGAACAGCTGCGTGTGGCAGGGCTGATCGGCCAAAGCCGACAGCGTCAGAGGCGTCACGAATTCCGCGCCTGCGCGGGTCAGCACGGGCACGACCTCGATCCCCTCGCGCCGCATCTGGCGGATCAGCTCGGGTATCTTGAACGCGGCAATTCCGCCGGCAACGATCAGCAGGACGCGGCTGTCCGGCATATGGCACCCCCTGAAACTTGGTCTTGCCCTGCACATAGGGCGAATGGCCCCTCGCGGCAAGGAATCCTGCCGGATTAACCTTTGGTTAAACACGTTGGGTTAACCCCGAATGGCGGTGAAGGTTTCGGGGACGGGCATGGTCGCGATTGCGCATACGGTGGCCTTCGAAGGGGTCGAGGCACGACCGGTCGAGGTGCAATGCTCGGTCTCGCCGGGAATGCCGGGATTTGGCATCGTCGGTCTGCCGGACAAATCGGTCAGCGAGGCCCGCGAAAGGGTGCGGGCAGCCTTTGCCGCGCTGTCGATCGCCATGCCCTCGCGCAGGGTGACGGTGAACATGTCCCCCGCCAACCTGCCCAAAGAGGGTTCGCATTTCGACCTGCCCATCGCGCTGGCCGTTCTGGCGGCGTTGGAAATCGTCCCGGTCGAGGCGCTGGACGGGCTGTTGTCGCTGGGCGAACTGGGGCTGGACGGGCGTTTGGCCCCGGTGACCGGCGCGCTGCCCGCCGCCATGGCCGCCGCCGAGGCCGATCGGACCCTGATGGTCCCTCGCGCCTGCGGTGGCGAGGCCGCATGGGTCGGCGCGGTTCCGGTCTTTGCCCCACGCACCCTGCGGGACGCGGTGGATCATCTGACCGACCGCGCGCCCCTGCCCCGCGCCGCGCCGGGAGAAGCGCATGACCGCGAGATTTTCGATGACCTGTCCGAGGTCAAGGGCCAAGAACGCGCCCGCCGCGCCATTGAGATCGCCGCAGCCGGACGCCACCACCTGCTGATGGTGGGACCTCCCGGCGCGACCAAAACCATGCTGGCCCGCCGCATTCCCGGCATCCTGCCACCCTTGACCCCACAAGAGGCGTTGGAAACCTCGGTGGTCCACTCGGTCGCAGGGCTGCTGAAGAACGGCAGCATCTCGCGTGAGGCACCGTTCTGTCAGCCCCATCATACCGCCTCGATGGCGGCGATCGTGGGCGGCGGCAGGCAGGCTGGGCCGGGACAGGTCAGTCTGGCCCATAACGGCGTGCTGTTCATGGATGAACTGCCCGAATTCGAGCGCCGGGTGATCGACGCGCTGCGCGAACCGATTGAAACCGGGGAAATCCATGTCTCGCGCGCCAATGCCCATATCCGCTACCCGGCGCGCTTCCTGCTGGTGGCGGCGGCTAATCCCTGTCGTTGCGGTTATCTGGCCGATCCAGCGCAAGCCTGCGCGCGCGCGCCGGTCTGTGGGGGCGATTACATGGCAAGGATATCGGGCCCGATGATGGACCGCTTCGACATGCGGATGGAGGTGCCGCAGATCACGCTTGAGGAAATCCAGATGCCGGGAAAGGGCGAAAGCTCGGCTCAGGTCGGCGCACGTGTCGCCGCCGCCCGGGTGCTGCAAAACCAGCGCTTCGCCACCGATCCCAAGGCCCGGGTCAATGCCGACGCATCGGGCCGGTTGCTTGAGGAAATCGCGCCACTCGATGCCGAATGCCGCGATCTGTTTTCACGCGCTGCCGCGCGGTTCGGGATGACGCCACGCGGCTATCATCGCATCCTGCGGGTGGCACGGACCATCGCCGATCTGGATGCCTCAGCCGAGATACGCGCACCGCATCTGGCCGAGGCGCTGTCCTTCCGGCTGGTTTTCGGCAGCCCGGACTGATCAGCCGCGCGCGGCCAAGCGTCCCTCGATTGCGTCCCAGATCAATGCAGCTGCATTGATGCCGTCGAAACGCTCAAGCTCCTGAATGCCGGTGGGCGAGGTCACGTTGATCTCGGTCAGCCAGCCGTCGATCACGTCGATGCCGGTGAAGATCAGGCCCTTTTCGCGCAGGACCGGGCCGATGATTGCGCAGATTTCATGCTCGCGCTCGGTCAGGCCGATTTTTTCCGGGCGACCGCCGACATGCATGTTCGAGCGCGCCTCACCGGCGGCAGGAACGCGGTTGATCGCACCGACAGGCTCGCCATCGACAAGAATGATGCGCTTGTCGCCCTTGACCACGGCGGGCAGGAATTTCTGCACGATGATCGGTTCGCGGTTGAGACCCGAGAAGGTCTCGACCAGCGACGAAAGGTTCGGATCGTTCGGTCGCAGGTGAAAGATCCCCGCGCCGCCATTGCCGTAAAGCGGCTTCACGATGATGTCGCCATGCCGGGCGCGGAAGGATCGGATCTGCTCCAGATCACGGGTGATCAGCGTCGGCGGGGTCAGGTCCGGGAAGTCCAGAACCAGCAGTTTTTCCGGGCAGTTGCGGACCCAGAACGGATCGTTCACGACCAGCGGGTTCGGATGAACACGCTCAAGCAAGTGGGTATTGGTGATGTAGCCCATGTCAAAGGGCGGGTCCTGACGCAGCCAGACCACGTCGAATTCTTCCAGATCGACCTCGGCCCAATCGCCGAAGGTGACATGGTTGCCCTGCTCGCGCCGCAAGGTCACCGGACGCCCTTTGGCGATCACGCGTCCCTCGACATAGCTCAGCTTGTCGGCGGTATACTGGAAAAGCCGGTGGCCGCGCGCTTCGGCCTCAAGCCCCAGCCGGAAGGTGCTGTCCCCCGCGATCGAGACATGTTCGATCGGGTCCATCTGGAGGGCGACGTAAAGGTTCATGCAATCAGCTCCGGCACAGTTCAGCCGGAGTTTTCGCCTGACCGCGTCCGCTTTGCAAGCGCCCGCCCTTAGTCCATCGCGAATGCGTTCTCGATGATCTCGACACGCCCGACCTGATCGACCAGCGCCGCATCGAAACGCATCGGCGTTTGCATGCCCGAGGCCAGTCCCGCACAGAACTCCAACGCGGCCCGGCAAATCCTGTCGATCTGGCGGTGATCGATGCGTTGGGCTGCCACCGCATGGGCAGCGGCGGCCTTGACCTCGACAAAAACGAATTCATCGTCGCGGCGCAGGATCAGGTCGATCTCTCCCGAAGGGCCGCGCCAGCGGGTTTCGATCAGCGCATATCCCCGGCTCAGGTAGTCGCGGCAGACGGAATCCTCGCCCATCCGGCCTGACGCATAGGCGGTTTCGCCCTTGGCCCGCCGCGATTGCGGGACGTTGACGCCCGTCTTAGCCATCGCGCTCTCTCTTCAACTCCAACGCCAGTGCATAGACCTCGCGGCGAGGTTGCCCGAAACGCGCTGCGACCTGTCCCGCCGCTTCCTTGACCGGCATGTCATCCAGCAGCGCAGACAGGGCGGCGCGCAGGTCGGATTCGGTCGCGACCTTGATTTCGGGATGCCCGAACAGCACCACGACCTCGCCTTTCAACCCCTCGTCGGGGATGCGTTCCAGCAGTTCCGCGGCGGTTCCGCGCATGACTTCCTCGAATTTCTTGGTCAGCTCGCGGCAGATCACCGTGGCCCGATTCGCCTCAATCTCGCACAAATTCTCCAACAATTGCCTAACGCGCCTCGGGCTTTCAAAGGTGATGACCGTGGCCTCGATCCCGGCCCAGCTTTCGATCCATTTCCGGCGGGCGGCCGCAGTCGCTGGGGGAAAGCCCACGAACAGAAAACGGTCGCTGGGCAGCCCCGACACCGAAAGCGCGGCCAAAGCCGCCGAAGGGCCGGGCAGCGCGCGGACGGTATATCCCGCCTCGGCCACATCACGGGCCAGGCGGTAGCCCGGATCGGCTACCAAAGGCGTGCCAGCGTCAGACGAATAAGCCACCGACAACCCGTTTTCGAGCGCCTGCAGGATCGCGGGCCGCGCGCGGTCGGCATTGTGGTCGTGATAGGCGATCATCCGTCGGCCGCGCAGCTGGATGCCGTGGATATCCAGCAAATGGCGCAGGTTTCGCGTGTCCTCGGCCGCCAGAACATCGGCCGTGTTCAACACGTCCAGCGCCCGCAACGTGATATCGCGGGCCGATCCGATGGGTGTGGCGACCAGATGCAGTCCCGGCTCGGGTGCCCGGTCGGATACGGTCAGTGAAATCGCGCGTGCCGGAGTTCCGGCCCCCTGCCCGTTCTCGTTCATGGTCAACCCTTTCCGATTGGTTCTGCCGGTGTTCCGGCACGTTGCCAACTTCCCGATATGACAATAACCTGTGCAGGTTAAGACCCCCAGCCCGCAGAACAGGGAATCATGCCATGACCGTCACGTCCACGAGCCGCGGCAGCTTCAGCCTGCGCAGTCCGCTCGCCCGTCTCGCCGCCATCGCCTCGGCCGTATTCCTTGCCGCCTGCGAACCGATCGAGACCGCCCGCTCCGGCCCGTCGACCGGCCCGACCATCGATCCCTCGCAGCCCGTTCCGGTCGCCTTGCTGGTGCCCAGCGGCGGCGGCGCGGATCTGGACTGGCTGGCGCGCTCGCTGACCAATTCGGCCAAGATGGCAGCCGCCGATGCGCAGGGCGCGACGATCGACCTGCGCGTCTACAACTCGGGCGGCGACCCCGGGACCGCCGTTGCCATGGCCAACAAGGCCGCGGATGAGGGTGCCAAGATCATCCTTGGCCCGCTTTTCGCCGACAGCGCCAATGCGGTGGGTCTGGCCATGGCCCCGCGCGGCATCAACGTCCTGTCCTTCTCGAACAATTCGGACATCGCCGGGGGCAATGTCTTTGTTCTGGGCACCACATTCGCCAATACCGCCGACCGACTGGCAAAATTCGCGGTGCGGAACGGCAAGCGCCGCATTCTGGTCGTGGCCGAGGATGACGCCGCCGGTCAGGTCGGCTCGCGTGCCATTCAGGCGGCGATCCAGCGCAACCGCGGCACGGTCGCGGGCGTCGCCACGCATGCGCTGTCGCAGGAAAGCATCGATCAGGTCGTGCCGAACATCCGTCAGGCCGCCGAATCCGGCAATGTCGACGCGGTCTTCCTGACCGCGAACCAAGGCGCGGTTCTGCCCTATCTGACCGACCGGCTGGCCGATGCGGGCATTACCTCGGCCTCGGTGCAGATGATGGGCCTGACCCGCTGGGATCAGCCTGCCTCGCGCCTGTCGCTGCGGGGCGTTCAGGGTGGCTGGTTCGCCCTGCCCGATCACCGTCTGAAGGGCCAGTTCGACCAGCGCTACCGCGCCGCCTATGGCGAGGCACCGCATGAACTGGGCTCGCTGGGCTATGACGGCGTTGCCGCCATTGCCGCCCTTGCCCGCGCAGGCAAGCGCAATGCGCTGACCACCGCCGGGCTGACCCAGAACTCGGGCTTCCAGGGCATCACGGGTGCCTTCCGTCTGCGCCGCGACGGCACCAACGAACGCGCGCTGTCGGTGGCCACGGTCCGTAATGGCCGGGTCGAGGTCCTTGACGCCGCGCCCAGCAGCTTTGGTGGGATCGGGTTCTGAACTTGAACGACGCCAGCGCCGAAAAACTGCCGCAAAGTGCTCCGGCCCTGCCCGGAGCACATTCGCTGTTCTCGCCCGAAATCTTTCTGCCCTATCTGACAACGCAGTTGCAGGACCTTGATGGCCCGCGCGAGATCCGCGCCAGAACTGTCGCGATCCTGTCGCAGGCGCGGGCCAGTGCGCTGGCCGATATTGTCGTGGGCTTTCAGTCCCATCCCCGCGCCGCGCGGGAAACAGTGCGCGCCATTGCCAGCCTGACCGATGCGACGGTGGTTGCGATCCATCATGTCGCGACGACGATCCTGCACCCGCAGACCAATCCCACCGATGCCGAGCGTCTGGCCGTGCTGGCCATCGGCGGCTATGGCCGGGCCGAGATGGCGCCGCAATCAGATGTGGATTTGCTGTTCCTGACCCCGTGGAAGGTCAGCGCATGGTCGGAAAGCGTGGTCGAATCCATGCTTTACATGCTGTGGGACCTGAAGCTGAAGATCGGGCAATCCACCCGCTCGATCGACGATTGCCTGCGGCTGGGCGCGGGTGACATTACCATCCGCACCAGTCTGCTGGAGCACCGGCTGGTCTGCGGCTACGCCACCACTGCCGAAACCCTGCGCGACCGGCTGTGGGCCGAGCTTTTCGACAATACCGTCCCCGAATTCATCGAGGCAAAGCTTGCCGAACGCTCGGAACGCCACCGCCGTCAGGGCGGGCAACGCTATGTCCTTGAGCCCAATGTCAAAGAGGGCAAGGGCGGCTTGCGCGACCTGCAAACGCTCTACTGGATCGCGAAATACATCCACCGCGTCGACCGGGCGGTCGAGCTGGTCGATCTGGGTTTCTTCACGCGTGAGGAACACCTGACCTTCTGGCAGGCCGAGGATTTCTTGTGGGCGGTGCGCTGCCACCTGCATCTGATCGCGGGTCGGCCCAGCGACCAGCTGACCTTCGACATGCAGGTCGAGGTCGCCAAGGCCATGGGCTATCGCGATCAGGGCGGTCGCCGCGCGGTCGAGATCTTCATGCAGGAATATTTCACCCATGCCACCCGCGTGGGCGAGTTGACCCGCGT
Source organism: Paracoccus sp. PAR01 (assembly GCF_014851995.1). Lineage (NCBI taxonomy): Bacteria > Pseudomonadati > Pseudomonadota > Alphaproteobacteria > Rhodobacterales > Paracoccaceae > Paracoccus > Paracoccus sp. PAR01. The sequence goes on from NZ_JACVAW010000010.1 coordinate 77,323, forward strand.
CTTCCTTGTCGCGCTGGAGGCACGGCACCTGTACAAGGCGCCGCTGCTCAACGGTTTCTTCAACCGCCGCAAACGCTTCAAGCCGGGCTTCGTGATGGATCGCGGCCGGTTGAACTATGCCAATGAAAAGCAGTTCCTGGCCGATCCGCTGAATATCCTGCGGCTATTCGAGGAAGCGCTGCGCACCGGCGTGCTGCTGCATCCCGACGCCATGCGCGCGGTTGCGGCCAACCTGAACCTGATCGACGACCATGTGCGCCAGGACCCCGAGGCGGTGCGCATCTTTCTTGACCTGCTGCTGAAGCACGGCAACCCGGAACGCTCGCTGCGGCGGATGAACGAGCTGGGGGTGCTGGCCGCCTTCATCCCGGAATTTGCCCCGGTCGTGGCGATGATGCAGTTCAACGTCTATCACCATTACACGGTGGATGAGCATCTGATCCAATGCGTCGCCGCCCTTTCGGCGATCGAACGCGGCGAGGAAATCGCGGACCTGCCCACGGTCAGCAAGATCATGTCGGCCAAGCCCAACCGCCGGGTGATCTATCTGGCGGTTTTCCTGCATGACATCGGCAAGGGACGGACCGAGGATCACTCGATCCTTGGGGCAAGGCTGGCACGGCGGGTCTGCACCCGCTTCGGGCTGGAACCCGATGAGACCGAGACCATCGAATGGCTGATCCGCAACCACCTGCTGATGTCGGACGTGGCGCAGAAGCGCGACATTTCCGACCCGCGGACGCTGCGCGACTTTGCCAAGCTGGTCAAAACGCGAACCCGGCTGGACCTGCTGACCGTGCTGACCGTCTGCGATATTCGCGGCGTCGGTCCCGGCACCTGGAACAACTGGAAGGCCGTGCTGCTGCGCAAGCTGCATGCCGAGACCGAAAGGGCGCTGAAGAACGGCCTTGAGGAACTGAACCGCGACCGCCGCATCGGCGAGGCGAAACGCTCGCTGCGGCATCTGCTGACCGCCCGCGACTGGGAGCCGCGCGAGATCAAGGGCGAGTTGGGCAGGCATTACGAAAACTACTGGCCCAGCCTTCCGACCGAGACGCAGTATGTCTTTGCCGACCTGCTGCGCGGTCTGGGCGATGACGAAATCCGCATAGACCTGCATCCCGATATCGACCGTGACGCGACCCGCGCGGCCTTTGTTCTGGCCGACCATCCGGGGATCTTCTCTCGCCTTGCCGGGGCGATCGCGCTGGTCGGTGCGAATATCGTCGATGCACGGACCTACACGACCAAGGACGGCTTCGCGACGGCGGTGTTCTGGATGCAGGACAGCGACGGACACCCCTATGCCTCGGACCGGCTGCCACGCCTGCGCAAGATGATCGAGCGGACGCTTGCCGGCGAGGTGGTCCCGCGCGAGGTCTTGGCCGGGCGCGACAAGCCCAAGAAACGCGACAGCGCCTTCCGCTTCCCGACCCATATCACCTTCGACAACGAGGCGTCGGACGTCTACACGGTGATCGAGGTCGATACCCGCGACCGGCCCGGTCTGCTTTACGACCTGACCCGGACCTTGGCGGAAAACCATATCCAGATTGCCAGCGCGGTGATCGCGACCTTTGGGGCGCAGGTGGTGGACACGTTCTACGTCAAGGACATGTTCGGGCTAAAGCTGCACCAGCCGCAAAAGCGCGAGTCGCTCAGCAAGAAACTACAACAGGCGATCAAGGACGGAACCGAGCGCGCCGAAAAGGCGGAACGAAGCCTTGGCGGCTCGTTCTAGGTTCCGGGATCACGGAAAGAACAGATGCAACCGATCAGACTAATCCGCGGCTTTCTTTCGGTCGGGGCATGGACATTGGCAAGCCGCGTGGTGGGCTTTGTCCGCGACGTGATGATCGCCGCCTATCTGGGCACCGGGCCGGTGGCGCAGGCCTATCTGGTGGCCTTCACCCTGCCCAACATGTTCCGCCGCTTCTTTGCCGAAGGGGCCTTCAATACGGCCTTCGTGCCGATGTTTGCAAAACGGCTGGAAGCCGGCGACAACCCGCGCGGCTTTGCCGAAGAGGCCTTTTCCGGCCTGTTCAGCGTCGTGCTGGTCGTCTCGGTCATCGCGCATCTGGCAATGCCATGGCTGGTGCTGGCGATGGCGGCAGGCTTCAAGGGCGATGAGCGTTTCGATCTGGCGGTCGTCTATGGCCGGATATGTTTCCCCTATATCCTGTTCATCTCGCTGACGGCGCTGCTGTCGGGGCTGTTGAACGCGGGCGGGCGCTTCATTGCCGCCGCTGCCGCGCCGGTGCTGATGAACTTCATCCTGATCGCCGCAATGCTGCTGGCCGACTGGAACGGCTGGGACATGGGCAAGGCCATGGCCTGGTCCACGCCGGTTTCGGGCATTGCTCAGCTGTACTGCGTCTGGTGGGCGGCCAAACGCATGGGCTTTCCGCTGCGCCTGCGCCGCCCAAGGCTCTCGCCCGACATGCGTCGCCTGTTGGCAGTTGCCGCCCCTGCCGTGCTGGCTGGCGGGGTTGTCCAGATCAACCTGCTGGTCGGACGTCAGGTCGGGTCATTCTATGACGGGGCCATTGCATGGCTGACCAATGCCGACCGGCTGTATCAATTGCCTCTGGGTGTCGTCGGCATCGCCATCGGCATCGTGCTGCTGCCCGACATTTCGCGGCGGCTGAAGGCGGGCGATACGGGCGGCGGTCGGCATGCCTATAACCGCGCCGCGGAATTCGCGCTGTTCCTGACCGTGCCCGCCGCCGTGGCGCTGGTGATGGCGGCCTATCCGCTGATCTCGGTCCTGTTCAAACGCGGCGCCTTCCTTGAGGCCGATGTCGGCCCGACCGCGCTCGCATTGGCGATCTACGGCCTTGGCCTGCCTGCCTTCGTGCTGCAAAAGGTGCTGCAACCGCTGTATTTCGCGCGCGAGGATACCCGCAGCCCGTTCCGCTTTGCGATCTGGTCGATGGTGGTCAATGCGGTGATCGCGCTTGGCCTTGCGCCCTTCATCGGCTTTTCCGCCGCCGCCTGGGGCACGACCATCGCCGGTTGGACCATGGCCGCACAGCTATGGCGTGGCACCCGCGCCTATGGCGAGGCCGCCGAACTGGACGAGCGGCTCAAGCACCGTCTGCCCCGCATCATCGGCGCGTCGGCGGTCATGGGCGTGGCGATCTGGGCGACGCTGGCGGCGCTTGGTGACACGCTGTACCAGCCCGGCACGCGCTATCTGGCACTGCTGGCGTTGGTTGGCGCAGGTGTCGCGGCTTATGGTATCGCCGCGATCCTGCTGGGGGCCTTCCGTCCTTCGGACCTGAAGGCAGGCTTTCGCCGTCAGCGCTGACGGATCTGGCGCATGACCCGGGCGACCCCGCCCGGGATCAGCACGAAGGACATCAGGAACCCGGTCGCAAAGCCCGCGACCTCGGCGATCCAGGTCTTGTTGCCATCCTGAAAGATGATGCCAAAGACCAGCTGGAACGCCAGAAGCATGCCGATCAGCGAAAACGCCCGCATCCGGTTGGCGTTTTCCTGCCCGAGCCGCGTCCACAGCAGGAAGGTAAAGGCCCCGACCAGACCGTAGACCGCCGGATAGCCGCCGATCAGCGGCTGAAAGCGGAACTGCGGCAAAAGCCCCGCGACCAGCGTGTAGATGAGCGCCCCGCCAATGGCCGAGCCAAAGAAGAGCGCCAGAACGGCCCATGTCCGGAACTGATTAGCGACTAGGTTCCCCAGCGCCAGACAGAAGACGATCGTGAAGACCGCACTCATCAGCGACAGATGGACAAAGGAATAGGTCAGGATGCGCCAGCTTTGATCCAGCATGAACACCCCCATCTGCCACAGTTGCAGCACCATTTCGGGGATATAGGCAGTGCGCTCGACCGCGATCTGGCGCATGGCGATGCCCGCCCCCGGCGCGCCGCCCCCGGTCAGGCCCAGTTGCGCCAGTCCGAACACCGCCTCGCAGGCGATCATCGGCAGGACCAGTGCCCAGACCACGGCGGGAACAGGGTTCAGCGGGGATTCGTCGTAACCGGGTCGCATCGTCATCCTCATGCTTGCTCGGGCGGTTGCGCCCGGACCGGTCAAGGGGTAAGCCAGCCTTCGGAAATTTCCAAGCAGGTAGTGCCATGACCACGAGCTTCGCTCCGCGCATCTTCTCCGGCATCCAGCCCTCGGGCGGGCTGACGCTGGGCAATTACCTTGGCGCGCTGAAACGCTTCGCCGAATATCAGGGCAAGGGCGCCGAGACGATCTATTGCGTCGTGGACCTGCATGCGATCACCGTCTGGCAAGACCCCGAGAAACTGCGTCACAACACCCGTGAGGTCGCGGCGGCGTTTCTGGCATCCGGCGTCGATCCCGAGGTTTCGATCCTGTTCAACCAAAGCCAGGTTGCCCAGCATGCGGAGCTGGCATGGCTGTTCAACACCGTCGCCCGCGTCGGCTGGATGTACCGGATGACCCAGTTCAAGGACAAGGCGGGCAAGAACTCGGAAAATTCCAGTCTTGGGCTGCTGGCCTACCCGTCGCTGATGGCGGCGGACATTCTGGCCTATCACGCGACCGAAGTGCCGGTCGGTGAGGACCAGAAGCAGCATCTGGAACTGACCCGCGACATCGCTGCCAAGTTCAACCATGATTACGGCGTCGATTTCTTCCCGATCACCAATCCGCTGATCGAAGGCACCGCCACCCGCGTCATGTCGCTGCGCGATGGGTCCAAGAAGATGTCGAAATCCGACCCTTCGGACGCGACCCGCATCAACCTGACCGACGATGCCGATGCCATCGCGCAGAAGATCCGCAAGGCCCGCACCGATGCCGAGCCGCTGCCGGGTAACATGGAAGGTCTGAAGGACCGCGCCGAGGCCCGCAACCTCGTGAACATCTATGCCGCACTTTCGGGTGAAACTGCGGATCAGGTGCTGGCGCGTTTCGAGGGTCAGGGCTTTGGTGCCTTCAAACCCGCTTTGGCCGAAGTCGCGGTCGAGGTGCTGGCCCCGATCACCGCCAAGATGACCCAGTACATGGCCGATCCTGCGGAAATCGACCGCATCATGGGCCGTGGCGCGGATCAGGCGGCGGCCATCGCCCAGCCCATCGTCGAGCGGACCAAGGAAATCATGGGCATGATCCGTTCGCGCTGAAGCGACGGAAAAATCAGCCCTTTCCGCGCGGGATGTGCTAGGCTCATCCCGTGCGAGAACGGATATTCAGATGACGGACATCCTGTCCCGGTTGCTTGGCGCGCGGCCTTGGCTTCTGGCCGATGGCGCGACCGGAACCAATCTTTACAATATGGGCCTTCAGCCCGGAGACGCCCCCGATCTGTGGTGCGACACCCATCCCGAGCGGGTGCGTGAATTGCATCGCCAGATGATCGCAGCGGGAGCGGATCTGATCCTGACCAACAGCTTCGGTGCCAATGCCAGCCGCTTGCGTCTGTCGGGCGCAGGAACCCGCGTCGCCGCGATCAACCATGCCGCGGCGCGCTTAGCGCGCGAGGCGGTGGCGGAATCCGACCGCGATGTCATCGTCGCGGGTTCGATCGGCCCGACCGGCGAGATCATGGCCCCCGTCGGCCGCCTGACCGAGGCCGAGGCCACGCGCCTGTTCACCGAACAGGCCGAGGCCCTGAAGGATGGCGGCGTCGACATTCTATGGATCGAGACCGTCAGTGCGGTCGAAGAAATGCGTGCCGCCGCCAAGGCCGCGCAGACGACCGGCCTGCCATGGTGCGGCATGATGAGCTTTGAGCCGGGCGGGCGCAGCATCATGGGCGTCAGCCCGCCGCAATTGGCGACGCTGGTCGAACGCCTGCCCTATCCGCCCGTCGCCTATGGCGCGAATTGCGGCACGGGTCCGGCAGAGCTGCTGCTGGCAATGTCCGGTTTTTCGGCAGCCGGATCGGAACGCCCGCTGATCGCCAAGCCCAATGCCGGGGTTCCTCGCTTTCAGGACGGCGGGCTGATCTATGACGGCACGCCCGAGGTCATGGCCGAATTCGCGGTGCTGGCGCGCGACATGGGCGTCAGGATCATCGGCGGCTGCTGTGGGACCACGCCCGAACATCTGGCTGCCATGCGGGACGCGCTGGAGCAGCGCCAGCCCGGTGCGCGCCCGACGCGCGAGGTGATCTCGTCCCGCATCTCGGGCGCGATGGCCGGGAATTAAAACAGCGACAGTTGATCGCCCGCGCGCGGCGGTGGCCCGAACAGGCTGCAATCCAGCACCGGCTGCGGGCTGTCCAGCCCCAGCCTTCGACGGGCGAGGCGGAAGCGCTGGCGCAGCAACTCGGCCTCGACTCCTTCACCGCGCATCCGCGCGCCAAAGCGTGGATCATTGTCACGCCCGCCGCGCATGGCCTGAATGCGCGCCATGACATGCGCAGCCTTGCCCGGATGGTGACGCTCCAGCCAATCGCGAAACAGGGGTGCCACCTCAAGCGGCAGGCGGATCGGGATCATGCTGGCCGCATGTGCCCCGGCGTCGCGGGCCGCCTGCATGATACGCTCCATCTCATGTTCGTTCAGGACCGGGATCATCGGCGCGGTAATGACCCGCACCGGCACACCCGCGCGGGCCAAGGCCTCGATCATCCGCAGCCGGGTGGCAGGCGCGGGGGCGCGGGGCTCCATCTGACGGGCCAGATCCGCGTCCAGTGTCGTGATCGAAACGCCTGTGCTGACCAGCCGCCGTGCCGCCATGTTCCCCAGCAACGCCACATCGCGCAGCACCGTCGCCCCCCGCGTCACCAGGCTCATCGGGTGGTTCCACGCCGACAGAACCTCAATACAGCCGCGCATGATTCCCATCTTGGCCTCAAGCGGCTGATAGGGGTCGGTATTCGTCCCGAAGGCGATGGGCGCGACCGCATAGCCGCGCCGCCCGATCTCGGCCGCCAGCAATTCGGGCGCATTGGGCTTGGCGGTCAGCTTGGTTTCGAAATCCAATCCCGGCGACAGACCCAGATAGGCGTGGCTGGGTCGGGCAAAGCAATAGATGCAACCATGCTCGCATCCCCGATAGGGATTGACCGAGCGGTCGAAGGGAATGTCGGGCGAGGCATTGCGCGCGATGATCGAACGCGCGCGTTCCTGGGTGACCTCGGTTCGCAACAACGCCTGCTCCTCGGGGATATCCCAGCCGTCATGTTCGCGTTCCTGCTGATATGGCTCGAATCGGCCAGCCGGGCGGGTATCCGCCCCACGGGCGCGCAGGATTTCATCAGGGTTTCGCGGCGGCAGGGTCATGCGGTCAGAATACGCCGCAAGCAAGAACATATCAAGAACATCACGATTGACGCATTCGTCAGGCACGAAGGTCTTTTCCTTCACGCCGTTCAGTCACATAATCGACCTATAGGAGGTCGACATGCCGCTTCCGCATTTCCTGATCCTGCTTCTTGCCGTGATTCTGGCCGCGGGCCTGACCATCTGGCTGGTAACCGCGATCGGTGTGCCGCTTTACGTTTCGGGACTGATCGCGCTTAGCGCAGCCGCCATCGTGCATCTGGTCGTGCGCGTGGACCACTAGAGGGGCCATATGGCCTGCCCTGCGCACGGCCTGAACGCGCGTGCGACCAGCGAAACGATGGCAAAAAGGACAGGTTCCTTCACCGCCTCATCATCGCCAGAATGGACCCATAGTTCAGCAGTCTCTGCAATGTGAATCGCGACAACTCTTTTCGAATCAAGGAAAGTTCAGTCCAAGTCATGTCCCAGACCGTGCCTCCCCTGACCCTTGTTTCCATCGTCTGCCCCTGCTTCAATGAAGAGGACGGCCTGCGGGAATTCGTGCAACGCATCGGGCAGGTCATGCGCGGCGCAGGCCAGCCCTATGAGATCGTCTTCGTCAATGATGGCAGCCGCGACGGGACGCTTGCACTGATGCACGAACTGGCCGAGGCCGAGCACAATATCACCGTGGTCAATTTCAGCCGCAATTTCGGCAAAGAAATCGCGCTGACCGCCGGGTTGTGCCACGCCACCGGCGATGCCGTCATCGCCATCGACGCCGATCTGCAAGACCCGCCCGCGCTGATCCCGACATTCCTTGAGCGCTACCGCGAAGGCTATGATGTGGTCTATGGCCGCCGGATCGAAAGACAGGGCGACAGCTGGCTGAAAAAGACCACGGCGCATGGTTTTTACCGCGTCATGCGCCGCCTTGGCCCGGTCCCCTTGCCCGCCAATGTCGGGGATTTCCGGCTGATGAGCCGCCGTGCGGTGTCCGCTCTGCTGCGCCTGCCCGAGGCGCATCGCTTCATGAAGGGCCTGTTCGCCTGGGTCGGCTTCAAATCCTGCGCGGTCGATTACGTGCGCGAGCCGCGCTTCTCGGGCACGAGCAAGTGGAAATACGCCCAGCTTCTGAACCTCTCGATCGAGGGGATCACCTCATTCACCACGGTTCCGCTGCGGCTGACCACCTATCTGGGCTTCCTGATCGCGCTTTTCGCCTTTGGTGGCGGTGCCTATTACCTGATCCGCACCCTGCTGATCGGCGAGGACGTGCAGGGTTTCCCGACGCTGTTCCTGACCATCCTGCTGCTGGGCGGCGTGCAACTGATCGCCTTGGGGGTGATCGGCGAATATCTGGGCCGCATCTTCAACGAAACCAAGCGCCGCCCGCTGTTTCTGGTCGACGACATCCACTGGTCCGAGGCCGGCGCATCCCGCCGCAAGGATCGCGACGCCTTCCTTTACGGCATCCCGCCGGTGCTGCCCGTGGATGTCCAACCGCGTCCGCAAGCTGCGGGAGAAACCGTGTTACCGCTGATGGGTGGTGCGGAAAATCGCGCGCGATGACAGGATGTAATTGACGACCGAGGCAATGCCGATCGCCAAGGCCAGCGCAGCATATAGCGGCATGCCCGCCATACGGAACAGGAACAGCATTCCTGCACGCATGCCCCAGACGACCACGCTCCACAGCATGAACAGGATGTAGCGGCGCGACAGGCCCGGCTGGCCCTTCGATCCGAAGGTCAGATGCTCATGCCAGAAAAACACCGCCGTCGCGCTGAAAACCATGGCCAGCGCCAGCGCCGTTTCGGGTGATATGCCCAAGGCGCGCACCGCCAGCAGGGTCACGACGTAATCGACCACCGCTCCAAAGGCAGAGCCTCCGGCAAAGACGCCATATCGTTTCAGTTGTGCAATCACCGGTTTTCCAGCTCGGCATCCCAGTACAGAAAGTCCATCCAGGTCTGGTGCAACTGGTCCGCCGCGCCCGGCAGGCGCATGGCTGCCGCATCAAGCTGATACGAGGTCGGGGCAAAGGGCGGACGCAGCAGCTTCAGCCCGGCCTGCTCGGGGGTCTTGTTGCCTTTGCGTAGATTGTCCTTGCTGCAGCAGGAGACGATGTTCAGCCAGTTCGATTGTCCGCCTTTGCTGCGCGGCACAATGTGGTCAAAGGTCAGGTCGCGGGCCGGATAGCGCTTTCCGCAATACTGGCAGCGGAATTCATCGCGCAGAAACACATTGTAGCGGGTAAAGGCGACATGCTTGCGCTTGCGAAAGGTCTTCAGCGCGATGACGGCGGGAACGTCGTATTCGCGGGCAGCGGTGCGGATCTGGATATCGTCATAGGCCTTCACCTGCACGACCCGGTCCTGAAACACCGACACGATCGCCTGCTGCCAGGTGCAGACCGACAGCGGTGCATAGCTGAGCGGCTGCATGTCCGCGTTCAGGATCAGCGTCCGAAGGTTCTGAAGCGGCAGGTTCATGCGTTACCTCCGGGCCGGGGGCGCGCGCCGTCCTGAGCGAAATGAAAAAGGCGCGTGGTAATCACGCGCCTTGGGAAATCTTGTGGAAACTTGGGGTATACGCCTATGGATTCGTAGCCCTTTCCCACCGCGGGAAGGGGGAAGCCCGGACTTTGACGCGAGTCTCGCCACTCGCGCAAGGGAACCATCCTGAGTTTTCCAAGGTCGTCCAGCATCGGCCCTCTGCCTTATCTGTGCAGGGTAATTCATCGGAACGTCTTGCGGACAACTATATATCGTGACCGCGGTCAGACAATACCCTCAATATATGTCCTGCCAAATCATTAACCCCGATGCGTGACATCGACGTGACAGGCGATGTCCGCCAAATCCCTCATGCGCCACGGCAAGTTTTGCCAGATGTGAACCGCGGCAAGGGTCATTGCTTCCAATCAAGCGGTGCTGGCTTTCCGGTCACCTCAATGTCAGGATCGGGGCATGGCGAACCCACCCAGCCTGATCGGCACGCTGGAGACCGCGCTTTATGCGCGCGATCTTGATCGTGCGTCGGTGTTCTGGACTGAGGTCATGGGCCTGCCCCGGATCGGCTATCAGCCCGATCGGCATGCGTTTTTCCAATGTGGGGAACAGATCCTGCTGGTCTTCAATCCGGACGCAACCCGCAGACCGCCGGCTGCGGGATCACCCGTGCCCGTTCCACCGCATGGCGCCGAGGGCGAGGGTCACTTCTGCATTGGCGTCGAGGATGCACAGATGGATGCGTGGCGGCAGCATCTGCAGGCCGCAGGCATCAGGATCGAGGCCGATTTCGTCTGGCCGCAGGGGGGAAGATCGATTTATTTCCGGGACCCGGCAGGCAATTCCATCGAATTGGCCGAACCCCGGATATGGAGCCTGATGCGGGTGGATCAGCGGCGGGCGCGTACCACGACTTTCTGAGCTTGCGGCCGACGCATCGCCATTGCCAGAAGCATCCCGGCAGGAAGGACAGCGGTCAGGGCCATCAGGATCAGATTCATCGCAAAATCTCCTCGCTAACTGATTCCAAGGTAATCCCCGACCCTGCGACTTCAAGGGCAATTATGCGCGATATGAAGTTACCCCGCGGAAAACCGCTCTCTCAGGAAAGCTAATGCGACCGACAACCCATCGGGCGAAATCCCGTGCGGCGTGCGTTTCATCACATGGGTCCGGACCGAGAAACCAGCCCCGGCCAGCGCATCGGCAGCCAGCGCCATGCTTTCGAAAGGCACGACCGGGTCCTGATCGCCATGTGCCAGCAGGATCGGCGGGCGGGATTTCACATCGCGGGCCAGCGCCTCGGGGTCCAGAAGCCGACCCGAAAAGCCGACAACGCCCGCCAGTTCCGCGTCGCGGCGTGGCGCGACTTCCAGCGACATCATCGTACCTTGCGAGAAACCAACCAGCGCCAGACGCGACGGCGCAAGACCTTCGTTTTTCAGAACTTTATCAAGGAAGGCATTGATGTCGCGGAATGATTCTTCGGCCGAGGCGCGTGCCTGTTCGGGCGTCGAGCCGTCCATCCACGGGATCGGGAACCATTGGAACCCCATCGGATTGTTGATGCAACGTTCCGGCGCATCGGGGGCATAAAATGCCGTGCGCGGCAGATGCGGCTGCATCGGATCGGCCAGACCCAGCAGGTCGGCCCCATCCGCACCATAGCCATGCAGGAAGACAACCACCGAATCCGCCTTGGCCGGTCCCGTCCGTTTTGCATTGAGTTCCCGCGTCATCTGACCCCCTCGCGTCCTTTTGCCAGCCGGTAATAGGCCCAGAGCCCGCGTGCCGCAACCGCGCGCCATGGTCGCCACGGTTCGGCCAGTTCGACCAGCGCCCGCGGCCCCGGCCGTTCCGGCAGGTCGTAAAGCAGCCGCGCCGCCTCGGCCAAGGCCAGATCGGCGGCGGCAAAGACATCCGCCCGCCCCAACGCGAATTTCAGATAGATTTCAGCGGTCCAGCGCCCGATCCCCGGCAAGGAAGTCAACGCGGCAATGGCGTCTTCGTCGGAAAGATCGCGCAGGCCGGGCCAGTCCAGTCCCGCCCCGGCGATGCCGCGCAGGTAGCGGATCTTGGACCGCGACAGGCCGGTCGCGCGCAGGTCCTCATCGCTGGCTGCCGCAATGCCTGCCTCATCGCCCAACCCGGCCGCGACCATGCGTGCGACGATGGCACTGGCGGCATGGGTCGAAATCTGCTGCGACACCACGGCATCGCGGATTGACGCGAATCCTTCGTCCCAGCGCCGCAGCGGCAAGGGGCCAAGCTGAGGCAGCACCCGCGCCCAGACCGGGCAGACCCGCGCCAGATGGGCAGCGCCCTCGTCCAGATCCGCCGGGCCGCGAATCACCCGAATCATGCGTCGGGGCTGCTCTCGCTGGTCAGCCGGGCCTCTTCCTTCAGACGTGTCTCGAACGCCATCGAGATATGGCGGCGCAAGGCAGCCTCGGCACGGGCCTCATCGCGGACGGTGATCGCATCGACGATCTCCTGATGCTCGTCCAGCGTCACCGTGTCGCGCCCCTTTGCCGCCAGCGTCGTGCGCGCCATCAAGGCCATGCTGCGATGCACAAGGTCCAGCTGCTGCACGAGATAGCGGTTGTGCGAGGCCAGATGGATCTGATGGTGAAAGCGCCGATTGGCACGCGACAGCGCCTGCGGATCGCCAAGGATCTTGTGATCCTCATCGACCATTCCGGCCAGCACCCGGATTTCCTCGGGCGTGGCATGGCGGGCGGCAAGGCGCGCGGCCAGCGCCTCAAGCTCGGCGCGGACGGTATACAGCTCGGCCAACTGGTTGTGATCCAGAGTGGCCACGATCAGGCTGCGCCCGTCGCGCTTCAGCATGGACTGGGTTTCCAGCCGCTGCAGCGCTTCGCGTACCGGGGTCCGCGAGACGCCGAAACGCTCGGCCAGCTCGGATTCGACCAGCCGGTCGCCGGGGCGATAGATGCCGTTGTCGATGGCGGAAAGGATCAGGGAATAGGCGTCTTTCATGCGGCGCACGATCCTGTTTCGCGCGCGGGATTGCAAGCGCCCTGCTGCGGGCTTAGGCAGCGCATATGGATTTTCATCATGTGACCACCTGGATCTTCGATCTGGACAACACGCTTTACGCGCCCGAGATGCGGCTTTTCGATCAGATCGAGCGTCGCATGACCACCTATGTCATGCGCGAGCTGCGCGTCCCCGAGGCCGAGGCCAGCCGCCTGCGCGACCATTACTGGCGCGAGCATGGCACGACACTGTCCGGTCTGATGGCCGAACATGCGATCGACCCGATGCCCTATCTGCGCGAGGTCCATGACATCGACTTCTCCCATCTGACGCCGGACCCCGATCTTGCCGCGCTGATCTCGGACCTGCCGGGGCGCAAGATCGTGCATACCAATGGCGACACCGAATACGCCGCCCGCGTGCTGGAGGGCCGAGGCCTGACCGTATTCGATGAGGTCCACGGCATCGACACCACCGGCTTCCTGCCCAAACCCGACCCGCGCGCTTATGCCGCAGTGATGCAGGCATCGGGTTTCGACCCTGCCACCGCCGCCATGTTCGAGGACGAGCCCCGCAACCTTGAAACCCCGCATTCACTGGGCATGCGCACGGTTCTGGTCGGCAAGGGTCGCAGCGGTCCCGACCAGTTTGCACCTGCTCATGACCACGGCGCGCACGTCCAACACCACACCATGGACCTGACCGCCTTCCTGCGCTCCCTTGCCGAAACGCAGCGTCAGGGACAGAATTAAGCGAACCCGAACAGGAGACGCGTCATGGCCGCCACACACGTTGATCCCATTGAAGCCCGTCAGGAAGCCCGGACCGCAGCCAAGCTGCTGATGTTCGCGCTGGCTCTGGTCGTTTTCGCCGTTGTCACGACCGCGATCTGGGGCCTGCCCGCGCTTGCCATGATCGGGCTTGCCGGAACAGTCACGGTCTTTGGCGTGCTCATCGCCTATGCGGCAGGCTTCTGAACTGATGGAACGGACCGAGATCCTCGTTTCGGGCGGCGGCATTGCCGGGCTGATCGCAGCGGCAGCCTTTGGCAGCGCCGGGCATCAGGTCACTTGCGTTGACCCCGCCCCGCCCATCACCGATGAGGCGGCCGAAGGCTCGGACCTGCGCAGCACGGCATTCCTGCATCCGTCGATCGCGGTCCTATCCGCCGCCGGGCTGTGGGAACGCCTCGCCCCGCATGCGACGCCCTTGCAGGTCATGCGCATCATCGACGCGGGCGGAAAGATGTCGCAAGCCCGCCTGACCCGCGATTTCGACGCGGCTGAAATTTCGGACCAGCCCTTTGGGTGGAATCTGCCGAACTGGCTGCTGAAACGCGAGATCTCGGCCCGGCTGGCCACGCTGCAGAATGTCCGCTTTCTGCCCGGCACCGGAACCGCTGGCCTGATCGCGCGCGAAAATGAAGCGCTGGTCACGTTGACGGACGGCAAGCGCCTCCGCGCCGATCTGGTCATCGGTGCCGACGGACGCAATTCGCCGGTGCGCCAGGCGCTAGGAATCGGCACACGCACCCTGCGCTATGGGCAAAAGGCTCTGGCCTTCGCCGTCACTCATGACCGCCCCCATGACAATATCTCGACCGAGATCCACCGTTCGGGCGGCCCCTTCACGCTGGTTCCCCTGCCCGACCGCGACGGCAAGCCCTCCTCGGCGGTGGTCTGGATGGAGCGCGGCCCCGAAACCGCCCGCCTGCGCGCCCTTCCTCCCGAGGAGTTTTCCGCTGAACTGAACCGCCGCTCGGCCGGTGTTCTTGGCCATCTGACTCAGGCCACCCGACTGACCGAATGGCCGATCATCAGTCAGATCGCCGACAACTTCACTGGCCCCCGCACCGCCTTGATCGCCGAGGCCGCCCATGTCGTCCCGCCGATTGGCGCGCAGGGGCTGAACATGAGCGTCGCCGATCTCGCGGCCCTGATCGAGCTGTCATCGGGCAGTCCCGGCAGCCGCGCCTCGCTTGACGCCTATAACCGCCGCCGCCGCCCCGAGGCATTGGCCCGCCTGATCGGTATCGACGCACTGAACCGGACCAGCATGATCTCTGCCCGGCCCTTGCGCGACCTGCGGGCGGCAGCCCTCGGCAGCCTCTATGCGGTGGCCCCGGTCCGCCGAGTTCTGATGCGCGCCGGCCTTGGGGTCAGCTAGAACCGCAGGCTTTCTTCGTTTTTCAAATACCCCCCGCGACCGCGCCACCGTGAACCACGCTTCCCAGTGGCGCGTCCGCGCGCAATCTGCCATTCAGAACAAATGGCAAGACCTATTACCGCTTTCACCTGCACCGCCTGCGGTGCCAGCCACAAGAAATGGTCCGGTCGCTGCGAAGCCTGCGGCGAATGGAACACGATCATCGAGGAAGCCCCGCTCTCGCAGGGGCCCGGTCGCGGCCTTGGCACGCTCAAGGGCAAGCCGATCCCGCTTTCCGGCCTCGCCACGCAGGAAGCCCCCCCAACACGCGCCAATTCCGGCATCGCCGAATTCGACCGTGTGTTGGGCGGTGGGCTGGTTCCGGGCTCGGCCATCCTTGTCGGCGGCGATCCGGGAATCGGGAAATCCACTCTGCTCCTGCAGGCCGCTGCCGCCTTTGCGCGTTCAGGTCAGCAGGCGATCTATATCTCGGGCGAGGAAGCCAGCGCACAGGTCCGCCTGCGCGCCCAACGCCTTGGCCTTGGCGATGCGCCGGTGCGACTTGGCGCGGAAACCGCGCTGCGCGACATCCTGACCACGCTCGACGCCGAGCGTCCCGATGTTGCCATTATCGACTCGATCCAGACGCTCTGGTCCGATCAGATCGAGGCCGCACCGGGCTCGGTCTCTCAGGTCCGCGCCACCGCGCATGAACTGACCACCTTCGCCAAGAAGCGCGGCACCTCGGTCGTGCTGGTCGGCCATGTCACCAAAGAAGGCCAGATCGCCGGTCCCCGCGTCGTCGAGCACATGGTCGACACGGTCCTGTATTTCGAGGGCGAGCGCGGCCACCAGTTCCGCATCCTGCGCGCCCATAAGAACCGCTTCGGCCCGGCCGATGAAATCGGCGTCTTCGAAATGACCGGCGGCGGCTTGTCCGAGGTTGCGAACCCCTCGGCGCTGTTCCTGTCGGAACGCGGTCAACCCAGCGCCGGATCGGCCGTCTATGCGGGCATCGAGGGCACACGCCCGGTCCTGACAGAAGTTCAGGCCCTTGTTGCACCTTCGACACTGGCCAGCCCGCGACGCACCGTCGTCGGACTGGACTCGGGCCGGGTCTCGACCATCCTTGCGGTGCTTGAGGCGCGTTGCGGCATCCCTTTCGCAGGTCTGGACGTTTTTCTCAATGTTGCCGGGGGGATGCGCGTCAACGAACCGGCGGCGGATTTGGCCATCGCTGCGGCCCTTCTTAGCGCGCGCGAGGATATTGCCCTGCCCCCCGAGGCCGTGGTTTTCGGCGAAATCAGCCTGTCTGGCGCGCTAAGACCAGTCGCGCAGACCGAAAACAGGTTGAAAGAAGCACAAAAACTTGGTTTTTCACGAGCAATCCTGCCTACTTCCACCAAGGTCGAGGGCATGGGCGGGATGCGGCTGGACCGTGTCCCGGATCTGACAAAATTTGTGGGCGAGACATTCGGGGCCGGATGAGCTTGCCACTCAATCGCGGGGCTACCCGCAAAAGGGCGTGACATGGACGGTTTCACCATCATCGACGGCATCGTGGCGGCCGTGATCATCCTCTCGGCGATCCTTGCCTATGCACGGGGCTTCGTGCGCGAATCGCTCGCCATCCTCGGCTGGATCGGCGCGGCGGTGCTGGCCTTCATCTTTGCGCCCGCGGCGCGGCCGATGATCGCCCAGATACCCGGTCTGAACAAATTCCTTTCCGATAGCTGCGAGTTGTCGACCATCGCCGGTTTCGCCGCGGTCTTTGCCCTGGCGCTGGTGCTGTTCTCGATCATCACGCCGCTATTCTCCTCGGTGGTGCAGCGCTCAGCGCTTGGCGGTATCGACCAAGGCATGGGGTTCCTGTTCGGTGTGGCGCGCGGCATCCTGCTGGTGGCGATCGCCTTCATCGTCTACGACCGGGTCATGTCCGAACAGGACCTGCCCGTCGTCGACAACTCGCGCTCGGCCCAGGTTTTTGAGCGCATGACCGGCCAGATGGACGAGCAAATCCCGCATAATGCGCCGGAATGGGTCGTCTCGCGCTATGAGCAACTGGTCCGTGGCTGCATGAGCACCGAAGCCGTCGACCAGAACACCCAGACGCCCGCACCCGCCGCGACCCCCACTGAGGGCACCGCCCCGGCGAATTGAAACAACCCGGCGAATATAACCGCCTCGTGACATAAAATGCGCCCTGCCGGTCCGGCGGGGCGTGACTTCACCCGCGCGAGTCCCTATGTTAGCGGCACTCACGCCAGATACCCCTCCCCTAGCCCCATGAGCCGGTGATGATGCAGCCATTTCTTGCCCATCCCTTCGATTACGACCGCTTGCATGAAGAATGCGGCGTCTTTGGCGTAATCGGTGTCGCGGATGCGGCCAACTTCGTCGCCCTCGGCCTGCATGCCTTGCAGCATCGCGGACAGGAAGCTGGCGGCATCATCTCGCATGACGCGGAACAGGGCTTCAACAGCGCCCACCGTTTCGGCTACGTGCGCGACAATTTCACGAAACAAAGCCTGATGGAGACCCTGCCGGGGTCGCTGGCCATCGGCCATGTCCGCTACTCGACCGCAGGAACCAAGGCCGCGACCGCGATCCGCGACGTACAGCCCTTCTTTGGTGATTTCTCGATGGGCGGCTGTGCCGTCGCCCATAACGGCAACATCACCAACGCCATGGCGCTGCGCAAGGAACTGATCGAGCGCGGCTCGATCTTCCAGTCCAGCTCGGACTCCGAATGCATCATCCACCTGATGGCGCGTTCGATCCAGCGCAACATCCCCGAGCGGATGAAGGACGCGCTGCGCCGCGTCGAAGGCGCGTTCAGCGTCATCGCCATGACCCGCACCAAGCTGATCGGCGTCCGCGACCCTCTGGGCGTACGCCCGCTGGTTCTGGGCAAGGTTGGCGACGAGGGCTATGTCCTGTCCTCGGAAACCTGTGCGCTCGACATCATCGGCGCCGAGTTCATCCGCGAGATCGACCCGGGCGAGATGGTGGTGATCTCGAAGGGCGAGATCGAAAGTTCGCGCCCCTTCGGTCCCTCGACCGGTCGTTTCTGCATCTTCGAGCACGTCTATTTCTCGCGTCCGGATTCGATCATCAAGGGCCGCTCGGTCTATGAGACCCGCCGCCAGATCGGCGTGGAACTGGCCCGCGAAGCTCCGGTCGAAGCCGATCTGGTCTGCGCGGTTCCCGACAGCGGCACCCCCGCCGCGATCGGTTTCGCGCATGAAAGCGGCATCCCCTTCGGCATGGGCATCATCCGCAACCAATATATGGGCCGGACCTTCATCGAACCGACCGAACAGATCCGCAACATGGGCGTACGCCTGAAGCTGAACGTGAACCGCGCGCTGGTCGCCGGTAAGCGCGTTGTGCTGGTCGACGACTCGGTGGTGCGCGGCACCACCTCGCGCAAGATCAAGGACATGATCCTTGATGCCGGCGCGGCCGAGGTGCATTTCCGGATCGCCAGCCCGCCGACCGCTTGGCCCTGCTTCTACGGCGTCGACACGCCCGACCGCGAAAAGCTGCTGGCCGCGAACATGTCCGAGGAAGAGATGCGCGAATGGATCGGGGTGGACAGCCTCGCCTTCGTGTCGCTCGACGGTCTCTATCGCGCCGTGGGCGAGGCTCAGGGCCGCAACACCGGCAGCCCGCAATATTGCGATGCCTGCTTCTCGGGCGACTATCCGGTCGCACCCTTCGACCAGCTGGAACGCGGCTTCCGCATGAAGGCCAATTCCGAAACCGCGGGCGCTGCCATTACCGGCCACGCCGCAGAATAAGACCCGGTTCGGCACAGCCGAACCAGAAAGGGCGGGGGCTCGATGCCCCCGCCCTTTCTTTTTCCGTCATGACCCGAACCTCAGGCCCGACCGGCGCTTTCGGGCAGGATCACCATGAATCGGCTGCCCTTGCCGCGCGCGCTTTCGATCTTCATCCGGCCACGATGGCGGTTGACGATATGCTTGACGATGGCAAGACCCAGCCCCGTGCCCCCCTGCTCGCGCGAGCGATGCGCATCGACCCGGTAGAAGCGTTCGGTCAGACGCGGCAGATGCAGCGCCTCGATCCCCTCGCCCTCATCCTCGACAGTGACCGTCCATGCCGGGCCGCGCAGCACCGGCTCATGTTCCAGCCGTTCCAATTGCACGCGAACGACACCGCCGCTGCCGCCATATTTCACCGCATTCTCGATCAGGTTGTGAAACACCTGCACCAGCTGATCCGCATCGCCGGGCAGCGTGACCTGCCCGTCACCCACCTGCGCTTCAATCCGCACCCCCGCCGCCGTAGCCGAGGGCGACAGCGTCGTCACCACCGAACGCAGCAGCGCGGCCAGATCGACGCTTTCGACCGGGCGGCGACGCTCGTCCTGCTCGACCCGGCTCAGCGACAGCAATTCGCCGATCAGCCGGTTCATCCGCCCGGCCTCGCGGCCCATGATGTCCAGGAAACGTTCCTGAGCCGCCGGATCGTTGCGGGCCGGGCCGCGCAGCGTCTCGATAAAGCCCATCAGCGCGGTCAGTGGCGTACGCAGCTCATGGCTGACATTGGCGACGAAATCCCGGCGCATCTGGCCGGTTTCCTCATCGCGCGAGCGGTCCTCGATGGTGATGCCCGCAGCGCGGCCCTTGGACAGGTCCATGGGCGTCACCGTGACCTCGCACATGACCTTGCCGTTGCGGGTCTGCATGGTGGCGTTCAGCCGGGCGCGCGGACTGCCCGCCAGCACGGAATCCAAGGCGGCATTCACCTCGGGGTGGCGCAACAGGGTGACGAAGGGACGGCCCGACGGAACCGGACCCAGCAGCGACTCCATCGCGTCATTGCCACCGATCAGCCGGGATTCGGCATCGACCACCGCCATCGGCACCGGCACCGCCGCCAGAAGTTGCGCAAGCAGGTCCGGGCTCATCTGCCCTCCGCAGGCGTCATGCCAGCGCGGAAGCGCGCGGCATTGGCACGGTAGCCTCCGGCCGATTTGAGCAACCTTGCCCGCGCCTCATCATCCAGCTCGCGCACGACCTTGCCCGGCGATCCCATGACCAGCGATCCCGGCGGGATCTCCTTGCCTTCGGTCACCAGCGCGCCCGCGCCGATCAATGAGCCTGCGCCGATCTTTGCCCCGTTCAGGATGATCGCGCCCATGCCGATCAGCACGCCGTCCCCGATGGTACAGCCATGCAGGATGGCGCGGTGGCCGATGGTGCAATCCGCGCCGATGGTCAGCGGATGGCCGATATCGGTGTGGCAGACGGTCAGTTCCTGCACATTGGAATTGCGACCGACGCGGATTTCTTCGTTATCCCCGCGCAGGACGGCGCCGAACCAGACGCTGGCGCCCTCCTCCAGCACGACCTTGCCGATCAATTGCGCATCGGGGGCGACCCATGCGTCATCGGCCAGTTGCGGCGAAAATCCGTCCAGATCCCAGATCATCTGCCTTCCTCCTCCATCAGGCCGCGCACGAAGGGCCCAAGGCCGGTCTGACGGGCGCGGCGCAGCCGCTCGGCCGTCAGGATGGTCTTGAGCGCCTCGGCGCTTTGGTCAATGTCCTCGTTGACGATGACATAATCGTATTCGGCCCAATGGCTGATCTCGTCGCGGCTTTTCTGCATGCGCCCAGCGATCACCTCGGGCGCGTCCTGCCCGCGCGAGATCAGACGGCGTTCCAGCTCGGCAAGGCTGGGCGGCAGCACGAAGATCGAGATGACATGATTTCCCAGCGCCGAGGCGCGGATCTGCTGCCCGCCCTGCCAGTCGACATCGAACAGCGTGTCACGACCGGCGCGCATCGCCTCTTCGACGGGTTCGCGCGGGGTGCCATAGAGATTGCCGAAGACCTCGGCATGTTCCAGCATATTGCCCGCCGCAACCATGGCGCGGAACTCCCCCGGTTCGCGGAAATAATAGTGATCGCCCTCGACCTCGCCGGGGCGCGGCTTGCGCGTCGTGGCCGAGACGGAAAAGCGCAAGGTCGGGTCCCATTCCATCAGCCGCCGCGCCAGTGTCGATTTCCCCGCACCCGAGGGCGAGGACAGGATGATCAGAAGCCCGCTACGATCCATGGTCCCGATTTCCTTTTTATTGTTGGCCGGACAGACGAAATGCGCGGCCTGAATGACGCAGCGCGGGGGGCGGGGTCAACCCCCGCCCCGGCGTCGCCCGGATTTTAACCAATTCTAAATAATTCACTCGGCGCAATGGGGTGCGGCTTGCTAGAGTTGGCCGCGTAGTGTGTTACGAGTTCCGTTCGGTTTTTGGGTGATATGCATGTCGGATGATCACGGTCCCTTGGACGACCGCGACGATGCCGTGCGTGGGCTTGACGCCCCGCGCGAGGGTAAACTGCTTCACCTGTCCGATCACGGAACAGCCCAGCCAGAGCACATCCTGCATGAGTTGCGCAGCTACTGGGACAGCCTGCGCAATGGCCGCGCCATTCCTGCCCGCGCCGAGGTTGAGCCGCGTGCCATCCGCCGCACGCTGGACTACGCCTTCATCCTTGAGCGCATCGCGCCGGGTGCCGCGCGCTTCCGCCTTGCCGGCCGTCACCTGATCGACCTGATGGGGATGGAGGTGCGGGGCATGCCGCTTTGCGCGCTGTTTGATACCGGATCGCGGGGGCGGCTGTCGGATGTGCTGGAAACCGTGTTTCGCGGCCCACAGATCGCCCGGATCAGGCTGGAGGCCCCGGCAAGCTACGGTCGGCCCAAGCTGGCCGGATCGCTGCTGCTGCTGCCGCTGCGCTCGGATCTGGGCGATGTGACGCGCGCCCTGGGCTGCCTTGTCAGCGAAGGCGAGATCGGCCAGACCCCGCGCCGGTTCGATCTGGCCGGAGAGGCGCTGTTCCCGGTCATTCCCGGCGCGCATATCATTGAGCCTTCGGCCTCGATCACCGGATTTGCCGAAAGCCCGGCAAGCTGGCGCGCCGACACGGCCAAACCCGTGCCCGATCCGACCACGCCCGAGGAACGCCGCGCGCGCTTCCGGCTGGTCACCAACGATCCCGGATCAGCAAAGACCGACAAGCTGATGTGAAAAGGGCGGCGAAATCATCGCCGCCCTTTTCATCAATTTCGTTCGGATCAGCTGGCCTTAGCCTGCTGTGCGCCGGCCACACGGCGGCGGCGCAACTCCTCGGCCACAAGGAAGGCCAGTTCCAGCGACTGGCTGGCGTTCAGGCGCGGGTCGCAGGCGGTGTGGTAGCGGTCCGACAGGTCCTCATCGGTGACCGCGCGGACGCCGCCGGTGCATTCGGTCACGTCCTTGCCGGTCATCTCGAAATGCACGCCGCCGGGGATCGTGCCCTCGTCGCGGTGGACGGCGAAGAACTCGCGCACCTCGCGCAGCACCGATTCGAAGGGCCGGGTCTTGTAGCCCGAGGCCGATTTGATCGTGTTGCCGTGCATCGGGTCGCAGGACCATACCACGTTCGCACCTTCGGCCTGCACCGCCTTGATCAGGCGCGGCAGGTGGTCGCCGACCGAACCCGCACCGAAGCGCGCGATCAGGGTCAGGCGGCCCGGCTCGTTTTCCGGGTTCAGCTTCCAGATCAGCGTTTTCAGGTCGCTGTCCGAGATCGACGGCCCGCATTTTAGCCCGATCGGGTTCTGCACGCCGCGCGCAAACTCGACATGGGCGCCATCGATCTGGCGGGTGCGATCGCCGATCCAGATCATGTGGCCCGAGCCCGCGACCGGCAGGCCCGTGGTCGAGTCGATCCGGGCCAGCGCCTCTTCGTATTCCAGCAGCAGGGCTTCATGGCTGGTATAGAAATCGACCGTGCCAAGGCCATGCGCCGTGGCCGAGGTCACGCCCGCCGCCGCCATGAAGGCCATCGCGTCGCTGATGCGATCGGCGATGTCGCGGTAGCGCGCGGCTTCCTCGCCGCCGGTGAAATCGCTGATCCAGCTTTGCACGCGGTGGATATCGGCATAGCCACCGGTCGAAAACGCGCGCAGCAGGTTCAGGCTGGCCGCAGCCTGCGTGTATGCCGCCAGCATCCGCTGCGGATCGGGAATGCGGGCTTCCGGCGTGAAGTCGAAGCCGTTGATGATGTCGCCGCGGTAGCTGGGCAGCTCATGCGCACCGATGGTTTCGGTCGCGGTCGAGCGCGGCTTGGCGAACTGACCAGCCATGCGGCCAACCTTGACCACGGGCAGTTGCGCGCCCCAGGTCAGCACGATCGCCATCTGCAGCATCACCTTGAAGGTGTCGCGGATATTGTCGGCCGAGAATTCCGAGAAGCTTTCGGCGCAATCGCCGCCCTGCAGCAGGAACGAGCGTCCCGCCGCGACTTCCGCCAGCGAGGCCTTCAGCCGTCGCGCCTCGCCCGCAAAGACCAGCGGGGGAAATTTCGCAAGCTGCGCCTCGACGGCGTTCAGAGCGGCTTGGTCGGGATAGTCAGGCATCTGGATGCGCGGATAGGCGCGCCAGCCACGCTTGTCCCAGGTTTGGGTTGCGGTAGCGGTTTTCTGCGGTGCCATGATCCTGTCCTCCTGACAAAAGGTCATTGGGGGTATAGTGCGTCATGACAGCGCTGAAAAGCCTTGCACGCCGCCAAGATGGCTGCTGATCTGCGCTGGAAATCCATGCCGCGCATCATGCCAGACACAGATCCAGCCATTACGCCGCCCCCTGCCCCCGCCCAGTCACGCGCCCGGCGCTATTATTTCCTGCTGGTCGAACGCTTTACGATGATGTCCTTTGCCGCTGCGGTGGAACCGTTGCGGCTGGCAAACCGCATTTCCGGGCAGAACCTTTATGAATGGCGGGTGGTCGGCGAAGGCGGAGATTTCGCCATCTGCTCTAACGGAACGCGGGTCATGCTGGATGGCGGCTTGTCCGACACCCGCCGAGAGGACACGATTCTGGTCTGCGGCGGCATCGACATCGGCCGCGCGGCGACCCGTCCGGTGCTTGGCTGGCTAAGACGAGAGGCACGGCGCGGCGCACGGATGGGCGCGCTATGCACCGGCGCCTGGGTGCTGGCCGAAGCCGGGCTGCTCGACGGTCGCCGCGCCACCATCCATTGGGAAAATCAGGACGGATTCGCCGAGGAATTCCCTGATGTCAGCCTGATCCGCACCGTCTTTGTCGAGGATGGCAGCCGCCTGACTGCCGCCGGGGGAACGGCGGCCATCGACCTGATGCTGCGCCAGATCGCCCGCGATCATGGCAATGAGCTGGCCGGTCGCGTGGCTGATCAGTTGATCCATACCTCGATCCGATCCGAGGGCGACCACCAGCGCCTGTCGATTCCGACCCGGATCGGGGCGCGCCACCCGCGTCTTGCGCAGGTTCTGGCCCGGATGGAGGCCAATATCGAGGACCCGATCAGTCCCGCCCGCCTTGCACTGGATGCCGACATGTCGCCGCGCCAGCTGGAGCGACTGTTCGCGCGCTATCTGGGCCGCTCGCCCAAGCGCTATTACATGGACATCCGGCTGGAGCGCGCGCGCAACCTGCTGACCCAGACCGAACTCAGCGTGATTGAAGTTGCACTGGCCTGCGGCTTTGCCTCGGTCGGGCATTTTTCCAAATGCTACCGCGCCAGTTTCGGCAGTTCTCCCTATCGGTTGCGCGACACCCCCGCGCTGAATGCAATTTAGGCATTTCCTGTCCCGATTTCGCGGCAATTCGTCCGTTTAGACCGCCAATCTGCCGCCTTTGCGCACTTTTCTTTTCGCTTTGGGGCTTATAGCTTGCCCAACAGAACAAAAGTTCGCTCAGGGAGACTGACAATGAAAAAACTGCTTCTGGCCAGCGTCGCCGGTGCCATGTTCGCGGGTGCCGCGGGTGCCGAAGACATCAAGCTGGGGATTTCGCTGGGCCTGACCGGCCCGCTGGAATCCATCTCGCCCGCGATGCAGAAGGGCGCCGAACTGGCCATGAAAGAGGTTTCGGACAGCGGCAAGCTGCTGGACGGCTCGAAGATCGTTCCGGTCGTCGCCGACAACACCTGCGTTGACGCGGCAGCCTCGGTCGCAGCGGTTGAACGTCTGGTCAGCGCCGAAGGCGTCAAGGGCGTGATGGGCGGCATGTGCTCGGGCGAGACCATCGCCTCGCTGGAAAAAGTCGGCGTGCCGAACGGCGTCGTGATGATCTCGCCCTCGGCCACCTCGCCGGCGCTGTCGACCATCGACGACAAGGGCTTCTTCTTCCGCACCGCGCCTTCGGATGCGCGTCAGGGTGAAGTCATGGCCGACATCGTGCTGGAAAAAGGCATCAAATCGGTCGCCATCACCTACACCAACAACGACTACGGCAAGGGCCTGGCCGACAGCTTCGCCAATTCCTACAAAGCCAAGGGCGGTGCCGTGACCATCACCGCCGCGCATGACGACGGCAAGGCCGACTATTCGGCCGAAGTCGCGGCGCTGGCTGCTGCCGGCGGCGATGCGCTGGTCGTTGCGGGCTATGCCGACCAGGGCGGCGCGGGCGTGATCCAGGGTTCGCTGGATACCGGCGCCTTCTCGACCTTCGTGCTGCCCGACGGCATGGTCAACAACTCGCTGGTCGAGAAATTCGGCACCGCGCTGGAAACCTCGTTCGGCCAGAACCCCTCGGCCGAGGGTGAAGGCCATGACAAGTTCGCGGAACTGGCCAAGGCTGGCGGCTTCGATGGCACTTCGGCCTATGCTGGCGAATCCTATGACTCGGCTGCGCTGATCATGCTGGCCATGCAGGCTGCCAAGTCGTCCGACGCCAAGGTCTACAAGGACAAGGTGATGGAAGTCGCCAACGCTCCGGGCGAAAAGATCTATCCGGGCGAACTGGCCAAGGCGCTGGAACTGATTGCCGCAGGGCAAGATGTCGATTATGTCGGCGCGACCTCGGTTGAACTGGTCGAGCCGGGCGAAAGCGCCGGTGTCTACCGCGAAGTCGATTTCAAGGGCGGCAAGCTGAACGTCATCGGGTTCCGCTGATCGACCTCACAAGTTGCGGGGGGCCCGGATTCAATCCGGGCCTTTTGCCTGTTATAACTACCCCTCTTGGGGCAATAATCTTCGCGGAAACAGCGAAGTCTGGGGAGAAACATGATCCAGGTCCATGACCTGCACCGCCATTTCGGAGGGTTTCGCGCCGTTGACGGTGCCAGCCTGACGATCGAGACCGGTTCCATTACCGGCCTGATCGGTCCGAACGGCGCAGGTAAATCCACGCTTTTCAACGTCATCGCAGGCGTTCTGCCGCCGACTTCCGGCCGCGTCGTCATGGATGGCGAAGACATCACCGGCCTTGCGCCGCATCAGCTGTTCCACAAGGGTCTGCTGCGCACCTTCCAGCTGGCCCATGAATTCTCCTCGATGACCGTGCGCGAGAACCTGATGATGGTTCCGGGCGGTCAGGCGGGTGAGTCCCTTGTCAATACCTGGTTCCGCCGTGGCCGCATCCGCGAGGATGAGCGCGCGCTTCGCAAGAAGGCGGACGAGGTCCTTGAATTCCTGACGATTTCCCATGTCGCCGACGAAAAGGCGGGCAATCTCTCGGGCGGGCAGAAAAAGCTTCTTGAGCTGGGCCGCACGATGATGGTCGATGCCAAGATCGTCTTTCTTGATGAGGTCGGCGCGGGCGTGAACCGCACGCTTCTGGGCACGATCGGCGATGCCATCGTCCGCCTGAACAAAGAGCGCGGCTATACCTTCTGCGTCATCGAACATGACATGGATTTCATCGGCCGCCTGTGCGACCCGGTGATCGTCATGGCGCAGGGCAAGGTGCTGGCGCAGGGCAATGCATCCAGCATCATGCAGAACGAAGCCGTGATCGAGGCCTATCTGGGCACCGGCCTGAAGAACAAGGTCGCCGCCGAGATCGCCGAGGAAGCCAGTTTTGGCGAAAGCCACGGCGCGCAGCCCGGCCTTGGGGCCGAGGCCGGACATGGCGGCGACGGCAAGCCCGCGGGGGATATCCGATGAGCCAGCCCTATCTTTCCGCCACCGCCATGCGCGGTGGCTACGGCAAGGCCGACATCCTGAACGGCTGCACGCTGACCGTGGATCAGGGCCAGATCGCCGTGATCGTCGGCCCGAACGGCGCTGGCAAATCCACCGCGATGAAGGCCGTCTTTGGGATGCTGAACCTGCGCGAAGGCGCGGTGACGCTGGGAGGCGAGGACATCACCCGCCTGACCCCGCAGGAACGTGTCCACAAGGGCATGGGTTTTGTGCCCCAGACCCATAACATCTTCCCGACCATGACGGTCGAGGAAAATCTGGAAATGGGCGCCTATATTCGCGGCGACGATTACCGCGAGACGATGGAACAGGTCTATCATCTGTTCCCCGCCGTCGCCGACAAGCGCCGCCAGAATGCGGGCGAGCTTTCGGGCGGCCAGCGTCAGCAGGTCGCCGTCGGCCGCGCGCTGATGACGAAACCGCGCCTGCTGATGCTGGACGAACCGACGGCGGGCGTCAGCCCCATCGTCATGGACGAGCTGTTTGACCGCATCATCGAGGTCGCGCGCACCGGCATCTCGATCCTGATGGTCGAACAGAACGCCCGTCAGGCACTTGAGATCGCCGATATCGGCTATGTTCTGGTGCAGGGCGCGAACCGCTATACCGACTCTGGCAAGGCCCTGATGGCCGATCCCGAGGTTCGCCGCACGTTCCTTGGGGGCTGACATGGACTTTCTGAACGCCATTGTGGCCCTGCTCAACTTCGTCGTGATCCCCGCCGCCGCTTACGGCGCACAGCTGGCGCTTGGCGCGCTGGGGGTGACGCTGATCTATGGCATCCTGCGCTTTTCCAACTTCGCCCATGGCGACACCATGGCCTTTGGCACCGCGCTGGTGATCATTGTTACCTGGGGTCTGCAAGCGCTTGGCCTCAGCCTTGGCCCGCTGCCGACCGCGCTACTGGCGCTGCCGATCGGGATCGCGCTGTGCTCGGCCTTTGTGCTGGGCACCGACCGCGTGGTCTATCGTTTCTATCGCAAGAAAAAGTCCGAGCCGATCATTCTGGTCATGGCCTCGGTCGGGGTCATGTTCGTGATGAACGGGGTGACGCGCCTGCTGATCGGTGTGGACGAGATCCGCTTTGACGACGGCGCGCGCTTCCTGATCGCGGTGCAGGACTTCAAGACCTGGACCGGCCTGAACGAGGGCCTGGCCCTGCGCGTCAGTCAGGTCATCACCTTTGTCGTCACAGCTTTGGCCTGCTGGGCGCTGTTCCGCTTCCTGAACCGCTCACGCGCCGGGAAGGCCATGCGCGCCTATGCCGACAATGAGGATCTGGCGCTGCTGTCGGGGATCGATCCGGAGCGCGTCGTGCGCCTGACCTGGATCATCGCCACCGCCTTGGCGGTGACGGCCGGCACGCTTTATGGCCTCGACAAAAGCTTCAAGGCTTTCAACTATTTCCAGATTCTGTTGCCGATCTTTGCTGCAGCCATCGTCGGTGGCCTTGGCAATCCGCTGGGCGCGGTCGCTGGCGGCTTCATCGTCGCCTTCTCTGAGGTTGCGGTGACCTATCCATGGAAAAAGGTCGCGGCCTATCTGGGCTTCCAGTCCGACGGGCTGCTGCAACTGCTGTCCACCGAATATAAATTCGCGGTCAGCTTCGTCATCCTGATCATCGTCCTGCTGTTCCGGCCCACCGGCCTGTTCCGCGGCAAAGCCTATTAAGGAGGGGCCGACATGTCGAATACTCGTCAAGCCGAAGCCTCAAGCCGCTGGCGCGCGCCGGTCATCTTCCTGATCATCGTCGCACTGTTCGTGCTGGAGGGAACCACGCGGAACGCGCTGTTCTCGGGCAGCTGGAACTCGGCGCTGGCCATCCTGAACATGGGGCTGATTTCGGCCGTCATGGCCTTGGGAGTGAACATGCAATGGGGTTATGCTGGCCTGTTCAACGCAGGCGTCGTCGGTTTCCTTGCGCTGGGAGCGCTGGGGCCGGTGCTGGTCTCGACCCCGCCCGTTCAGGGCGCCTGGGCCGCAGGCGGGATGCGTGTGATCGTGGCGCTGGTCGTCGGTCTCGGCACGCTGGCGCTGGCGACGCAGGTCTGGAAGCGGGTCGCCGCGCCGATCAGCTTCTTTGTCATGCCGCTGGTGCTGCTGGTCGGCTTTGTGCTGTACCGCTATCTTTTCGATCCCGCCGTCATGGCGATCGAGGCGAACAATGCCGCCTCGGCCGGGAATATCGGCGGGCTTGGCCTGCCGGTGCTGCTGGCATGGCCGGTCGGCGCGGCGCTGGCCGCCGCCGCCGCATGGGGCATCGGCAAGGTCGCGCTGGGGCTGCGTTCCGACTATCTGGCGATCGCGACCCTGGGCATCGGCGAGATCATCGTCGCCGTCCTGCGCAACGAGGAATGGCTGGCGCGCGGCGTCAAGAACATGTCCGGCATCCCGCGTCCGGTTCCCTATGAGCTGGATCTGCAAAGCGATCCCGACTTCGTCGCCAAGGCGGCGCATTGGGGCGTGGATATCGCCACCGCCTCGGGGATCTGGGTCAAGCTGATGTATGCCGGGTTGTTCGGGCTGGTGCTGCTGGTGCTGATCCTGCTGGCGGAGCTGGCGCTGAAATCGCCCTGGGGCCGGATGATGCGCGCGATCCGCGACAATGAGACTGCCGCAAGCGCCATGGGCAAGAACATCAAGGGTCGGCATCTGCAGATCTTTGTCATCGGCTCGGCGGTGATCGGGCTTGCCGGGGCGATGATGGTGACGCTGGACGGGCTGCTGTCCCCCGGCAGCTTCAACCCGCTGCGCTACACCTTCCTTGTCTGGGTCATGGTGATCGTCGGCGGTTCGGGCAACAACTGGGGCTCGGTTCTGGGCGCGGTGCTGATCTGGTTCCTGTGGATCAAGGCCGAGGTCTGGGGCCCCGAGCTGATGAGCCTGCTGACAGCGCCGCTGCCCGATGGCGCGTTGCGCACGCATCTGCTGGAAAGCGCGCCGCATATGCGCTTTGTCGCGATGGGGCTGGTGCTGCTGCTGGTGCTGCGCTTTGCGCCGCGCGGGCTGGTTCCCGAGAAATGACCCCGGGATTCGTGGGGGCCTTGCCCCCACACCCCCAGGGTATTTCGGAAACGGAGAAAGGGCCTATGGGCCCTTTTTCTTTCCGCTTGTCCCTTGATGGACAATCGCCAGGAGTGGGCATGAAGGACTTTGATTTGAGCGAATTTCTGGGCGAATGGCAGGTGCGGCGGCGGATTTCCGACGCCCAGACCGGTCTGGTTACACGGTTTCAGGGGACGGCGCAGATTTCCGACAACGCCTTTCACGAAACGGGAATGATCCAGTTCCAGAACCAGCGGCTGTCATCGCAGCGGCAATATCTGCTTGAATGGGGCGATGGCGTGGTTGAGGTCAGGCGGCCGGATGGCAGCCCGTTCATCACCCTTGAATCACAGGGCATCCAGCGGGTCGTGCATCATTGCGGCGACGACCTGTATCGTGGGCTGTTCATGTTCGCCAGCAACCGCAGATGGGCAGAAATCTGGACCGTGCGGGGGCCACGCAAGAATTATCGAAGCGTCAGCCAGTATCGGCGGTAGTGAGGCGGCCTTAAGCCGCCGTCAGCAGGATCGGAGTCTGGTCACCCAGCGCGAAGCGACGCAGCACCTCGGGGTAGAGGCGGTGTTCCTGGATCAGCACGCGGGCGGCAAGCGTATCCGCCGTATCGCCGGGCAGGACCGGAACGCGGGCCTGACCAAGGATCGGGCCGGCATCAAGTTCAGGCGTCACCAGATGGACCGACGCACCCGCCTCAGGATCGCCCGCATCAATGGCGCGCTGATGGGTGTGGAGGCCGGGGTATTTCGGCAAAAGCGAAGGGTGGATGTTCAGCATCCGCCCTTCGAATTTCTGGACGAAAGCCGGGGTCAGGATGCGCATGAAACCGGCAAGACAAAGGATGTCGGGTTCGGCCGCCAGCAGCGGCTGAAGCAGTGCGGCCTCGAATGCGGCGCGGTCGCCCTTATAGTTGCGGTGGTCGATGGCAAAGGTCGAAACGCCCATGGCGGTGGCCTTGGCAAGGCCACCCGCCGCCGGATCGTTTGACCCGACGATCACGGCGCGAGCCGGATGGTCGCCGGTCATGCTTTCGACCAGCTTGACCATGTTCGACCCGCCGCCCGAGATCAGAAGGGCAATGCGTTTCACCGCAGCTTGCCGCTGTAGCGCACGCCCGCACCGGGGGTGACCTGACCAAGGCGATAGACGGTCTCGCCCTCAGCTTTCAGCAGGGCTTCCAGCGCCTCGGCACGGTCGACCGCGACCGAGAGGATCATGCCGATGCCGGTGTTGAAGGTTTTCAGCATCTCGGCATCGGCAATGTTGCCGGCCTCGGCCAGCCAGTCAAAGACTGCGGGCAGGCTGAAGCTGTCCAGATCGATGTCGGCACCAAGACCTTTCGGCAGGACGCGCGGCAGGTTCTCGGTGATACCGCCGCCGGTGATATGGGCTGCGGCATGAACGCCGCCTGCACGGATCGCGGCCAGAACCGGCTTGACGTAAAGCCGGGTCGGAACCAGCAGCGCCTGACCCAAGGTACCCGTGCCGAAGGGCGAGGGCGAATCCCAGTCCAGACCCGCATGTTCGGCGACCTTGCGCACCAGCGAGAAGCCGTTGGAATGCACACCGTCCGCGGCGAGGCCCAGCAACACGTCACCATCCGCGACGTTTGCGGGCAGCGCGGTGCCGCGCTCCATCGCGCCGACCGCGAAACCGGCCAGATCGAAATCGCCCTTGGCATACATGCCGGGCATTTCGGCGGTCTCGCCACCGATCAGCGCGCAGCCGGAACGGCGGCAGCCTTCGGCAATGCCGTTGATGACACGGGTGGCCTCATCGACCGACAGCTTGCCGGTGGCGAAATAGTCGAGGAAGAACAGCGGCTCGGCCCCTTGGCAGACCAGATCGTTGACGCACATGGCGACAAGGTCGATGCCAAGGCCGTCAAGTTCACCGGTGTCGATGCCGATGCGCAGCTTGGTGCCGACGCCGTCGGTCGCGGCGACCAGAACCGGGTCCTGATAGCCAGCAGCGCGGGGGTCGAACAGCGCGCCGAAACCGCCCAGACCGTCCATCACGCCAGAGCGCTTGGTTGCGGCGGCGGCGGGCTTGATGCGCTCGACAAGCGCGTTGCCTGCGTCGATATCCACTCCGGCTTCGGCATAGGACAGGCCAGATTTGCGCTCGGTCATGTGCGGGGCTCCTTTGCTTTGCGTCCCGATAGCGCAGGCGCGGCGCGCAGGCAATGATCCGTCCATCAAATGCGGCGTTTTCCGGCCATCAGCCGTTGCCCGCAGGCCCTGCCCCTGCCGACAGCTCACGCGCAGCGGATATGACCGCGCGGGCGATGCCGTCCAGCCGCGCGTCGCTCATCCGATGCAACGGCCCCGAGACCGAGATCCCTGCCGCCGCCTCGCCGCCGAAATCGAAGATCGGCGCGGCAATGCAGCGCATCCCCGGTGCGCGCTCCTCATTGTCCAGCGCATAGCCGCGCGTCCGCGTCAAAGCCAGATCGGCGGTCAGCGTCTCGGGGGCGCAAAGCGTCGTCGGCGTGAAACGGTCCAGCCGCAATCCGGGGATCAACTGGCGCAGATGCTGCGGGCGGGCATAGGCCAGCAGCGCCTTGCCAATCCCCGAGGCATGCAGCGGCGAACGGGTGCCCGGCGGAAAGAAGGCGCGGATGGTTTCATGCGTCTCGGCCTGACTGATGAACAGCACGGCATCGCCGTTCAGGATGCCCAGATTGGCGGTCTCTCCGGTTTCCTCCATCAGGCGGCGCAGGACCGGACGGGCGCGTTCGACCAGACCAGCGCGTCGCATAAAGGCTGACCCCAGACGAAATGCGGTCGGGCCGATCTGCCACGCCTGATTTTGCCCGTCGGTTTCGGCCATGCCGCGCGCGGCCAGCGTCACCAGCACCCGATGGACGGTCGAGGGCGCCTGCCCCAGTTGCTGGGCAATCTCGCTCAGCGTCAGGCCATTGCCCGAGGCGATCACGTCCAGCACATCCAGCGCCCGTTCCAGGGCACGGACGCCGCCAGTGTCCTCACTGCCCTCGGCCCTGCTTTTCGGACGCCCCCTTTTGCGCGGTGCGGATGACATTCAAGAAATCCTTTCGACTGCATATCAATCCGATTGAATATCGAAAATCCGGTGTGGAAAACAGCAAACATCTGATTCGGTTAAGAAATCAACATATTTTCCGCCATTGCGAAATGCTTTTCAGAAAAATTGCCGGAATGGACAGCTGCGCCTAGGCTGGGACACAAGTGCAGGAGGAAGCACAATGACCAGTCAGAACCCCATCTTCATTCCCGGCCCTACCAATATCCCCGAGGAACTGCGCAAGGCGGTGGACATGCCCACCATCGACCACCGCTCGCCGGTTTTCGGGCGGATGCTGCATCCCGCGCTGGAGGGCGTGAAAAAGGTGCTGAAGACCGACCAGGCGCAGGTCTTTCTGTTCCCCTCGACCGGAACCGGCGGTTGGGAAACCGCGCTCACCAACACGCTCTCGCCCGGCGACAAGGTGCTGGCCGCCCGCAATGGCATGTTCAGCCACCGCTGGATCGACATGTGCCAGCGCCACCGTCTGGACGTAACCCATATCGAGGTTCCGTGGGGCGAAGGCATCCCCGCCGCCCGCTTCGAGGAAATCCTGACCGCCGACAAGGGCCACGAAATCCGCGTCGTTCTGGCCACCCATAACGAGACCGCGACGGGCGTCAAATCCGACATCGCCGCGATCCGCCGCGCGCTGGATGCGGCGCGTCACCCGGCGCTGCTGTTCGTCGATGGCGTCAGCTCGATCGGGTCGATGGATTTCCGCATGGACGAATGGGGCGTCGATATCGCCGTCACCGGCAGCCAAAAGGGCTTCATGCTGCCGCCGGGTCTGGCGATTGTCGCCTTTTCGCCGAAAGCCATGGCGGCGGTCGAGACAGCAAAGCTGCCGCGCACCTTCTTTGACATCCGCGATATGGCCACCGGCTATGCCCGCAACGGCTACCCCTATACGCCGCCGGTCGGACTGATCAACGGGCTGAACGCCGCCTGCGAGCGCATCTTGTCCGAAGGGCTGGAAAACGTCTTTGCCCGTCATCACCGCATTGCGGGCGGCATTCGCGCCGCGGTCGATGCCTGGGGGCTGAAACTGTGCGCCGCGCGACCCGACCTGTATTCCGACACGGTCAGCGCCATCCGCGTGCCGGACGGGTTTGATGCCAACCGCATCGTCAGCCACGCACTGGAAACCTATGACATGGCCTTCGGCACCGGTCTGGGCGAGGTCGCGGGCAAGGTCTTCCGCATCGGCCATCTGGGCAGCCTGACCGACGCCATGGCGCTGTCGGGGATTGCAGTCGCGGAAATGGTCATGGTCGATCTGGGCTTGCCGGTGCGGCTGGGTTCGGGTGTCGCCGCGGCGCAGGAACATTATCGCCAGTCGACGGTTTCGGCACTGCGGAAGGCTGCCTGAGGATGAAGGACGCCATGTATATTCCGACCCTCGATGACATGCTGGCCGCGCGGACGCGTATCGCCCCGCATGTGCATGTGACGCCGGTCCTGACCTCTCGTTTCATCAATGAACTGACCGGGGCCGAGCTGTTCTTCAAATGCGAGAACCTGCAAAAGGCCGGCGCCTTCAAGGCACGCGGCGCCAGCAATGCGGTCTTTGGCCTGACCGATGAACAGGCGGCGAAGGGCGTCGCCACCCATTCCAGCGGCAACCACGGCTCTTGCCTGGCCTATGCCGCCGGTCGCCGGGGCATCCCCTGCACCGTGGTCATGCCGCGCACCGCGCCGCAGGCCAAGAAGGATGCGGTTCGCGGCTATGGCGCGCGGGTGGTGGAATGCGAACCCTCGACCAGCTCTCGCGAGGCGGTCTTTGCCGAGGTCGTCGCGGAAACCGGGGCCGAGTTCGTCCATCCCTACAACGACTGGCGAGTGATCGCCGGTCAGGCGACCTGCAGCGCCGAACTGATCGAGCAGGTGGCCGGTCTTGACGCGGTGGTGGCACCGATCGGTGGCGGCGGCATGGTCTCGGGGACTTGCCTGACGCTCTCGAACCTTGCGCCAAAGACCCGTGTCTTTGCCGCCGAGCCGCTGAATGCCGATGACGCCGCACGCAGCTTCCGCGCCGGTCACATCATCGCCGATGACGCGCCCGAGACCGTGGCCGACGGGCTGAAAGTGCCGCTCAAGGAACTGACCTGGCATTTCGTCCAGAACCACGTCGCCGACGTGCTGACCGCGACCGAGGATGAGATCGTCGAAGCGATGAAGCTGATCTGGAAGCGCATGAAAATCGTGATGGAGCCCAGCAGCGCCGTGCCGCTGGCCACCATCATCAAGAATCGCGACATCTTCGCCGGCCAGCGCGTCGGCATCATCATCACCGGCGGCAATGTCGATCTTGACCGCCTGCCCTGGATGTGAGGACCTGACATGAACGCCAAGACAGATTTCGCCGGTTTCGAAGTCGGCTATGACATCCCCGCCCTGCCCGGTATGGCCGAGGCCGATATCCAGACGCCTTGCCTGATCCTCGATCTGGACGCGCTGGAGCGTAACATCAAGAAGATGGGCGATTACGCCAAGGCGCACGGCATGCGCCACCGCAGCCACGGCAAGATGCACAAGTCGGTCGACGTGCAGAAATTGCAGCAGGAACTGGGTGGTGCTGCGGGCGTCTGCTGCCAGAAGGTCTCCGAGGCCGAAGTCTTTGCCCGTGGCGGCATCAAGGACATCCTTGTGTCGAACCAGGTCCGCGATCCGGCCAAGATCGACCGCCTTGCCCGGCTGCCGAAGCTGGGCGCACGGATCATTGTCTGCGTCGATGACGTGGCAAACGTCGCCGATCTGTCGGCGGCCGCGCAGCGTCACGGGACCCAGCTGGAGGTCTTTATCGAGATCGACTGCGGCGCGGGACGCTGCGGCGTGACCACTGCGGCAGCGGTGGTTCAGATCGCCAAGGCCGTCGATGCAGCACCGGGGCTGAAATTCACCGGCATCCAAGCCTATCAGGGCGCGATGCAGCACATGGAAAGCTTCATCGATCGCAAGGCCAAGCTGGATGCCGCCATCGCGCAGGTCAAGGAAGCCGTGGCGGCGCTGGAGGAAGCGGGGCTTTCGCCGGAACTCGTCTCGGGCGGCGGCACCGGCAGCTATTATTTCGAGAGCAATTCCGGCGTCTATAACGAACTGCAATGCGGTTCCTACGCCTTCATGGATGCCGATTACGGCCGTATCAAGGACGAGGGCGGCCATCGCATCGACAAGGGCGAATGGGAAAACGCGCTGTTCATTCTGACCTCGGTCATGTCCCACGCCAAGCCTGACAAGGCGATCTGCGATGCGGGCCTCAAGGCGCAATCGGTCGATAGCGGGTTGCCCTTCATCTATGGCCGCGATGACGTGGAATATGTCAAATGCTCGGACGAGCATGGCGTGATCGCGGACCCCAAGGGCGTCCTCAAGGTCAATGAAAAGCTGCGCCTTGTCCCCGGCCATTGCGACCCGACCTGCAACGTCCATGACTGGTATGTCGGTGTGCGGAACGGCAAGGTCGAGACCGTCTGGCCGGTCAGCGCCCGCGGAAAGGGTTATTGATGCTGGTCGTCGCGGAAAAGGAAATCGGGGGGCTGATGACCCCCGAAGCCGCCTATGACGCGGTCGAGGCGGTCTTTGCCGCCATGGCCGCCGACCGGGCCTATAACTTCCCCGTGGTGCGCGAGGCGATCGGCCATGACGATGCGCTTTACGGCTTCAAGGGCGGCTTCGACGGAGCCGCCCTGACGCTGGGACTGAAGGCCGGAGGCTATTGGCCGCAGAACCAGAAGCACGGGCTGATCAATCACCAGTCGACGGTCTTCCTGTTCGACGCCGATACCGGGAGGGTCGCGGCGGCGGTCGGGGGGAACTTGCTGACCGCGCTTCGCACCGCGGCGGCCTCGGCGGTGTCGATCAAGTATCTGGCGCCCAAGGGTGCCAAGGTGCTGGGCATGATCGGCGCAGGCCATCAATCGGCCTTCCAGATGCGTGCCGCCGCCCGCGTCCATGACTTCGAGAAGGTCATCGGCTGGAACCCCCATCCCGAGATGCTGACCCGTCTGGCCGACACTGCTGTCGAACTGGGCCTGCCCTTCGAGGCGGTGGACCTGCCGCGGCTTGGCGCGGAAGCCGACGTGATCATCTCGATCACCTCGGCCTTTTCGCCGCTGCTGATGGACGGCCATGTGCAGGGTCCGACCCATATCGCGGCCATGGGCACCGACACCAAGGGCAAGCAGGAACTTGACCCGGCGCTGGTCGCCCGCGCCCGCCTGTTCACCGATGAGGTCGCGCAATCCGTGGCCATCGGTGAATTCCAGCACGCCATTGCGGCTGGGCTGATTGCAGAGGAGGCAATCACCCAGATCGGCGCAGTGGTGAACGGCAGCCACCCCGGACGCGGGGATGCCGAGCTGACGATTTTCGACGGCACCGGCGTCGGTCTGCAAGACCTCGCCGTGGCCCGCGCCGTCGTGAAACTGGCCCAGGAAAAGGGGCTGGCCCAGAAGGTCGAAATCTGACCAGGGGCCGAAGCAAGACAAGGGAGGAGAACCATGTCACACGAAACCGCCGGCCGGGTCATTGATCCGGTCGAGGAAATCCTGCCGGCTCCACGCCTGTTCACGCTGGGTTTCCAGCATGTGCTGGTCATGTATGCCGGAGCCATCGCCGTCCCCCTGATCGTGGGCCGCGCCCTGCAGCTGTCGCCGCAGGACGTGGCCTTTCTGATTTCGGCGGACCTGTTCGTCTGCGGTCTGGTCTCGATCATCCAGTCGCTGGGCGCGACGCAATGGTTCGGCATCCGCCTGCCGGTGATGATGGGCGTGACCTTCGCCGCCGTCGGCCCGATGGTGTCGATCGCCAGCGCCCAACCGGGGGCCGAAGGCGCGCGGATGCTGTTCGGCGCAATCATCGCCGCCGGCGTCATCTCGATCTTTCTTGCGCCCTTTGTCAGCCGTCTGTTGCGCTTCTTTCCCAGCGTGGTGACGGGCACGGTCATTCTGGCCATCGGCGTCAGCCTGATGCCCATCGGCATCAACTGGATCTTTGGCCTGCCCTTCGGCCCGACCGCGCCGAAGCTGGTTGACCCCGCCCAGCAGGAATGGCTGAACGCCGCCATCGCCGCAGGCTCGGCCCCCGAAGGCCTCAAGCTGCTGCCGACGGTCCCGAACCCGGCCTATGCCTCGAGCCAGAACATCATCATCGGTCTGGTGGTGCTGGGCTCGATCCTGCTGCTGTCGCGCTT
This sequence comes from Paracoccus sp. PAR01, assembly GCF_014851995.1. Taxonomy (NCBI): domain Bacteria; kingdom Pseudomonadati; phylum Pseudomonadota; class Alphaproteobacteria; order Rhodobacterales; family Paracoccaceae; genus Paracoccus; species Paracoccus sp. PAR01. Next base: position 115,472 of record NZ_JACVAW010000010.1, read on the forward strand.
TGGTCGTGGCTTCATCTCGAACATCGCGGTGCTTCTGGGCATCATCGGCGGCGGTGTGCTGGCCGCCAGCATGGGCATGATGCATTTCGGTGCCGTGTCCGAAGCAGCCTGGTTCGCGCCCATCCGCCCCTTCCATTTCGGCATGCCGATCTTTGACCCGGTGATGATCGCGACGATGATCCTGGTCATGTTCGTAACCATGGTGGAATCGACCGGCATGTTCCTGGCTTTGGGTGAGATCTGCAACCGCAAGGTCACGCCGAAAACCCTGTCGGCCGGGCTTCGCGTCGACGGTCTGGGCACGGCGCTGGGTGGGCTGTTCAACACCTTCCCCTATACGTCCTTCAGCCAGAACGTCGGCCTTGTCGGCGTGACCGGCATTCGCTCTCGGTTTGTCTGCGTGGCGGGCGGCGCGATCATGATCGTGCTGGGCCTGATCCCGAAAATGGGCGCGCTGGTCGAAAGCCTGCCGACCACCGTTCTGGGCGGCGCGGGTCTGGTCATGTTCGGCATGGTCGCCGCAACCGGCATCCGCATCCTTGCGAATGTCGATTTCGCGGGCAACCGGCATAACCTGTTCGTGGTCGCGATTTCGCTGGGGATGGCGATGATCCCGATGGTCGCGCCCGATTTCAACCAGTGGATGCCCCATGCTTTGCACCCGCTGATCCATTCCGGCATCCTGCTGGCGACGCTTTCGGCGGTGGCGCTGAACTGGTACTTCAACGGTGCGCCCCACGCGACCGAGGATGATATCCGCGCCGCTGGCCACGCCGCCGAAGCGCACTGAAAGGAAGAAGCACATGACCCGAACCCTGATCCGCAAGGCCGAGGTGGTCGTCACCATGGACGGAACCCGGCGCGAGATCGCGGGCGGAGACGTTCTGATCGATGGCGGGGTAATCCTCGCCATCGGCACGAACCTTCCCAGTGAGGGTGCCGAGGTGGTCGAGGCCAAGGGCTGCGTCGTCACCCCCGGCATGATCAACACCCATCACCACCTGTTCCAGACCCTGACCCGCGCCGTCCCCGCCGCGCAGGACGCGGCGCTTTTCGGCTGGCTGCGCACGCTTTATCCGATCTGGGCTCGGATGACGCCCCATGACATCCGCCTGTCCGCACAGATCGGGCTGGCGGAACTGGCGCTATCCGGCTGCACCTGTTCCTCGGATCACCTGTATCTGTTCCCGAACGGCGCGCGGCTCGATGACAGCATCGAGGCCGCCAGTGACATCGGCATCCGCTTCCACGCCACGCGCGGAGCGATGTCCATCGGCGAAAGCAAGGGCGGCCTGCCCCCGGATTCTCTGGTCGAGGCCGAGGCCTCGATCCTGAAGGATAGCGAGCGTCTGATCGCCGCCTTCCACGACCCGAACCCCGGCGCAATGGTGCAGGTGGGGCTTGCCCCCTGCTCGCCCTTCTCGGTCAGCCGCGAGCTGATGCGCGATGCGGCCATCCTTGCACGCGAAAAGGGCGTGCGCCTGCACACCCATCTGGCCGAGAATGATGAAGACATCGCCTATTCGCTGGCGAATTTCGGCATGTTGCCCGGCGATTACGCCGAAAGCCTCGGCTGGACGGGGGACGATGTCTGGCACGCCCATTGCGTGAAACTCTCGGACAAGGAAATCGACCTGTTCGCCCGCACTGGCACGGGTGTCGCCCATTGCCCTTGCTCGAATGCGCGGCTTGCCTCGGGCATCGCACCGATCCGGCAGATGCGGGATGCGGGCGTGCCGGTGGGGCTGGGTGTCGATGGCTCGGCCTCGAACGACTGCTCGCATCTGGGCCTTGAGGCCCGCCAAGCCATGCTGCTGGCGCGGCTGAAGAACGGCCCCGCCGCCATGGGCGCACGCGAGGCGCTGGAGATCGCCACCCTCGGCGGTGCCCGCGTCCTTGGCCGCAGCGATCTTGGCAGCCTCGAACCCGGCAAACGCGCCGATCTGGTCCTGTGGGACGTGACCGAGCTTGCCGCGGCGGGCGAATGGGACCCGGTCGCCGCACTGGTCTTCTGCGCGCCGATGCGGGCAAAATCCGTCTATGTCGAGGGCCGCGCGGTTGTGCGTGACCACCAACTTCTGACCGCCGACACTCGCAAATTGAACGATCAGGCCCGCGCGGCCACCATCCGCCTCGCCAATTGAAAGGACCCTTGATGACCGGCTTTCTGACCACCCATGTTCTCGACACCGCCAATGGCGCGCCCGCCCAAGGCATGCGGATCGAGCTTTACCGCCTCGACCCTGAACGCCGCCTGATCAAGGAAACCGTCACCAACCATGACGGCCGCACCGACGCCCAGATCCTGCCCGCAGCTGAATTCGAGACCGGAGAGTACGAGCTGGTCTTCCATGTCGGGGCATGGCTCGACTCCCAGGGCCACCAAGCCGCGAAACCCCGCTTCCTCGACCAGATCCCGCTGCGCTTCGGCATGTCCGAGCAGGACCATTACCACGTCCCGCTGCTGATCTCGCCCTACGGCTATTCAACCTATCGCGGCAGTTGATTTACCGGATTCCAGCCTAGCGGACCCAATAATGCGGCGGTAGCACCGAGAGGTCTATCGCCGCATTCTCAACACCACCTGATAGATTTTCCAACGAACGTGACAAATCACACTATTTGAACTTCGACATCCGTGTTGATGTAGCCTGCGTGGAGCATCCATGAGGCAAGGCAATGCAGAGCGCCGAAACCGACTACCGCGTCATCACACAAGAGTATGCTAAGGGCGCAATCAATGCCGCGATACTGATCAATGGTGGCGCAGCCGTTGCGGTTCTTTCGCAGATGGCGAACCTGCTTCCCATGATCTCAAGCTGTTCGCTCGCAATTGCCGTGCTCTTTTTCGCCTTCGGCGTTCTGTCTGGCCTATGTGCGTGGACAGTTGGTTTCCTCTCGACGCGATATGCGGACCGATCCTTGAGAAAGCAGGAACCTGATTTTGCACTCAGTGACCGATACTTGGTTCTCGGTTTAATTTGTATCGTCGGTTGCGGCGTATGCTTCCTGTTCGGTGTGATCGTTCTAGCAGTAGGGTTTATCCGCCCTTAGACGCTCTTTGTCCTGTCCGTATGAACTGGTTGTCCATTCACCAAGCAGACATTTGTGCGTCCGCCATGCCCAAAAGATTTTCAACGCAAACTTAAGACAGCCACGGCGCTCAAGCCGATTTCCGCGAAGCCCCCGGTTGCGCTAGGATTTCCCCAGCAAGACAGGAGCAATGCATGTCCGATTTCGCCGTGATCTGGGATTGGCTGGCCTTCGCGATCCGCTGGACGCATGTCGTCACGGCGATCGCCTGGATCGGTTCGTCCTTCTACTTCGTCGCCCTCGACCTGGGCCTTCAGAAAGCCCCCGGCCTGCCCAAGGGCGCGCATGGCGAGGAATGGCAGGTTCATGGCGGCGGTTTCTACCATATCCAGAAATACCTCGTCGCGCCCGAGCGGATGCCCGAGCATCTGACCTGGTTCAAATGGGAAAGCTACATGACCTGGATCTCGGGGGCGGCGCTTCTGATGGTCACCTATTGGGTCGGGTCCGAGCTGTTCCTGATCGACCCGGCCAAGATGGAGCTGGCCCCATGGCAGGCCATCCTGATCTCGGCCGCGTCGCTGTCGATCGGCTGGCTGATCTATGACTTCCTGTGCAAATCCAAGCTGGGCGAGACGCCGACCCTGCTGATGCTGCTGCTGTTTGCGATGCTGATCGCCATGGGCTGGGGCTACAACCAGATCTTCACCGGCCGCGCGACCATGCTGCATCTGGGCGCCTTCACCGCGACGATCATGACGGCGAACGTGTTCTTCATCATCATGCCGAACCAGCGCATCGTGGTGGCGGATCTGAAGGCCGGGCGTCCCGCCGATCCGAAATACGGCAAGATCGCCAAGCTGCGCTCGACCCATAACAACTACCTGACGCTGCCGGTCGTCTTCCTGATGCTGTCGAACCACTATCCGCTGGCCTTCGCCTCGGAATTGAACTGGGTCATTGCCGGGCTGATCTTTCTGATGGGCGTGACCATCCGGCATTTCTTCAACACCATGCATGCCCGCAAGGGGAAACTGTGGTGGTGCTGGGCGATCACCGCGATCCTGTTCATCATGGTGATGTGGATCTCGACCGCGCCGATGTTCCGCCAAACGCTGGAGGAATCCGAGGCCCGCATCCTGACCCCGACCCAGCAGGCCATGATCGACGCGCCGGGCTGGGACGAGGCCCAGAACGCCGTCATGGGCCGCTGCAGCATGTGCCACTCGCGCGAACCCAGCTATGAGGGTATCCATACCGCGCCCAAGGGGGTCCTGCTGGAAACCCCCGACGACATCACCCGCGCCGCACGCGAGATCTTTATCCAGGCGGGCGTGACCAATGCCATGCCCCCGGCCAATGTCAGCTTCATGGAGCCTGCCGAGCGGCAGGCGATCATGGACTGGTATCGCGGCCTGCCGAAGGCCCTCGCCGCGAACTGAGGCTTTTCCCGCGCCGCCATCCGGGCTAGTCCATGCCCCGAACAAACGGGGGCAGGATCATGGACAGCGGCAACGGTTGGGACGAAAGCGCCGAGGCATGGATCGCCGACATGGTCGAGACCGGAGATTTCTCGCGCCGCTACGTGCTGGACGCCCCGATGCTGGACCGCATCCGGGGCCGCGGCTTTCAGAATGCGCTGGATGTCGGCTGTGGCGAGGGGCGCTTCAGCCGGATGATGTCGGAACTGGGCGTCACCACCACCGGCATCGACCCGACGGCCCGCCTGATCGAGACCGCCCGCACCCGCCACCCGCAGGGCGACTATCTGGAAGCGCAGGCCGAGGCCCTGCCCTTTCCCGATGCCAGCTTTGATCTGGTCGTGAGCTACCTGACCCTGATCGATATCGACGACAGCGACACCGCCATCGCCGAGATGGCCCGTGTGCTGCGTCCGGGTGGCACGCTGCTGATCGCGAACCTGAACTCGTTCAGCACTGCCGGATCATGGCAGGGTGATGGCGACAGCGCGCGTGGCTATCTGATCGACAATTACCTTGAGCCGCGCGCTGAATGGGTCAGCTGGCGCGGTATCCTGATCCGCAACTGGCACCGCCCGCTTGGCGCCTATATGCAGCCGCTGCTGGCACAGGGGCTGCGGCTGGCGCATTTCGATGAGCCCGCGGCACAGGGCGGAGAGCCCGCGCGGATCACGCGCTACAACCGCGCGCCTTACCACCACATCATGGAATGGACGAAGCCCTAAGCGCCCAGATAGCGCCGGGACTCGCGGGCGATATAGTCGACGAACAGCCGCACCTTGGGGTCCTGCAGGCGACGATGCGGGGTCAGTACCCCGAATTGCGCCGGAGACGGCGGGCATTCCGGCAGGACCAGCACCAGCCGTCCCGCGTCCAGATGCTCGGCCACCTCGTAATGCGGCCGGTTGGCGATGCCGCAGCCGTCCAACGCCCAATCGGTCAGAACGTCACCGTCATCGGCGTCGAAATGACCATTGACCAGTAGTTTCTGCGGGCCGTCGGGCGTCTTCAGCACCCAGTAATATTCCGGGCTGCGCGGATAGCGCAGCAGCAGGCAATTATGCTTGACCAGATCGTCGGGCTTTTCCGGCACGCCATGCTTGGCGAGGTAATCCGGGGTTGCCACCAGCACCCGTTTGCATTCCGCGATCCGCCGCCATTTCAGCGCGGAATCCTGCGGCTCACCCAGGAAAAACGCCAGATCGATCCCGTCGGCGATGATATCGACATTGCGGTCGGACAGACGCAGCCTGATCTCGACGCCCGGATATTCCTCGCAGAATTTCGGCACGAGCGGCGAGATCAGTCGTCGCCCCAGCCCCAACGGCGCCGTCACCCGCAACGCGCCATGCGGCATCCCCGAAAAACCCGAAACAACTGCCTCGGCCTCATCCAAGGTCTCGATCACCCGGCGGGCGCTTTCATAGAAGGCGCGACCCACCTCGGTCGGGACCAGCTTGCGAGTCGTGCGGTTCAGAAGCCTCACGCCGAAGCGCGTCTCCAGATCCTTGATGCGATTTGAGGCAACTGCCGGGGACATGCGCAAATCACGCCCCCCCGCCGTAATCGAGCCCAGTTCGATGACGCGGACAAAAACCCGCAGACTTTCAAGGTATGGCAACGGACCGACCCGCTTCTTTCAATGAACGGCTGAAAGTCTTATGCTCATTCGGTGATTTCGCAAAGGTCAATTCGCATCTAGGGTTTCCTGACAGCGACCCGAGCGAGGACTTGATGGGCAGCGAGCTGCGCTTTCTTCTGAACGACACCGAGATCCGCCTGAGTGAGGCCGGATCACGCGACACTTTGCTGGATTTCCTGCGCCTGAATCGCCGGTTGACCGGCACCAAGGAAGGCTGCGCCGAGGGCGATTGCGGGGCCTGCACCGTGCTGGTTGGCCGGTTGCATCACGGGCATTTGCATTACGAGCCGATCAATGCCTGCATCCGCTTCCTCGCCTCGTGCCACGGCTGCCATATCGTCACCGTCGAACATCTGCGTGGCCCGCAAGGCAGTCTGCACCCGGTTCAGGCCGCGATGGTCGAGCATCACGGCAGCCAATGCGGTTTCTGCACGCCGGGCTTCGTCATGGCGCTTTACGGCTTGTGGATGGCGAACCCCCGCCCCGACATGGGCGCAATCGAAACCGCCCTGCAAGGCAATCTGTGCCGTTGCACCGGCTATGAGCCGATCGTGAAAGCCGCCTTCGCCGCCAGCGAGGCCGGGGGCCAGCACATGGACGCCCTGAGTGTGGAACGCGAGCGCATCACCGCCACCCTCGCCGCCATCCCGCAGGAACGGGTCGAGATCGCCCGCGGCGATGATCGCGCCATTCTGCCCAAGGACGCCGCCGATCTGGCGCAGGTTCTGGCGGAAAACCCCAAGGCCACCATCGTCGCCGGCGCGACCGATGTGGGTCTGTGGGTCACGAAATTCCTGAAAGACATCTCGCCTGCCGTCTTTATCGGGCATCTGGCCGACCTGAAACGCATCGAGATCACGCCGGGCCAGATCACCATCGGCGCGGGCGTCACCTATACCGAGTTCGAGCCCTTCGTCTTGGCCCATTTCCCCGAGGCGCTGGATTACTGGCGGCGCATCGGCGGCTGGCAGGTGCGCAATGCCGGGACCATCGGCGGAAACGTGGCGAACGGCTCGCCCATCGGAGAAACGCCGCCCCTGTTGATCGCCTTGGGCGCCACGATGACGCTGCGCAACGCGACGGGCACCCGTGACGTGGCCGTCGAGGATTACTTCGTGGCTTACGGCAAACAGGACCGCCTTCCCGGCGAGTTCGTGGAATCGATCCATGTGCCGCTGAAGGGCGATGCCCTGATCGCCGCCTATAAGGTCAGCAAACGCCTTCACGCCGACATCACTGCATCCGCTGCAGCCTTCCGCGTGGAAACCGATGGTGCCACGATCATCGACGCCCGCGTGGCCTTTGGCGGTATGGCCGCCACCCCGAAACGTGCCGCCCATGCCGAGGCCGCGCTGAAGGGCCAGCCCTTCTCTGCCGAAACCTTCGAGGCAGCGGCAAAGGCCGTCGCCAATGACTTCCAACCGCTCAGCGACTGGCGCGCCAGCGCCGAATATCGCCAGCAACTTGCCGCCAATTTCTTCCGCCGCTTCTGGCTGGAGCAATCGGGCGCGGAACACCGTCTGAGGAGGGTCGAATGAAACAGGACGTGCAAGTCAAGGGCGCGGCCCATAGCTCGATCATCCACGATTCCGCCGTCAAGCACGTCACCGGGCGCGCGGACTATACCGATGACATCGCGGAACCCGTCGGCACGCTGCACGCCTATCTGGGGCTGTCGACTGTGGCCCATGGCCGTATCACGGAAATGGACCTCACGGCGGTGCGCACGGCACCCGGCGTGCATCTGGTGCTGACCGCGGATGACATTCCCGGCGTCAATGACATCAGCCCGAACGGGCTGCATGACGATCCGGTCTTTGCCTACCCCGAGGTCCAATTCCACGGCCAGCCGATCTTTGCGGTCATCGCAGAAACCCGCGACCAAGCCCGCCGCGCCTGCCAACTGGCCCGCGTCACCTATGAACAGCTGCCCTTCGCGCTGGACGCGATCAGCGCCCGCGATGCCGGCATGGGCTATGTGACAAAGCCCCTGAAACTCGCGCGTGGCGATATGGCCGAGATGGCCCGCGCGCCCCGCCGCCTGTCGGGTCGGCTGACCGTCGGCGGACAGGAACATTTCTACCTCGAAAGCCAGATCGCCTTCGCTATCCCCGGCGAGGATGAGGATGTGATCATCCACACCTCGACCCAGCACCCCTCCGAGGTCCAGCACATGGTCGCCCATGTCCTTGGCACGGCGGCGCACTCCGTGGTGGTGAACGTCCGCCGCATGGGCGGGGGCTTCGGCGGCAAGGAAACGCAGATGAACCTCTTCTCGGTCATTGCCGCCTTGGCCGCGAAAAAGCTGCACCGCGCCGTCAAGCTGCGCCCCGACCGTGACGACGATTTCCAGATCACCGGCAAGCGCCACGACTTCGTTATCGATTACGAAGTCGGCTATGACGACACCGGCAAGATCCACGCGGTCGATGGGGACTTCTACGCCCGTTGCGGCTTCTCGGCGGATCTGTCTGGCCCGGTGACGGACCGCGCGCTGTTCCATGCCGACAATGCCTATTACTACCCGGCGGTGGAGCTTCGCAGCCACCCGATCAAGACCAATACCTGCTCGAACACCGCCTTCCGCGGCTTTGGCGGCCCGCAAGGCGTGATCATGGCCGAGCGCGTGGTCGAGGATATCGCCTATGCCCTTGGTCGCGATCCCTTGGAAATCCGCAAGCTGAACCTTTACGAAAACGGCCAGCTGACCCCCTATCACCAGGAGGTCGAGGACCAAATTCTGCCACGCATCTTCGAGGAACTCGAAGCCAGCAGCGACTACCACGCCCGCCGTCAGGCCGTGCTGGACTGGAACGCGCGCGGCGGCACCATCCGCAAGGGCATTGCGCTGACCCCGGTCAAGTTCGGCATCAGCTTCACCGCGACATGGTTCAACCAGGCGGGCGCGCTGATCCACCTGTATTCCGACGGCTCGATCCATCTGAACCATGGCGGAACCGAGATGGGTCAGGGTCTGAACACCAAAGTCGCCCAAGTCGTGGCAGAGGCGCTTGGTGTCGATATCGCCCGCATCAAGATCACCAAGACCACGACCGAGAAGGTCCCGAACACCTCTGCCACGGCGGCAAGCTCGGGCTCGGATCTGAACGGCATGGCGGCGCTGGATGCCTGCAACCAGTTGATCGCCCGCCTGACGGCTTTTGCGGCTGAGGCCAAGGGTGTGCCCCCGGAACTGGTGACAATCGGGGAGACCACCCGCATTGGCGATCAGGAATTCCCCTTCGAGGAATTCATTAAAACCGCCTATATGGCGCGGATCCAGCTTTCGGCGGCGGGCTTCTACAAGACGCCCAAAATCCACTGGAACCGCGATACCGGCCAAGGCCGCCCCTTCTATTATTTCGCCTATGGTGCCGCCTGCGCCGAGGTCGCGGTGGACACGCTGACCGGCGAATATGTGATAGAGCGTGCCGATGTGCTGCATGACGTGGGCCGCAGCCTGAACCCCGCGCTGGACAAGGGGCAGGTTGAGGGTGCCTTCGTTCAGGGCACCGGCTGGCTGACCAGCGAGGAACTGTGGTGGGACGCCAAAGGGCAGCTCAAGACCCACGCGCCCTCGACCTACAAGATCCCACTGGCCTCCGATCGGCCCAAAGTCTTCAACGTCGCCTTGGCGGATTGGTCGGTGAACCGCGAAAACACCATCAAGCGGTCGAAGGCCGTGGGCGAGCCGCCCTTCATGCTGGGCATCTCGGTCTTTCAGGCGCTGAACATGGCGGTGGCGAGCTTCAACGACTACGCTGAGAACCCCCGCATCGACGCCCCCGCCACGCCCGAGCGTGTGCTGATGGCGATCGAGAGGCTCAGATGATCCGCGTCACCATCACCCGCACGCGCGGCTCAAGCCCGCGCGAGGCCGGCGCCACGATGATCGTGACGACCGACAAGATCAGCGGCACGATTGGCGGCGGGCAGCTGGAATACATGGCCATCGACCGCGCGCGGCAGATGCTGGTGCGCGGCGAGGATGCGGCCACGATGGACATCCCCCTTGGTCCCGAGATCGGCCAATGCTGCGGCGGAAGGGTCGAGCTTGCGCTGACCCGCATCAGCGAGATGCCCGCCCCGCCGGAATATCCTCAGGTCCTGATCTTTGGCGCGGGCCATGTGGGCCGGGCACTTGCCCGGGCGCTGGCCTTGCTGCCGCTGCGCCCGATCCTGATCGACCAGCGCGCCGAGGAACTCAGCCTTGCGCGCGGCGAAACCGTCCTGACCCCCCTGCCGGAAGCCGAGATCCGCTCGGCGCCCAGCGGCACCTCCTATGTCATCGTGACCCATGATCACGCGCTGGATTTCCTGCTGACCTCCGAGGCCCTGCGCCGCATGGATGCCCCCTATATCGGCATGATCGGCAGCCAGACGAAACTGGCGCAGTTCCGCCGCTTTGCCCGCGCACAAAACCTCGACACCGACCGTCTGACCTGCCCCATTGGCGCAGGCCAGTCGCGCGACAAACGCCCCGAGATCATCGCCGCGCTCACCGCCGCCGAGATCATCACCCGCCTCACCCAAACCGTTTCACCGTTTCAGAAATACCCATGCGACAGCTGATCCGAGGGCGCACGCTCTCTTTCCACGCCGACCCCGTCGAAACCGAAGATAGCTTCACCTATCTCGAGGATGGCGCGCTCCTGATCGAGAATGGCAAGATCGCCGTCATCGGCGATTACGCTTCATTGCGGCAAGATGGCCTGCCCGAGATCGACCACCGCCCGAACCTGATCCTGCCCGGTTTCATCGATCCGCATCTGCATTTCCCGCAGGTGCAGGTGATCGCCAGCTGGGGCGCACAGCTTCTGGACTGGCTGAACACCTATACCTTCCCCAGCGAAGCCGAGTTCCGCGACGCAGACCACGCGACGCGCATGGCCGATGCCTTTCTGAAGCTGCTCTTGTCACATGGCACGACCTCGGCCGTGGCCTTCTGCTCGAGCCATGCCCGATCGGCCGAGGCGCTGTTCTCGGCGGCCGAGTCCCGCAACATGGCCATGATCGCCGGCAAGGTGATGATGGACCGCAATGCCCCCGAGGGCGTGCTGGACACCCCGCAATCCAGCTATGACGACAGCAAGGCGCTGATCCAGAAATGGCATGGTCGAGGCCGCCAGCGCTACGCGATCAGCCCGCGCTTCGCCATCACCTCGACGCCGCAGCAGATGGAGGCCGCAGGAGCCTTGGTCCGCGAACACCCCGATTGCCACATCCAGACCCATCTGAGCGAGAACCTCGCCGAGATCGAATATACCTTAAGCCTTTATCCCAAGGCCCGGGATTATCTTGATATCTACGAGACATATGGTCTGCTTGGTCCGAAAATTCTGCTCGGCCATTGCATCCACCTGCGCGAACGCGAAATCGCCCGCATGGCCGAGACCGGCAGCCGTGCGATCTTCTGCCCCACCTCGAACTTGTTCCTCGGCTCGGGTCTATTCGACGAGGCTGGCCTGCGCGCAGCAGGCGTGCCCACGGGTATCGCCACCGATATCGGCGGTGGCACCAGCTATTCGATGCTGCAAACGTTGAACGAGGGCTACAAGATCCTGCAACTGCGCGGCCAGAAACTGCACCCCTATGCCGCCTTCCACTGGGCCACCCGCGGCAATGCGTTGGCATTGGGGATGGAGGACCGCATCGGCACCCTCGCCCCCGGCACGGATGCGGATTTCGTGGTGTTGGATAGCCATGCGACCCCCGCCATGGCGCTTCGCATGGAAAAGGCCCAGACGCTGGCTGAGGAGCTTTTCATCCTGCAAATCATGGGCGACGACCGCGCTGTCGCCCAGACCTATGTGGCTGGAAAACCGATGCTCTAGTCGGCAACAGGAGCCAAAAAGAGTCAAAGAAAGCAGATGAGTGTGCAAAGGAAAGCAGAAGCGTGTGCAAAGCCTGTCAACCTCTGATCGTCCTACGAGACGGCTTACCTTGCGGAGATCAGGACTGATACGTCGCTGCGACGGTAAGTCCGCCTGCAGCCGGCCACGGGCGTAATGGCGTTTTCATCAAGGAAAGCATCGAGCTGTTCCCAACTGAGGCCAGCGGCAAGGGCGAGCTTGCGGTAGCTAATGAAGTCGCGATGAAAGGCTGCACGCCGATGGTTTCTGGAGGGGCGGCCCGGGCTGCGACAGGTGGGTTAGGTGTCGGATGCACGTAAAGTGCTCGATCCTGCGCGTATGCTCGATCCGGGCATCCGGCTTGGCATGCCGTCAAAAATCGAACCCGAACGCAGGGTCGACGCGTAAGTCAGGCCACCTGCCCGTCATAAGGGCGGTACTTGTGGATGAACCGTTTGGCAAAGCCGATTCCGAAGATGGCTGACGTTCCTGCGTCCCGGTCGCAACACTACGCAATGTTGTGACGCATATCTTCCATATCGAATTGTCTCGCCTTTTTCCGAAGACTAACGACGCGCGACCCGTCAGGAGAGCGCCATGTCCCGCCATACCGTTAGTGCCCGCACCTATGTCACGCTGAACGGCCCCAGTCTGGCCAATGCCGGATGGGGGTTGGAGTTTCACACGAGCGGAGCCGGAGCTGGCAGCATGAGGGTCATGGATGTCTATTCGCAAGGCTCAGGCAGCAGTTGGACCTTGCTCGGCGGGATCAGCTTCTATCCCGATTATTCCGGCGTCGCGACGCTGGGTGGCGGCGAGCTGATCGGACGCAGCTATGCTCTGGCGACGATCCCGCGCGGCACCTCGCTGTCGCAGCTGGCGGTCAGTGATCGTATCACCTTGGGACAAGGAAACTTCCTGATCGAGGGCAGTGCCCGTGGCGATTTCTGGGACGGAGCGCGCGGCAGCAATGACGAAATCTTTGGTCTCGGCGGCAACGACACGTTGCTTGGTGGCCGGGGCGACGATTCACTCAGCGGCGGCAGCGGCAATGACAGCCTCGTTGGCGGCGTCGGTGCCGACCTGCTGATCGGTGATATCGGCCGCGACACCCTTGTCGGCGGTGCAGGCAATGATCGCTACGTCGTTGATCGGCAGGATGCGGTGATCGAGGCAGCTGGCCAGGGACGCGACCATGTCCATGCCGATTTCGACTATGCTCTTGCAGCCAATGTCGAGGATATGACCCTTATCGGCAACTTCGGTTACAGCGGTTCCGGCAACGGCCTTGCCAACGGCATTTACGGCAATTCCGGTACGAACCTGCTGCGCGGTAATGATGGCAATGACAGCCTTTACGGAGGTGCAGGCAACGATACGCTGATTGGCGGCAATGGAAACGACCTGTTGCATGGCGATGCGGGCAATGACCTGCTGCGTGGCAGCGACGGGATCGACACCGCCGCCTACGCTGGCAATGTTTCGGTGCGGGTCGATCTGTCGAACAAGGACTGGCAGGACACCGGACAGGGAACCGACATGCTGGCGGGGGGCGAGAATCTGGTCTCGGGCGCGGGCCGCGACACCCTCATTGGCGACGACGGTGCCAATATTCTGGACGGCGGTTCGGGCAATGACTCTCTGACCGGCGGATCTGGAGATGATAGGCTGATCGGCGGGCAAGGTGCCGACACGATGGTCGGCGGTGCGGACAATGACATCTATTGGATCGATCATACCGGCGATCTGGTGGTGGAGCAGGCCGGGAGCGGCATAGACCGTATCAACGCCAGCATCAGCATCGACCTGCCTCGGGCCGGGAGCGTATATGCCAATGTCGAGAACGTCGTCCTGACCGGGGGCGCCGCGATCTCTGTCCAGGGGTCAGCCTCCAACAATGCGCTGATCGGAAATGCGGCGACGAATGTCATTTCGGGGCGCGCGGGCAACGACAACCTGACTGGAGGCGCCGGGGCGGATAGTTTCGTGTTCGGTCAGGGCTTCGATCAGGATCGGATCCTGGATTTCCAGGATGAGGTCGATCAAATCCGCCTGCAGGGTTTTGCCGATGTGACGAACATGACCCAGGCTCGCGCGCATGCGTCGCAGGTTGGTGCAAATGTGTTGTTCGATTTTGGCGATGGCGACTTACTCACCATCCACAACACCCGGATCAGTGCCGTGTTGGACGACCTGATCTTCGCTTGAACTGCCCGACGCATCGGCCCGCTGTGGTGATCAAGCCCACTTCAGGTCCACGCAGGCCTGAGGCGGATCAGCAAAGTTTGGTAGACTGATCTGCGCTACTCAGGGGAACCTCACCCTTTGCCTAGGTGCGGCTCCCCTGAAACCGTTGCGGTGATACGGATGTCTAGTCCCTTAAAGCGGATCCATGGACAGGACCCGTCCGGAGTTGGTCACTGTGCAGGTCGACCTGTACTGCGGGCCTGTATCCATCATCAGAACCCAATTGGATCCCGAATGCTGAACGCTGCCCGCCAGCGATGTTCCGGGTCGAGCGTTTTGAAACTGATCAGCAGCACGCATGCACGCTTTCAAAGCCACCTGCGGGATCTGTCCCGGGGGTGTATATGACGCAGATCGTTGCGGTTCGCCCTGGCCGCAGCGGGTCGCGGGCATATTGTCGATCGACTTGTAGCGCCCTTGGCTTACATGCACCTTGACGCAACTTCCTGTGGCCTCGTTCCACCACGTGTTATTACCACCGACATCCACGTAACCGCGTGCCTGCATCTGGGTCTCAGCCCCGGCGCCACGTGCGCCGATCAGGTCAGAAATGTCGGATGGGGGATTTGCAAAGCCGGGTGAAGCCAAGCCAACCAGCGTTGTTATCAGAATAGCCGTGCATTTACGCATTTTACGCTCCAAAAGCTGCGCGCAGGACAAATGGCCTCCCTTCGATGCATTTGGGGTATGTTACGGGGAGTGGCTAGGGGGTGATCCATTTTGTCGCACTTGACGTCCGGACCGCCGGTGAGGGGGCGTTTTCCTCCGGTCGTCTGCATCAGTTCCCCGTCGAGTTCGGCTCGTTCCTTCCGGTGTACCATCACCTGATCCCAGGAACAGGTCCGGATCATCACTGTCGCCGACTGCGGTCCCGATCCTACGAACCTCGCCGATATCGGCACCGCTATAAGGACTATAAGCGAGTGGTCAGGTTCCGAACTCGTCGTGTAGATCGGTATTGAACAGCAGTACCGTTGCCCCATCACTCAGCCAGCCGATCCGATGCAGACAGACTTACGGATATCCACCGTCCCTGAGGCCGCCGTGCAATGAAAGCAGCGCAACGGGATGATTTGATTGCTGTCATGAGGCCATGCTGATTCCGGAGCCATAACCTGATGCATGCGACGTTAAGAAAGCCGAGGAAGCGTTCTGCGGTTTTGTCGTAGCGTGTGGCAGCCGATGGCTGTTCTTCAGCTTGCTGAAGCAGCGCTCGACCATATTGCGCAGGGTGTAACTGGTCATATCGACGACCTTTCGAACCTTGCGGTTTTTCGCATAGTAGCTGTCTGGGTACCACATGCGATGGAACGACTGGAAAGCCGCGGATCAGCCTTGCAGTCGCCATGCTAATCTGAGCCGCCTCTGCGGACAGAGTGAACGTATCATGCACGGATTGATCCTGACGCCAGGACACCACGCGCCAGATGCGATGCTGGCAAGGCGACGGGGTGCCTTTGTCGAGGCCACGGCCTTCGACGCAGTTGGCGAAACTCTGGCGACAGGGCGCGATGCTATCCGAACCTTCTTGCGTAGCGACATTTTTGAAAACGCATGAGCAACAAGAAGCTTGCGGTTACGATCTGGATGGCTGGAGCGCCCTCGCGGCGCGGACTGGATCATCGATACTGATGGCGAAGAGCGTGTAGGCGCAGAACAAGGCTATGTCAGCGCCACTGTCTTGCAGCCAGAGAACGTTCGCACGGGCGAGATCGGAGCCACACATTGGATCGGCGGGGCACAGGCCGCCCTTGCGCCTTATGGCCAAGGTTTGTGGTTGGGGGAAACGTCAGCGCTGCTGAACGCCGCCGCAAGGCGGTCTGCGCCCTGCTTACCTGCACGGATGATCAAGACAGATGGCGTGGGTCTTGCCCCCAAGTAAGCAGGCGCGCTGATCACCCCAGAGGTCTCGCATTTCGCCCTCATCCTTCTCCTACGCGCCCCTTGGAACAGGACCCAGCGCCTCGGGCGGCACGAGAGCTTTAAATCCAAGAGTGACCGCAGGTTCTGCCACTTCTTTTTTCTCGGTGTCAAAAGGCCCCGACGTCCTGACCTGCATGCCCATAGCCCTACGAACACGGCAAGTTTTCTTAATGCTGACATCCCGCCCTCCCGGCCGAGAACAACATGAACCGCACACGTGTTTCGCAGGTCTCCCTGATCCGCACTTTCAGCGCAGTCGGATCGGTGCGGCGGAACTTGTCGTAGCAACTTGAACAGTCAAACCGCAAGGTTCCACACGCCCTACGGGTCGAGACTGCCCAGTCAGCGCACATCCCGCGAACCAGTTCACTCGCTCCCTCCGGCTTCGAAGCTTTCGCCGAACAACGTCCTGCACAATCTCGCGAGGAGTGAGAGCCGCAACGATTTTCCTTAGCCGCGCATTCTCGTCCTCGAGCAGCTTCAGTCAGCACATCTGGTCAGGCAACAAGCCGCCATATTTTGTCAGTTGAAGTAGGCCGCCTAGATGATCCCTGCTTGGCGGCATATCCATCCCCGCCCTGTTTCAGGATGAACGCCTACTGGGCGTCCAAAAATTTCGCTACTTCGTAGTCCCCACTTTTTCCGGCCGAGGGCAGGCCACGCGGAAAACTCCGGGTTCAAACGATCCAGCTTTCAAAAGGCGGGCCATGATGCCCTATCTGATCCGCACTGCGCCGCTGCCAACGATAGCCGCTCCGGCGACCGCGCCGACCGGGCCCGCGACAGCCGCTCCAGCAACTGCGCCAGTGGTGGTGAGCAGCGGTGTTTGGCCCGCAGGCACCTACCGTGTGCGTCAGGGCACAAACGAAGATGACTGGCAGTTTTAGCTTAGCTACATTTTCCGTTCCCTTCGGAAGCCCTGTGGTTTCGAGCATTCCGGGCGACCGGTATAGATGCTCATCACCCGGCCAAGGCACTCCCCAGTATTCGCAGCCAGACAAACTTGATGCGTCTGCTAACAGCCCCAGCAGGCACCGGGCTTCAGTCCTTCTCGGTACCCATGATGGTGGCTCCGACAGAGCCGGCCCGAGGTGATCTGCTCCTCAATACGCTTCGCCATGCTGGATGATCTTCCGCCAATGGCGCGTGATAACAGCTGCGATTAACGCCTGCTTCGTCTGTGTTACCGTTACCGTTACCGTTACCGTCACACCCTTCGAGGTCAGGGTGTTACTGGGTGATCTCCTGGCAGGGCATCCAACCGTTAAAAAAGTTTTTACTATTATTTTTCAATATACTAAACGTGATCATCATACCGCACACATTGTGGCTTTGTGAACATAGAACATGACGCAAATCGCCTGTGACTCGCTTGGTTGAAAAAACACAAAGCCTTCGGTAGCCCTTCCCGGTTGTGGAGAAGAGATCGTCGCGAGCTTTCGCGCTAGCCCCGCGTGCACGTGGATGGCGCATCCGACATGACGTTACGTATTGTTATCAGAGCAAGTTCGTTAGCAACATCAAAGTAACGCGATGCGTTCCTTTCAGTCGCACGGACCGAACCAAGGACGACCCGCTTCCGCTCAGAACAATATATTATTCTATAATAATTTTATTGGCGACATCTCGCACTTCGTCATCGGCGCAACGTCTTGAACTCAGGATAGCGAGCAATCGTCGCGAAAAGCTGCCAGATGGCAACTTCGGGTCTCGCCTAGGGCTTCATGTTATTGACATAACGCGACCGACTGGGGCGCATGAGCAACAGTTTTGACGGCCTGAGACATCTGTCACGACAGCTTCTGGGTGGGAATGTCCGTTTCAAATTACATCAGAGCTCACGAAAAGGAAGGTAGCCCGTGACCTCGGTCACAGTAGTCATTGTCATCATTACGGATCGTTTATCGAAACAGACTAATCGGTTATCGGACATAGCCTGTTTGCGCTTTTCGACGGAAGGCTTCTGAAACTGGCGTTGCGGGCGCAGCAAAAGCGACGACAGGGCCGCAGGTTTGCCCGCCCTACGACGAATATGGGCGCAAGCATCCAAAACCTGCCCAATAATATAACCGTCACAAAGCCATCGGCAATTTGCCGCCGACGACGGGGTTTGCTACGCTTTACCTACAGGGAGGTCGCAAAACCGACATGTCGGCGATGCGGCTAAAAATTCAAACAATGTGCCGAACTCGGCCCATGAGCGACCTTGCGTTGCTGTGGGATAGTGTGGCCGTTTCTCGGCACCCAAAAGGCCAAGCGGGTGAAACGTCTTAGTAGGTTCTGGGGTTTATTGTTCGCATACTGGGTGTCCGAGCGCTGGCGCGAGGCATGGCTGCTCACGGTGATCATCTTTGCCGTGACCACATTGCTCAGCAAGGCCAGCGTCTGGGTCGCCCTCGCAAGTGCCGATTTCCTGGCATCTCTGGCGAGTTTTCATACTGCGGATGCGGGGGTAGAACCTGCCCATGCGATCCTTTTGGCGGCCGCGGCCTATCTTGCAATCTTTCTTGGACGAACCGCAGGGGTCGCTGCCCGGCATCTGACCTCGACCACGCTGCATCGTCGTGCGCGGGGATGGCTGGTCGGGCAATTCAACGATGCGATCCTGGCCGACGGGCGTATCGCCCTTGATCTGCTGAGCGACCGCTCTCAGACGGGTGACATGCCGCGGATGCCCGATGCGTTGGACCAGCGCATCGACGAATGCTCGGCCAATCTTTACGGCGGGCTTATCGGGCTGGCGATGGGGCTGTGGGGTGCGGTTGCGGCGATCTGGTTCGTGTCGACGGCCTTGCTTGAACGCAGCCAAAGCGTTCCCTTTCTGGATCGCTGGGGGGCGCAGGCGAATGCTGCGCTGGTGGATTGGTTTGGCCCCGTCGCCGCGCATGTGGATCTGGTGCCGGGCGAATATGGCTCGGCCCTGCTGTGCCTGCTGCTGGTCGCGGTCTATGTCCCCGCCATAACCTTCCTGGCATGGAAGCTGGGGCATGTTCTTGAAAGGCTGAGCATCCGGCGGCAGCGGCAGAACGGGGCATGGCGGGGCGAATGGGGCATCACGCTGAACCGGGTCGATCAGCTGGCCGCAGGCCGGGGTGAGCGTGCCCAAAGCGGGATCAACAACCAGCTTTATGCCGATCTGGACCGGACCTGGGGCAAGCAGAACTGGCTGGAAGCAGGGATGCTGCTTTTCAACGATCTTTACGGCTTTCTCTCGTCCCGGTTGCTGTCCTATCTGCCGGCGCTGCCGTCCTTCATGGCGGGCAATCTGAGCTTTCGCAATTTCGTCGCCAGCAGCGAATTGACGGCCGGGCTGATTGGAGAGCTGTCATGGTTCATCAACGTGATGCCTGCGATCGCCACGCTCAAGGCCAATGCAACCCGCCTGACCGAGCTTGCCGCCGCGATCGAGCGGGTGCGCGATCGGCAGGAATTCTATTCGGAAACCGGCGTCAGCCGCATGAACCACATCCGCAGTCACAAGGGGCCGGTGCTGGCCTTGCAGGATCTGCATCTGCACCATCGCGGCCATGACACCCTGCCCTTTCTAAGGGTGCCGAAGCTGCGCATGTATCCCGGCGACCGGATATTCCTGACCGGCCGGAATGGTTGCGGCAAAAGCAGCCTGCTCAAGGCCGTGGCGGGGATCTGGCCCTATGGCACGGGTCAGGTCGCGATGCATCGGGGCGCGCGCCTGTTTCTGGCGGGTCAGGAACCGGACGTCCCGGACCGGATGTCGCTGAAGGCGCTGGTAACCTATCCCGAGGGGCCCGATCAGCAATCCGACATCGCCGTGGCGGCCACGCTGTCGCGCGTCGGTCTGGGCGATTTCATCCACTGTCTGGATGAGGCGCTGCATCAGGGCAGGAACTGGCGAAACGTCCTGTCGGGCGGACAAAAGCAGCGTCTGGTGCTGGCCCGCATCCTGCTGGCCCGACCCGATATTCTGGTGCTGGACGAGGCGACCGCCGCGCTGGATGTCGAGGGCGTCGTGGATTTTCATCTGACGCTGGCCCAGCACCTGCCCGATACGGCAATCCTCGCGGTGCTGCATGGCGATATTCCGCCCTATGCCCCCGATGGCACGCCCTTCTATTCTGCCATGCTGGAGATCCGCGATGGTGTCGGAACCCTGCATCCTGCCATGACCTGTGCCTATGATGCCGCCCGCCATGCGGCCGAGTAAACACGCCGCCGCAACGGAGGAAACATGAAGATCCCTGACGCCGTTGAAAATCTGATCTCGGCAATGACGCTGGACGAAAAGATCGGACAGCTGAACCTGCTGCCGGCTGGCGAGGGGTTGCTGACCGGCGCGCAGCAGCCGACCTCGCTGTCGATGCGGTTGGATGCGGGTCAGGTCGGCGCCATTTTCGGGACCAAGTCGCTTGCCTCGGCCCGCGCCATGCAGGAACGCGCGCTGGCCGGATCGCGGCTGGGGATACCGCTATTCTTTGCCGAGGACGTGATCCACGGGCATCGCACTGTCTTTCCGCTGAACATCGCGCTGGCTTGCAGCTGGGACATGCCGCTGATCGAAAATACCGCCGCCTTCGCCGCTGCGGAGGCTGCGGCCGAGGGGCTGCATCAGGTCTACGGCCCGATGCTCGACATCAGCCGCGATCCGCGCTGGGGCCGGGTGGCCGAAGGGCCGGGCGAAGACGCCCTGTTGGCCTCGCGCATTGCGCAGGCGGCGACGCGCGGGCTGCAGGGGCTGGGTCTGGGCATTCCGGGACGGGTGGCGGCCTGTCTCAAGCACTACGTTGCTTACGGCGCGCCGCAATCCGGCCGGGACTATGACAATGTCAGCCTTGCATGGGAGGACCTGCTCGAAACCTACCTGCCCCCCTTCGTCGCGGGGGTGGACGCGGGCGCGGCAAGCGTCATGGTTTCGTTCAACGCGGTGAACAAGCAGCCGATGCATGCCAATGGCCAGTTGATTGAGGACTGGTTGCGGGGGCGGCACGGGTTCAACGGGCTGGTGGTGTCGGATTATACCGGGGTGAAGGAGTTGGTGGCGCATGGGCTGGGTCCGGCACCGCTTGCGGTTGCGCGCGCGCTGCATGCCGGTGTCGACATGGACATGGTGGGCGAGGATTACCTGCGCGAGCTGCCCGGCCTTCTTCGGGACGGGCTTGATGCGCCCGAAGCCGGGATGACCCTTTCTGCGACGACCCTCACAAGCCTTGTCGACCGCGCCTGCCGCCGGGTTCTGACCTTCAAGGCCCGACTGGGCCTGCTGGACGATCCTTTCCGCGGGCTGGCGGGCACGCCCAAAGCGCCCTCACGCGCCAGCGGGCGCAAGCTTGCGCAGCAGGCGGCGGCGCGTTCTGCGGTGCTGCTCAAGAACAACGGATTGCTGCCGCTGGCCCCCCAGACGAAAGTGGCGCTGATCGGCCCCTTCGCCTCGGACCGGGCGAATATGCTGGGGACATGGGCGGTGTCGGGGCGGGCCGAGGATGTCGTGCCGCTGGACGCAGCCATCGCCGCGCTGACCGGGCAAAAGCCACAGGTCGCATGGGGCGCGAATGTCGTCGATGAGCCGTGGCTGGAACGGCGTCTGAATGTCCATGGCACGACCGTGACCCGCGATCCCCGCAGCAAGGCAAAGCAACTGGCCGAAGCCGTGGCCCTTGCCCGCGCCTCGGATGTGATCATCGCCGCTGTGGGCGAGGCCAAGGAACATGCGGGGGAATCTTCCTCGATGCTTTCGCCGGAACTACCGGCAGCGCAGCGCCGCCTGATCGCAGCCTTGGCCAAGACCGGCAAGCCGCTGCTGGTCGTGGTCTTTGCCGGTCGTCCGCTGGCCATCGGAGAGGTCGCCGCGCAGGCCGATGCCCTGCTTTACGCATGGCATGGCGGCGTGGCTGGCCCCGAGGGCATCGCGGACCTGATCTTTGGCACGGCCTCCCCCTCGGGTCGGCTTGCGATCTCGTTGCCCAGACATCCGGGCGAGGTGCCGCTGACCTATGCCTGTGACACGACGGGACGACCGGGCAATGCGGGCTTCACCAAGTTCCTGACCGGCTGGCTGGACCTGCCAGACGATATGCCGTCATTCCCCTTTGGCTTTGGGCTGGGCTATTCAGAGGTCCGCTACTTGGCCCCGCGCCTGTCCAGTGCCACGGCCAAGGCCGATCAGACCGTCGATCTGCGGATCAGCGTCGAGAACACCGGAACCCGCCCGACGGTCGAGACCGTCCAGCTTTACGCCAGCGATCCAGTCGCCCGCATCACGCGACCGGGTCGCAAGCTGATCGATTTCAGGCAGGTTTCCATTCCTCCCGGCCAGCGTCGCATGGTCAGCTTCCGGGTCACGGCGGATCAGTTCCGCTACCCGATCGCCCCGTCCTTGGAGACGGCCGAATGGGTCCGAGATCCGGGGTTGATCCGCTTGCATGTCGGCCCGAACAGCCGCGATACACAGATGGTGGAGTTGACATGGCTAGATTGATCCGCGGCCTTGACGATGCCACGCTGCGCGACCGGGTCGCGCAGGCCACCCTGCTGTATTTCCTCGATTGGAGCCATCCGGTCAGCGGCATGGCCCGTGAACGCACGGCAGGCGACTTCGGCTATGATGTGGCGGAGACCGTCTGCACCGGCGGCACCGGCTTTGGTCTGCTGGCGCAGATCGTTGCCGTCGAACGCGGCTGGCGGCCCCGGCGCGAGGTTCTTGACCGGCTTGAACGCGTGTTGGGCTTTCTGGAAACCGCTGATCGCTTTGACGGGGTTTATCCGCATTTCCTGAGCGGCTCGACCGGGCGGGTGCTGCCCTTCATGGTCGGTGACGATGGCGGCGATCTGGTCGAGACCTCGTTCCTGATGATGGGCCTTCTGGGGGCGGCCTCCTATTTTGCCGAGGAACCCTCTTTGGTCGCTCGGATTCAGGCGTTGTTTGACGCGGTGAACTGGGCCGCGCATCTGCGCGAGGATGGCGCGGTCATGTGGCATCGCCACCCCAACCGTCCATGGGCCGACAACGCCCTGCCCATCCGTGGCTGGAATGAGGCCTTTCCCGTCTTTGTCCTTGGTACCGGGTCGCGCAGCCACCCCCTACCCGCGACCTCATATCACCAAAGCTGGGCCATGGCCCCGGCCTTTCGCAATGGCCGGATATATGGCGACACGCGGTTGCCGCTGGGCCTCGACTGGGGCGGGCCGCTGTTCCTGTCGCAATATCCGTTTCTGGGCATCGACCCGCGCGGACTGCGTGACGCCTATGCCGATTACGGCGTGCAGGCCCGCGCCCATGCGATGATCAACCGCTATCATTGCCTGCGCAATCCGCAGGGCTGGAAAGGCTATGGCGCGAACCTGTGGGGCCTGACCGCCAGCGATGATCCGACCGGCTATGTCGCGCATTCCCCGACCGAGGATACCGGCGTGATCACCCCCACGGCGGCGCTTGGCTCACTGCCCTTCGTGCCGGATCAGGCGATGGCCGTGCTGCGACATCTCCATGACGATCTGGGTGATCGGATCTGGGGCGAGGCAGGTTTCATCGACGCCTTCAGTCCGGCGCAGGACTGGGCCGCCGAAAGCCGCCTTGCCGTCGATCAGGCCCCCATCGTGATCGGGCTTGAGAACCACCGCTCGGGCCTGTTGTGGCGAATGGTCTCGGGGCGGCCCGAGATACAGCGCGGGCTGAGGGCGCTTGGCTTTACCGCGCCCTATCTGGCCGACCCGCCATTGCCCGAATGGCCAGATCCCGCGCTGCCGCTGCTTCCAGAAATGCCGCTGCCGACCATGTCAGGTCAAGACATGAGACCGGCTGCCCAGTGACGCGGTCGAACTGCTCCGGCAGCGGCCCGGCAGGATTTGGGGCCACCTGCTGGATCAGCGCCATCCAGCCCTCGGCCTTGGCGAAGACCGCAGGATCAGCGGTTTCGGCAGCAATCCGGTAATACATCTCGGCGAAGCCCAGCGTCGTCGGATACCAAGGGTTTCCGTTGAAATAGGCATCCTCGACCCAACGCCCGATGGCGGGGACGTCGCGCCCGTGGTTGATCGGATAGAGCCGCGCAAAATCCCGTTCAAGCGCGGCCGCCGTCGCAAGGGATCGCGGCCCAGTCAGCGCAAAGGGGCCATCGCTGCGCCGCGCATGAAGCAGCGCAAGGCAGGTTGCGCTGTCCAGACGGCCCTCGGGGGCTTCAACGCTTTCCCGCCAACCGCCGCTTGCCCCGTCCGGTGCCTGATCCATCAGCCGCGCAATGCGTTCAACCGCGTCGCGCATGCCTCCGCCCGGATCGTCAAGAAACCGGCTGCCACGATCCAAGGCATCCCATTGCACGATCAGGGTAAATGTCGTGCGCCGCGGCGGTGCTTCCTCCCACGGGCCGATGCATGGTCGTCCCGCCACGCGCAGGACATGGGCAAGATCGCGTTCGATCAAGGCGTTGGCCTGCAGGCTGGCAAGCTCGGGCAGATCGTCAAGCAGGGTCATCAGCGCCGATGCCCGCAACGCGTGGCCGTCATCCTGCGGCCTGCTCCATTGTTCAAGATCGGGCGAGCCATCCGCCGCCACACGCGGTTCCTGCTGCCATGCAGCGCCGTGCAGCGCGGCCAGTTCCGCATCCGGACGCAGGTAGTTTTCGTGGCTGGGCAAGGTCGAGGCACGCAGGGGGTTGGCTGCGGGACCTTGCCGCGTCGGGTCCGAGATAGACAGCGAAAACGCAATGAAATCTGTGATGAAGCTCAGCCAGAAAGGGCGGGATTCGGGGTCCGTCGCCATGGCCAGTGGCACCGCGCGCAGGGCAATGGCGGAATCGCGGATCCAGTGATGGAAATAATCCGGCTCGGGGTCCCAATTCGCGATGCGTGGCGAGGCAAGGACAGATCCCTTGGCAGGCCGAACGGTCCAGCCAAATCCGGCACGGTGGCGTGTCAGATGCGTGGCCGAGCATGCATTGCGCATCGCCTTGGCCGAGCCAAGCCGCTGCGCCGCGATCCAGTCCGGGTCAAGCACGGGCAACTAAACACCCAGCGCTGAAAGGGCGGCGGACAAGGCACGCGCGCAGGCCTCACCCGCCGGGCAATGATGCTCATCCGGCAAAGCGGCAAAGAAACGTGCATTCGGGGCTGCGGCGAAATAGGCGCGGGCATCCTTCAGCGGGATCAGCCCATCCGCCGCACCGGTCACGACCGCCAAAGGTGCGGTGATCCGGTTCAAAGCAGGCTCGGCATCGGCTGTCTGCATCTCGGCGAAATAGGCGGGCACCTCGCGCCTGACCTCTTCGAGGGCGGCCGGTCCCATCGCCTCGCGCGCTATAAGCAGCGCGGGGCCTGACAGGACTGGCGACACGGCCAGAACGTGATGCGTGTCAGGCGATCCTGCCGCAAGATGCGCTACGGCAAACCCGCCAAGGCTATGCCCCGCCAAGCCTCGCGCCTGGCTCGGCCATTCCTGCGCGACCCAGTCCCAAGCTGCTGCCGCGGCATTGGTATGACCCGAAAAGCTAACGCATTCTGGCGGTCCGGATCCGGGCAAGGCCGCCGAATGTGGCAACTCCGGAGCCACGACCCGCCATCCGCGCCCCAGATAGGCGTCCGCAATCTCGGCGATCTGCACCTGTCCGGGCGCGCCGTTTCGGCCATGAACCAGCAAAACCGTCCCGTGCGCCTTTCCCGAGGGTTCGGCCACGACCAAAGGGACAGTGCCGACTGGCGTCGACATGTCGGTACGGCGGGCGCCAGCGATCCAAATGTCATGCAGATGCGTCATCTTGTCGATCCTACTGCGGTTCTTGGAACGCTCCAATAGGACGCCAGTATGATCGAAATGCCAACTCGCTGGACCGCCGATATCATATATCCGCGCCACACCCGCACCAAGTTGCCAAGTGATGATGTGTCCAAGGACAAACTCGCGGTTGCGGCCGCTGATGCCCAGCATCGTGATGAGGGCACATTCGAGAATACCTCTGTCAGCGTCGACAAGTTCCTGAAGAAGCTTTCCGGGAGGGGTGATTTTTCTGTCTGCTATTGGCCGGACCAGCAGGATACGGTCTCTATAGGCAGGTGCGGACCTTCGGCTACGAATGCTGCGCGGTCGCACCATCGCTGATCCCCGTTCGCGCCGGAGAGCGGGGCATGACAGATCGACTGGATACCCTGTGTCTGGCGAGCGATGCGTGATTTGGTCCGTGCCTGCGAAAGCGCGGCAGGGAATCCGCGGCATAGGCGACAACTCGTAGCAGCCTTCGTACTGCGCCGTGGACGTGTCTACCAGCGGACCAAGCCCTGGACGATGCGGTATCGCCACTGGTCTCAAATCCCGCGCATCAAATCGCCGTTCAAGAGATGCTGCAGACCGAACGGAACGTCTGGAGCGGCGGACCGGGCACATCGAGGCATTTTGCCGGAATGGGATCTCGCTCCGGCGGTGAACGCGCTCCAAGCATTGAGGGGTGTCGCGCTGATCAGCGCTGTCACGTTCATGGCCAAGATCAGCCATGTGCGGCGGTTCGAGTCGCCGGTCAAGCTGATAGCCTATCTGGGGGCTGGTCCCGAGCGAACATTTGACGCCAAAGCACGGCGGACCTCACCCGGGCAGGCAATGCCCGCGTGCGCCACAAACTGATCGAGGGGGCCTGAAGCTACTGTCTGCAGGCGCTACCGGGCGAACGAAAGCTCAACATCCTCAAGGAGAAGTTGCCAGAGGGTCAGGTCATTGCCTGGAAAGTGCAGTCTCGTCCGACGACAAGATATTGTCAGCTTATGCGACGCGGAAAGAAATCGACCGTCGTGAAAACGGCCATCGCGCGGGAAATGGCAGTGCGATATCTCCCGTCGCACCATGCTCGCGCTCTGAACGCGGCCCCTTATGCGCTAAATGGCGGGCGCGAGGTCGACGGCAGGGGGAATCGCTTTGTGGCCAGATTCATTCTGATACCCGTTATAGGACAGAAATAGCCCCGAGGCGCATAATCTCTCATGCGGTATCCAGCCCGCGCATCAGAGCTTGTTCACCGACGTTTTCAGACCTCGTGACCGCCTTTGGGCGTCCCGATCACAATAAATGTCCCGGCGTCCCTGAGCGCGTGGAGTAACCCTTGTAAAAGACAGCGAGCGCTACACGCGCGTCTTCGATACACTGGACATATTAGCCCAACCGGCCATCAGCGGAGACGTAGCTAGGCGGGGCAGCAATTGCTTTGATCACGTCATTGCAGCGATCACCACAGTGGGGTTGGCGATCACAGTTGAGCGGTTTGCACAACCCATCCTCCCCCCTTCGGGCCAGACCTAAAACACGGTCGCGACTCAACCTGCCGCCCCGCGCCTGCACGTGCCTGCATCCGATGCGCAAGATGGCGACCGATGTCGCCCGGCAAGCCCGCGCGCCTACCCCACCCCAAGCAATAGCCGGGCAATGCGCGGGCAATACTTGGCAACGCTTGCGGGGTAAAAGATCAGTACGAGATCACTCGGGCACTCCCACCGATACCCCCCTTGCCTCGGATCTTTCGGCTCAACCAGCCTGCCCCCAGCGATTTGCAGCGACATCGTGTAGTACAAGCCGACAATCCCGCCGCGCTGGCATTTAGTTCGGATAAATCATTCAGCTCTCGCGACGCGAGCAGAACAAGATGCAAGAGTTTCGGCGACAAGTTCGCGACCACGCTCAGCTTGCGATCGGATCCTCGCCCTTGAACATGGTGCTGAAGACATCGGCCGAGGCCATACACCACCCTTCGAATTCTTCGTCCTGAAAAGCAGTACTATTGAAAATCTCAGCAATGTGCCGATTGGGGTGCTGTAGCATTATCTCTGCGTCGTGTTATTGACCTGCCACTGAATTTTCATCCAGCCACGATCGGAGCCCGATTGGTCCTGCTCTGCCTACCAATTTTGGACCATCTAAAGCCGGAGTTTCCGGCCTTGGTCATGGCGGCGGGCTGGTGACGCGGCCGGGAAAGTGCAGCGCGCTCGGGACGTTGTATCCGATGGCGCTGTGGGGTCGGTCGTCATTGTAGTGTCTGCGCCAATCCTCCAGCTTTTCGGCCGCGTCCGCAAGGCTCATGAACCAGTGTGCGTTCAGGCATTCTGACCTGAGCTTGCTGTTGAAGGTGAGGAGGGATCAGAAAACAGTCCGGGGGACTGTTTTCCCGACGTAAAATGAAGCCGTTGTCCGTGGGCTTTCCTGGCCGCGAGAAGTCGAGCGTGACGTGCCTGGAATAGGCCCACAGATCGAGGTCGCGCGAGATGAATTCGCTGCCATAGCACGTCGGGAACATTGGTCCGCTTAGAGGTTATGGCCGTGCGCGTAGCCCGCGAACTGCGCAGCGTGCGGCCATAACCGGCGCTCAGGTCTCTATGGTGGTGT
>NZ_JACVAW010000110.1:0-273 GCF_014851995.1 Paracoccus sp. PAR01
CCGCCTGCCAGATGTCGTGGAGATGGCTCTTGGCCTTGTCCTGCAGCGATTTCGGCAGCGCGTTGAGCACGTTCATTGTCTTGTGGACCCAACACCGCTGCTCGCGTGTGGTGGCGAACACCTCGCGCAGGGCAGTCCAGAACCCGAGGGAGTGTCCTGAACTTTGTGTATCTGGGCCGTTCCATGCGGTTTCAGATACTCAAGCGTCGAAGCGCTCGCCAAACATTATGGCGAACTGATTGCGGGCCGCAAACCATTCCCGGACGTTTCGGC
>NZ_JACVAW010000111.1:0-273 GCF_014851995.1 Paracoccus sp. PAR01
ATCGCTGCCCGAACACTTGCCGCGCATCGAAGAGGTGATTGAGCCGGACAGCCTGACCTGCGCTTGTGGCGGCTGCCTGCACTGCATCGGGGAGGATGTCTCGGAGCGGTTGGACATCGTGCCCGCCCAGTTCCGCGTCATCGTCACCCGCCGCCCCAAGTATGCCTGCCGGTCCTGCACCGATGGCGTAACGCAGGCTCTGACCCCAGCACGGCTGATCCCCGGCGGCATGCCGACCGAGGCGATGGTCGCGCATGTGCTGGTCGGCAAGTA
>NZ_JACVAW010000112.1:0-273 GCF_014851995.1 Paracoccus sp. PAR01
TGTCGATGAACCCGTTCGACGAGATCGCGGTCGAGGAGGCGATCCGGCTCAAGGAAAAAGGCACCGCGACCGAAGTTATCGCCGTGTCGATCGGGGTGAAGCAGGCCCAGGAAACCCTGCGCACCGCTCTGGCCATGGGCGCCGACCGCGCCATTCTGGTCGTCGCCGCCGATGACGTTCATCAGGACATCGAGCCGCTGGCCGTCGCCAAGATCATCGCCGAGGTCGCCAAGGCCGAAGGCGCGGATCTGGTCATCGCCGGCAAGCAGGCGA
>NZ_JACVAW010000113.1:0-255 GCF_014851995.1 Paracoccus sp. PAR01
GCTGAAGGGTGTTGAGCGCCCTGAGGATCTGCTCGGCGATGCCGGGCTGATGAAGGAGCTGAAGATCCGGCTCATGGAGCGGATGCTGGGCGCGGAGCTGACCGCGCATCTGGGCTATGAGGAAGGCAAGGAAGCACCTCCGGGCCAAGCGAACCGGCGCAACGGCTCGTCGACCAAGGTCTTGAAGGGCCAGGACGGCGAACTGCCGGTGGCTGTGCCCCGTGACCGCGACAGCAGCTTTGAGCCGGAGCTGGT
>NZ_JACVAW010000114.1:0-255 GCF_014851995.1 Paracoccus sp. PAR01
CGGATGTGTTTCCAGTGTTCGGCCGGGTAGTCGTAAAAGGTCAGCAACGCCTCGCGATCCTTGACCAGCTTGGCAACGGCCTTGTCGTATTTGACCCCGTAGGTTTCGACGAAAAAGTCGAAGGCGGCGCCGGCCTCGGCCTTGGTTTCCGCCTGCCAGATGTCGTGGAGATGGCTCTTGGCCTTGTCCTGCAGCGATTTCGGCAGCGCGTTGAGCACGTTCATTGTCTTGTGGACCCAACACCGCTGCTCGCGT
>NZ_JACVAW010000115.1:0-255 GCF_014851995.1 Paracoccus sp. PAR01
GCAAAACGCTATCAGGTTCGAGACGCCCGCGACTTTCTAGAACGCATTGGAATCACGCCATGAACAGCATGACCTTCAAGGGCTACAGAGCTCGCATCGATTACGACGACGAGGATGCCATCTTCGTAGGCCACATCGCTGGTATCGGTGACCGCATTGGCTTCCACGCAGATACGGTCGAGGATCTCCGCGCGGCCTTCCATGAGGCCGTGGACGATTATCTCGAAACCTGCGCCAAGATCGGCAAGGAACCGC
>NZ_JACVAW010000116.1:0-255 GCF_014851995.1 Paracoccus sp. PAR01
CCTGAGGCGATCACCGCCGCCTTTCCGGACGCCATGGTTCAAACCTGCGTTCGCCAGCGGGCTCGGACCGATGGCGCCTTCGCTGGCTCACTGCATCTGGTCCGCCACAGCCTGAACTTCTGCTCCTGGAAGGACCGCAAGGCTGTGGCCGCCGATCTGCGCCGGATTTACGTGGCCCCGACTGCCGACATGGCGGCCGTGGAACTCGACGGCTTCGAGGAGAAATGGGCCGGGAAATACGCCTCCATCGCCCCG
>NZ_JACVAW010000117.1:0-255 GCF_014851995.1 Paracoccus sp. PAR01
AGAACACCGAGGGCGAATATTCCGGTGCCGGGGGCCGCGTCCATCAGGGCACCGGCGACGAGGTCGCGGTCGAGACCGCGATCTTCACCCGCACCGGCGTCGAGCGCATCCTGCGCTTCGGCTTCGAGCAGGCGATGGGGCGGCGGCGCAAGCTGGCCTCGGTCACCAAATCCAATGCCCAGAAATACTCGATGGTGTTCTGGGATGAGGTCACCCGCGATCTGGCCGCCGAATTCCCCGAGGTCGAGGTCAGCC
>NZ_JACVAW010000118.1:0-255 GCF_014851995.1 Paracoccus sp. PAR01
TTGCCATATCGGTCTTTCGATATTTGCTGCGCCTCCAAGCCAGCCTTGCCCCTGACCGCACGTGAATAATCGCGCCTGCGCGATTCCCTGGGACCACCGGGACCGGATCTGTTACCGCGCTGATGATCGCATCATAGCGCCAATAACTGAAAATTCATCCCCACTTTTGGCGGATAATTTCCTCATCCCTGCGATGGCAGCGGGCGGATGATCGCGAGGTGGAAAACTCGGCCGTCAGCCAAGACCTGTCCGCCA
>NZ_JACVAW010000119.1:0-254 GCF_014851995.1 Paracoccus sp. PAR01
TTCTTCACCTGGCTGACGGCCCAGGCCGCGCGCATCTCGCGCAAGTCAGACCTCGGGGTGGCCATGGCCTATATGCTGAGGCGTCAGGAAGGCTTCCGGTTATTCCTCGAGAACGGCCATGTCGACAGTAAGCGTTCGCAGGTCATCACGGTCGTCTTAGCTTGACGGCTTGAAGCTCCATGGCAGCAGGTCGTCGAGGCGGCTTTGCGGATGACCGTTGGCGATGGCGGTGAGCGTGGCCTTAAGGTAGGCGA
>NZ_JACVAW010000011.1:0-128889 GCF_014851995.1 Paracoccus sp. PAR01
CTGCGGCCCCACCCCCGAGGTCG
Organism: Paracoccus sp. PAR01; assembly: GCF_014851995.1. Taxonomy (NCBI): domain Bacteria; kingdom Pseudomonadati; phylum Pseudomonadota; class Alphaproteobacteria; order Rhodobacterales; family Paracoccaceae; genus Paracoccus; species Paracoccus sp. PAR01. The sequence continues at coordinate 24 of NZ_JACVAW010000011.1, forward strand.
TCACCCCAGACCTCCTGCGCCACGTCTTCGACGTCACCGCCCGCATCGAACCCTGCTCAAAAGGAAAACCACAACTCATCGTCGATGGAAGAGCTAGCTAGGGGGATGGCCTGTCCGGTGGAAATGCTGCATTCAGGTGAAAAATCGGGCAGAACCATGATCCACAAGACCACCCTCGCCATCGCTGCACTTTGCGCCGGATTGGCGCAACCGGTCCTTGCCGCCGACCTGATCGGGTTCTGGGACAGCCCGCAAAAAGGCGCGAACGGCTTCAACGCCACCCCGCAGGATCAGGCCTATTTCAAGGCGCTGTCCGATACCGGGGCTAGCTGGCTGCGCCTTTCCTTCAGCAAGTGGAAGGGTCAGGGGCAGGATTTCCTGATCGGGGATGCCGATGATTACGCGGGCCTTGCGCCTCAGGATCTAGCGTCCCTGCGCAAGGTTCTGGATGCCGCCGAGGCCGAGGGCATCAAGGTGGTCGTCACCCCGCTTAGCCTGCCCGGTGCGCGCTGGACGCAGCAAAATGGCGGAAAATATGACGATCGGATCTGGTCGGAGGCGCGCTATCAGGATCAGGCGGTGCAGTTCTGGAAGGATCTGGCGGGCGCGCTGAAGGATCATCCGGCGGTTGCGGGCTACAATATCCTGAACGAACCCGCGCCCGAAAAGAACGGCGGCCCGACCGAGAATGCCCCGCAGCAGGAGCTGGACACTTGGCAGGCCGCGCAGGCGGGCGGTTTGCGCGATCTGCCGGGTTTCTACAGCCGCATCATCGCCGCGATCCGCGCCGTCGATCCGGTCACCCCGATCATGGTCGATGGCGGCTGGTTCGCCAATCCGCGCTCGCTGGCGGCATGGCCTGCCGCGCTGCCCGACGACCGGGTGCTATACGCATTCCACATGTATGAGCCCTATGCCGCGACCAGCGCGCCCAACATGAAGCGGGAAAAACCCCTGCGCTATCCGGGGGCGGAAACCGAATATGCGGGCGGAACGCTGGCTTGGGACCGCGACGCCGTGGCGGCCCATATCGGCGCGGCGTTCGACTGGGCCGAGGCACAGCACCTGCCGCCCGGTCGCATCGTCGCAGCCGAGTTCGGCTGCATGCGGCGCTGGCAGGATTGCGGCACCTATCTGACCGATGTGCTGGACACGGTCGAGGCGCGCGGCGGCCACTGGGCCTTCTATTCCTTCCGCGAGGATGAATGGGACGGCATGGATTATGAGCTGCCGACCGACCTGCCTCCGGGGCGGTTCTACTGGCTGACCGAACAGGGCCAGCCCGAGAAACTGCCGCGCGACGGCAAGCTGATGCAGATCCTGCGCGACAGGATGCGTTGATCGGTCCGGGCGGGGTGTCGGCGCCTCAGGCCGATGCCCTGACCCGCGGCTTGGTCAGCACAAACACATTGCCCAGCAGGACGAATGCCAGCCCCAGCCCGGCCAGCGGCGTGATCCGGTAGCCCTCATAGACGACCGAGATGCTAAGCGCGACGACCGGGAACAGCACCGTCATATAGGCCGCGCGCTCTGGCCCCAGACGATGCACCACGGTCAGATAGGTGGTAAAGGCGATCACCGAGCCGGGGATCGCCAGATAAAGCAGCGATCCGACATAAAGCGCCGATGTGTCAAAGGCGAAGGGCACGCCGCGCAGCAGGGCGAAGGCAGTCACGATCCCGGCCCCGTAAAGCATCGCCCAGGCGTTGACCGTGGCAAGCTGCAGCCCGTGACGCTGATTGCGGGCGGAAACCAGATTGCCTGCCGAAAAGAGCCACGTTCCCAGCAGCGCCAGGGCCAGCCCCTTGGCCGTGCCGGGGTCCAGCGCCGCCGCCGACAGCGTATCGCGAAACAGGCAGGCGATGCCCAGAACCCCCAGCCCCGCCCCGGCCAGAATGCGCCCCGAGGGACGGCGGCCATGAAACAGGAAGGCGTTGATCAGATTGAAGATCGTGGCCGCCGAGAACACCACCGAGACGACTCCGCTGGGGACATAGCCCGTCGCGATGTAGAAGCAGATGAAATTGCACGAAAACAGGCATAGCGCCTGCAGGACCACCCAAGGCTGCTGCCGCGCGGGAATGGCCCTTAGTTTGCCCATGGCCAGCAGCCCAAGGAACATGACCGCCCCGGCCAGCGCGAAACGATAGACCACCGAGGCCTCGATCGGCACGATGCCAAGCTGGTTGTGAATGGCGATCCAGGTCGTTCCCCAGATCAGCACGGTCAGGGCATAGTAAAAGGCGGTCACGGTGATCTTCTCGGTTGGGAATCGCCCGGCAGACATGCCCGAACCCAGCCGGACTGTCCTGCGCGATCTTACGTCAAATGGCGGGGGGCGGGATTCAAGGGGTGCTGCCCGGACTGCGCCAGCGCACGGTCAGCCCTGCTGGCTGCTGGTAAAGACCGCCAATTGCGCGGCAAATGCGCGGGCAAAGGCGGGCCGGCCTTCGGCCCGCGCGATGTATTGCATCAGGTTCGGATATTCCTCCAGCAGGCCCGCCCCCTTCAGCCTTTGCAGCACCGAGACCATCAGCAGATCGCCCGCGTGAAAGGAGCCGTCCAGCCAATCGGCGGTGCCGAGGCGCGCGGACAATTGGCCCAGCCGGATATGCAGAAGCTTGTCGATTTTGGCCAGACGCTGTTCGAACCACAACTCGTCGCGCTCAAACAGCTGCGCCATGCTGCGTTCGACGATTGGCGGCTCGATGGTGTTCAGCGCGGCGAACATCCATGCGATGGCCCGCGCCCGCGCATCGGCATCGTCAGGCAACAGCCCGTCATGGCGCTCGGCGATATGCAGCACGATCGCGCCGGATTCGAACAGGGTCAGATCGCCGTCCTGATAGGTCGGGATCTGGCCGAAAGGATGCAGCGCCAGATGGGCGGGCTGCTTCATGTCGGGAAAGGACAGCAGGCGGACATCATATGGCTGCCCCACTTCCTCCAACGCCCAGCGGACGCGCATGTCGCGCGCAAGCCCCCTGCCACGGTCGGGCGAGCGTTCAAAGGCGGTGATGGTAATGGCCATCGGAACCTTCCCTTCTGCGTGCAGATTATCGCCCGCCCCGCCCCCGCGCTCAAGGCCGGATGCCCGGCCACCGGCGGCGATCCGCGCGGCTGATCCGCAAATGCCCGGCCTTACCGGGTTTAGGCCTAGCCTTTGGGACAGTTTCGTCGCCTTTCTGCGCAAAATGTCGGCCAGCCGACACAAGTTGCGGCAGATTTGCCCTAAATACGGACATGACAGGACATGCTTCGTCCTTAGCGGTAACGAGTAGCCTTTTTGTAAATGTACCACTGAAGAGCAGGGCGGCTTGCATCGCCCTGCTCCACATTGCATTGATTGCCAAAGCGTTTCCGGAATTGCGCCGCCCTCGGGCTTGTCCAAGGCCGTTCGGACGGAAACCTGTCTCGGTTTCTGGGGACTGGCACAAGCATGGAACTGCCCGCGACCTATCGGCCCAACTTCGATTCCGACCTGCTGCAGGGTCTGTCAGAGCAGCAGAAGCTGACCTTCCTGTCCGATTGCATCACCCGCACCCATCTGCGGCCCAAGGACATTCTGCAGCAGGGTCTGGCAACCGACACCTTTTTCATCGTTGAGCAGGGGCAGGTCGAGGTCAGCTATATCGACCCGAACGGCAATTCCCTTGTCGTCTTTATTGCCGGTCCCGGCGAGGTGCTGGGCGAGGTCGAGGCCCTGTCAGGCAGGCCATGCGCCGCCACATGCACGGCGATGCCGGGCTCAAGGGTCCTGTGCTGCAGCTCGGCCGCGTTGCTCAAGCATGTTCCCGCGCAGCTGTTGATCGTGAATCTGGCGGGCTTGCTGCATGATCGGCTGGTCCGGGACAATCGCCAGCGTTCGGTCGACAATTTCATGACCGCCGACCAGCGGATTGATCATTACCTGCATCAACTGACGACCGAGGCAGAGCCCAAGATCAATGTCAGCCAGGCCTATCTGGCGACTTTGGCTGGATGCACCCGCCAGACTGTCAATCTGCGGCTGAACCTGCTGCGGCAGCAGGGCATTGTCGAATTCAGCCGGGGCGAGATCCTTGTTCTGGATCGCGACGGGTTGCAGGCAAGCGGTTCTCTCGTCTGAGAAACTGATCCGACTTGGCAATGCCCGGCACAGGCGGGGCAGACGCTATCGACTATGCGATTCCTCGGACGGCATCACGGCAAAATGGAACGGCGGGGCTGACGGTGGCAAGCCGCAGCCCAGCCGTCATCGAGTATAGACAAACAATTTCAATATTATAGCCGAGCCATGAGGTTTGGCGCGCTGTCTCGTGCGATTGACGCAGCAAACTTCTTGACTTCCATACCAGCAAATTCATTATGTCGACAAATTATATACAACAGGGATGCATGTCAGATGACCACCTTGCTTCGCTCCGCACGGACCCCCATGCTTGCCACGACCGCCATGCTGCTTGCGCTGGCGGTCCTGCCTGCAACGGCACAAGAGACCGGCGGCGTGCTGAAAATCCTTGGTTCGGGGGATATCGACCATTTCGACCCGGCCAGCGTCGGCGTCGTCACCTCGAACAACTTCATCCGCGCGACGCAGCGCACGCTGGTCGGCTATGACAGCTCGCTCGACCCCGCTGAAGGTGTCGCGCCGAAAGCCGACCTTGCGGTCGAACTGCCTCAGCCCGGCGATGATGGCCTGACCTATACCTTCACCCTGCGCGATGGCGCGGCATGGGACATCAAGGGCACGCCGCGCCCGATCGTTGCCGCCGATGTCGAACGCGGCATCAAGCGCATGTGTAACCCGGTGCTGGGTTCGTCCTTCCTGACCTATTTCGTGTCGCTGATCGAAGGCATGGACACGTTCTGCGACGGCTTCGCCAAGGTCGAACCGACCGCCGAGGCGATGAAGGCCTATGTCGAGGGCACGGACATCACCGGGATCGAGACCCCGGATGACAAGACCGTCACCTTCCGTCTGAAGGAAAAAGCCGGCGATTTCATCTATATGCTGTCGCTGCCCTCGGCCGCACCGGCCCCGGTCGAAATCCTTGACTTCATCCCCGACAGCCCGGATTTCCGCAAGAACTTCATGGCCTCCGGCCCCTATACCGTCGCGGATTACGTGCCGGACAGCACGCTGAAGCTGAAGCGCAACCCGGCATGGACCGCCGAAAGCGATCCGCTGCGCAAGGCCTATGTCGACGAGATCGAACTGACCTTCGGCCTGCAGCCCGACGCCGCGATCCAGCAGATTCAGGCGGGCGATGCAGACATGCTTTACGACATCCTCGTGCCGCCGGCGCTGCTGCCGATGCTGCAGGCGACCGGGGATGACAAACTGGTCGCGATCTCGGTCGGGCGGACCAGCTTCATCTTTGTCAACACGGCGGCCGACAACAACAACGGCGCGCTGAAGGATGTGAAGGTCCGTCAGGCGCTGAACTACGCCATCGACAAGGCGGCGATCGTGCAGCAGATGGGCGGGTCTTACGTTGCCGCGCCGCAGAACGGCATCTTTGGGCCGGGCGTCGTCGGCTATCACGACTTCGACCTGTATCCCAGCACCGAACACAAGGGCGATCCCGACAAGGCCAAGGCCCTGCTGGCCGAGGCGGGCTTCCCCGACGGGATCAAGCTGAAGATGCCCTTCCGCAACATCAACGACGAACCGTCCATCGCCCAGACCATTCAGGCCAGCATGAAAAAGGCCGGGATCGAGCTGGAACTGATCCCCGTTTCCGCCGCGGATTACTATTCGAAATACATGACCAATCAGGAAACCACCAAGACCGGCGCATGGGACATCGCCCCGGTCAGCTGGTCGCCCGATTGGGTCGGCGGTGCCGCGCGCTCGGTCTTCCAGCCGCAATTCACCTTTGACGGTCGCCACCAGACCTACAACTACACCGACTACAACAACGACGCGGCCAATGCGAAAGCCGCCGAGGCAATCAACGCCGCCGACGCTGCTCAGGCGGGCAAACTGTGGGCCGAGGTCGACGAGCTGGTCATGGGCGATGCACCGGTCATTCCGTTCATCTCGCAAAACGTCGTCGTCTATCACAGCGATGCGGTGAAGAACTTCCTGCCCTATGCGCTTGGCGCGAACGGGGATTGGAGCAACCTCTGGCTGGAGCGCTGATCGCGGCAAGCGACCGGCCCCGACCGTCGATCACACAACTCTCGCCCGCGCAGATGTGCGGGCGATTTCCTTGGCGCAGGAACACATGAATGCCCCTTCTTGAAGCGCGAAACATCTCAATCCGCATCCCGACCGAGGATGGAATCCTTCACGCCGCGCGCAATGTCTCGTTCACGGTCGAGGCAGGCAGCCTGTTCGGCATCGCGGGCGAATCCGGCTCCGGCAAATCGGTCCTGACCCAGGCGATCATGGGCCTGCTGCCCGGCGTCGAGATCGAGGGCGAATGCCTGTTCGAGGGTCGCGACCTGCTGAAAATGACGCCCGCCGAGCTGCGCGCCCTGCGTGGGGCACGGATCGGCATGGTCTTTCAAGACCCGCTGTCCAGCCTGCACCCCTATTACACCATCGGCCGCCAGATCACCGAAGTGATCCACGCCCATGAAAAGGTCAGCAATACCGAGGCCCGCGCCCGCGCCGCCGAGATGCTGGAAAAGGTCGGGATCAAAGATGCGGCGGCCCGGCTGGACGATTACCCGCACCAGTTTTCCGGGGGTATGCGCCAGCGCGTGATGATCGCGATGGCGCTGGTACTGCGTCCGTCGCTGATCATTGCCGATGAGCCGACCACCGCACTGGACGTGACGGTGCAGGCGCAGATCGTCGCACTGCTGGATGAAATGCGGCGCGAACTGGGCATCACGGTCATCATGATCACCCATGATCTGGGGCTGATGGCCTCGGTCGCGGATAAGGTGATGATCATGTATGGCGGCACGCGGCTGGAAATCGGCCCGGCCAAGGGGTTGTTTGCCGCGCCCGCCCATCCCTATACCTTCGGCCTGCTGCGCGCCTCGCCCGCAGCGGCGCGGCAGGGGACCGAGCTATATTCGATCCCCGGACGGCCACCCAGCCTGCTTGCGCGCCCCAAAGCCTGCATCTTTGCGCCGCGCTGCGCGCAGGTCCAGCCGATCTGCCAGACCGAGGCCCCGCCCAACCGCGCCTATGCCTGCGGGACCGAAGCGCTGTGCCATTTCGAAGCCCGGATCGACCGCGCGGATGCCGCCCCCGCCCAACCCGCCCGAAAGCCGCCCACGGACCGGCTGCTGTCGGTGCAGGATGTCGCGCTGACCTATACGATGTCCTCGGGCTTTGGCGCGAAGCGTCAGCTTGATGTGCTGAAAGGCATCACGCTTGAGGTCGCGCGGGGCGAGACTTTGGGTCTGGTCGGAGAGTCCGGCTGCGGAAAATCGACGCTGGCGCGGGTGATTGCGGGGCTGGTCCCGGCCACGCGCGGCAAGGTCGATTTCGACGGCATCGATGTCGGCGCGCTGACCCCAAAGGCATGGCGCGACATGCGCCGCCGCGTGCAGCTGGTGTTTCAGGACCCGTTCGGCTCGCTCAACCCACGCCGCAGGGTCGGCGCGATCATCGGCGAGCCGTTCCGCATCCACGGGCTGGCCAAGGGCGAGGCGCGCAAGAACGAGGTCCGCCGCCTGATGGAACTGGTCGGGCTGAACCCCGAGCATTACAACCGCTTCCCCTCCGAATTTTCCGGCGGGCAGCGGCAGCGCATCGGTATCGCCCGCGCCTTGGCGCTGAACCCCGATCTGGTGATTTTCGACGAGCCGGTCTCGGCGCTGGACGTGTCCATACAGGCGCAGATCCTGAACCTGATGCAGGAATTGCAGCAGAAGCTGGGGCTAACCTATCTGTTCATCAGCCATGACCTTAGCGTCGTGCGCCATATGTGCGACCGCATCGCGGTGATGAACGCGGGCCGCATCATCGAGATGGACGCGACCGAGCAGATCTTCCAGCACCCGCAGCAGGATTATACCCGCACGCTGCTGGACGCCTCGCATGTGCCGCCGGTGCCCGTGCAGGCCCAGCCGCGCGAACTTCTAAGACTGGAACAGGGAGCCGCATGATGAGCGAAGCCCAACTAGACGCGCCGAAAGTCGTTCAGCGATCCTCGGCCAACCTGACTTTCCGCCGCCTGATGCGCGACCCGGCCAGCCTGCTGGCTGCGGTCTTCATCTTGGCTCTGGTCGCTTTCGCCATCGGCGCGCCTTGGTTCGCCGGCTGGACCGGCCATGACGCGATCGAGCAATATCGCGATACCGGCTTGTCACCGGTCGGCCTGCCGGTCGGGCCCAACCATGAATTCCTGCTGGGCGCCGACCAGCTTGGCCGGGACGTGCTGGTCCGTATCGCCTATGGCGCGCGGATCTCGCTGGCGGTGGGGGTGGCTGCGGCGCTGGCGGCATCCTTCATCGGCGTCACCATCGGCATGACGGCGGGCTATTTCGGCGGCTGGACCGATACCGTGCTGGGACGGCTGATGGATCTGGTCATGTCGGTGCCGTTCCTGCTGTGCGCCTTGGCGCTGGTCTCAGTCTTTGGGCCGTCGCTGTGGCTGTCGATCTCGGTCATCGTGTTTTTCAGCTGGACCACCATCGGCCGAGTGATCCGGGCCGAGACGGCATCCCTGGCCCGGCGCGATTTCGTGCAGGCCAGCCGCTCGCTGGGGGCGGGGAACCTGTCGATCATGCTGCGCGACATCCTGCCCAACCTGTCGGTGCCGATCATCATCTACACGACGATGATGATCCCGAATTCCATCGTCTTCGAGGCGACCCTGTCCTTCCTTGGCCTTGGCATCGTGCCGCCGACGCCAAGCTGGGGCGGGATGCTGGCCGAGGCCGGGGCCAATTCGATCTATCTGGTCGCATGGTGGCTGGTGCTGTTTCCGGGGCTGGCGCTGCTGGGCTCGACGCTGGCCTTCAACATTCTGGGCGATGGGTTGCGCGATGCGCTTGACCCCAAGGGCAGGCGGGTGAAGCGCCGCCGCAAGCCCGCCAAACCCGTGACGGAGGGCTGATCATGGGCAAGTTCATCGCTAAGCGGCTGGGCTTCGGGGCCTTGGTCCTGTTCGTCCTGAGCCTGTTCGTGTTCCTGCTGTTCTTTGTCGCGCCGGGCGATCCCGCGCGGATCGTCGCGGGCGACAAGGCCAGCGCCGAGCAGTTGGAACTGGTGCGCCAGAACCTTGGCCTCGACCAGCCGATAACGCAGCAATATCTGCAATTCGTCGGTCGGGCGGTTCAGGGCGATCTGGGCTTTTCCTATCGCAACCAGCAGCCGGTCAGCGAGCTGATCCTGCGCCGGATTCCGGTCACCATCTCGCTGGTCTTTGGCGCGGTGATCCTGTGGCTGGCGATCGGCATCCCGATCGGCATCATGTCGGCGCGCCATCCGGGCGGGTTCCGCGATCGGCTGGGGCAGGTCTTCATCCTGCTGGGCCTGAGCTTTCCGACCTTCGTTCTGGGGATGCTGGCGCTTTATACGCTTTATTTCTTGCCCAAGCAGGCGGGATTCACCCTGTTCCCGCCCAGCGGCTACAAGCCCTTCCTGACCAATCCGCTGATCTGGGCATGGCATCTGGCGCTGCCTTGGGCCACGCTCGCGCTGGTCACGGCGGCGATCTATGCCCGTCTGACGCGGGGCCAATTATTGCAGGTTCTGGGCGAGGATTACATCCGCACCGCCCGCGCCAAGGGCCTGTCGGAACGCAAGGTCGTGCTGCGCCACGGCATGCGCTCAACCCTTATGCCACTGGTGACGCAGCTTGGCGCGGATATCGGGCTGATGCTGGGCGGCGTCATCGTGATCGAGCAAGTCTACGGCCTGCAAGGCGTCGGGTCGCTCGCGGTGCAGGCGGTGCGCAATCAGGACCGCCCGATCATCATCGGCGTGGTGCTGCTGGGGGGCCTCTTCATCGTGCTGTGCAATATCATCGTGGACCTGCTTTACGCAGCCCTTGATCCCCGGATGCGCTGAAATCGGATGACCGACATGAACGACTATAAAATCCCCGGAGCGATTATCCGCGACCACTCGGTCACGGTTCCCTTGGACTGGTCCAAGCCAGACGGTCCGACGATCAAGGTCTTTGCCCGCGAGATCGCCGCCCCCGATGGGCGCGAGCGGCCTTTGCTCGTCTATCTGCAAGGCGGGCCGGGCGGCAAGGCACCGCGCCCCGGCGGAGGCGCGCCCGGCTGGCTTTCGGTTGCGCTGAAACGCTTCCGCGTCCTCATGCTGGACCAGCGCGGCACGGGCCGCTCGACCCCGGTGCAGGGCCGCGCCTTTGCCGCGATGAGCGCCAATCAGGGCGCGCATTACCTGTCCTGCCTGCGCGCCGACAGCATCATCCGCGATGCCGAACATCTGCGTAAAGCGCTGTTCGGCGGCCAGAAATGGTACACGCTGGGGCAAAGCTATGGCGGCTTCCTGACCCTAACCTATCTGTCACTGGCACCGCAGGCGCTGCTGGGTTGCTATGTCACCGGCGGCATGGCGGGCATCCGCGCCAGCGCCGATGACATCTATCGCCGCACTTATCCGCGCGTGGCCGACAAGAACCGCCAGTATTTCCAGCGCTATCCGCAGGATCAGGCCGTGCTGGACCAGATCGCCGACATGCTGACGGATCAGGACATCCGCCTGCCCGATGGCGACCGGCTGAGCGTGCGGCGGCTGCAATATCTGGGCATGGATCTGGGCATGTCCGACGGGTTCGAGAGCCTGCACTGGCTGCTGGATGAGGCCATTGCCGATGACGGCCAGCTATCGGACAGCTTCCTTGGCCGGATGCGCGAGACGACATCCTTCGATCAGAACCCGCTTTTTGCCGCCATCCACGAGGCGATCTATGCCCAGCACGGCCAGCCGACCGATTGGGCCGCTGAACGGGTGCTGGCCGAATTTCCCGAATTCGCCGCCGCGAACCGCCCGCTGCTGTTCACAGGCGAGATGATCTATCCGTGGATGTTCGACGAGATCCGCGCCCTTCGCCCCTTCGCTGGGGCCGCGCAGCTACTGGCGCAGATGCCGATGGAGGCCGCGCTATACGATCTGGACCGATTGGCCGCCAATGACGTGCCGGTGACCGCCGCCGTCTATACCGACGACATGTATGTCGATCTGGACCTGTCGCTGCAAACCGCGCGCGCCTTGGGCAATGTGCGGATGTGGCTGACCAATGAATTTGAGCATAATGGGCTGCGGGCATCCACGCAGGTGCTCGAGCGGCTGTTTGACATGGAGGACGGCCTTGACGGCTTTAACTGCTATTCACGCTGAACGACTGGCCATGCTGCGCGGGGAACTGGCGCGGCTGGGACTTGACGGGCTGATCCTGACCACCTCGGACGCCTTCCAGAATGAGGAAGCGCCGGACCATGACCGCGTGATCCGTTGGCTGACGGGCTTTACCGGCTCGCTTGCCCATGCGCTGGTGACACCGGACCGGGCGGTCTTTCTGGTCGATGGCCGCTATACGATCCAGGCTGCAAAGCAGGTCAATGGTAAGCTGTGGCAGCATGGGCATTTCCACGAAACCCCGCTGGCGCAATGGGTGGCCGGGCTGGGTGCGGGCCTGCGCATCGGCTATGACCCGATGACTTGGACCGTCACGCAGGCAGAAACCCTGCGCGCCCGCGCCCATGGCGTCACGCTGGTCCCGGTGGCTGATCCGCTGGCTGCGATCTGGCTGGACCGCCCCGCGATGCCGCAAGCGCCCATCCGCGAAATGCCGCTCTCCGAGGCCGGGCGTTCGACCAGTGACAAGCTGGAATGGCTGCGCGGTGAGCTGTCGCGTCTGGGCGTCGAGACTTGGGTCGAGACGCGACCCGACAATATCGCATGGCTTTTCAACCGCCGTGGCGGCGATGTGGCGATGAACCCGCTGGCTTTGTCCTTCGCCATCATCGGCAAGGACAGCGCCGAATGGTTCATCGACCCGGCCAAGCTGGTCATCCCCGCGCCCGAAGGCGTCACCCCCCGCACCTTTGACGACTTCCTGCCCGCGCTTTCCGCGCTGACGGGCCGCGCGGCATTCGATGCCTTCTTCACCCCCGATGCGGTGCCGGTCGCGCTGGCGCAGGGCGCAGCCGTGCCCGCGCCGACCACGGGCCTCATCACGCTCGAAAAGTCGAAAAAGACCCCCGAAGAACTGGCGGGATTCCACCGCGCGCATCTGGACGATGCCGTGGCGCTGGCCAAATTCTGCCAATGGCTGGAAGCCGAGATGCCCCTGCGCAGCGCCTCGAACGATCCCATCGACGAATGGGAAGTGTCCGAGAAACTGGCCGGATTCCGCGCCGCCGTTCCCGGCTATCAAGAGCCGAGCTTTGCCACCATCGCGGCTTCGGGCGGGAATGCGGCCCTGTGCCATTATGCCCCCGCCGCAAGCGGCAGCGGGACGCTGACCCCCGATCAGATCTTGCTGCTCGATTCCGGCGGGCAATATGATTGTGGCACGACCGATGTGACGCGCACCTTTGCCTTTTCGCCGGTCGCCGATGACATTCGCCGGATTTCCACGGCGGTGCTGAAAGGCTTCATCGCGCTTTCGGTCGCGCGCTTCCCGGTGGGGACCTTTGCGCATTCGCTGGATGCGTTGGCGCGGGTGCCGCTTTGGCAGCTTGGCCTTGATTACGATCACGGCACCGGCCATGATGTGGGCCATAACCTGCTGGTCCATGAGCATCCCCATCGTCTGGCCAAGCCCGGCAATCCCGTCGGTCTGGTCGCGGGCAATATCATGACCATCGAGCCCGGTTACTATCAGGAAGGCCGCTGGGGCATCCGCATCGAAAATCAGGTCGAGCTGGTCGAGGATGGTCCGGGCTTCCTGTGCTTCAAGCCGATGACGCTGGTACCGATCGACCTGTCGCTGTTCGATCTGGCCGCGCTGACCACGGCCGAGCGCGCATGGATCGACGCCTATCACGCCGAGGTGCGCCACCGGGTCGCACCGCTTCTGCAAGGCGAGGTGGCCGATTGGTTGATCCGCCACACCGCGCCCATCACGGAGGCTGCCACGCCGCGCCAATAAACAACGCGCCTGCCCGTCGGTCACAGACCTGACGGGCAGGCCGTCACGACGCCTGAACCCGTCCGCTGTCGCCCTGACACCACGCGCGTAACTGCGGGTTCCGCAACGTACCTTGCGCGAACTTCCGCCGACAGGGTTCAAATCCCGCGCCCATCCATGCCATAGCGCCACCCGTATTTGCCGTTTCTGCCCGGCTGAAATCAGCGGGCATCGGCCTTTCGCGCATTGCGGGCGAGAGCCGCGACACGCGGCCCGCGACCGGAAACCTGAAATGGCGCCCTGCGACGGGGCGGCGACAGTCATGTCGCCGGTTGCTTGGTGCATGCCGTCAAGGCGGGAACGAGTTGACGAGGTAACGATGACCAGCACTGCCATGCCGCAGCGGATCTTCCGCGATTCCCTGATCGTGGGCTTCGCCATGTTTGCGGTGTTTTTCGGCGCGGGAAACCTGATCTTTCCGCCGCAGATCGGCTATCTGGCGGGTTCTGGATGGGTGCAGGCGCTGTTCGGTCTGGCCCTGACCGGCATGCTTCTGCCGGTCGCGACCGTCTTTGTCCTTGGGCGCAACGGCGGCAGCGTCGAGCGCATGACCGCGCCGATCGCGCCGTGGTTCGGCCCGGCCCTGCTGTTCATCGCGATGGTGTTTCTGGCATGGATGATCGCGATCCCGCGCACTGCCAGCGTCGCCTATGAGACCGGGATCCTGACCCTTGCCCCCGCCCTGCAAAAGGGCGCATGGCACTGGGTCTTCATCCCGCTGATCATCGGCGTAAGCACGTGGTTCGCCCTTGACCGTTCGAACATGATCGACCGGATCGGACGCTTTCTGACGCCGCTTCTGCTGGGATTGCTGGCGATCATCGTCCTTTGGTCGGTGCTGTCGCCGCTGGGAACCCCCGTCCACACCGGCGAGGCCGCGCCCTTCAGCCTGGGCCTGATCACCGGCTACCAGACGGGCGACGTGCTTGCCGGTCTGATGCTGGGCATCATCTTTGTCGAGGCCATCCGCGAGCGCGGTTACGCGGATGATGCCGGTTTCAGGTCGGTCCTGCTGGGTGCCTGCGCGGTGACCTTCCTTGGGCTGCTTTTCGTCTATGGCGGGTTGGAATATCTGGGCGCAACCGGCAGCGGCGTGCTGGGTACCGACGTGACCCATTCGAACCTGCTGACGCGGCTGGTCGGGCAGCTTGCCGGTTCGGTCGGCGCGAATGCCTTGGCCGTGGCGGTGGTGCTGGCCTGCCTGACCACCGCGATCGGCGCGACCGCCGTGCTGGGCGAATATCTGCAGAAATGGACCGGAGGCCGGATCAGCTACCGGACGGCAGTGCTGATCGTCTCGGCCACCTCGATGGCGCAGGCATTCGGCGGCGTCGATTATATCGTCAAGCTGGCCGATCCGTTCTTCCGGCTGTTCTACCCGCTGGCCATCTGCGTGGTGTTGCTGGGTCTGCTGTCGCGTTTCCTGCCGAATGACGGGGTCTGGAAGGGGGCTGCGCTGATCGCCTTTCTGATGGGGGCCTATGACCTTGTGCTGGCCTGTTCGGGCAAGCTGGGGGTCACCCTGCCCGCAGCCCTGCAACACGCCTATGACGCGATCCCGCTGTCGTCGCTGGGATTTTCCTGGCTGGTGCCGTCGATTGTCGGAGGCATGATCGGCGGGCTGATCTGGCAGTTGTCGGGCAGACCCAACCTGACCGACCGCCCCACCGTCTGATACAGGCGCCCCGACCCGGAGACGCGGATTTGACTTCATGAAACGGCGATGGCCATGTTCGGTCAATGTCGTCCGCGGGGAAGCACCCAGAATGGGTGCTGGCTCAGGGGGAGGAGTGTCTGAAATGGCGTTTGACAGCAACACGGCGAATGCGCTGGCGGATCAACTGGCGCGGATGAAGGCGGCGCATGTCCGTGACGGACAGCCCGATCAGGCGACGCGCGCGCGCTGGATCGACCGCGCCGTGGCGCTGCTGGTCGAAAATCAGGACGCGCTTTACGATGCCGTCTCGGCGGATTTCGGGCATCGCTCGAAGGATCAGACGGCATTCGCCGATCTGGTGCAGTCGGTGAACGCGCTCAAGCACGCCAAGAAAAACCTGCGCAAATGGATGAAGCCGTCGAAGCGTCCGGTCGAGTTTCCGCTGGGCCTGCTGGGCGCGCGGGCGGTGCTGCATTACCAGCCCAAGGGCGTGGTCGGCATCGTCTCGCCATGGAACTTCCCGATCGGGATGATCTTCTCGCCGCTGGCGGGGATTTTCGCAGCTGGGAACCGGGCGATGGTGAAGCCCTCGGAGTTCACCGCGCGGACCTCGGCGCTGGTGGCCGAGCTGGTGCCGAAATATTTCGATGCCGAGGTTCTGTCGGTCGCTACCGGCGATGCCCAGACCGGCGCGGCCTTTACTGCCCTGCCTTTCGACCACATGATCTTTACCGGCTCGACCGCTGTCGGACGCCATGTCATGCGCGCGGCGGCGGAAAACCTTGTGCCGGTCACGCTGGAGTTGGGCGGCAAGTCGCCCACCATCGTCGGGCAATCGGCCAACATGGCGAAATCGGCGCGCCGGATCATGCATGGCAAGACGCTGAATGCCGGCCAGATCTGCACCGCCCCCGATTACGCGCTGGTGCCCGAGGGCAAGACCGGCGAATTCGTCACCGCAACGCGCGCGGCCGTCGCCGAGATGTATCCGTCCGGCCTGAAGGACAATGACGATTACGGCTCGATCATCAACCAGCGCCATTACGACCGCCTGCTGGGCCTGATCGAGGATGCGCGCCAGAAAGGCGCCGAGATCGTCGAGATCAATCCCAAGGGCGAAAACTTCACCCAACAGCCGCATCACAAGATCCCGCCGCATCTTATCCTGAACGCGACCGACGACATGGCGGTGATGCAGGAAGAAATCTTTGGCCCGATCCTGCCGGTCCGCACCTATCGCAAGATCGACGATGCCATTGCCATGATCAACGACCGGCCGCGTCCGCTGGCGCTGTATTACTTTGGCGAGGCCGCCGAGGAACGCGAGCATGTGCTGAACCGCACCACCTCGGGCGGGGTGACGGTGAACGACACGCTGTTCCATGTCGCGCAAGAGGACCTGCCCTTTGGCGGCACCGGCCCGTCGGGCATGGGGAATTACCACGGCTGGGAGGGCTTCCTGACCTTCAGCCATGCCAAGGGCGTCTATCGCCAGACCGGGTCGGAAATCATCAAGATGCTGCGCCCGCCCTATGGCGCGGCGATCCGCAAGGAAATCCGGAAGCGGCTGACGAAATAAGGGTTCCCACGCCGCCGCCTCATCCCATGCGGGCATGCGCGGCGCGGGATGCGGCGCGAGGACTAACGGATTCGGTTCTCGCGCCGCCATTCAGAAGGCGTCATTCCGGCCAGGCGCTGAAAGGTGCGGGTGAACACCGCCGCTTCGGAAAATGACAGGATGCCGCTGATTTCGACCAGCGGCAGATCGGTTTCGGCCAGATAGCGCTGCGCCGCCTCGAAGCGGACGGATTGCTGCAGGGTCTGGAAACTGGTCCCGAAATCCTTGAGACGGCGCTGCAGGACATGGCGGCTAAGCCCCAGTGCCGCGGCAGCCTCATCCAGCCGAGGCGGGCCGTTTTCCAGCTGGTTGTGAATGATGCGCCGCAGCTGACCCACCAGATCGCTGCCCAGTTCGGCATTGAGACGCTCGATATGGCCGCGAAGGATGCTGAACAGCACATGATCGGCATTTTTCGGACGGGTTTGCAGCCCACCACTGGGCAGTTCGACCGCGGTGAAGGGCTGCTCGTAATAGATCGGGCAGCGGAACAGCCGCTCGTGATATTGCGGGCTGGCGGGGCGTTTATGTTCGAAATGGACTGCCGTCGCCGTCCAGTTTTCCGCCATCACCGAGCGCAGGAATTTCAGCAGCAAGCCCATGGCCAGTTCCACGCGCTGAATCCCCGGCAGCCCCTCCGCGCCCGAGAATTTCAGCCCGATCAGCGTGGTGTCGTCACTTTGATCGACCTCCAGAAAGGTGCCGCCGTCATGCAGCCGCAGGAAACGGGACAACTCCTCCAGCGCCACCTGCAATGTCGGGGCGTGGCGGGCCAGATATCCGACGGCGCCGACATTGTCCAAGCTTTGCCGCTGCGACAGCAGCAGGCCAAAGGCGGGCGTTCCCGTCGCCTCGGCGGCAAGGTTCAGCGCGCTGACGTAATGCGCAAGGTTGATCTGGGTCTCAGGCGCGTTCAGCGTGGCGGGGTCGATCCCGGCGTTGCGCAGGATCGGATCGGGATCGCCGCCCAGCATGAAGACATAGTCCCGAAACCCCTCAAGGGCGCCGGTGCGGATCAACCGCAATTGTTGGAATACCATTCTGCGCCTCCCCGCGCATCATGATGGATGTTGCATTACATCAATCATGACGCGCAGGAAATCAAGCCGGATCAGATGCGGATCAATAGCCGCCGGGCTTGCGCGTCTCCTGCTGGCCAAGGCCGCCTGCCGCCGCGATGGCGCTGGCCGTCCCCTGCCGCAAAAAGCCCAGATCCGTCCCGACCGAGACGAAGTTGAAGCCGTCCTTCAGCGCCTGCCCCGCCAGTTCCGGCGAATAGCCGAACAGACCGACGGCCTTGTCGGCAGCCGCGCAGGCGGCACGGATGCGGGCGATGGCCGCGGCAAAGGCGGGCGCGCCAAAATCGCCGGGAACAAGGCCCAGACCGAAGCACAAGTCCATCGGGCCGATGAAAATGGCATCCACCCCCGGCGTGGCGGCAATCGCCTCGACCTGTTCCAGCCCCTCGCTCGTTTCGATCATGACGATGCAGGCAACTTCGGCATTGGCGCTGCGCAGGTAATCCGGGCCGTCCAGCATGAAGCCGCGCAGCGGTCCACAGGACCGGGTGCCTTCCATCGGATAGCGACAGGCCGAGGCGGCGCGGCGCGCTTCCTCGGCCGAGTTCACCATGGGCACGATAATGCCATGCGCGCCGGCATCCAGCGCCCGCCCGATCTGCCCGGCATCATTGCTGACCACCCGGACGATCGGGGTCGCATCCGTCCCCGAAATCGCCGGGATCAGCGCCTGAAGCTGCGCTTCCGAGATCAGCCCGTGCTGCAGGTCGAAGCACAGCCAGTCAAAGCCCATGCGCGCCAGCATTTCGGCGGTATGGACCTCGGACAGGCAAATCCATGCGCCGGGGCTAGCCGTGCCGCTTTTCCATTTCTTCAACGAGATATTCTGCATGGTGACCCTCAGGCAAAGAAGCAGGTGACGCGGCCGATGCCGGTGAACTCGGCCTCCAGCCTGTCGCCCGGCGCGACCGGAACCATCGGTACCAGCGATCCGGGCAGAACGACATCGCCCGCCTCGATCTGGACACCAAGTGCGCCCAACCGGTTCGCCAGCCACGCCACGCTGTTCAGGGGCGAGCCCATCACCGCCTCGCCCTTGCCGGTGGATTGCACCGCGCCATTGCGCAGCAGCGTGCAGGTGACGGCGTTCAGGTCCAGATCGCGCGGATCAATGCGATCCTGTCCCAGTTGGAACAGGGCGCTGCTGGCATTGTCGGCCACGGTATCGACAATCGCCAGTTTCGGCGTGTCGAAACGGGTATCGACCAGCTCAAAGCTGGCCGCGACATACTCGGTCGCCTCCAGCACCATTTCCGGGGTCACCCCTTCCAGCGGCAGCGATGCACGCATGACAAAGGCGATCTCGGCCTCGATCATCGGGGTGATCATCTGCTGGGCGATGGTCACGGTCGCGCCGTCAGCCACCTGCATCGCATCGGTCAGGAAACCGTAATCCGGCTCGGAAATGCCCAGCATCTGCTGCATCGCCTGCGAGGTCAGGCCGATCTTCTTGCCGATCAGCTTTTCGCCATCGGCCAGCCGGCGGTTCAGCACGCCCAGAGACACGCGGTAGGCCTCATCGACGGTCACGTCGGGGTGGCGCTTGCTGATCAGCGGGATCGTGACCCTGCTGCGCAACGCGCCATACAATTCATCCGCCAGCCGGTCCGTGGTCTGTTGGTCGAACATCGCTCTGCCTCCTCGCTTTGCAGTCGTCGGGTCGCCTCCACGACCTTTCCGATCCCGAGACGATAGCGGACGACAGGTCAAGAGCTTGACCACGGACCGCGCGCCCGATGACGTTGGATCAAGCGCCCGCTGCGTCAAGACCGCAACTTCCACCCGAGGCCGGATCGTCAGTCCGGGTGGGAGAGAGAACATGTTCAGAAAAATGCAGGCAGGCGCCCTCGCGGGTGCGCTGCTGATCTTGGGAGGCGCGGCCACGCAGGCCGGGGATGGTGCGGGCGTCACGACCGAGCGTCTGCTGAATGCCGAAAAGACGCCGCAGGAATGGCTGACCTATGGCGGCACCTATGACGAACAGCGCTATGCGCGCCTGTCGCAGATCGACAAGAAAAACGCGGACGAACTGGGCATTGCATGGACCTATGACCTTGCGACCAGCCGCGGGGTCGAGGCGACGCCGATCATCGTCGACGGGGTGATGTATCTGACCGGAGCATGGTCGATCGTCTATGCGCTGGACGCCAAGACCGGCAAGGAGTTGTGGGTCTATGACCCCAAGGTCTCGGGCGAGGCAGCGGCGAAGTCCTGCTGCGATGTCATCAACCGCGGCGTCGCCGTCTATGGCGACAAGGTCTATGTCGGCGTCTTTGACGGTCGGCTTGAGGCGCTGGATGCCAAAACCGGCAAGCTGGTCTGGAGCACGGTCACCGTCGATCAGTCCAAGCCCTACACGATCACCGGCGCGCCGCGCATCGTCAAGGGACGGGTGCTGATCGGAAATAGCGGTTCGGAATTCGGGGTGAGGGGCTATGTCTCGGCCTATGATGCCCAAACCGGCGCATTGGACTGGCGCTTCTTCATTACCCCCAACCCCGACAAGAAGCCCGACGGTGCGGCGTCGGACGAGGCGTTCGCCCGGCTTGGCAACGACACCTGGGGCGATGAGGGCGCGTGGAAGACCGATGGCGGTGGCGGCACCGCATGGGACAGCATCGTCTATGATCAGGTGAATGACACGGTGCTGGTCGGGACCGGCAACGCCTCGCCCTTCAACCCCAAGATCCGCGATCCCAAGGGCAATGGAGACAACCTGTTCCTGTCGTCCATTCTGGCGCTGGATGCCGATACCGGCGCCTATAAGTGGCATTTCCAGACCACGCCGCGCGACATGTGGGATTACACCGCCACGCAAAGCATCATTCTGGCCGACCTGCCCCTGGGCAAGGACGGGGCCAAGCGCCGTGTCGTCATGCAGGCGCCCAAGAACGGCTTCTTCTATGTGCTGGATGCCGCCACCGGCGAGTTCATTTCCGGCGCGCCCTTCGCGCATCAGACATGGGCGACCGGGCTGGACGACAAGGGCCGCCCGATCGAGAACCCCGCCGCACGCGATAGCGAGGCCGGATTCCTTGCCATCCCCGCCCCGGCGGGCGCGCATAACTGGCATCCGATGGCCTATAACCCCGATACCGGGCTGGTCTATCTGCCGGCGCAGCAGATGGCGCAATTCGTTCAGGACCGCCCCGCCGACCGCACCAACCCGATGCGCTGGAACCCCGGCTATGATTTTGCCGCGGGCCTGCCGCCGACCTATCCGGCCGGCACGCTTGCGGAAGTGCGCAAGAACCTGACCGGCACGTTGATGGCCTGGGACCCGGTCGCCCAGAAACCCGCCTGGGTCTATCCGCATTCCGGTCCCTTCAACGGCGGCATCCTGACCACCGAAACCGGGCTGGTGTTCCAAGGCGACATCAAGGGTTATTTCATGGCGCTGGACGGCAGCACCGGGCAGAAGCTGTGGGGCATGAACCTGAAAAGCGGCATTCAGGCCGCGCCCTCAACCTATGAGATCGATGGCGAACAATATGTCGCCGTGGCGACCGGCTGGGGCGGCTCATGGGCGCTGAACTGGGGCTTTGCCTGGGACAAGGCCGTGGCCCCCGAT
Organism: Paracoccus sp. PAR01; assembly: GCF_014851995.1. Taxonomy (NCBI): domain Bacteria; kingdom Pseudomonadati; phylum Pseudomonadota; class Alphaproteobacteria; order Rhodobacterales; family Paracoccaceae; genus Paracoccus; species Paracoccus sp. PAR01. The sequence continues at coordinate 21,010 of NZ_JACVAW010000011.1, forward strand.
GTGGGTCGGGTCTTTGTCTTCAAGCTGGGTGGCAAGGGCACGGTTCCCGACCCGATGCAGGACACGGTCGAAAAGACACCCAAGGCCGAGCCGATCAAGGATGCGGCGCTGGTCCAGAAGGGCTTCGTGCATTACGCGGAAAACTGCATGGTCTGCCACGGCCCGCTGGCGATCAGTTCGGGCGTGCTGCCGGACCTGCGCTGGTCCTATGTCTCGGCCAGCAAGGAGGGCTTCCACGATGTCGTCATCAATGGCGCATTGAGCGATAACGGCATGATTTCCTTTGCCAAGCATCTAAGCGCCGATGACGCCGAGGCAGTCCGCGCCTATGTGCTGGATCAGGCATGGCTGGCCGTCAACAACGGCGATGCATCCGCACCGTCGAAGCCCGAGTCTCCGAAGACCAACTGAGTGGTCGGTCCCGCGGCACGCAGCTGCCGCGGGATCATTCCTTCCGATCCGCCAGCCGCCTGAGGCTGGCCCAAACAGGAATCCGCCATGCCGCTGATCGCGACCAGCCGCCCGCTGCCCTTTCCCGCGAATATCCCGTCCCGTCAGGGTGTGCTTGAGTTTCGCCATATCCCTGCCGATGCGCCGGTCCCCGAAGGGGTGCCCGCCTATGTCTCGACCGCCGTCGATCCGGTGACGGCACAGATGATCGCGGCTTTTCCCGACAGCCTGCGCCTGATCGCGAATTTCGGCACCGGCACCGACAATATCGACCTGAGGGCCGCCCGCGCGCGCGGGATCACGGTGTCGAATACCCCGGTCGTGACCGAGGATACCGCCGATCTGGCCTTTGCCCTGATCCTTGCCGCCTGCCGCAAGCTGGGCGAGAACGAACGCTTCCTCCGTGACGGGAATTGGGATGCCACGCGACCGATGGCCTCGATGGGTCTGCGCGTGCATGGCCAGACCTTGGGCCTGATCGGCTTTGGTCCGATCGCGCAGGCGGTCGCCCGCCGGGCGCGGGGCTTTGACATGCAGATCCGTTATTGGAACCGTACCCGCCGCCCCGAGGCCGAGGCCGCCTTGGGGGCCGAATATGTGGCCAGCCCGGATGAGCTGGTCGCGGGTTCCGATATCGTGTCGCTGCACACCGCCTTGGTGCCGGAAACCCGCCACCTGATCGACGCGGCGCGGCTGGCGCGCTTCCGCCAAGGGGCGGTGCTGGTCAACACCGCGCGCGGTCCGTTGGTCGACGAAAAGGCGCTGGCCGAGGCGCTGCGCTCTGGTCATCTGGCCGCCGCCGGGATGGACGTGTTCGAGGCCGAGCCCACCGTCGATCCCGGCCTGCTGACCCTGCCGAATGTCGTCCTGACCCCGCATATCGGCAGCGCCACCGCTGCCTGCCGCACGGATATGGGCCGCCGGGTCATCGCCAATCTGCTGGCCTTCCTTGAGAATGGCGCAGCGCTGGACCCGGTCTAGGCGCATTCCGCCTTGACGGTTTCGACCAGCGCCCGCGCGGCGGGGCGCAGGACCTTGTTGCGCAGGGCCACGATGCACCATTCCGATCCGCCCGAAACGGGATAGGGCACTTCGACCAGCAGGCGGCCAGCCACGGCCGCCTGCGCGCTTTGCCGCGAGGTCAGCAGGATCAGATCGCTTTGGCGCACGGTGTCGATCAGCAGGGTGACATTGTCGCATTGCAGATGCAGCAGCGGGTCGATGCTGTTGCCGGGCATGAAGACCCGGCGCAAATTGTCATGTAATTCCTGCGGAATACGGACCGAGGCGATGCCATATTCATGGATCATCGGCCCGGTCAGGGTGCCCGCAGTCAGGACCGGATGGTCGGTGCGGCAATAGCAGGCCCCGTCCTTGGGCGGCAGCCGGGTGACTTCATAACTGGAATCCGAGGGGATTTCGCGGAAGTCGCAGATGGCGACCTCGATTTCCTCGGCATCCAGCAATTGCAGCAACTGGCTGGTCTGGCCCACATCCGCCTCGAATGTGGTTTGCGGGCTGCGCCGGGAAAACGCGGCAAAGACATTGCCGCCAAAGGACGCCGAAAAGATCGGGACCATGCCGCAGCGCAGATGCCCGGCAACACCGCTGCGCAGGGCGCTGATCTGGACATCCAGATTGCGGGCCTCGAACAGCAGCCAGCGGGCGCGTTCAAGGATTTCCTCGCCCTCGGGGGTGACCTTGACCGGCCTTTCGTCGCGCAGAAACAGCTGCACTCCGATCTGCTCCTCAAGCGTGCGAATCGAATTCGACAGCGCCGGCTGGCTGATATTGGCGCGGCGGGCGGCGGCGGCAAAATTGCGTTCCTCGACCACCAGAACGAAGTGATGCAGCGGTTTGAGGTTCAGCATCCGGGGCCTTTCATCATTCACGTTTCGTATCAAAACCAATCAACAAAAAAATTGGACCGAATGAAAGGGGCTGACTAACGATTCATGCGGGAGTCGGGGAGGATGACCATGAAACTGATAGCGATGGCGCGTCTTTGCGCTTCTGTCGCCACGTTCGCCATTGCGGGTGGCGCGATGGCCAATGCGGAAACCATCTGGAAAGTCGCGACTGCCGCGCCGGAAAACTCGCCGTGGCAAATGCAGATCGACCGATTGGTGGCGGATGTCATCAAGCATAGCGACGGGCGGGTGAAGCCCGAGGTCTTCTACAGCTCGCAACTGGGCGCGGAAAACGATGTCATCGGCCAAGTGGTGCGCGGTCGCGTCGATATGGGACTGTTCACGCTGAGTGCGCTGATGCTGCAGGTGCCGGAACTGGCGGTGCTGGACATGCCGCTGTTCTTCGAGGATCGCGACCAGCGCAACTGCGTGCTGGACGATCACATGATCGCCCCGGTCACCGCGGCCTTGGCCGACAAGGGCATGGTCTTTGGCACATGGTTCGAATCCGGCAGCGGCTACATCATGGGCCATGAGGAATTGCCGACCCCCGCCAGCCTAAAGGGGCGCAAGATCGGCATCACCATGAACGTCAAGAACGAGAAGCTGTTCTCGCAACTGGGCAGCGCGCCGATCGCCACACCGGTCCCCGAGGCGGCGTCGAACGCCTCGACCGGGCTGATCGATGCCTATGCGACGGTCTATCCCTTCTATGTCCCCAGCGGCCTGAACGAGATCCTGCCGGTGGTGACCGAGTTCCGCTATTCCGACGGGCCGGCGATCCTTGCCATCTCGCGCAAAAGCTGGGACCGGCTGGACGAGGCTGATCAAAAGGCGGTGCGCGCCGCCTTTGCCGAAGTGCCTGCCCGCCAGATCCGGGACGAGGTCGCGGCGTTCGAGGACCAGTTGCGCGAAAAGCACCTGCAGGGCGGCGGCAAGATCCGCAAGCTTGACGACGCCGAGACCGCCGCCTTCCGCGACGGCTTGCCGGGCCTGTGGGAAGATCTGGGCACCGGACAGGGTGCCGGTGCCGAACAGATGTACCGGGCAATGCTGGCGGCCAGATCCGCCTGCACCTCCTGACGCCAGCCTCCCCTGCCCAGACGGCAGGGGACATCCAGCCAATTCCGACAGAAAGCCCGGACATGCCGCTACCCAACGACCCCGCCTTGACGGGGGTCGCCCGAATATTGTCGCGATGGCAGCGGAGCGAACGCGCCTTGGCCGTTCTGGCGCTAAGCCTGATCCTGATGCTGATCCTTGGCGATGTGCTGATGCGCGAACTGGTCGCCCCTCTGGCGGATGCCTTTGGCATTCAGGGCGTGCCTTCGGGCGTCTACGCCGCGCAGCAACGCTCGCTTTACCTGCTGGTGGTGGTCGCGTTTCTGGGCATCGGCCTGAGCGTCGCCACCGCCGGGCAGATCGTGCCGACCGTCGCATTCGGCTGGGTCCCCAAACGGTTGGAGCCGCTGATCGAGCGTCTTAGCCATCTGGTCAGCGCCGCGATCATGTTTGCCGTCTGCTGGTATGGCTGGCTGTTCGTGCGCGACTCGATGGAATATCCGACGCTGCTTTCGGGGCTGAACTGGCCCGCATGGGTGGTGCAAAGCGTGATTCCGCTGGGCTTTCTGTCCGCCGGGCTGCGCTATCTGGCCTTTGCCATCTGGCCCGCCACCGCCCCTGCCCGCCCCGAGGTGCAGGAATGAGCGCGCTGTTCCTGCTGCTGCTGGTCGTGGGTCTGCTGATCCTGCGCCAACCGCTGATCATCATCCTGATTGCGGCCATCGCCTATGTGCAGATGGTCTGGGGTGCCGGAGAGCTGGTCTATATCGTCGAGGACATGTGGGTCTCGCTGAACAAGGAGCTGATCCTTGCGGTGCCGCTGTTCCTGCTGTGTGGCGGGGTGATGACCAAGGGCTCCAGCGCAAGGCGGCTGGTGCGCATCGTGCAAAGCCTGACCCGGCAGGTGCGCGGCGGGCTGGGGGTGGCGACGATCCTCAGCTGCGGAGTGTTCTCGGCGATTTCGGGATCGTCCATCGTCACCATGATCGCGGTCGGCAGCGTGCTTTACCCCGCGATGACGGCGGCGGGCTATTCCAAACGCTACGCGCTTGGCTCGGTCATGGCAGGGGGGACGCTGGGGATCATCATCCCGCCCTCGGTGCCGCTGATCCTTTACGGGCTGGTCACGGAAACCTCGATCGTGGCGCTGTTTCTGGCGGGCATCCTGCCGGGGTTGCTGCTGATGGTGATCCTTGCCATCCACGCGTCCCTCGCCAACCGCAATGTCCCGGCCGAGCCCTTCGATCCGGCCGAGTTCCGCGCCGCCCTGAAAGGCGGCATCTGGGCGGCGCTGTTCCCGGTGATCCTGCTGGGCGGGATCTATTCTGGCCTGTATTCACCGACGGAATCCGCCGCGATCGCGCTGGCCTATGCGCTGTTCATCGAATTCGTCATCCATCGCGACATGCGCCTAAACGATTATATCGAGGTCGCAAGCGAAACCGCCAAGCTGGGTGGGGCGCTGTTCCCGCTGCTGGCGGTCGCGCTTAGCCTGAATTTGGTTCTGACGGAAAACCATGTTCCCGCGCAGCTGGTCAGCCTGGCCACCGACCATATCCACAGCCCGCTGGCCTTTCTGCTGATCGCCAACCTGCTGCTGCTGGCGGTGGGCTGCGTGATGACCACGAACGAGGCGATCCTGATCCTTGCCCCCCTGATGCTGCCCATGGCCGAGGCCTATGGCTTTTCGCCGGTGCATTGGGGGGTGATCATGATCGTGAACCTTGAGATCGGCTTCCTGACCCCTCCGGTCGGGCTGAACCTGATGGTCGCGATGATCACCTTCCGCGAGAAATTCTCACTGCTGGTCCGCGCGGCACTGCCCTTTATCGGCCTGCTGCTGATCGGGCTGTTCATCATTGCGCTGGTGCCATGGCTGTCGCTGGCCTTTGTAAAATGAAAGAAGAAGAATGCCGACGATGAACCTCGTTCCCGCGACGGTCGCCGATTACCGCCGCATCGCCGAAGCCCGTCTGCCGCGCTTCCTGTTCGATTACGCCGATGGCGGCGCCTATGACGAATACACGCTGCGCCGCAATGTCGAGGACTTCCAGCCTATCGGCATCCGTCAGCAGGTGATGCGCGATGTCTCGAATATCGCGCTGGGAACGCAACTGGCGGGCGAGGCTGCCGCCATGCCGATGGCGCTGGCCCCCATCGGCATGGGCGGCATGTTCGCCCGCCGCGCCGAGGTTCAGGCCAAGCGCGCCGCCGATGCGGCAGGCCTGCCCTTTACCTTGTCCACCATGTCGATCTGCTCGATGGAGGAGGTCGCGGCCGTCTCCGACCGCCCGTTCTGGTTCCAACTTTACATGCTGCGCGACCGTGCCATCGTGGCCGAAATGCTGGAGCGCGCATGGGCGCTTGGCGTGCGCACATTGGTCTTTACCGTTGATTTGGCCGTGGCCGGCGAGCGCTACCGCGATGTCAGGAACGGTATCGCCGGCGGGACCAGCACTTGGGGCAAGTTCCGGGCTGGGGCGCTGTCCTATGCTGTGCGTCCGCGCTGGGTCATGGATGTCGGCATCAAGGGCAAGCCGCATCAGTTCGGCAATATCTCAGCCTATGTTCCTTCTGCCACCAATCCGACCGAATATCGCGGCTGGATCATCAGCCAGATCGACGCCTCGGTCACATGGAAGGACATCGAATGGCTGCGTGGGCTGTGGCAGGGCAAGCTGATCCTCAAGGGGATTCTCACGCCCGGCGATGCGCTTGAGGCCGCCCGCGTCGGCGCGGATGCCATTATCGTGTCGAACCATGGCGGGAGGCAGCTGGACGGCGTGTCCTCGACCATCCGCATGCTGCCGCGGATTGTCGACGCCTTAGCAGGTTCGGGACCTGAAATCATGCTGGATGGCGGCGTGCGCAGCGGTCTGGACGTGCTGCGCGCCGTGGCGCTTGGCGCCAGTGGCGTGATGATCGGCCGACCTTGGGTCTATGCCGTCGCCGCGCGTGGTCAGGCGGGCGTCTCGGCGCTGCTGACCCGTTTCCACAGCGAGATGCGCGTGGGCATGGCCCTTGCCGGGATCGACAATATCGCCGCCGTCGACCGCAGCATTCTGGATCTGGATTAGGTTCCGAAATTGGGCCCTCAGTCAAAAGCGCCAAGATGGGCCCATGCCCTTGATAACCTGCGCCAAGACGCTTCGGTCCAAGGTGTTGCGTGAAAAAGGTTGCATTCTAATGATCGCAATCTGACCGAATGCGAATCCAGTGGACACAATTCAGAGGAGAAGTATATCGATAGTTAATCGCCAGCCTACCCGGATCCTTATCTCAGGACAGATGCCAAGATGCTAATTCGCTCGTTTGCCGCGCTGATCGCCGGTATCTGCTTTGCAACTGTCAGTGTCGCCGACACGCTGCCCTCTCCGACCGGTCAGGTGATCCTGACCGTCACCGGAAATATCGCCAACACGAATGACGGCAAGGCCGCCAAGTTCGACCGCGCGATGCTTGAGGGGCTGGGGATGACCGAAATCACCACCAGCTCGCCCTGGTATGACAAGAAGTCGACCTTCGCGGGCGTGCCCTTCAAGGTGGTCATGGATTATGTCGGCGCCGAAGGCGAAAATGTCAGCGCAGTGGCGCTGAACGACTACTCGACCAACATCCCGATGGTCGATGTGCGGGAAACCGACGTGATCCTGGCGACGAAACTGAACGGCGTCGACATGGATGTCCGTGACAAGGGGCCGATCTTCGTTATCTATCCGTATGATTCGGCTAGCAAATTGCAAACGCAGACCTATTACGCCCGCTCGGCTTGGCAGGTTACGAAACTTATCGTCGAATAGGTGGCCGTTGACCCGTCTGCTGGTCATACTCATCTGCGCCTTTGTCGCGGCGACGGCATTCATGTCGACGACCGTGTCTCAGCGGCAGCAGGTCTTGCGTCACGTCGCCCATCACAACGATGCTTGGGCGATCAGTCAGTCCGTCGCCGAATTCATGCGGCTGGAAGCCCTTCTTGCCACGCATTTTCTTCCGGATGAGGACGTCCCGCTGGATGAAGTGCGGCTGCGGCTGGATATCATCGTCAGCCGCCTGAGCTCGTTCAAGGAAGGCACGCTCAAGACATTCCTCGAGGCAACTCCGACCCGCCGCGAGATCATCGGCAACGTGACCTCGGTCATTGCCGATCTTGATGCCAATCTGGAAACTCTGGACCAGACCGAAGTCGTCGCGATCCTTGATCGCATGCGTGAGCTGAACGGCCCCTTGACGCAGCTTTCCTCGCAAAGCGTCCAGCAGGGCTGGGACGATATCGAGGTCAATATCAATGCGTTGGAAGAACTGCACCTGATCTACAGCGTGGTGGTGGCCTTCCTGATCGTTGCCTGGTGCATCCTGATCCTGCTGCAGCTTCGGCAGAACCGTCTGCTGATGCAGTCGCAAAAGCAGGCTGAACTGCTGAACATCGACCTGATCGCTGCAAGCCGCGAGCTGCAGGAAACGAACGTCAGCCTGCAATATGTCGCGCATCACGATTCCCTGACCCAGCTTCCCAACCGCATCCTGTTCTGGAGCGAGTTGGAAAAGGCGCTGCAAGAGGGGTCCGGTACGGTCAATCTGCTGCTGATCGACCTGAACGACTTCAAGACAGTCAACGACACGTTGGGTCATGATTTCGGCGACATGCTGCTGAATCAGGTCAGCAAGCGCATGCATGAATTCGACACGAAGGTGCGCATCTTCTGCCGTCTGGGCGGGGATGAGTTCGCCTGTCTTCTTGTCGGCGCAAGCGGTGCCGAATCCGAAGCGATTGCCCGCGAGCTTTCCGCCCGGATCGCCGATCCCTTCCTGCTGGCCAATCGCGAGATCAAGATCGGCTGCTCCATCGGCATCTGCTCGACCTCTCAGCCGCAGTCCATCGACGCACAGGCGATGTTCAAGCAGGCCGACATCGCGCTTTACCGGGCCAAGACTGCCACGACCGAGAAGATCTGCCTGTTCGAAGAGTTCATGCAGGTCGAATTCGACGACCGGAAGGCGCTGGAAAACGACCTGCGCCTTGCGGTCGAGCGCGGCGAGTTCGAGCTGCTGTATCAGGCACAGGTCGACGTGATGTCGCTGGACCTGCGCGGCCTTGAGGCGCTGGCCCGCTGGAACCACCCGACCCGCGGTCAGATTACGCCCAACATCTTCATTCCGCTGGCCGAGGAGATGGGGCTGATTACCGAACTCGGGCAGCAGATCCTGACGATTGCCTGCACCGAGGCCGCAAGCTGGAAGCGTCCGCTGAAAATCGCGGTCAACCTTTCGCCGCTGCAATTGCAGGCCCCCGATTTCGTGCAATCCGTCGTCAGCGTGCTGGATAAAACCGGTCTTCCTCCGACACGGCTAGAGCTGGAAGTGACGGAAACCGTGCTGCTGGATGACCGCGACGGGGTGGTCGAAATCCTCAACGAATTGCGCGCCCTTGGCCTGACCATTGCCATGGACGATTTCGGCACCGGCTATTCCTCGCTGGCGATCCTGCGCGACATCCCGTTTGACACGATCAAGCTGGACAAGTCCTTCGTCCGGGACATTGCCGAAAACCCCAAGGCCGCCTCTCTGGTCAAGCTGGTCGTCGATGTCGGCACCAGCCTGAGCAAGACGGTGATCATCGAGGGGGTCGAGACGAAGGCCCAGCACGAAAGCATCCGCGCCATCGGCGGGCTTCTCAGCCAGGGCTTCCTGTTCGCGCGGCCCGTGAAGGCCGCGAAACTGAACTTCCTGCACGAGGCCGACCACCATTTTGATCTGATTGACGACTTTGCCAATTAGGTGATGCCGTCATAACCATCCATCCGATTGAACCAGGCAGCATTTCATCACGGCGGGCGAGGCCTTCATGACCACCACGGCTCAGGAACTGACCATTCACGGCATCGATCTGCCCCTTACTGCCGAGGATGTCTCGCCGGTGATCTGGCAATCCCTCATCACCGGTGGCTATGAAGCCAAAGAGGCGCGACAGGCCCGCCGCCTGCTGCGCGGGGGCGACCGCGTGCTTGAACTTGGCTCGGGCATCGGCGTCATCACCGCCGTGATGGCCAAGACCGAGGGCGTCACGATCTGGTCCTACGACGCCAATCCGCACACCGTTGCCCTGGCCAGGCGCGTTGCCGCGGCCAACGGCATCAAGAACGTCACGTTCAACCACGGCCTGATGACCGCCGGGCAACCCGAGACGCATTCCTTCTATATCCGCCGGGATTTCTGGATGTCGTCGATGCTCGAAAGCCAGGGTCCGTATGAGGACGTGATCTCGCTGCCCTCCCAGAATATCGACGATTTTCTGGTGCGGAACCGCATCAATGTTCTGGTCATGGATATCGAAGGCGCCGAGCGTGAGCTGCTGGGCAGTGCCGCGTTGGACGGGGTCGAGCGTATTTTCCTGGAGCTGCACGACCATCTTTATGGTCTTGCCGGCGTCCACGACATCTTCCGCACCATGACCGAGCGTGGCTTCATCTACGACCCGCGCAACTCTTCCGGTCCCTGCGTGCTTTTCACCCGCGACGACGGCGTGGTCCGCAGCTACTGCCCCGACGACCTGTAACAGGACCGATTGGCAGGGAAACCCCGTGTCGGGTCAGGGCCTCGGGTCAAGCCCAAGATCAAGTTGCTCGGCTCCAGCACCGCCCAGCTGCCAGGTCCCAAGGGGAATGTGGCGGCCCTTGCCCCGCAGACTTTCGGTCAAATTGAAGCTGTCGACGTGCCAGCGAATGGGTCGGGGCAGGATCAAGTCCTCGGCAAAACCCTTGCCATAGGCCAGCGTGACATGCGGCACGAGACGCCATTGCGGCCAGTGCAATTCCTGCGGCAGTGCGGAATTCAGGGCACGGACGACGGCATCGGCACCCGCACTGCGACCCGTCGCAGTGGTCAGGACCAGCGGATTGTTGTGCCCCCGGCCATGATGCCATGTGACGAGGCGGTCCAGCTCCATCTCGAAAGAGGGCTGGCGAACCGTCGCACCGGCGGCAAGAAGCAGCTCGACCATCCCCTCGGGGACTTCTGCGACATCGGTGACCGGCAGAAGCGTCATGTGCAGTTTGTCGCGGCGCAGCTTGTCGCCCGTGCCGAAAAGCTGCCAGACCTCGGCCATCTGATCCGCGACGGCATCAGGCGGTCGGGCCGCGTAAAAGAAGAAATGCGATGTCGAGGCGTTGCGGGGATAGGCCATGACCCGCCCATCATTCCCGATCCGCAGGATTCAGGCAACGGCGCGCGCAACGGAAATCTACACCCGCAGCCGCTTGAGCCGCCCTGCTTTTTCCGTGACAATATCGAGCTGGCTTTATCCGGCAATGCAAGGAGAAAGCCGCATGTTGCACGCCTATGAGCTTCGGAACGACCGCTTGCAGCCCGTTGCCGCCGATGCCGCGCAAATCGTGTGGTGGGATCTGCTGAACCCAACGCGGGAGGAGGAGCTTGGCCTTGAAGCCCTTCTGGGGCTTGAGCTTCCGACCCACGAGGACATGCAGGAAATCGAGGTATCCTCTCGGCTTTATTCCGAGGATGGCGGGCATTTCATGACCGCGCTGATCCCCTCGCATACCGATGGCGACGATGCGGTGATCGAGCCGGTGACCTTCATCCTGTGCGACCACCGGCTGATCACCATCCGCTATACCGAACCGCGCGTCTTCAGCCTGTTTCCGCAACGCGCCGAGAAGGTGGCACTTGGCCTGACCTGTGGCGAGGCGATCATGCTGGGGCTGCTTGAGGCCGTGGTCGACCGCCTTGCCGATATCCTCGAACGCGCGGGGCGCGAACTTGACGGCATCTCGCGCCGGGTGTTCGGGCAGAATGACCCCGCGCGTCAGGATGCGAATTACAAGGCGACGCTTCAGGAAATCGGACGCAAGGGCGACCTGACCTCGAATATCCGCGACAGTCTTGTCACGCTGGAGCGGGTGCTTGGCTATCTTCGCCCGAAACTTGGCGGGACCGAGAAGGCCGTGCATGAGCAGGCCAAGGCCCTGGTCGCCGATATCCGTTCGCTTACCGATCACGCGGATTACATGACGCAGAAGATCACCTTCCTGCTCGACGCCACGCTGGGCCTGATCAATATCGAGCAGAACGGCATCATCAAGATCTTCTCGGTCGCGGCGGTGATCTTTCTGCCGCCGACGCTGGTTGCCTCGATGTATGGGATGAACTTCGATGTCATGCCCGAACTGCACTGGAGCTATGGCTATCCGCTGGCCATCGGGATCATGATCCTTTCCGCTGTGGTGACCTATCTGGTCTTCAAACGGCGCGGCTGGCTGTAGCTGCCGCCCGAATCCTTGGCGCAATCGGGCTGGCGGAGTAGAATTGCCCTGTTGACGGGTTGGAGGCAGCGATGACGTCTAGCTTCAACGTCCATCAGGCAGCCGGCTATGAACAGTTGATGGGCCGCTGGAGCCGGCGGCTCGCGCCCCTGTTCATCAATTTCGCGGGCATTGAAAAAAGCGAAAAGGTGCTGGATGTCGGCTGCGGCACCGGCAGCCTGACCTTTGAACTGGCCGAACATGCCGATCTTGGCCAGATCGCGGCCATCGACTTTTCCCCGGTCTTTGTCGCCGCCGCGCAGCAGCGAAACACCTATTCCCATGTCACGATCACGCGGGCCGATGCCTGTGCCCTGCCCTTCGATGACGCGAGTTTTGACCGCGCATTGGCGCTACTGGTCCTGCATTTCGTCCCCGAGACGGGCAAGGCCGTGGCCGAAATGCGCCGCGTCGTGCGGCCCGGAGGGGTGGTTGCCGCCACGGTCTGGGATCATCTGGGTGGCATGTCGGCGATGCGGATGGTGATCGACACCGTCGCGATGATGGGTGAAAGCGGGCGCCAGTTGCGCGGGAAATATTGCTGGCAGCCCATGATGCAGCCAGGCGAACTGGGACGTGCCTTTGCCGAGGCCGGACTTGTCGACATTCATGAAACCCAGCTGACCATTCGCATGGATTACCGGAATTTCGACGATTACTGGGCCCCGATCGCCGCTGGCGAAGGCCCGCTGGGGCAGTACATGACCGGCCTTGACCCCGCCGAGCGGGCACGGACGGACGCCGCGGTCCGCGATGCCTATGAGGCCGGGCAAGCAGACGGTCCGCGCTCCTTTGCCAGCACGGCTGTCGCATGTCGCGGCACGGTGCCCGACACGCGGAAAAACAGCGCGGGCTAGATCTGCCAGCTTTCCCGGACCCGGCTTTCGAAAAAATCCGAGAAGGTGGCGACCCGCAACGGCAGGCGCTCATAGGGCGGGTAATACAGCGTCAGCCAAAGCTCGGGCGGTTGCCAGTCGGGCAGGACGGGAACCAGCGCCCCGGCCTTTAGCGCCGCGCGCAGCATGAACTGCGGCAGCATCACGATACCCTCGCCATTGACGGCCAACTGGGCCAGCAACTCGCCATTGTTTGACTGGAAGCGCCCCTTGGTGCGGATCTGGTGCTGTCTTTTGCCATTCGCCAGCAGCCAGTTTTCGCCCGCCGCGCTGCTGGCATAGCTTAGGCAGTCATGGGCCGACAGGTCCTCGGGCGCTTGCGGAACGCCCTGCCGCGCCAGATAGTCCGGTGCGGCGACCAGCAGGCGTGGCACCAGGCATATCTTGCGCCAGATCGTCGACTTGTCCGACGGTGCCCCCGAGATGCGGATGGCGACATCGACATCCTCGGCCACGATGTCGATCAAGCGGTCGGTCAGGCTGACCTCGACATGGGTGCGGGGATGGATCGCCGCGAATTGCGACAGCACGCTGGGCAGCACCTGCGCCCCCAGTGACAGCGGCGCGCTGATCCGCAAAAGGCCGCTGAGTTCACCCTGCCGTTCGCGCATTTCCTCGGCGGCCTCAGTCAGCCCCTCGGTCAAAGGTGACACGCGGGCCGCGTAAAGCGCCCCCGCCGCGGTCAGCGACACCGCCCGCGTCGTCCGCACCAGCAACTGCGCGCCCAACCCGTCCTCCAGCGCCGCGACCGCCCGTGTGACTGCCGCAGGCGCAATCCCCAATGTCCGCGCGGCCCCGGAGAAGCTGCGCTGTCGAGCCACTTCAAGAAAGATCCGGATCGATTCAAGTTCGCCCATTATTGCTCAATCTGAAATAAATAATGCTATTTTACGTGTATTCTCTGCAATGGCAAATGGGGCCATCTTTGCTCTCGACAAGGGCGCGGATCGACCCGCCCGAACAGGAGAGATAATCATGCTGCATCAGATCAAGGGCCTGCACCACGTCACCTCGATGGCGGCTGATGCCCAGGAAAACAACAGCTTCTTTACCGGGACGCTGGGTCTGCGCCGGGTCAAGAAGACCGTGAACTTCGACTCCCCCGACGTCTATCACCTGTATTACGGCGATGAGGTCGGCACGCCCGGCTCGGTCATGACCTATTTCCCCTTCCCGCATATCGTCCGCGGCCGCCCCGGCTCGGGTGAGGTTGGCGACACCCTGTTCACCGTGCCGAAGGATAGCCTTGGCTTCTGGAAAGCCCATCTGGCGGCACAGGGCGTGAAGGGGCTGAAGGACGAGGAACTGTTTGGCGAGAAGCGTCTGCGCTTTGCCGGTCCCGATGGCGACGGTTTCGCGCTGGTCGAAAAGGACGGCGACCCCCGCGCCGCTTTTGCCGGTAGCGTTCCCACGGATGAGGGCATTCAGGGCTTCCACGGCGTCAGCATGCGTCTGCGCGACAAGGGTGCCACGGCCGAGCTACTGAAGTTCATGAACTATGAGCCCGTGGACCAACAGGGCAACGTCACCCGCTTTGCGGTGCGTGATGGCAATGGCGCGGATTTCGTCGATCTTGAGACCCTGCCCGATGCCGCCCAGGCCCGTCAGGGTGCCGGTTCGGTCCATCACGTCGCCTTCGCGGTCGAGAACCGCGCCGCCCAGCTTGAGGTGCGCAAGGCGCTGATGGATACCGGCTATCACGTGACGCCGGTGATCGACCGCGACTATTTCTGGGCGATCTATTTCCGCACCCCCGGCGGCGTGCTGTTCGAGATCGCGACGAATGAGCCCGGCTTCGACCGTGACGAGGACACCGCCCATCTGGGCGAGGCCCTGCGGATCCCGCATCAGCACGAACATCTGCGCGCCGAGATCGAGCGCATTTTGCCCCCGATCAATGATTGACCCCAGCAGCGGCGGCCCCCGTGCCGCCGCTTGAAAGGAGGACAAGATGAGCATTCACAGCTATCACCATTTTGCCAAGGCCCCGGCCAAGGGTCAGCCGCTGATCCTGGCCTTTCACGGCACCGGCGGGGATGAACACCAGTTCCCCGGCCTGATCGCGCGGATACTGCCCGATGCGGGCATCGTTTCGCCGCGCGGAGACGTGTCGGAACATGGCGCGAACCGCTTCTTTCGCCGCACCGGCGAGGGCGTCTATGACATGGCGGACCTTGCCCAGCGGACAACGAAGATGGCGGAATTCGTCGCCGCCCATCGCGAGGCCAATCCCGGCGTGCCCATTTGGGGGCTGGGCTATTCGAACGGGGCGAATATACTTGCCTCGGTGCTGTTCAAGCAACCCGATCTGTTTGATCGCGCCGTGCTGATGCACCCGTTGATCCCGTTCCGTCCAGACCCACAGCCGGGTCTTTCGGGTCGCCGGGTCCTGATCACGGCGGGCAGGCGCGACCCGATTTCGCCGCTGCCCCTGACCAATGCCCTTGCCGACTACCTGAAGGAGCAGGGCGCTGCGATCGATCTGCACCTGCATGACGGCGGTCATGAAATCCGCCCGGATGAGCTGGAAGCTGTGCGCAGCATCTTTGCCTGAATCAAGCCACCCGGTCGCAAGCCGGGTGGCCCTCATCGCCGTGATTTTTCCGCGCCTTACAGGCTGTGCGGCAGCGATCTGCCCATATCCCCAAAGCAATTTCTGACGCATATTGGCGGCATGAGCGCGGATGCCACGACACGCATAAGCTGGAAGGGGGCGACGCTGGCCACGCGCTATGCGCTGGCCAGCGGGATTGTCCTGATCCTTGCCGCGCTGCTGATCAGCAGCTTCATTACCCGCCGGATCGAGGCGAATGTCGTCAGCAATTCCGCGAACTCGACCGCACTGTTCATGGACAGCGTGCTGTCGCCTTTGGCGCAGGATCTGGCCACGCAGGACCGGCTTGGCCCCGGCGCGCAGCAGGCGCTGGACGAAATCTTCCTGAACACGCCGCTTGCCGACCGGGTCCTGTCCTACAAGATCTGGAAGCCCGGCGGGCTGATCGCCCAGGCCTCGGACCCCGCGCTGATCGGGCGGACCTTCCCGGTGTCGGACAGCCTGACCCGCGCCCTGCACGGAGAGGTCGCGGCCGAGTTTTCTTCGCATTCAGATGAAGAGGACCGCGCCGAGCGTGCCTTTGGCGTGCCGCTTCTGGAAATCTACAGCCCGATCCGCAAGGATTACACCGGCGAGGTCATTGCCGTGGCCGAGTTCTACGAATTCCACGAGCAGCTTGAGGCTGACCTTGCCGCCGCACGACGTGATACGCGGCTGGCCGTCGCCGGGGTGATCGCCGGGCTTGGGCTGGTGCTTTACCTGATCGTCCTGCGCGCCAGCCACATGATCCAGCGCCAGCAGGATCGTCTGTCTAAGCAATTCGCGGAGCTGCAGACGATGGCGCAGCGCAATCGCCGCCTGCGCGATCAGGTGCGCGACGCGGCCGGGCGGGCGGCGGATGCCACCGAACATTCGCTGCGCCGGATCGGGGCTGATCTGCACGACGGTCCGGCCCAGCAACTGGCCTTTGCCGCGCTGCATCTGGATGGGCTGCGCGAGCGTCAGGCCAGTTCCACGGATGCCGCCGAAATCGCCGCCGTCGAGCAGGCGCTTGCCGGGGCGATGACGGAAATCCGGGCGATCTCTCGCGGTTTGGCCCTGCCCGAGATTGCGGGCAAAACCCCCGCGCAGATCACCCGAATGGCGGTTGATGAACACCGCCTGCGCACCGGAAACCCGGTCCTGTTCGAGGTCGACGGCGACAATTCCCCCGACTTGCCGCCCGCGGCGGATGTCTGCCTTTACCGCTTCGTGCAGGAGGGGCTGAACAATGCCGCCCGTCATGCCGGGGCCGAGGGGCTTGCGGTGCGGTTGACCATGTCGGAACGGCGGCTTGAATTGCGGGTGATCGATGCCGGGCCGGGCATCCCCTCTGATCCCGGCGCGGCGGGGCTTGGCCTTGCCGGTCTGCGCGACCGGGTCGAAAGCCTTGGCGGCAGTTTCCGCGCCGGGCAAGCCCCCGAGGGCGGCGGGTTGCTGGAACTGGTCTTTGATCCCGGAGAATGGAAATGACCCCGATCCGCGTGTTGATCGCCGATGACCATCCGCTGTTTCGCGAAGGCGTCGCGGGCATCCTTGACCGCCATGACGGCACCAGCGTCATCGCGCAAGCCACCAGTGGCCGCGAGGCGGTCGAGTTGGCGGCAAGCCTTGCCCCCGATCTGGTGCTGTTGGACCTGTCGATGCCCGATGGCGGGATCTGGGCGCTGGAGCAGATCAAGCAGCAGGATCAGCCGCCCGTTGTCGCCATGCTGACCGTGGCCGAGGATGACGACAGCGTCTTCCGCGCGCTGAAGGCGGGGGCGGACGGCTATATCCTGAAGGGGGTCGGCGGTCGCGATCTGGTCGCGGCAGTCGAGGATCTGGCCGCCGGGCGCAGCTATGTCTCGCCGGGGCTGGCGATGAAGGTGCTGCAGGCGCTGCGCGCCGCGCCGCCCAAACCCGGCCATGGCGATCCGGTCGATGCCCTGACCGCGCGCGAGGAAGAGATCCTGCGCCTGGTCGCTCAGGGCAAAAGCAACAAGGAGGTCGGGCGCGCGCTCGACCTCCAGGAAAAGACGGTCAAGCATTACATGACCATCATCTTGCAGAAGCTACAGGTCCGGAACCGGACCGAGGCCGCGCTGATCGCGCGCGACCGCTGGTCCCAGCCCTAGCGTGCGGCGGCGAACAGCCGTGCCCGATCCGAGGGGCGTGCCGGGCGCTGAATCACCGTGCGGCCCGAAGCGTCCTTAAGCTCATAGCGGCCGGCCTCGATTTCCTCTTTCCAGCCGTCGCTATAAGTGACCTCGATGTTTCTGCCGTTGGTTTCCAGCTTGGCCACGGTCCCGCCGCCCCGAATGCTGCCATTCGGCCCGATCCGACCACCACCCGAGGCGGTTCCAGCCTGTTGCAGGCGGGCATAGTCGCGGCGCGTGGCGGGGCGTTCTTCGATGGTGCGGCCAGCGGCGTCCTTGCGCTCGAACCGGCCATCCTCGATCTCGATCCGGCTGCCGTCGCTCAGGGTGACTTCGATGCCGCCATCGTCGTCATCGCCACGGCCCCGCGCCTGTCCACGACCCCGGTCGTCACCGACATCATCCCTGCCAGAATGGTCGTCGTCACCGTCGTCATCACCGCCCCGCCCGCGATCATCATCGCCACCGCGACCGCGGCCACCGCGATCATCGCTGCCGCCGTTATCATCGTCGTCGTCATCATCCCCGCCGGAATGATCATCGTCGCGGTCATCGTCACCGCCACGGCCATGGTCATCATCGCCACCGTTATCGTCGCCGCCGCCGCGATTTCCATCGCGCGCCATCGCCAACGATTTCTCAAGTGTGATCAATCCGCTGGCTGGGTCGTAGCTGAGCCCATAGGGTGCGGCCGCGAAAAGCGAAGCGGCCAGCACCAGTCGCGCAGAGGTCAAGATCAGATCCTTGGGCATCGCATGTCCTTTCGGTTCAGCGCCCGACGGGCGGGCAAATTGGGCTGAACCCAGAAGACAACATCCTGACGCCCAATTCTTCGGACCTTGGTCCGAGGATCTGGGCGAAAAGGTCCGGTGCTGAAAAATGCCGCCTAATCAGCCTTGCCGATGAAGTCCCTGACGGCGGCAATCGTCGCGGCGGGCTGTTCCTCCATCAGCCAATGTCCGGCATCGGGGATCACCACCCCGGTCACATCACCAGCCGCATTGCGCATCACGGCGGCCTCATTCGCGCCAAAGGACTTCTCGCCACCGATCGCCAGAACCGGCATCGTCAGCTTCGTCGCCATGGTGGCGCGATTGTCCTCGGCATCCTGCCGGATCGAGCGGAACTGCGCAAAGGCCGAACGCATTGCGCCGGGCCGGGCGTAAAGCGCGGCGTAATGCGCCCGTGTCGCCTCATCCAGCTTGGCGGGATCGGCGGCGAACTCGTTCCAGAAGCGATCCAGATAGATCCGCTCTCGCCCCGCCACCAGACGTTCGGCATCCGGTCCGCCGAAATCGAAATGCCAGAGCAGCGGATTTCGGACGATTTCGTCCCAAGGCGGAATCCCCGGAACCGGGGCGTCCATGACCATCAGCTTGTCGGTGGCCTCGGGGAACCGGGCGGCAAAAGCATAGGCGACCATGGTGCCGATGTCATGCCCGACAATGACCGCGTGGTCCGTGCCCAGCGAGGTCATCACCGCGCGAATATCGCCCGCTTGCGTGCGTTTGTCGTAGCCCCCTTCGGGATGCGAGGACAGGCCCATGCCGCGCAGATCGGGTACGATCACGCGGTGATCGCGGGCCAGATCCGCAGCCAATGGCTGCCACATATCCCCGGCATCGCCGAAACCGTGGATCAGCACGACGGCGGGTCCCTCTCCGCCGACCCTCAGGTGAATGGTCGCGTCATCCACCTGAACATCCTGCATCTGGAAGTCGGGCGGGAAATCATGGACCTCGGCCGAAACGGACGAGGCCAGCAGAGTCAGGGAAATCAAGCTGATGATGGGCCGGAACATGTCATTCATCTCCTGAACGGATCGGAACCAGTCGCGGCGGGATCATGGCATGAAAGGTGGCGTCTGACCGGATTTAATCGCGGTCAGCCATCGCGGCCCGCCATTTCGAGATCGCCATGCGGAAACGGCAGGCAGAAATACAGCGCGCAATCCGATTGCCACCGCGTACAGGAAACGGCGAAAAGAGGGCGAGGGAACACTCTAATCGGGAAAGGTCCAGGATGCGCATCCTGCTGGTCGAGGATGACGAAGGGCTGGGCACGGCCGTCAGGGATCAGATCGTCGCCGACCGGCATCTGGCCGACTGGGTTCGCGATCTGGCCGATGCGCGCGCCTGCACCGAGACCACCGATTACGACCTGATCCTGCTGGACCTGATGCTGCCCGACGGGCGCGGCCTCGATTTCCTGCGGGATCTGCGCGGGCGCGGCGCCGCAACGCCGGTCATCGTGCTGACGGCGATGGACCGCATCTCGGACCGGATCGAGGGGTTGAATGCCGGGGCGGACGACTATCTGGTCAAGCCCTTCGACCTGTGGGAGCTGTCCGCCCGCATCGGGGCCGTCGCCCGCCGCTATATCGGCAACCCCAATCCGGTGATCCATTTTGGCCCGTTTCGCGTCGATCTTGCCATGCGACAGATCACCGGACCGGATGGCCCGGTCGATCTGAGCCGGCACGAATGGATCGTGTTCGAGACCCTCATGCGCAATGCCGACCGGCTGGTCTCGCGCCCCGAGATCGAAAACCAGATCTATTCCTTCGATGAAGGCGTCGAAAGCAATACGGTCGAGGTCTATGTCAGCCGGTTGCGCCGCAAGCTGGGCCGCGACCGCATCCAGAACCAGCGCGGTCTTGGTTATCGTATCCTGAAATAGCGCCGCCGCCGCGTTCAGCTTCGCGTCAGGTTCGCTATCTAGCCTTGCGCCAGAAACAAGACTTCGGGGTCGCATAAGCAACGTTCGGGGCATTGCGGCATGGACAAGAGCATGACGACATCCACCTTCTGGCTGGCCATCGGCCTTCTGGGGCAAGCGCTGTTCAGCGCAAGATTTCTGGTCCAGTGGATCGTCAGCGAAAGACAGGGGCGCAGCGTCATTCCGCTGGCCTTCTGGTGGCTGAGCCTTGCAGGCGGCTGCGTGCTGCTGGCCTATGCCGTGGCGCGGCGCGATCCGGTCTTCATCATCGGTCAGGCCGCCGGGCTGGTGGTCTATCTGCGCAACCTGCGCATGATCCGCGCCGAGGCCGCCGCCAAGGTCGCAGCATGACCGATCAGCTTGCCGAAAGCCGCGAGGCGGGATTGCAGGTGCCGCCCCTTGCGCTGGCCATGTGCCTGTTTGCGGCGATTTCCGTGCTGGGCGTGATCCTGCGTCCGGCCTTGCCGATTGATGAGACCCGCTACCTGACCGTCGCGTGGGAGATGCGCCTGTCCGGCGACTGGCTGGTGCCGCATCTGAACGGGCTGACCTACAGCCACAAGCCGCCCCTGCTGTTCTGGCTGATCAACCTGATCTGGCTGGTCACGGGCCCGTCCGAGATCGCCGCCCGGCTTGTCGCTCCGGCCTTTGGGCTGGCGTCGATCTGGGCGACGGCGCGGCTGGCGCAAAGGCTGGTGCCTGCATCGCCCGATATCGGCGGGCGCGCGGCGCTGGTGCTGACGGGGTCGCTGGGATTTTCGATCTTTGCCGGGCTGACGATGTTCGACGCGCTGCTGACGCTGGCGACCGTCCTTGGCGTCACCGCGCTGACCAACGTGCAAACGCAGGCGCGGGCCGCATGGCTGGGCTTTGGTGCAGCGCTGGCCCTTGGGGCGCTGGCGAAAGGGCCGGTAATCCTGCTGCATCTGCTGCCGGTGGCGCTGGCCACCCCGCTTTGGGCCGGGATCGGTACCAAACAGATGATCAAGGGGCTGGCGCTTGGTCTGCTGACCGGGTTGGCCATCGTCGCGCTGTGGCTGGTCCCCGCGTTGATCGCCGGTGGCCCGGAATATCGCCACGCCGTCCTGTGGACGCAAAGCGCCGGGCGCATGGTCGATTCCTTTGCGCATCAGAAACCCTTCTGTTTCTTCCTTGCTCTGGCACCGCTGCTGATCTGGCCGTGGGGCTGGTCCACCACTGCATGGCGCGCCGCCCGGCTGCCCGGCCCGCTGCCGGTCTGGATCGGCGCGACTTTCGTGATCTTCAGCCTGATCAGCGGCAAGCAGGCGCATTATTCTATATAAATCTAACAAAAACAGAGTGTTTAGTTGTTCCGTAGGTATGGACAAAATGAAAACGAACCATGAATCTTGTTCCGACCTGCGCTAAGGAAGGAGCGCTAGACAGACCGACAGTTACGGACCGTCAAGGGCAGCTAGCCACGCGCTAACCGCTCGCCGATCCCTGCCCGCAACGCAATAGCAATGCGTCTCAGTTCCTGCGAGCGCAGACCGGCATTCTCAATCCACACCCCCTTCTGCCAGGCACGCGCCAGTATCGCGCCTTTGGGATGAGAGCCCGCCGCTAGCGATAGCGCCGCCTCCAGCTCTGCATCGCCGCGCAGATCCTCGGAGAGCGTATCGATAACGGCGCTGTCGATGCGCGTCATTGCCAGCGCCAGCCCTTCATCCGCCGCGATCTGCTCCGACCATGCACCTCCAAAGCTGACATTGCCGAGTTGCTGTTTCCTGTCCATTTCGCCCTCTTGCTGAATGAGAACAAATATAGAACATAAGAGCCGGTCAAACCATCCGCAGGATCTTGGGAAATGGGACCGTTCCGGACACTATACATCGACATGAACAGCTTCTTTGCGTCGGTCGAGCAGCAGTTGGAGCCGTCGATTCGAGGGCACCCGGTCGCCATCACCGCAATGGAAGATGAGAAAGGCTGCTGCGTCGCGGCCAGCTACGAGGCCAAGGCCTTCGGGGTCAAAACCGGCACCAGCGTGGCCGAGGCACGCCGCATGTGTCCCGCGATCGTGTTCCTGCCGTCTCGGCATCGACTCTATGTGCGCTTCAATTTGCGCGTGGCCGCAGTGCTGGACCGCTTTGCCGAGCTTGAGCGCATCCGTTCGGTTGATGAATTCCAGATCGCGCTATCTGGCCCGGCCACCGCGTTGGACGGCGCCCGCGCGCTGGTGGCACAGCTCAAGGCGGCAGTGGCGACCGAAGTCGGGGAGTGCCTGCGCTTCAGCGCCGGCATCGGACCAAACCATCTGCTGGCAAAGATCGCGGGCAAGCTGGAAAAGCCGAATGGCTGTCAGCACCTAGGCCCGGACAACATGCCGGATCGAATTGCGCATCTCGCCCTCGACGATCTGCCCGGCATCTCGCGTTCGATGCTGGTGCGCTTACAGCGGGCGGGTGTTCATGATGTGGTTTCGCTGTGTCGCCTCGATCCGCGCCAGGCGCGGGCAATATGGCACAGCGTCGAAGGCGAGCGATTTGTCCGATCGCTTCAGGGTGAGCCGATCCCGCTGGTCAAAACGCGGCGTGGCGGTTTCGGCAATAGCAAAGTGCTGGCACCCGAGTTCCGCCGGCCGGCCGAAGCCTATCTGGTGTCGCGCTGGCTCATTGAAAAGGCGTCGGCTCGGTTAAGGCGCGAAGGACGCGTGGCGGCAAGTTTTGCGCTGCAGCTGTCGCTCTATGATCGGGCGCCCTGGGCGCGGTCGATGCGCTGCGCCCCGACCCAAGACACGCTGGACTTCATGCGGATCAACCGTGCGCTTTGGCGAAGCTCGTGGCCCGATATCCGCGGCGGTCAGATTGCTTCTATTGGCGTGCATCTGGGAGACGTGGACTTTCTGAAGACCCGCACCGGAGATCTTCTCAAGCCAATCGCACCGGGAGAGATGACCGCAGGTGAGCGCGCATCTGCCGCTGCCGACTTCATCAACCAGCGCTTCGGCCAAGGCACCATCCAGTTCGGGATCAACCGCCCTCATCCCGGCTTCTTTGAGCGAGGCTGAGGTGCGGCGAGGCTGCTATGCGGACGAAGCGGACGTTCGTTATCGCAGCGGGGCCTCGCACACCCGAGAAAACCGTGACCATCAGGAAGGAGCGAAAACTCGTGAATTGAGGCGAGACGTTTCGTTCTTAACCTCCAAACGACGTCATCGCACTGCAGTATTGCGTCGGCTGGATCTCCGCACGGCGTGTCTGCAGACAGCCTATCAAGAGCGATCGGCTTAGGCGACCTCCACCAAGGTCTGCCCGTTCTTGCAATGTCGAAGCAGCATGCGTTCTACTTTCCGGGATCTTACAATGCGCCGCGCGGGAGCGGCAACATAGCTTGGCGTTGCAATCTCGGGAAAGAGAAGCGCGATTTCGCGCCGTGCTTCGGGTCCCATCATCTTGCGCGCCATTGCTCCCAGCAACAGCGTTTCCGACCAGCAGCCGTTGGCGCGAACAAGTTCGTGGTGATCGAGCAGGATGTGGAAATACTCGATCGGGGACGTTGGGTCCTGCGACACGCCGGGATAGCCAAGCAGTTTCTTCGCCGGCACCAGCACCTCATCCGCACCGAACATGGTCCGCACGATACGGGAAGACAGCAGGACCCGGTGTTGCGGCGAAAGAACGAGGTCCGTTTCGGGATTGTTGGCCCCAAACGCGCCGGCAGCAATGCGGATCGGACGAAGGGAGGGATGCCGGGAGAGCGAACGTTCACTGAGTGCACGCGATCCGATCCACCTGACGGGCATCGCTCCATGGTCCTTGGTGAGAACCAGATCCCCCACCGAGAGATCCTCGACCTTCCTTGGTCCCTCGGGCGTGTCAATCAGAACGCCCCTTGCAAAGCAGACGACCTCGAGATCCGCTACGACGAGTGCCGGACCCGGGGCGGGCACGATCTGGGTCGGCGTCGCGCTCAGGCCCCCGGGTTCCGTCGTCAGGAAAAGACGACCTCCCCCTATCACCAAGGGCTCTTCGCCGCCGTTCAGGTCGAAGATGCCCCATTCTCCTTCGAAATAGCCCATGTTTCCGCTGATCTGATTGTCGACGCGGATCACCGAATGGTTCGCGAGGATCGGTCTGATCTCGAACTCGGGCACATCGTCGCCGTCTGCATCGATGAGAAGACGCAACTCCGTTCTGTCCGGAATCCCGCTTTCCTCATAATCCGCCTCGGTCCCGTCAGCCTGCGTGATGAGCTGACCATCTGCGGGGTCGAAGCCGCGGTCGGTCAGAAAGTCGTTGACCGGGTAGGAACTCCCGGTGACGCTCCCGGGACTGCCGCCAATGCCGGGCGTGAATTCACCAAAAGCGAGCGCATTCGTGACCAGCGCATACTGAACCATGGTCGTCCTCCTGAATCTATCTGGGGCGCGCGGAAATAGTTCGGGTTCGTATAGTTTGCTTCACTTCTTTAGGAGCGGATTCCGGCGTCCAAGATCGACAGAAGGATAGTCCAGTTTTTATGATTGTCGCCGATAATCTGCTGTCGTCTGATCGATAATGCCGAAGCAAAGAAAGCGACGTCGCTGAACACGCGGCAGGATCGACCGTCAACGACTGGCCTTCCATGACGCGCTGCGTTTCGTGCAGCCCATGTGAGTGTCGGCTTTGGGCTCATTGCGCCCGACTCTCTTCAATCGGTTCGATTAGCTCCGGCCCTTCGGCCGCGATCCCGAATGGCGCAACGGGATGGTGCAGCAACTGAACACCCTCGCCAATCGACAGATCATCCGCGCCCCCCATCCATGCATCGCGCTCCTCGGCATTGAGGATCACCGGCATCCTCGAGTGGACGGCACTGACAGTGCCGTTCGCGGCGCGTGTCATGATCGTGCAGGTCAGCTGGTCCTGCCAGCGCGAGGCAAGACCAGCAAACCACAGCGTGCCTTCGTTTCCGGCCGACTGGATGAAATGCGGCTGCTTGTGTCCACGTTCGCCGATCCACTCGTAATAACCACCAGCTGGGATCAAGCAACGCCCGTACCGCCAGACGGCACGGAATGTCGGCTTGTCTTTCGCATCCTCTATTCTGGCATTGAAGGTCGTCAGCTTGAAATCCTTCAGCTCCCCCTTGTGCCAGGCCGGGATCAGCCACCAGCGCGCCATCATTGGCTCAAGGCTTTGCTTGGCAAGGATCAGAACATCTTCCGTGGGCTTGATGTTGAAGCGGTGGGGGAAGGGATCGATTTTGATCTGCGAGAGCTCGTCATCAGTGCCGCGTAGGATCGCATCAATAAAACGACCGCACATGTCAGCGATCGCAGCCGAGTTCACGGACAAATCGTGCGCACATCGCTATATTCTCCTCGTCGCCAAGCGGATGTTTTCGGAAGTTTACACCATCTCGGCAAATCTTCGGCGCGCGAAGAAATGACCGACCAGCGCCACACCTCAACGTGCGGGTTCTCTGCGAGAGCTAAGAAAGTTCGCCCGATGACCAAGCCATCGCGGAGGACACACCAGTCATCATCCCGTTCAGGCCAAGTGAGAACACGGGCCCAGCGGCAATCGGTCAGTTTTCGCCCCGGTTGTGCTTCAGGGCCTTCTGCAAGCGTTCCCAGCCGTCGGCCATCGCGGCGTCACCCAAGGCTATATTGTCTGCCAGTGAGGTAATGGCGGCGATGGCTTCGGGACGGCCCCAGCCCGCTGCTTCAGCTAGCTCAAGCACCGCGAGGATTTCAGCCTCAAGATCGGCTTCGCAGTCGATGAAGCGGTCGCCATATTCCGCGGGGTATCTCGGTCCCTTCATCACTCGCCCCTCACAAAAACGCCGGCGGCAGTCAGCGCCGCCACAAAGGCTTCGCGCGCGGCCTCCGGGTCGATCTCGCCATTGTTCAGCGCCAGAACGGCTTCGGCCGCCACCTGATATGCCGGGTCTTCGAAGTCACAATGAGCCAAGAGCGCGCGTCCCATGCCCGCCGCATCGTCGACAATGCGATAGGTGGCCGGTCTTTCCTCGAAGCTGACAGGTCTGATCCCCGCCTCCATCAACATCCCCCCCTTAGCTGTCAGAAAACGCCTACGGGCCAAGTGCGGTTCATCATTTCCGGCACCAGCGGCACTGATTGCACCACACAGGATTGTTACCCAACTGATGACCGACGGTTGTAGACTATCAATCCCAACCGGTGCCGCCCCGGATTCGGGCGGTTGGTACCGATCTCTTAGAACGCCAACTTGGAGGTCTCCATGAAGACCATCCCCTCCGAACTGGGAATCTTAGATCGCAGCTGCGCTACGCCAGCCCCCTCCGCGAGCGACGTGAAAGTCACGGAGAAGACGGTGCTCGAATGCTTGCCGCAACTTCTCCGACACGCGAGAAGCTTGGGCCTCAATGACGACGCGACGGAAGAATTGGTCGCCCGCACACTGACTTGGGCCATCGAACATGTCGACCGATTCAACCCGCACTTTGGCTTGGAAAACTGGCTGATCTTCATTGCTGATATGCTCGAATGCGAGATCTTCGACCCGAAGAGCCCGATCACGCCCAATGATCCTTGGGCGGACTGAAACGCAAAAAGACCGCCCCCCGGTGTGAGCCGAGGGGCGGTGTGGTTTATCCGGCCAGCGGCTTGCGCATGGCGTCCGTAAGCTTGTCGGTCCCGACGATCTGGGCGGCTTCCTGCAGCTTGGCCCGCGCGAGATTTTCAAGCACCTCGGCCGAGGGCTGAAGTGCGGTCACCGCATCCGGTACGCTGACGCTGACGTGCTTCAGGATCAGCTGGATTGCGGCGGCCGTGTCCAGCCTGCCTGCGATGGCCAGCCGCGCCCCGGTCAGGATTGCGGATTGCAAGGCCTCTCGGTGTTTGGCCTCGATCTCGATGCCCCATTTCTGGCGGGCCGTTCTGGCAGCCAAGGCGATAGCGGCGGTGAGGAAAGCCCCGAGCAATTCGATGATGCTCGGCGTCGCGGCGGTGATGAACGCATCAAGCGGCGCAGCAGTCGCGGGCAGGGCGGATAGCGCCAGCACGGCCACCGCAAAGACCAGGCGGGCCAGCCGATCCCCGAAGGCCCAGACCAGCAGCCCGATCAGGCAAAGCGCGCAGAGCGCGACGATGTAAGTCAAAAACATGATTGAACCTTTCAGCAGGGTTGCCAAGGAAGCCAATGGCCGTCGCGCAGCCAGCCGTGCCAGCCACACGGCATGCGGCCGTTGAATATCGACGGGGATAGGGTCGGGGCGTCGTCGGTGCCGGAGAATTCCCACGACGGGCCGTGGCAACAGGAAGCGCAGCCGCAGACCCGGCGACGCAGGTAGCTCTCACGTCCGCAGCCGCTGGGGCAAATGAAGGTAATGCCGCAACCGTGGTGGAAGTATGAGCCGGGGATGCGCTGACAGCGCAGCGCCTGAATGCTGGCCATGCGTTTTGCGCGCAGGCCGGGCGAGGGGAGGCAGTTGCACCCGCAATGCGGATGGGCGTGCTGCATCGGTCTATCCTTTCGTGAGGGCGGCCCAAGTGGGCCCGTCGATGATGCCGGTGGCGGGCAGGGCGGATGCGGTTTGGAAGGCGAGGGCGGCGGCGTGGGTGTCGCGCCCGAAGATCCCGTCTATGCCGCGCGTATCATGGCCCTTGGCGGCCAGCAGGCCCTGCGCGGCCCGCACATCGGCCCCACGCGAGCCCATGCCGATCTTGGGGTGGTCAGGGTCCATGAGGTCCGGCACGGCCTGCCAGCGGGCGAAAGCGGCGGCGAGGCGGGTGTGGTAGCCATGGGTGGCATAGCCCGCGCCGTTGTATCCGCGCGCAAACCCGGACCAGTCGTGGCGGCGTAGATCGTCGTCGAGGTTCTCGGTCTCGATGAAGCGGATCATGGCTTCGAGGCCCGCGACCTCGCTGTCGCAGAAGGCAGCAACCATATCCCCGGCCGAGGCATAGCCAGCGGCGCGGTGATTGCTGCCGAGGATCTGCCCCAACCCCCACGAGCAAGATCGCAGGGCGGCATTGGCGTCGATCCGCATGGCCGTCGCGAGGCGGGGATAGCTGTCCTTGGGATAGGGCTTAAGTCCCCATTTACGGTACGCCACGCCCTGTGCTTCGGCGGCGGTGCGCTTCTGGCCCGGTCCCAGCTCCAGCCAAAAACGGTGGGGCTCAAAGAGGATCTTCGGTCGGCCTTGGCTGTCGAATCCGCCGCCCGAGGTTTCAACCTCGATGACGGCGCGGACCTCATCCTCGCCCACGCCGATCAGGCGGCCGGTGCGAGGGATGTCGATATCGGTGAGCCGCTGCGCGCGGCCCTTGAACCCTGCGGGATACATGGCAGTCCTCGGAAAACAAAAAGCCCCGCGCGAGGCGGGGCAGGATCAGCGGATGAAGATGACCGCGACGATTAGCGCGGTGACGGCCCGGATGATGAGCGCCCGGCGTGGGCACACAACCACCGGCCGGGGATCACGGGGCCTTGTCATGCGGCAGTCTCCCAGCGCGGATGCGGGTTAGCAGCGCCTCGAAGATCGCGCCGCCAAGGGAACCGGACAGGTAGCCGAGCGAGCCGACAGATGCGCCGTCAGCGCGGGTGATCATGCCGGGCGGCATGCCCAGCCAATGCGCTAGGATCGGGCCTGCAAGGCCGCAGAGCCCGGCCGCAACAGCCGCGCCGATGGCGATATGGCGCAGGGCTTCCAGCGCGGTGACGCGGATCACCAGCGCGTTGGTCGCACCGCCGAGGCCGCCCCAGAGAGCCGCCGCTAGGGCCGGGATGGCAATAAGCGTCGCAAGGGCCGCCTTGGCCGAGGCCAGAAGCGGGTCGGGGTTTTCGGTCAACGGGGACCTCCAGGAATGGGAAAGCCCCGCGCAAGGCGGGGCTTATTGAGGATGGGTATGATGCAGGATTGCGCCGTCCGCGGCCCGCGACAGGGAGGAAACCGCGTCCCCATTGACAGAATCGTGGGTCAGGCGCAGGCTTCAGGGGCTCAATGTTGTTTTACCGACAAGACGGAAAGCCGAAGTCAGTGAAGCCTCGCCTCATGTCGGCGAGGCTTCATTCATTGGTTACTGTCAGGTCAGATACCCTCGGCCAGCAGCGTCTGCAGTTGCGCCAGCGTCTTGCCATGCGACCAGCCAATGATCCGCTGCAGGTGGCCGTCGAAACCCTCCAAGTCCACAGGCGACGACAGAATGAATGGCTGCGTTCCAGCAATCTGGGGAAGCTCGCCCTCATAGGTTTCGCTGCCGATCGCAAACCGCAGGACATTCCCCGTTTTCGAGAAAGCGAAGGTCGTGATGCCGTCCGCAGGCAAGGTGGCCGCGAGGGTCTGGACGGCGGCGACAGTCCCAGAAGTCCGGGTAACCAGCACCAGCGCGCCACTCGATCCGACGCGCAGCGCCGCCCCGGTTCCGATGGCCTGACCGACGAACAACCCGAACAGCGTGGGCGTGAACGAGTTGACCCACGGGCTGTTTCTGGCGCGCACAAGGAAGGTGAAATCGCTCGACTGCATTCCGCCATTGAGGTTGAACCGATCCCCCAGAACCGAATCCGCATTGAACAACGGAGAAAGCGGCGGGACGCGGGCTGTCTCACCACTGTTGCGGGTCTTCAGCTTGGGCAGGCGCGCCGCCACCGCCCCGACCGAAACGGCGGTGGCCGCAGCCTGCTTGCCGCTTGTCGGGGTGGCAATAATCGATACGGTCGGGGTTTCAACCGCCGCCGTTGCCGACTGATACTGGATGTAGCAGATCGCGCCATCGACCGTCGGCAGAACCGCGGCGAAGACGATGCCAGGACCTTGGCTGACCACCGCCTTCGTCTGTAGATCGAAGTTGGCGTAATCATCCGCATCCCCGGCCGCGCCGCTCGAAAGCTGCACATAGCGATGCCCGGCCGTTTTCAGTTCAATCGCGAAGCCGCGCCGGGTGTTGGCGGCAAGGGAGGCGGTGGACGCAAAGGCCAGATCATGCGCCGCGTCCCCGGATGGGGTCAGCGTATACCAGCGATCCCAAAGGTTCGTCGGCAGCGCGCCCGCCGCGACGGCAACGCCCGATGCGGCGGCCTGCGTCAGGTCCAGCCGCTGTGCCGCCGTGATCAACTGGCTCTGAGACCCTTCCAGCAGCATGCCGAGCCGTTGGCCCGCTGCGTTATACTCGACCCGCCCCGCCGCCCCCGCAGCGGCCTGCGCATAGCCGCCGTCAACATTGCGCAGGAAACGCTCGCGCATTCCCGAGAAGTCGAAGATCTGCGCCGGTTCGGTCCCGCGATAGGCTGCGGTGATATGCAGGTCATTGAGAAAATCAGCATAGAGCGCAGCATCGGCAGGCATGGGCGCATTGATCGGAGGTAGGTCGGCAATAGCACCGCGATAGGGCATGTTGGACCGCAGGATGACAGCCATGGCGTCCTCTTTACGTGAAGGTGAAGCCGGGATTTCGACCCAGCGTGATGTTGGTTTGCACCCCGGTGAGGGCGTTCGGGGTGGCGTGCCCGGTCTGGACGCATTCGCTGATATCGACATTGGTCAGCGCGCCGAGCCCAGAGATGGCCGTGGTCTGCAACGCCATCCCAAGAGTGGAGCGGGCAGTCAGGCCGAGGATGCGGCTATCGGCCAGCGCCGCGTCGATCTGCAAAGCCACGCCGGTATTGTCGATGATCCGGGCGTGGAGGATGTCGAAGCCACGGAAGCTGCCCTGCTGCAGGACGATCCCGCCTTGGGCGTTCCCCTTGATCTCGTCACCCCTCAGCGCGAAATCGACCATCTCCTGACCGATCTTGCCGATGAACCGCATCCCTGCGCCGCCATTGCGGTGGAACTGGTTGTGGTTGGTGTAGAACCCGGTCGTGATCGCGGGTTTGTTGAGCGTGCCATCCCAGCGCAGCCCGTCCGAACCGTTCCCGATCGCGACGTTTTCCGACACCATCGTCTCGATACCCGGATGCGGGCCGTCGTTCGATCCGCCGATGGTGCCGCCGTAGAGATAGATCCCGAACAGGACGTTATCGTTGCACTGGTTGCTGTTCAGCACGGTGCTGCCCGCGCCGACCTCGCCAATGCCCGCGCCGTTCTCACTGCAGATGTTCTCGGTGATGATGTTCTGGCGCGCGATATAGAGATCGGTGGCCGAGTGCTGCCGCTCCAAGAAGATGCCGAAGTTGCGGTTCCCACGGCAGATATTGCGCGAAATGATCAGCGGTTCCTTGGCATATTTGCCGGTGCCAATCCCGATCCCGGATGACCCCGGATCGTTGAACTGTGATCCGCGACCGCAGTCCTCGAACCGGCCGTCAATGATCCACGATCCGCCCGGCGCGCCGCTCGCCCCCTCATCCGCCGAAAAGTCGATGCCGAGGCCGGTGGCCCAGGTGTCGTGGATGTAGCAGCGCAGGAATTGGCAATCAGCCCAACGCTGGAAGAACATGCCCTTGGTCGATACGCGTGGGCCGCCCTCATAGAACTGTTCGGTGCCGTCGATCTCCACATCGATAAAGTTGGCCCGCGTCAGCGGCGGCGAGGCGTTGCGCAGAAATGCCGACTGGATGCCGGTAGGCAGGAACCGGCTCTTACCCCAGCCAGCCATGACGGTCGTCACATTGCTTTTCGGGGTGATATAGGCGTCGAGGCGAAAAACCCCTTGCGGGAAATACAGCACTGACGGCCCGAGGATGTTCGCCTGCGCGCCGAGGAAATCATAAGCCGCCTGAACCGCTGGCGAGGCATCGGTGATGCCGTCATTCGGGACAGCAAAATCATGCACCGCGTCATAGACCCGGCGGCGCTTCAGCATTTCCTTGACGGCGTTGCCGGGCAGCTCGGCGAACTTGTCGCGCATTTGCAGGATGTGATCCTGCACTGCCTTGCCGCCGAGGCGCGGCAGATACCAGTTGCCCAGCTCGTCGGTCAGCTCGATCACATGCCCCTCGGCCGAGGTCATGCGGCGGATATGCGGCGAGGCCACGCGCTGCACGCTCTCGATCGCTGGGGCCGCCTCGACCAGCCTTTCCTGCGCGGCCTGAATATGCTGCTGCAGCGGCTTCGTGCCCAGCCGGGCCAGATAGAGGTTGCCCAGATCGTCCAGCAGGAAGGGCGAGCGGCCATCGCTGGTCAGGACCCGCCACAGAGCGGTGCTGGTCGTCAGGTCGATGCTGGTGATTGCCGATTGGGCCCGGCCGATCTGTTCATTGGCATCAATGATGTGCTGTTGCAGCGATTTGGAACCGAGCCGCGCCAGATGCCATTCAGCCATGTCGTCCAGATAGGCCACGGGTGTGCCGGCATCGTCGTAGGCCACCAGCAGAAAATTGTTGCCAGATGCCCCGACGCGCGCCGACAGCGCCACGACCTCGCTGTTATCCGCCAGCTCGACCACCGGCGTATGCGTCGTGGCGCTGTCGCGGCGATAGACGGTCGGACGCAGCAGCCCGTCCGTGCCGCCAGCGCGCACCCCGAATGTTTCACCGTTCGCCACGGAAGCGCGCCCGATCGCGATGGTGTCACTGAAGCGCGCACCCTGAGCAGCGGCGGCCGCATAATTGGCCGCCTGATCGCTGGCCGCGACAGCCCCCGCTCGCCCCTCGGCCGCAGCTTCCGCATCAATCGCCGCACGACCCGCCGCCGCCGAGGCGGTCCCGGCGTGCTGCCCGGCCGCGCCAGCCGCGTCAACGGCAGTCCCGGCCGCCTCCTGCGACTGCGACCGATTGCCTTCGACCTGCTCGACTGTGGCGGCGAGATTGTCGCCAAGCTCGGCCGCGCGGTCGAAGCGCTCGCGGTCCTCGGGCTCGATTGCGCCGCGCGGACCGCGTTTCGATACACGAAGCCTGATTTGGCCTGCCATCAGCAGCCCTCCGAAATTCGAATGAGAATATCGCCCTCGAACTCGAGGCCTTCGCCCCAATCCAGATAGACCGAGGCCACATAGTCGCCTGCAGGTTCGTCGAGCGGCTGCAAATTGACTTCCAGCGCGCTGTCGATCGGGAGGGCGATGCAGGTATCGCGCGCGGAAACGCGTAGCTCGCCGGTGACACCATCGCTATCTACCGACTGGCCGTTCTCGTCTTCGGGATCGAAGGTGTAGATGCGCCGTGCACCGCGCCGGTGACTGATAATCGTCATTGTCAGAGTCCATGAAAAAGCCCCGCGCGATGGCGGGGCGGAAGGTCAGGGATGCAGCTGGCCGTCGGGCCATGAGGCGAGCGGCGGCGGCCATGCGAGGCCGAAGATCTGATCGAGCTGCCACTCGTCTGCGAGGCCGATGATCAGGCTGCTCATCCGATCGACCGCGACCGCGCCTTTCCAGCGCAGCCGTGCTTCGAACTGCGCATCAGAAGGGAGTGCCGCGACGATATCCTGAAAGGCGGCCGGGAAGCCGCCATCCACCGCGATCAGCGCATCATCCTGCGAAAGGATGCCGCGCTCTGTGCAGGCCAGCACGAAATCGAGCCGGGCCATGGACGCGACCGCGCGGCGGGTGGAAAGGGCAGCAGCCCAATCCGCCGCGCTGCGAGGGTCCACCCACGCCCCCTGCGCCCGGTCATAGACCAGATGCGGGGCGGGCTTGGGCGGCAGGTCCAGAACCGCGCCACCTTGGATATATTGCGCACCGGGGGTGACGTTTTCCCCGGGTACCAGAGGGTGAACCCAACCGAAGCCGGAGCATGACGCCTCGGCATCGGCCAGCTCGGGAAACTCCCCCTCGCCGATGATCATCCCGTTGAAATCGCAGATTGCGTATCTCACTTCATGGTCCCCTGGACGATCAAGGATCGCTGCTGGATGTTGAGGTTCGAGTTTTCGCCGAGCCAGTCCACCCGGATCGTGTGAGAACCTGCGGTCAAGTTTTGACTCCAGCCCATGCTGAGCCAGTCAGTTTCAAGCCCGCCCGTCGTGCGCGACCACACGATGCTGCCGTCGACCGCCAGCCGAATGCCGACATCCTGATTGCTCTGGCTGTCATAGTATTGGCTGGCGAACCACATGATCATCGCTTGGCCAGCATAGGGCATGGTGAACGTGACGGTGTTTGCCGTCCGCCAACCGCCATCACCAGCAAGGGTGCTCGATAGCGACTGACTAACCGGGATGGTGACCGCGTTATCAGCGATCCGCAGCGTATCCACGGCCAGCTCACGGATATGCGCGCGGGCAATCACCGCATCGTCGATCTGCGCCGAGCGCGTGATGATCCCGGTCGTGGCCAGCAGCCCGCCGGTGATCGTCTCGAACTCGAAATGCACCCCGCGAAGCGTGCCTTCGATGATCAGCTCGCCACCGTTCTTGCGCCGCACGATCGGCGTCCCGACCTGCCAGTTGCCATCCGCGCCCGCCGAAAGCGTCAGCAGGACACGCGCGGCCACCGCTCCAGCCGGAGCGACGACGCTGGCCGACTGGGTGGCCGCGCCGGTATGCGATCCGCCCGAATAGCTGCGGTCAAAGAAGGCCGTGCCGCCGCCGATAAAGGCGCCATCGGCATCGCTGAACTGTAAGCGAGCGACGAACTGGCCGGTCGTCCCGGTCGTGCGGAGCCCCGTCAGCTGGCAGTGAAACTCCGATCCGGCCTCGACCGGGAATTCCAGACTGGTAGCACGGGCAAGATTGGCGCCTGCATCCGCGCCTCGAAAGCGCAGGTAACCAAGGCTGCTGAAAACTGACCCGACCGAGGTGGTCTGAAAATCAATCGCATCGCCCTGCGCGAAACTCCACGATCCCCGGTCCAGCAGCTGGTTATCCGGGATCAGGTTGGTGAAATCCGCGACCAGCAGATTTTTGGCCGAGACGGCATTCGCCGCCAGCTGCTCGGCCCCAATCGCGCCGGCCTGAATCTGACCCGCGATCAGTTGCCCGACGATCTGGTTTGCTGCAACCTCGGCCGTCCAAACGGTTCCGTTCCACCGATAAAGGAAGCCATCGTTGGTGCGATAGACCAGATCGCCGACGCTCTGCCCGGTCGCGGGCAAGGTGCCGGTGATGACCTTCGGCACGCGCAGGCCTGCCGCGAATGCGGTCTGGTCAAGAATGCCCTGAACGCTCTCCTGAATGAAGTGGACCCATGTAGTGCCGTTCCAACGATA
This sequence comes from Paracoccus sp. PAR01, assembly GCF_014851995.1. Lineage (NCBI taxonomy): Bacteria > Pseudomonadati > Pseudomonadota > Alphaproteobacteria > Rhodobacterales > Paracoccaceae > Paracoccus > Paracoccus sp. PAR01. Next base: position 56,109 of record NZ_JACVAW010000011.1, read on the forward strand.
GAGACGACTGTCGGCGCGCGACCACGCAAGTTCCCCAACGTAGTTGCCGGGCACCGAGCGGTCGAGGATATCGCGAGTGGGCTTCATCCCAGCGCTTTCGAAAAGCCCGGTGACGCCATCAACGAAATCGTCTTCGCCCAGATAAATTGCACCGGTGGTGACGGTCAGCCAGCCGGTCCATTGCGTGCGCGCCGTCAGGCGGGACCGCAACTGCGCGCGGATCTGATAGGTGGTGCGCTGCTGCACGGTATGGATGTGCCAGGAGTAAGGCTCATCCCAAGGCCGTATCGCATCGATCGAGGCATCCGTTTCGCCCGCCTTACGCACCTGCAACCGGATCGCGGTCACGCCGACCTCATCGCCATCGCACCACGCGCGAATGGCCACGCTGCGGGCGCGGGTGGCACTGTCGGTCAGGATCACTGCCGAGGCCGAGAACCCCGAGATGACCTGCGTCCACGGGCGCACCGGCTTCGGGATGACGATTTCCGGGTCAAGCTCGAAGTCGCTGGACCAGTCATAGTCCCCAGGATCGACCTCGCGCAGTGAGACCAGCACCCGCATGCCGGGGGTCTTCTCGACACTCTCGACGATGAAGCGCTTGTTTACATAGCCGTTGCGGGCCGAGCTCCACGACACCATGTCCAGCGGCTCAAGGGCGTAAGCCTCGGCCGAGAGATAGAATTGGTGCGCACGGAAGCGCCGGAAGTCCTGCATCTGTGCACGCATCAGGCGCTGAACCTGCCGGGCATAGGGTGCGGCAGGGTAGCTCAGCGATACCGGCAGATATCGCCCGCCATCCTCGGCCGTGGCTGCCGCGTGGATGAACTCCTTTGCATCCTTGGTCGACCACTTTTCGTTCGGCTCGGGATAAGTCGCGCTGATCGCGTTGTAGGTGTCGCCCAAGCTGTTGAACGGCTTATAGCTCTGCCCCTCGGTGATCAGGATACCGCCGTCCGTGAACGAAAAGACCGATGCACCGGGCAGGTCAACCAGCGGCACCAACATGCCGCCGGTCTCGGCGAAGCGCATATTGGCGGCCCGGCCGATTTCCTCCAGCACGTCGGCGCCAGTCATGCTGGCCTCGATCTGGAGGCCGCAGCGGTAGGCTGGTTCGGTCGCGCCCGAGGCAAGGGTCACGCTGCGGGCGCAAGCGTTCATCGCCGCGACCCATGCGGAGCGCGGCAGCCGCCAAGCGGCGAGATTCTTGCCGCCGAATACCCATTCGTTGCCGAAATAAATGCCCCTGGCGATGTTATAGGAGATCACTGCCGGGTTGCGGCTCGGCTCATAGGTCGCGCGATTGCCCCAACGATGCGACCCGCTGCCGCCCGTGCTGCTATCCTTGCGCGGATCATACATGGGTAGCGGCTGCGGCTGGATCAGCACGTCAGGCCGGGCGGTCATCGACTCGGGGTCGTAGTAATAGGTCAGGACGGCATAGGCCTTGCCGGTGCCGATCATCGCAGCGGTCCAAGGGTAGTCCTCGTCCTCGCCAAAGCGGCTGATCAGGAAGCCGTCGGCAGAGGTCTGGGTGCCGTCGATGAACTTGATCCAGCAGCGGTCACGCTCATCGATGCCGCCGACGCCCTCGGAGAAATTCTTGACCGGGTAGCCCTGCAGGAAGCCGTCGCGCATTTCTGGCTGGTCAAAGCGAATGTCGCCCAGCTCGTCGTTGAACCAGACAGTCTGCACGCCCGGCACCGGCAGGGCCGAGAACTCGATGACTTCGGTGATGTAGCGGGTGTTCTTGCCCCAGCTGCCGACATATTTGCGTTTCCCGGCTGTGGCATAGTCGCCGACGATGAAGGACAGATCGGTGTCGTCGCCGAGCTGCACTTCAAATTGCACGTCAACCGCCGGACGTTCGGCGACCGCCTTGCCCAGCACGGTGGCAAGTAGGTTCGCGCCGATGCCGAAGGCCATTTGTGCCAACGCGGTGGCGGTGGCTCCGGCAATCGCGCCCCCCGTCACCGAGGTGATGAAGGTCGCCATGGCGGTGATCGGGTCAGCCGCGACCGGCCCGGCGAAGACGATCAGCGTTAGCAGGAAATGCAGGATGAATTGCATGGGGGTCCTATCCGACCTTGAACGCCCGCTGCATGTCCTCGCGGGGGCGGCGGCCGTGGCCGCTTTCGGTAATGACGATGAGGCCAGCGGCATCGACGACGCAGAGCGCCTGTTTCATCGGGCCGTCGCTCTCGATCACGCCGATATCGCCAACGTCGGCATCATCGGGGTGTATTTCGGGGGCAATCGCGGCGACGGCATCTGCCAGCGTGGAAAAGCCGCGCTTGTGCAGCGCCCGGCGCGCCCCTGCGGCGGTCTTGTAGCTGCCGCGCCAGCTGGTACACGGGTCGGCCCCGGTCAGCGCCTTGACCGCGCCAGCGGCCAGCCCAAGGGCGCAATCGGCCTTGCCCCACGCAAAGGGGTCGCGGCGCTGGCGGTCCATTTCGGCTGCCAGCCGCGCGCGCCAGTCCGGCAGGCGCATCAGTTGTCCGGGTCGCGATACCATTGGATTTTCCGGCTGTTGATGGTCGAGGCAAATTTGCAGAACAGATCGGCCGGGTTCCGGCGCTTCTGATGCGCATTCGAAGATTTCGCGGGATTGGTTGCGGTCAGCATCGCCATGATTTCCGAGCGGATCGACAGGCTGATGCCGCCGTCGCTGCCTACGGACGGGGTTGAAATTGGCCCCTCATCGACAATGCCGACGAATTGCAACTGTGGCGCGCTGACCAGCGCGGCCCCGGTCAGGGACGTGGCGTGGATCTCGCATTGCGCCAGCCGCAGATCGAGGCCGCGGATCAGGTATTGCGCGGCATCGGCGATCTGGCTCAGCGCCACGGTGATCGCGTTGTCGGTCAGGTCGGCGGTGTAATAGAGGCCAGAGACCGACAGGCCGCAGCCGCCGATATAGGTCCGCGTCTCCGCCCCGCTGCCGTCAGGCATTGCGACGTTCAGCGCGTAGTCGTGGTCACCGGACCAGAATCCCATATCCACCGCCGCGCCGGTATCCCGGTCGCGCCCGGTGAACCAGGCGAACCAGACCGGGACCACACCCTGATCCCGGACAGCCGCAATCGCGGCGGTGAAGCCGCTGTCGAAATAGCGCATGAGGGAGCCTTAGAGCTTCTGGATCAGCGTCAGGCTTGCGCCTGTGGACAGGCGGCCCGGCTGGTCGGTAAAGGGCGTGAAATTGCCCGCCGGCACACGCGCCCGAATGATCGGCTGTTCGATCCTGACCGCAGCCCCAAACGCGATCGGCAAGGGCAAGGGCGGATCGACCGGGATTGCCGTCGCCACGCCCGAGCCGTTGGCGGTGTCGTGGTCTGAAAACATGCCGAAATAGTATCGCCCCGAGCTATGGGTGATGCTGAGCCGGTCACCTGCTGCGATCCGGTATCCCGCAGGCAGGCCGGTGAGCGCGATTGTCGTTCGATCCGAGCCGATGGCCGAGATGGTTACGCCGGATCCAGCGGCCTGCCCATTGGCCGGGCTGTAACTGCCGTCCGCGAAAAGCAGCGACCGCATCGAACCGAGCGCTTGCAACTTGGCATTGATCTCGCGGGCGGCTTCCCAGTGGCGCGGGCCCAGTGACAGCGACACCTGCCAGAGCGGCGTGGCAAGCTGCGCGGTCCATTGCTGGCCGTTGCCCGAGCCGGATTGCTCCTCGAACCGCGAGAGGCTGAAGGCACAATCGGCCACGGGCGTCAGGATCGCCGACAGAAATGCCAGCGGATAGGGATCGGACAAAGCCATGTCAGCGCTTCCTGCTGTTGCGGCCGTATTGCTGGATCTGTGCAGGCACGGCCTTGCTGACCGCGCCTGCCGCGCTGGCCGCTTCCTGCTGGGCGATCTTGCGCACCTGCAGGTTGCCGCTCTCATCCATGCCGACGGTGACATGGACGTTGGCCATGGCGGGTTGGCCCTTGGTGTGGTCGATGACGGTTTCGCGGGGATGCATCATGGCAAGGAACCCGCCTTTGCCGTCGAGCCCCCCAGAACGCACGCCATTTCCGGTAGAACCGCCGCCGTCGAATGAGAGCAGGCTGCCAGCGGTGGCGATCAGCGACGAGCCCCACCCGGTCCCACCCAAGATGCCGAGCGCGCCCTTGGCGAACTGCACCTTGGCGATTTCCATCAGCAGGTTGGCAATGGCTTCTTTCGCGGCGTCTGCACCCTCCAGGACCGATCCGAAGAGATTGCGGAAAGCATCCTGACCGCGATTGGTCGCATTGCGCATGCTCTCAAGCTTTTCCTCGGCGTCGACATAGGCCTCGGCCATATCGGTGATGCCGCGTTTGACCTCCGGCGTAATCTCGACACCCGCCTTCTGCGCCGCAGTCAGGAGCTTCTGCTCCTCCTCGATCACTGAAAGAGCCCGCTCCCAATCGCCGCCAGCCGCCGTCACTTCAGCAAGGGCCTCTGCCTGCCGGAGATAGGCCTGCGTCTCGCCCTGGATATCAGCCACGCTGCGCTGGTATTCGTTCTGGCGCGCCGCACCAGCTCGCCCTTTGCGGGCCACCCCGCCTTTCCGGCCCCGGCCCGGCTTGCGCGGTTCGGTGAACAGCGCCGACCACGCATCCTGCTGCGCCGCATCCATGTCAATGTCGTCAAGTTGTCGCTGCACCTCGGCATCCGACATCCCGAAATACTGGGAATCAACGGTGTTGCGACCGTTCAGGATCTCCTGCTTTCGGCCGGCAATCTCGCCTGCCCGCCTGGCTTCCAGCGCACTACCCCCGGCATCGCGCACCGCCTGGGCGGCGTTGACCTTGGCATTCATGATCATCCTGCCGCCCATGTCCGAGATCAGGGAATAGGCCCCCTGCAGCTCGGCATTGACCTGCGCCATGGCATCGGCCCAGGCCAGCGTCTGGCTTTCGTTGTCATGGAGCGCGGCCAGCGCGTCGTAAAGCGCGTCCTTCTGCGCATCGGTGATGTTCAGTCCTTCGATCGCGGCGGCCTGTTTATCAAACTCCGCATCCAGCTCGGCTTGGCGGACTACCAGCGACTCCTTGCCATGTTCGGCGATCAGCTGGTTCATCGCCAGCTGGCCTTCCAGTGTCGACAGCAATTCCTCGGCCTTCGCAGCATCGGCGGCGCGGATTTCCGCACGTTTCGCTTCGCCTTCAAGCAGGGCCTGTTGAAGCGGCACCATGCTTGCGGTGATCGCGTTCAACGCCGCCTCGTCCGCGCCGGCCTCTTTCAGGGCGCTCAACTGCGAGGTGTAATCGTCGAGACGCTGGCGCAGGCCGACGAGATAGTCGTCAAGACCGCCTTCCGGGATGGGCTGGGCGACATAGTCATAGATCTCGCGCATGGCATTGCCGAGCTTCTCGGCAAGGGCGAGGTTTTCCCGGCTGACGCCGCCATATCCGAGCAGCGTATCGCTCCAGGTCTTGTCACCCAGCCCAAGCTGCAGTGCAGCCTCGGCGACATTTCCCGACTCGATCCGGCCAGCACCTTTGATGCCACGATCGCCGAATGCGTCGAAGCCCATATCGCTATAGGCCTTGGACAGGATGCCGGAGATGGAGGAGCGGGTCCTTTCCGCCTCGATCGTCATGATGCGGCGGGCGATTTCAGCCCCTTTCAGCGCCTCCTCGCCATATTTCTTCTCGGATTCGCCGGTATAGAGCAGCGAAAGGCTCAGCGCGTCGTTATAGGTCGACATGCTGTCCTTGAGGGCGTCGAAGGCATCCTTGGTCTTCCCTGCCTCATCCTGTGCCGGCATCAACCATTGCACGGCCGCCGCGCCGAAGCCGATGACGCCAATGGTCGCCAGAGAAACCGGGTTCAACATACCGACAAAAGCGGAGCCGACCGCGCGCAAGGCGCTGGTGCCGCCCCCCATCTGGGTCAGGACCTGACTGATCTGGGTGCCCTGTTGCAGCGCCAGCTGGAGCGGGCTTTGCCCGGCCGCCAGCATGACGCCAATGTCGTTGAACTGCGACACGAGGTTGGCATTGGCACCCGCTGCGGAACGCAGATCGCGGGCAGCAGCATCGGCCGTCTTCGCCAGCCCGCCGATTTCCGCCTTGGCCTTGCCGATCCCTGCGGAGAAGCCGGCCGCATCGAGGCCCAGCGTTGCCTTCAGAACCCCAACATTCGTGGCCATTCCCACTACCTCTCAATCAAATTTCAGGATGGCCGGCGATGCACGCTGCCGAAAGCTGCCGTCAGGTCCCGGACGGAGCATCTGCGCCCCAGGACGCGGCCAAGGCATACAAGGCCGCTTCCAACTGCGCGGCAGTTTGCGGGGTGGTGTCTGTCGCCACGGGTTCGACCGGAAAGAACTCGTCGTAGCGAGGCAACTTCCCGGCCATGGCCGCCCCGACCAAGGCGCCAGTGTTCCATGCCGCGCGGTTGCGCATGGTCATGTCCAGACGCAACCGCTCCAATGCGGCATGGATCTCGATCGCGTAGAGGCGCGGCGTCAGCGCCCAGAACCTGTCCCCCGAATGGCCGGCCTTCAGGAAGTTCCGGTAGAGCTGTGCCAGGGTTACGTCTTCGCCCGCCGCCCCCGCGGGCGTTTCACCTTTCCCGGCTTGGCCGTCGGATCGGGCGTGTCGCCCTCGGCCGGCATCGCCGCCCCGAGCGCCTGCAGCAGCATGTCGGGATTGGTGTCGATGATCTCTTCGGCGAGAGCGATCGTCATCTCGGGATCATGCGTCTTCAGACCGCCATAGAAAAGCGCGCGGATATCGCGCGCGCTGACCAAACCGGCATTCACGCCGCCCTGTGCCAGCAGGCGCAACATGGTTAAGCCGTTCTTCCCGGTTTCCGCTTCATAGGTGCAGATCGCGGCGAAGTTGACGGTCAGGGCATGGACCCTGCCCTTGTGGGTCAGGGTCATCTGTCCGTTCAGATTCATGGCGGCTCCTTACGGCGTGGCCGGAATCGTGGCGAGGGTTGGCTTTCCGGAGGGTTTGATGGTGACCTGCGCCGACAGCGCGCCCTCGGGCGAGATTTCGCCGGGCGTGTAATTGGTGACGATGCCGGCGAACTGCATGGCCAGCGTCCCAGACGGGAATGCAATCTGAAACTCGCCCTTGCCGGCCTCGAAGGCGGTGACCAACGGATCAGAGATCGCCGGGACCCAGTTGATGGTGAAGGTACAGTCCGAGGCGGTTTTCAGCCCGGCGATGAACTCGGCCCAACCATCGGGGCTCTGCAGATGCGTCACATCGACGGTATTGCGGGTCCAGCCCGGCAGGGTGATGTTCTTGACCTCGGCGGTATCGGTATAGGTCGAACCATTCTTGATCCCGAATTTGGAACCGAGGCCGATCTGGGCGGCGGTCTCAGGCATATTCTGCCCTCCTGATGATGGTTGGTTGGTCCGTCACCCCTCCGGGGTGATCGGCAAGGTTGCGGGCGAAAGCCACTGGGTCAGGCGGAAGCTCATCACCAGCGTGCCGACATTGCGCTGGCCATCGGTATTGGTGACCACCGAGGTCTCATCGAGAAAGCAGCCACGGCCCTGACGGCGGAGCGCCGCCGTGACCAGCGCCTCGATCACCGCGCTGTCTTGATCGAGAACGTCCTCGACCTCGTCATTGCCGGCGCGGCGCAGCGCGACCTGAAGCAGGGTCCGGCGCAGGGTGCTGGTCATGCTGTCCTGCTCGCAGCGATCCTGCGGCGTCAGCACCCCCAGCACCGGCAGGGTGTCGTGGTCGATCACGCCCGACCAGACCCGCAAGACGGTGAAGCCCTTGAAATGGCTGTGATCCGTCAGCGCCTCGCGCACCGCGTTGCGGTAATCCGTGCGGAAATGCGCCATCTTGCCCCCTCAGCTGCCGACGGTCTGCAATTCGCAGATCAGGCAAGCGTCCGAGGCGGGCGACCCGGTCGGATGCACCACCATGACCTTGTATGAGCGGCCACCCGGCACCGTGATATGATCACCGCGCCGGACCTCGGGTGCCAGATCGCGCCCGACCCGCCAGGTCGGGGCGTCGATGCGGACGATCTGGCCGTCGGCACCATCGATCTCGATCGGGGCTTCGCGAAAGATCGACTGGATCTCGCGCGCCGCCCCGCCGGCCGGGGCATATATGACCGGATCACCAAGGACACCTGCGATAATCCCTGCCATCCCATCAAAGATCGAGGCCATCAGCGGATGGAACCGTCGAGCAGCACGCTGCCGGTCACATCCGCCGCCAGCTTGGCCTCAACCGCCGCGCCGATCAGCGTATTTCCGGACGCCGTGGTGGTCACCAGCTTGTTGGTCGCGTCCCAATAGACCTTGACGCCCGCTGTCCACGCCTGCCCGGTGGTCTTGGGCAGGGTGAAGACGCCGGTCCGGGAAAGCGTCACCGAATCACCGGATGCGGCAGCAACCTGCGCCACCCCGAAGATCGCACCGACCAGCACCGCTTCCCCGCTCACCAGAGCGGCGGGAGCAGGCAGGGTGAGGCTGTCACCGGCCTGAAGATAGTTCTTTGCCATGGCATGAGCCTTTCAAAGGAGGTTTCGGAAAAACGAAGGGCACCCGAAGGCGCCCCACCGTCAGCTCAGGGGGCTCAGGCCCCGTTGTTCTTGTAGCCGCCGCGATAATCCGCAGCGCCCATGCCAAAATCATGCTCGAGGGTCATCGACAGACCCTGACGCCCAAAGGGCTCTTCGGTGCGCAGGCGCGGGGCCTCGGCACCTTCGAGATAGCCATGGATCCAGCAAGGATTGGCCGAGGACAGCAGGAACCACGCATTGCCGGCGATTTCGGCGGTTACCACCGGGGTCAGCCGGCCCGAGAATGGGTTCACGTTCGCCGTCGCGGTGGGCGTGATCGCCGCGACGAACATTTCCGCCTCGGTTTCCTTGTCCGGACCGACCAGCAGGATGTTCGGAACGATATTCAGCGTATTGCCGTCGATCGATTTCTGCTTGCGCATCGACGCCCGGCCCGCAGCGACAGCCGCAGTATTGATGGCCGAAGCCGATCCGCCCGAGGCAAGGTTGCCATGCGAGGCATGGAAGATCGCATTGCCGTCGGCCATCACCGCCGCCAAGGCGAAAGCATAGAAGGTGCGCTCCTCGAAGAGCGCGACGGTCATGCCGTAATTCGACAGCACCTCATCGATGGCACCCAGCTCATCATTGATCATCATCTGGCGGCTGATGGTGACGCCGACGCCGTAGGAGCTGATCAGCGCCTGCTCGCGGCCCTCGCCGAAGGTGCCCCATTTGATTTCGCCCGATTCCTTGATCGGTTGCAGCGTCGGGAAATCGCCGGTCCGGACCAGCGGCATCGGGCGGAAGTCGCGGAAATTGCGCTTGCGCGAGATCTGGCGATAGGTCGGGGCGGCCAGCTGGTATTTCTCCAGAAGCTGCTTGTTCAGGGCGTTCTCGAAGATCGCCGGGAAGTCGCTGGTGGTATGCATGGCCTGCATCATCACCTGCTCTTTTTCACCCCAGTTGCGCATCGGACCGCGATGGCCGATTGAGGCGGCAGCCATTTCGACAATGGACATGCCCATATAAGCCGAGGCCGGACCGGTCACATCGCGCTTACCCTGCAGCTGGGCTTGGATCGCGCCCGTCATGCCGACGCGGCTGGTATCGCGCTCATCGCGCTGGATGCGCGCCCGAGGCCCGCGGTTGGTGATGGTCATCTGGGTTCCCTGAAGTTCCGCTGCTGCCTGCGCGCAGGTCAGCCCGCGCCCGATCATCTCGAGGGCCGGGCCGACACCCAGCCCCTTGCGCTCGAAGAGATGCAGGATGGCCACGGCATCCGCTCCGAGGGTGGCCTCGGCATCACCCGCGTCATCCTCGCCCTGAGTGTCGGCACCGGGGCCGCTCTCCGATTCGGGGGTCTCGGCGTTGGTCGAGGTGTCATCCTCGTTGCGATCATCCTGATTTTCGTTCTCGGCGGTGGTCTCCGCCGAAACTGGGGGGTTCGCCATGGTGTGGTCTCCCGTAATGGCGGTGGAAATTGCAGCGCCGGCCATCATGGCCAGCACCGCAGAGAAAGGCCGTTGCCGCTGGATTGCGCTCGCCGCAGCCAGAAGCTGGGTCGGTGCGTGGCCATAGATGCGGTAGTCGAATGCGGCGGGCTCACTCGCCACGCCCTCACCCTCGACCGAGGTGGCAAAGCCTGCCTCGACAGCCGCGGGGCCGTCAAAATAGGTCTCGGCCTTCATGATCGCGCGGGCCTCATCGACCGAGATCCCGGCATGCTTGGCATAGATGCCGGCATAGGCGCTGGCGATCACCCCAAGCCCCTTGGCGGCCTGCAGGTGGTCCTCTTCGGTGCCGCGCCCATCGACGCCCCAAGAGGCCGGGTCATGGATCATCATGATTGCGCCCAGCGTCATGGTGATCGTGTCGCCGGCCATCGCGATCAGGCTGGCGGCTGAGGCCGCGATGCCTTCGACAATGATATGGACCTCGCCCTCATAGGCCCGCAGCGCCGAGTAAATCGCCTGTCCTTCGGTCGCGATCCCGCCGCCGGAATTGAGGCGCAGGGTCAGAGGTCCGGACATTCCGTCCAGTTGCTCACGCACCTGCCGCGCCGTGAAGTATTCCTCGTCCCAAAAGGACGAGCCGACCGTGCCGTAAAGGCGCAGTTCGTTCATCGCTGTCTCCTTAGCTGCTGGACTTGCGATTCCGGAGGATTTCCTCAGCCTCGCTCGGCACCGGGGCCTTTGCGCCTGCCGCCCCCGGATCGCTGTCGAAAGTGAGGCCGAGACGCTGCGCATCGGCCCGGTCCTGGGCGATTTCCTCGTTCAGCCGCTCGGGATCGACGCCGAGCTGGCGCACGACCTGCTGGCGCGAGGCAAAGCCGTTGCGCACCGCATCGCCGAGCGCCGAGATCTCGCGGGTCGGATCAACGATGACCTTGCGCGGCGGCTGCCATTCCAGCCGCAGATACTGCCAGATGTCTCCGGGCAGGTGATCCGCGACCATTTGGGTGCCATCGAGGGCGCTCCAGGCGTCGATGAAGGCCGCAGCCAAAGGCTGCATCATCTGCGGGATCAGCATCAGCCATTGCCAGGCGCTGATGTTCTGGTCCATCTCGAGCCGCCCCATCCGGGCGGATGAAAAATTCACCTGCCCCAGATCGCCGGTCAGCGCCTCATAGGTGATGCCCATGCCCGCCGCGACCGAGCGCAGCACCGAACGGGTGAATTCGTCATAACCGTCCACACCGGGCGGCTCGGCGAATTTCACGTCCTCGTCTTCGCCCAGCTCGTAGATCAGGCCGGGGCCCAGCTCGCCCAGTGCGGCCCCCTTCCCCTCGCTCCGGATGAGGAAGGCGGAAAAGCAGGCGGCGATCTTCTGCCGCATCAGCTGGGCGTCTTCGTGATCGGCCAGATCCTGCAGCCGCATCATCACCGGCGCGAACCACGTCACCCCGCGCATCTGGCCGGGACGGTCCTGCCGGAAGATGTGCAGGATCTCGCCCGCCGGGACGCGTTCCGATATGCCGGGTCGCTTGCCCGGAGACCAGTCGCCGCCGGGGTGCTGGGTGAACAGCCAATAGGCCACCCGGTGCCCGGCAGCATCATACTCGATGCCGTCGCGGATCTCGTTGCCGTCGGCCAGAAAGCCGAACTTGCCGTCATCCAGAAAATCCGGTTCCAGCACGTCGAGCTGCAGCTGCAACGCCTTGGGGTCGGGATGGCTGCGGTAGATCCTGACGAGACATTCCCCGGCATCAACCACGGTGTTCGCGACCAGACGCTGCAGCCCGTAAAGGTTCTGCCGGCCTTGGCGATCGATGTTGCAGCTGTCGAGACAGGTCTCGATCAGCTTCAGCCCGCGATCCCGCACCTTCTTGCGCGCGGTATCGTTCAGGCGCGGATGATCCAGCACCACCTTGGGCAAGATCCCGTCACCCACGATCCCGCCGCAAATCACCGCTTGCGCGCGAGTGGCGAAGGGGGTGTTTCGCACCATGTCGCGGGCATACCACGCCATGCGCTGGCGCTGACGCGCCGCAGCATCGGCATCGGTGCGCGCGGCCTTCATGGTCGAGGTCCGGCGTCCGACGCCTGCCGCGTCGTAATGCGCCGTCACCGCGCGGGCGCGGGCACGGCTCATCGCCCATTGCGGCGCAACGGCCGTAATGGCTCGTTCAAGCAGCTTCATCGCGTCAGCCCTTCCGATAGGTCGGGTAATGCAGCTGCGGCGCACGGGAGGTCGCGCCCAGCTCGGCTTCCATCAGCCCCTTGATCCGCAGCATCTCGGCAAGGCTGCGATAGGTGACCTTCTCGCCATTGACCTCGAGGCTGGTCACGCCCTTGGCGATCATCTTGCAGAGCGTCTGATACTGATCCTGTGTGTAGACACTCACAGCCATTTCCCCCTGCGGTTATTGAGCCAGCCAGATCCGGACGGGCGGGCTTCGGTTTGCGTTTTGGGCGGCTCGGGCGCGGGCGGCGGCGCAGTGGCCGTCGCGCGGACCGAAAGCGGCACCACGGGCAGGGCCGCGTCGAACAGGTCACCCTGCTCATCCGGGGCCGGGATCGAACGTTCGGCCTCGAGGATGTCCCATTGCCCGTCGGTCATCGCGCCCCAGCCCTTCTTGCGGGCCGCGGCCTCGGAATAGTTCATCGAATCGAGGCATTCGTTGCGCCTGCTGGCCTCGACCAACTCCCAGCGCGAGACCATGACGCCAGAGGCGGCGCGCTTCAGCACCCGGACCTCGGCGGTGATCTGGCGGTAGTATTCGTCACCCATGCCGACGGAAAAGGCGACATAGCCGCGTTCGGTCGGGTCCTCCTTGGCGAGCCAAGCGTAGAAATCCGCCTTCAGCTGGCTGACATTCAGGATCCAGCCCCGCTTCTGGCGCTTGACCTGCCGGCCGCTCGCCTTGCGGTCCGTCTGGGGGCGCAGGATCGGACCGTTGGACGAGGATGCCCCCTTGACCAGAATGACCCGTGTCCATGGATGGCGCTTGGCCCAGTCCCGGACATCCTCAGTAAAGCCGCCCTCGTCCACCGCCATCATGTCGAGCGGCAGGCGCAAGCCAAGTTCGGTGCGCCAGCTGGCCTTCAGCAGCGCGTCCAGCGCCTCGCGGCCCTCGGCATCGCCGATGTGATAGGGGATCACGACATGATCCACGACCCAGCGACGATAGTTCCGGCCATAGGCGCAGATCGTGACCTCGATGCGGTCGACCTGACAATCCGCCCCGGCCGTCAGCAGCACTCCGCAGGCGGGCACGATGCCGCGAGGCAGGAACTGGCCCGGTTCGGCAAGTTCCGTGCGGTCGCGCAGCGCTTCCCAGTCCGGCCCCTTCGATGCCTGCTCAAAGGGCAGACCCAAGACGTCGTTCCAGAAGGTCTGCTCGGTCTCGGCCTCGACCTTGCCGCGCATTTCCTCTTCGGTCGCCTGCGCGGCCGTCAGCCCGGTCCAGCCCATGACCTGCGCATATTCGACCGCGATCGAGGCCCAATCCCGCTGCGGCACATAGGCGCGCCAGAGATGAAAGCCGGGGTGATCGCCGCGCGGATTATGCGCGACCCACCTGCCACCGGCGACCATGGCCTGCTTGTGGCTGTGGGTGATCACCTCGTCGCAGGCCTCGCAGGTAAAATGCGCCGTATGCAACCGTTCCGGGTCGATCGAGCGCCGGAAATTCTCCCAGGTCAGCGGGGCCATGTTGCCGCAATGCGGGCATGGCACATGGTAGTGGCGTTGATCGCTGCGGGCGAAGGCCCGCGTGATCCGGCAGGTGCCGTCAATCTGCGGCGTCGAGATCCGCGCGATCTTGGCATCCTCAAAGCCCGAGGCCCGGCTTTCCGCCAGCTTCTCGGGATCGCCCTTGGGCGTCATCTCGAACTTGGCCGCGTCATCCATGATGACCAGACGGCGGGTGGTGCCGGCCAAATCGTCCGGGGATCCGGCACTGACCACCTTCAGCGAGCCGTCGCGGCGGATGGTCTCCTGATTGAACAGCGTATCCGTCTGCTCCCCGCGCCCCTCGCCGAAGATCTCGCGCAGGCTCGCGGCCTGCCGACGCATCGGCATCCACTTGTTGCGCACCCATTCGGTGGCGGCCGAGGTGGTCGGATGCACCACCAGACTGTCGAGCGGGCCATATTCATGCCATGCCGCCACGGTCGGGTTGAGCAGTGACACGGTCTTGCCCCATTGCGCGCTGCCGCGCACCGTCACCTCGCGCGCCGGATGCTCGGGGTTCAGCACCTCGTGAATCTCCCGCAGGAACGGGAATTTCTCGATCCGGAACGGCCCTGGCATCGGCGAGCGCTCGTCGAAGACGATGTTGTCTTCGCACCAGCGGGTGATGTCGGGCGATTGCGGCGGCACCAATGCCGCGGCGAGGCCGCGCAGCACCGCCGCCTCGGCCGAGGCCAGAAACCCCATCAGACATCGTCCTCATGTTCTGCGGCCGTCATCGCCATCGACTGCGCCTCGAGGCTGACGGCATCGGCCCGAGCGGCGCGGTAGCGACGCCATTCGTCCATCATCACCTTGCGCACCGAACGGAAATCGACGCCGAAGGTATCGGCTACCCCGCGGGCGGCATCCCGGATCACTGTTTCGAACTGCGCGATCTCCTGGCTCATGGCGCGGGCCGTATGGCGCTGCACCTCTTCGGCAAGCACCCAACTGCCCTCTTCGGCCATGTTCTGCCGCCGCAGCCGCCGCGCCTCTTCCTCGGCCTTGAGCGTCCGGGCCATCTCGTAGCGATCGGCATCGCTGGCCGGCAAAACGCTGTCAGGTCGGGGGCGCGACGATACAGAACCGTCGGAAGGGGTCAGATCGCGCAGCATGTCGCGGGTCGCCGCGCCGTTTCCCAGCATCTGGCCGGGATGCAGCTTGCGTCCCAGCGCATTGGCCACCTTGTCGAGGTCGAAGCGCCGTCCGCGCCCCTCACCCGAAAAGCAGCCATCCAGCTTTCCCTCGCTGACATATTGGCTGATCCGCGCTTTTGACACGGCCAGCCGCGCCGCGAGCTCCGTTGTGTTCAGCCCGGTCATCCTCTTACCGATCAGTTGTTAAGGGGGGTTAAGGCTTTCCCGACTGTTAAGGGGCGCGGAACCATCGAGGTGTGAATGACCCCCGTGCCGACCACCCCCGGAAGGACCCGAGGCCCGGTCGGGGGTGGTCGGTCGTCCAGCGCCTACGCCCCGCGCGCCGCCATCTTTTCGATGGTCCGCCGCAGATGATCGGGCAGCCGCGCTTGGTAGACATCCGCCGCGCCGTCGAAGAAGCCGAGGCGCTGGCCGTAGACCGGCATGGCGCGGGTGAAATGCAGCACCTTGCTGATGGTCCCGTCCGATGCCCGCTTCCAGATGCCAGCAGAGAGCTGGCTCTCCGCACTCGGCACGAAAAAGCCCGCGCGTTTGCGGTTGCGCCTGCGGGACGCCGAGGTTGTGTTCGTGGTCTTGTCGCGCTGTGCCTGCACAGCGGACAGCGCCTGATTGCGTTCCGCCGTCGACCAGTTGCCATAGGCATCAAGCCGCGCCTCGGAGGCCGGGGTCACCGCCGTGATGATGCCATCATAGGCCAGCCGCGCATCCAGCAGGCCCTCAAGACCGGTTCGGCTGCGCGCCCCGCCATGTTCCTGCACTTTCAGGAAATGGCGTCTGCCAACCGATGGCCGTTCCTTGACCTCGGCCTCAAGGTTGTCGGGGCGCGCGCCCCGGATCGTGAATGCGTTCAGCGTGAACCGGGTTGGCCGGTCGAAGACCTCGGCCATGCGATCCTGCACATGCGTCAGCACATCCTTGGCCGTATCGTTCAACGCCCAACTGGACGCGATGCGGATCTTGCGGTCACTCAGGGTCCGCAGGCTTTCCTGCAGCGCCCGATCGTCAATCGCGATCTTGAGCATGAGCATGAGCATGAGCCATGTTCCGGAAATGCAAAACGCCCGCGAGCTTCTCAGCTCCGGGCGCAATTGTGGTGACGGCAAGATGTCAACAAAGGCAGGGGGCAGTCAACAACTATTTGCAGCAATTTCATTCTTGGCCGTTTTGGCGCGGTCATTCACCGCCGCTGCTTCGCAACAATCATCATATTGCGTTCCCATCTACCCATTCCCCTACATCTTGTTTTCGTTGAATTCAGTCAGGGAGGATAGGGAGGATAAAGGAAAGAAAGGGAGGATGCAGGGAGGATAGCAGGGGAGGTTAAACGTATCAGAAACAGACACTTATGTCAGTTGGGGAGGATAGGGAGGATAATTCCCAACCACCGCACATGAGAGAGGATGAGGCAAAGCCCCAAGTTACGCGCGCGCATATGCGGGAGGTCGCACTTATCCTCCCTATCCTCCCTATCCTCCCCAAACGTCCCCTAACCCCTTGTTTCTGCCGCATCCGCCCCCGCGCCCCTTATCCTCCCCATCCTCCCCGCAGGGAGGATCATCCTCCCTGATCGCCGCGCCCAAAGAAGAGGTGCGGAGATCCGGCGATACCGAAACCCGCGATCAGCCGTTGCGCCCGCCGCGCCACGTCACCCGGCCCTCGATGTCGGTCGGCAGTTCGCGCCTGAACAGGTCGCTGAAGCGGATGCCGTCATAGCGCATGACGCCCTGACTCTTGCGATCGGCAAAGCCCTTGCCGCTGACCGCGCTGCGCCATGTCCGGGATTTTTCCTTGAGCCGCAGACTGATGGTGCGTTCCTTCCACTGACCTTCCCCGCGCTGGTCCATCCAATAGTTGAAGGCCAGCACCAGGTCCTTGGTCGGCACAGAGTCGGCCGAGTCTCCGGTGACGACGCAGGCGCTATCCAGAAACAGCCCGATCGGGTCAGACTGTTCGCGATATTCCTTGGTAGCGTCCAGCACGGCCGCAGGTTCGCGCAAGCCGCCTTCGAGATAGGACAGCAGTCCCGCGATCATCCAGTTCAGGATGCCCGACCGCTCGGCCCACAGCTTCTCGCCCAGGGCGGGATCACGCTCCGCCTTCGGGATCTGGACGTCGAAGGGCACCAGCAGCACCCGCCGCCAGATACCATCGTCCAAACCACGGATATCGGGCTTGTGGTTGCCGCTGATGGTCAGCTTGAACAGCGGATGGAATTCGAAGAAGTCCTTGTTCAACGCCCGAACCAGAATCGGCTCGCCGCCGGTCAGTTCCTTGATCAGGCCCTCCTGCAGCTTTTCGCCCTCCTCCGGTTCCGAGGCGCGCACCATCCGTGCCCCGACCAGCGGGATCAGGTCGGGCGTGGCCTCACCGCCCCCGCGACGATTGCGGCCGGTCAGGGACTCGATCTTCGCCGTGCTGGCATAATCGCCCATGATCCGGGCGATCAGATCGACCAGCACGGATTTGCCGTTGCCGCCGCCGCCGTAGAAGAAGCACAGCTTCTGCTCTCCGGTCAGGGCCGTCATCGACAGGCCAATCCAACGCTGCAGGAAGGCCCGCATTTCCGTTTGCGGCTGGATCCGGGTCAGGAATTTCTCAAACGCTGGCGCGCGGGCATCCGGGTCATAATCCACCGGCATCATCTTGGTCATCAGCAACTCGCGCGCATGCGCCAGCAGTGTTACCTTGGATTCAGGTCCGAAACCCATGTCACCGGTCGGATCGACGCTGAAGCGCAGCACACCTGAGGCGCAGTTCACGTCCAACCCCTCGGCATCCAGCACGGCCAGATAGCGGGCCAGATCAACAGCCCCCTCAGTCATAGCCGCCTGTATCCGGGCGGTATTGCCCGAGGTGCGGGCGAATCCGCGATGATCCTTGCGCTTACTGGTCAGCACCTTGCCGAGATTGTCGATATCGGCCAGCCGCGGGTTCAGGGCCGACCGCTCAGTGCGGGCGGCATCGGCCTCATCGCCGCCGCGGGCAATGATCTCATCGAGCTCGCCGGCGCGGCGGCGCAGATCCCGGCCCTCGCCCAACTTGCGCATCTGCCATTCCTCCAGCACGAGATGCGGGATTTCCTGCTCGATCAAGCCGCCCAGCCGTTGCGCGCGGCGGCGCACGGCGATCTCGTCGGCATCCTGTTCCCAGCGCTGCCCGGTCCAGACGAACCAGCCGACACGCGGCACCCAGATCACGTCATCGCCGAAATGGCGCACGAAACGCTGGCCATTGCCGTGATCATTCAGCGGAAGCTCGGCGCAATCACGGGGAGCTTGCGGGATATCGGGCGCGTCGGGATCAGGGGGTGCGGGGGATCCGAAATCGGCGG
Source organism: Paracoccus sp. PAR01 (assembly GCF_014851995.1). Classification (NCBI taxonomy): domain Bacteria; kingdom Pseudomonadati; phylum Pseudomonadota; class Alphaproteobacteria; order Rhodobacterales; family Paracoccaceae; genus Paracoccus; species Paracoccus sp. PAR01. The sequence continues at coordinate 74,235 of NZ_JACVAW010000011.1, forward strand.
GCGGATCGAAGCGGCCTGAATCGTCGTCCTGATCGGCATCATCGAAACCATCCGCCAATCCCTCGGGCAGATCGATATCCTCGGCATTCCCCATCACAGCCCGCAGTTGCGCCAGCGGGTCATCATCGCTGCGGTCAGTCATCATGTTTTCCCATCAAGATGTCATTGAGGTCCCTGCCCTTCCCGGCATGGACGATGGCGCCGGTGAGGCCGGGCCGTTTCAGCATGGCACGGCGCAAACCGGCCTTGAGCTTCGCAGTTGTCAGATCGGGATCGCTGTCGCCGTCCTGGACAAAGATCAGCCGCCGCACCCAAGCGGGCGGCAGCCACGCATCCGCATCCCCCATGTCGGGCAGGCCGGCAAATTTCAGGCCGGGGCCGCGCTGCATACGACCCGCCATATTGCCCAGATCGACCCCGCACCAATAGGCAGCGGCCTGCGGGCCGGGTTCCGCGACCAGCGCCGAAAGCGTCGTTTCCACCCCCTCGGCCACGACCATCGCGAGCGCGCCCCGTGGCCTCAGGAAGCGGATCGCACCACCCTTCTTGGACCCCAACACCTTTTTGGAGGGCAGGGTCTCACCGGGCTTGCGCGGGTCAGGCAGAACCAGTTTGCCCTTGGGCTGATCCAGATCCAGCCATGTGCGATGCACCGCCGTCACCCGGCCCGAGGCATCGACCACGGCGCAGATCATGGCCGGGCCAACATGGATTACATCCCACTGGCCGGGACGATCTGCGGGGATGGTGTAGCGCGCAGCAGGATCAAAGCGGACGCATTGCGACAGAACAGGATATCGGTCCCGGCCTATGCCCCGGCGTGCCAGATAATCGCGCACCAGCGTGTTCTCTGCCGGCCCGGCCGCAAACCAGATGTCACGCGCCGAGCTGATCGAGGCCTCGCGATGGCGGCGGGCAATCTCGTCCTGCTGGCGCTGGTTGGCTGCGGCCTTGCGCCGGCGCTCGGCGCGATCGGCATCCGACAAGCCCTCAGCCGGGCCGCAAAGCCAATTCAGCGCCGCGCGGAAGTCCATGGTCAAGACATGCTGCACCAAGGCGATCTGATCACCCTTGGCGTTTGGTCCGCATTGCTTGCGGCACAGGAACTGTCCCGTCCGCAGGTTGATGCCGAAGCGGTCGCCCCCGCCGCATTGCGGGCAGGGCCCGACCAACTCACCCCCGGCGCGTACCAGACCGGTCAGTTCAAGCCGCGCAATGACATCTGTCATCGGCAGAGCTTTTGCCTCGGTCAAACGGTGATCATGGTTCACGATGCACCTACCCCATGCCAACAAAAAGGACGCGACGAGATGGAGCAGAAGCTAAGCGACGACGACGACGACGCGAAAATGGCTGACGACATCGACACATTAAATAGCCTGAACCGTCGCAACAGACGCGCGACCAGCGCTCTGGAGATTGCCGTGCTCACGCTGGTGGACACGCTTGAAAACATGTTTCCGGGCACGCGCGAACGTGTCGTCGCGGACATGTGCGTGGCTGCGGAAAGAGAAAGGGCGTTCATGCGCTATCTGCAAAGCGCAAGCGACGAAGGCGACCCGACCGACAAGGACATCGCGCGCGAACTGATGGCACTTGAGGATCTAATAACCAAACTGGAGAATCCCTGATCGGTAGCGGGCCAACCCTCATGCCCCACCACTCCGGACATGATCCCAGCCATCGGCCAGCCGCTGCCAGTCCCATGCATTCATTACGCGCCAAGCACAGTCATGCAGCCCGCCATAATAGCCGGGTGCCACGGTGCGAAAGGCCACGAACTGCTCGGCCGCGATGATCAGCGGCGCGAGACGCGGCTGATTGCGCGAGACCCGCCGCACCACGTCGCGTAAGATGCCAACCACGACCTCGAGGTCAGTGCGATCGGTCAACGCCGGGCGCGACAGCACCGACAGCGCCGAAATCATCACCCGATCATGCGCCGTGAGGCGAAGCGTGCCGCTCATGGCTCACACCGGGAGGCATTCGCCGCTGCCAGCAATGTGGCCGCCAACTGCCCGATCGGGCGAAAGTTGCCGCATGGTTTTGGGGACGCGGCTTCGACCGAGGCTGAGGCTGCAGTGATCGCTGGCTTCACGTGCTCAAGCTCCATGATCTCATAGGCGTATCGACGGGGGGTGACTTCGGAATGGCCTGCCCGGCGGGCAGCTTTGCCATGATCGAGCTCGCAGTTAAGGTGAGTCGCGATGCAGTATTGCTTTGGTAGCCCTCGCGGCGCGTGCCATGCTGCTCGTTCAGCGCGAGGAGGATCACATGTTGAAGTTCGAACAGATCCGCGACCTTGACGACATTCCCGACGATATGGCGTGTCTTGAGGTGTTTTCGAACGGCACAATCACCGTCCGTTATAGCTTTGAAGCTTCCGGCGGAACGAAGCCCGCAGCGGATCGAGAGCAACGTTATGTCAGCCCCCTTCGATGGCATCACTGCCGGCGTGGGGCCTATCTCCACCACGGGGCCAAGTGGAACCCTCGCTGGGGCGAGCTAATCCCACGGGCCTCATGAATTTCGGGCGAATATGCGCCGGCAACCTTTTTGAGGCACACTCGGCTCATCCAGATGGAAAGGTGAAACGAATGAGCGTCCCTGAAAATCTTCTGAGGTTGCAGCTGCCTAAACCCGCCCATCGCGATCCAGAAGGCGTACGTGTCTCCTATCACCTCAGCGTCCTGCAGAAGCAGAACGAACAACTGCAACGGCAGGTCAATGACATGACCGAGGTGGTGAACTGGCTCCTAGGTGAAGCCAGAAAGCGAGACGTTACCCAAGTCCAGTGGATCCGCTGAAGGCGGGTTCCGCGCGGCTTGCTGGTGAATTTCGGAAGGCGGCCCGCACGGCACGGAGGTGGCCGGGGTCAGCCTTCCCCGCTCGGGGAGGATCGAGCGGATGGTAATGGAAAGACCGCCGGATCAGTGCATAATCCGGCAATGTAGCTCTTGACTACATATGTAGCTATGCGCTACATATGGCCATGAAACAGATCACCTACACCAAAGCAGCCCTGAAAGCCCTGACGCGGATGCCGCGCAATATGGCTGACCGCGTCCGTGAGAAGATCGCCGAATACGCAGCCGATCCGGCATCGCAGGCGAACAACGTGAAGGTGCTGAAAGGCCGTGAGGGCATCCGGCTTCGGGTGGGTGACTGGCGTGTTATCATGGACGACCAAGGCAATGTGCTGGCCGTTCTGGAAATTGGCCCGCGCGGCGGGATTTATGACTGATAGGAGGCGAACATGAACGAGATGATCACGATCACCCGCGAAGAATATGACCGCCTGCGCGAAGCGGCGGAAGACCTTGCCGACCTGCAGGCCTATGACCGCGCCAAGGCGGCACTGGATGCGGGCGAAGAAAGCTACCCCGCAGATGTGGTCAACCGCATCGTGGACGGCGAGAACCCGATCAAGGTGCTGCGCGAGTTTCGCGGCCTGACCCAGATGGCCCTGGCCGAAGCATCCGGCGTCAACCGGGTGCAGCTGGTGACCATCGAGCAAGGTAAGCGCACCGGTTCGATTGCGACCCTGAAACGGATTGCCGAAGCCTTGTCCGTCGATCTCGACATGATCGCCTGATAAAGAAAACCCCGCGCCGATTGCTCGGGCGGCGCCGTATCGAGAGATCATGACGAAAAACCAATACGCCCGGACAGGCTGCCTGCCGTCCGGGCGCAATTGTGGTGACGGCAAGATGTCAACAAAGGCGGGGGGCAGTCAATGACTTTATGCACCTACCCGTTTCGAGCCGCAACACGGCGGCCTAGATCGGCTTACCTGAACGTCTCACATCCGGGCCATCACTCGCCATAAGGAAGCATTATCATGGACGTATAAACTGGCTTTCTGGACCTTGGACTCGGCTAGATTTGCGACCTTCCAGAACGGATACTGGCGGGGAGATCGTGGTTATACCACCGGATGGTTTTTGCAGGGAATTATGATGCGGATTATCGGAGTGGTCGCTGGTGCTACCTTGGCGCTTGGCACGAGCAGTGTTTTGGCTGGTGACACTTTCAAGAGCGGCAATGAGCTCCATGAACAGTGCCAAGATCATACTTCCCCTGCGGCCACGATCTATGTGATGGGGGTGTGGGATGCCTACAGCGCCTTGGAGGAACTGGAAGGCTTTGAGACAGGTATTTGCCCTCCCAAAGGGGTAAGTATGGGGCAGATGGAAGATATCGTCTGCACCTGGTTGCTGCAACATCCCGAGGATCGGCACCACGCGGCCTCTTCTCTGGCACTGAACGCTCTCCACCAGTCCTTCCCCTGCGCCAACTGACCTGCCCCAATAACGAAGATCGCATAGCCCGCTCTCTTCTGCGGGGATCGAAGGCCGGAAGCACTCAATCGCGCGATCCATGAAGACGGCTATGTGGCGGCCGGCATCTGTTTACCCTCCGTGACATAATGGGCGGTTTTCCGGGCGAGGCTCATGCCCCCGCCCTTCCGCGACCTTCCACGGCTCCACCGCTGGCATGCCGGCGGTGATCTCAATCGTGTGCAGCCGCCGCCAGCCCAACTCATATGCGAGGTGCAAAAGCGCCTCGCACCAATCGTGGTACTTCTGCCGCTTGTCGCTGATGGTACTCTCAAAGCCGGTATAGATGACCGGGCAGAACTTCCCTTTGACCTCGCGCCTTTCGCGCTTGCGGGTCTTCCAGCGATAGACGCTGCCCTTGTCGCTGACCTCCCAGCCGCTGGGGATGCATGCCGGGCGGTCCCACTTTCCCCAATCCTCGGATCGGTCGCCGCGCGCCAACTCGGCGACCCTCGTCGCCAATTTGCGCGTGATCACGCCCTGAAAGGTCAAATACTCCAAAGCGCCCACGATGATTTGCGCGTCCGCATGGGGATCGTAGCTGCCGCTGCCGTGGATCAGCACTCCACCCAACTCTTGCATCCGCATCCCGCGCCAAAGCGGATCAATGCCTTCGCGATCGAATTGGTGGGTGCCGTATTGATCGAAGTCCAACTGGGCCTTCTCGACCGAGAAAGCCCAGAACAGCGCAGCTTTGATCGACATGCGGCGCAGAACTGGCTGATGGATCACTGGCCCCTCATCATCTGCTTGAGCTTCTGCTTGCTGACGTGCCTCTCGGATTGCTTCGCAACCTTGGCCCATTCCCGGCGCTCTTGGCGCCTACGCTTGCTTTCGGGGCTCGGCTTGGCAGCCCCGCCCCTGATGGGATCGCTGAAATCAAGCATCAGCGGCCTCCGCCTTTGCGGCGTCGGTGCGGTACTTCAGCGCGGCCAGCAGCCATTTCTGGCCGTCGATGGTCAGCACCCCTTTCGGCGTCTTGATCTCGGGCAAGAGGAAGCTTTGCCACCGGGCGATGATCTGCTCCTCGGTCCAGCCGGTATCTGCGGCGAGGGCGTCGATTGCCATGCCCCGCGCCAGATGCGTCGCGATCAGGCGATCCTGCGCCGGGGTGAAATCTGCGGGCAGCGATTCCAGATGGGTGACAAGGCGTTGCTCGGCCTTGTTCAGCCCGGCCCAAGCCTTGGGGCGGTCGAGTTGGTCGATATCGCTCCGGCTCGCTGTGCGGGTCGCTGGCTGTCCTTTCGGCTTTTCGGCGGCAGAGGGGGTGGCGGCTGGGGCGGCTGGCACCACTGAGCGCGGGTCTGCGTCGGACTCCGTCACGGTCGCGGCGGGTGGGTCGGCGGGAACCTCGACGCGGACAGCTTCGCCTTTGATGAACTCGCGGGGCGGCGCTATCTTGATTTCCATAAGGTCCCAGTCAGCTGCCGACCCCAGATCCTCGGCGGGCGCTTCGCCCGGCATGAACTGCGAGGCCTGAACAGCAACCCAAGCCTCACCCGTCAGGGCCTGCATCTCGGTCAGCGCGGCGCTGAGGCGCTGCCGTGCATCGGCCTCGTCCCTCATGGACTTGGCTTGCAAGTCCAGCATCTCAGCGGTCAGGGGAAATTGAAAACTCATGCCGTCAGGCTCCTTGTCGTGTTTCGGTTTTGATGAGGGATTGGGATTGGCGACTGCAGGTCATACCGCCACCCCGACCTTGCGAAGCTCGGCTGCAGTGACCAGCCCCAGCGCGATCATGCGCCGCGCAGTCGTCGCGTTGATGGCCGAGGCGCAGTAGCTGTGCCCTGCCTTGACCGCCTCGGCCCAATGGCGGGCGACGGCATCCCGATCGGCGGCAACCGCAGGCGCAGCAGCCTCGGCCCCCTGCCCGGCTACAGCGACCCGCCAGCCGCCACGGGCCAGCCAGTTCGCGGCTTTCATCGGATAGCCACGCCCGACCTCCCGGCTCCCGGCATAGGCCTTGGCCGCTGCCACCAACGCCGGGCCATCGATCTCACCCGAGGCCAGAACCTTGGCAAAAGCTTTGCGGGCTGCATCGGGTTCGATCTGGCTGGGGAAGGCAGACCAGAATTCATCGAAATGAATATCCACCCCACCAGCCCCCACTCCCCGCAAAGGGGTAGGGGGTTGGTTTAAGGATGGTTCAAGGACGGTTAGGGGTTCACCCTGAACCGGGTGGGGGTTCACCCTGATACCGGTGGGGGTTCGTGGTGAACCGGGTTCACCCTGAACCGGGTTCACTGTGATACCGGTATCGCGTTGAACTGCCCCGATGCGGCGGCCATCCTTCCACTTCGGCAGTGCCAAAACCGCTTCAAGGTTCATGTCGTAAACGATGGTGTGGCCGTTCGCGCAGGCGCGGGTTTCGCCTGTCTCACGGATAAGCCCGCGCTCAAGAAGCGCCTTCACTTCGCGCTTGACCGTGGGCAGGCTCAGCTCCGTTTCAGCCGCAATCGTGGCCTTTGAACAGAACACACCTTCGCCGCCTGCGCTGGCCTTGTCGGCCATGTTCAGAAGCACGGCCTTTGCTGCCGCGCTGCCGACGATGCGACTGGAAACTAGGGTGATTACTTCGTGGCTCATTCGTCGGTGGCCTCATCCCCGACGATGCGGTCGCGCAGATCGCGATAGTCATTCTGCTGCCAGCCGCTGAAAGCGCGCGGGCACGGCCCGACCTCGACCAGCGTTTCGTTCCGTTCGCCCCAGATTTTCACCGTGCGAACGTCCGCAACCTGACTGTCGTCTCGCCACGCGATGCGGTTCATTCCGTCGCACAAGTTTTTGCAAAGATTGTCGAAATCCGGCTTTGACGTGTGCAGTGTGCCGAGCGCCTCGCGCTGGCGCTTCTTGCTCCAGCTCTTAGGGATCTCGAACACGGCGACAATCTGGACCCGGACGGGCCCCTCGATCGGCGCCGGGATCGCCTGCCCCGCGTAATGCGCGACGGACACCTCAGCCTCGGCGTTGCCGGGCGCGTTGAAGGTGATCGAGCGGCCGAGCTTCGGGCTGTAGCCAGCACGCGGGCGGCGCTTGGCGTAGGGCTTGCCGGGGATGGTGAAGCGATAGACGGTCATACCTGCAGCCTCCCTAGGGCCGTTGCCAGCCTCTGCCGCCAGCTCTGCGTTGCGATCGACTTGGGCGCGCGGCAAGGGCACTCACCCAGCGGGACGCGCGCGCCGTGCAACTCCGAGACAGGAAAGCGGATCTCAACCATATCGCCGTCGAGCCGCACGGCTGCGGTTTGGGTATTGGGGCTGCCGCTCATGTCAGGCCCTCGATGCCCGTTCGAGGATAGAGACGAGGGCCGCGCGCGATGCCGTCATGGCGGCCAAAGCGTCGTCGATTTCCTTGATCGCCTGGACAATGTCGCCGGCGCAGTTGGACTGCTCGGCCGCGAGGATGCTTGCGACCGCCTCCCCGCTTTCGCGCGAGATAGACGCCGCTTGCGCGATGGAGCTGGTGTTGGGGATCGTGCCCGAGATGGCGGCCTGCACGCGGACCTGGTCCATCAGCCGCGTGACCGGATAGGCGCCAAGCGCCGCCTCCATTGCCGCAACGTCCAGTACGCTCCAGTCGAGCGACCCGCTCAGCTTGCGGCTGATGGTGCCCTTGCTCACGCTTGCGCCAAACCGGGCGTTGATGGTCTCGGCGGCGGCGTCGAGGCAACCAAAGCGGGCAACCATTGACCGCATGTGCGCCGCCAAAATCAGTTTGAATTCAGACAACTGAAACCTCGTTTTCTTGATGGCCGCCCGGTCTCGTGAAACATCTGAATCATAAAAAAACGGCTGGGCCTTCTGGGGTGGTGGGAGCAGCTGGGGAAGCTGCGAAAAGTTGGGGTCAGGACTGCGACGGGTCCAATGGGTTGGGGTAGGAGAAAAGCTTTGCGAGATCGGGACGGACGGACTCGACCGGAACACCAAGGGCATCCGCGAAATCCTGAGCGCGATCGGGGCCGATCTGGCGCTTCCCGCTCTCGATCAGGCTGAGCATGGTGCGCGATATTTTTGCTTTCGCGCAGATTTGAGACCGCGACAGCCCATTGTTGACGATGTGTTCGGTGATGTTCATGCCAGTAATTTACACTATGTAAATTTTACATCAAGTGAATTTTTACTTTGAGTTTATGGATTGGAGAGGGAAACTGATGCAGTTCGAAGGCATGAAATTTCGCCTCAAAGAACTCCGCGACGCCCATGGCCTGACCCAAGAACAGATGGCCGAGCGGCTCGACATTTCGACCGGGCTCTACAACGGCCTCGAAAACGGCAAACGCCGAATGAATGCTGATTACATTGAGGCTGCTGCTGAGGTTTTCGGCATTCGGCCATCAAGCCTGATCGTCGACGCTCCGTGCCCGATCGCCGTTGCCGGCCGCGTCGGCGCGGGCGCCCAGGTTCCCCTGGTCGACGCTTATGCGAAGGGTGACGGCCTGTTCCATGTCGCCGCGCCGGAACCGCTGCTGCGCCACGGGCCACCCAAAGGCATCGTCGCGGTTGAGGTCGAGGGCGACAGCATGTCCCCGATGTATCAGCCCGGCGACGTCCTGTTTTACACCCGCTGCACGCATGAAGGCGTCCCCGATGAGGATGTCGGCCGACCGTGCATTGTCGAGGATGCTAACGGTATGGTCTGGGTCAAGCAGGTGAAACGCGGCGATGAGCCTGGTCTGTTTCATCTGATCTCGCTGAACCCGGCCTCCGAGACGCGGCATAACGTGCGGATCAAATGGGCCGCGCGGGTTAAGTTGGCCCTGCCGGCGGAGCTGGTGGAGCGGGTTTAGGTGAGGAACTGATATGTCGGTAATGGCGTGCGCCGAATGCGGATCTTATGTGCCGTCTGCGCAAATGGAATCCGGGGTGTGCCGATCTTGCATAAAGCGGGCAGCAGCAAGCGCCTCGGAGGATGAACGCGATGCCGAGATCTTCGCGAAAAATAGCCGATCGGCGCAGGCTCAGCAGGAAGATCAAGACAGCCTGAACCGCATCATCCTGACAACCGAACACTCCTCCAATTTGAAGATCGCTGAGAGGATAGACATCATCACCGCTGAGTGCGTTATCGGGATGCATGTCTTCAAAGACCTGATGGCAGGCGCGCGCGACCTGTTTGGCGGGCGCAGCGCCACGATTCAAAAGGGCCTCAAAGAGGCTCGCACGACAGCCCTTACCGAGCTTCGTCGAGAGGCCCGCAATGTTGGGGCTGACGCGGTGGTTGGCGTGAACCTAAGCTACAATGAGATTTCAACCGGGTCGACCATGCTGATGGTCGTCGCGACTGGCACCGCAGTCAGGCTCGCAACTGCCGGCTGGGATCAATGACGGATCGCGCATGACCGCGGAGGAGCCCGAGCAGATCGCCGCTGCCGCACGTGTCATCCTCGGGATACTGCGCCTTCAGACCGAGATGCCTGGCTCAATCACGAGTGATGACCTGCCGGACTTCGTCCTGATGGCCGCCGACGAACGGGAAAAGCACGGAGACTTCGGTGCGGCGCGGCTGCTGGAAGAGTGGGCTGATATGCTCGCGCGACCGCTGAAGGAGTGGGATTGAGGCGGATTGAGGGACACTAGATTACTCCCCAAAACCGATGATTAGCCTCGCCCCGGCGGGGCTTTTTGCGGCCTGCGGGGCAATCACGGCAAGCTGCAAATAGCACCGGGAGCAATATTTACATAATGTGAAATTTTGACTTGATCGTAAATTTACAATATGTAAAGTTAACCCATCGCCGGTGCGAAGAGGCCTTCGCTGATCCACCGGACGCCCGATGGAGTAAGCACATTGCATCAACCCCGTTTTACTGCGACGCCCGCCCCGATCCCGGTCTATGACGCCTGCCCGGCCGACGCGGCCCCCGGCTTTGGCTACATCGCCCCCGACCCAATCCCGTCCCTGCGCAGGATCATCATCGCCGTCGCCATCGTTATCGCCGCGGTGAACTGGGGCGGCCACATCGCGTCCATGCTGTTCCGGGCCATCGGGGGTGCTCTGTGATGGGCCGCGTTCTGAATGCCGTCGGCAACGCGCTCGTGCTGGCCTGCATCATCGGCGCAATCGTCGTCCTGATCGGGTCGGTTGCGTATGTCGCGATCGAAGTGTTGGCCCTACCGGAAGGCGGTGACGCATGATCACCCCCGACGAAACCCGCTGCCTGAACTGCGGCAATGGCAGCCCCTGCCGCTGCGCCGAGCCGATGCCAGCCGCGCAGGTCTACGCGAAGGCCAAGGAAGGGCGGGCCTCAAGCAGCATGACCGCTGCGGAGCTTCTGACCGCCTACGATGACCTTATGAGCACAAGCCGTCTACTCACCGCGAAGGAGCGGCACGGGGTCAGCGACCTTCTTGGCGCTGCTACCTTCGCGGCGGCGGCCTATGAAACTGTGGACGGTCGTGATGGTGCGATCATAGCCATGATGCGTGCATTCCTGCTGGCCTTGGTGGATCCGATACACCCCGATCTGGACTATTTGCGCCGCGATCCTGCCGCAGCCAAAGCCGCGCGGAGTGCAGCATGACGTCCGTCCGAGATCAGGTCGCGAACTGCGCGGCCCAAGGCATGACCATGTCCGAATCCGCGCGCAAGCTGGGCATCAATCACAGCACGATCAAATACTGGCAGGAAAAGCTCGGCCTCACTTTCCGCGCCCATGTCCGCCCATCAGCGGCCAAGACCCCGCGCGTTGGCGGCAAACCGACGCTGGACCGCGCCCCTTGGGAGGAAACCGGCCCTGACGCCCGGCGCGAGACTGAGCCCCGCCACCGCCGCATGATCAGCATCCCCCGCGTGAAGGAGGCCGAACCGGCGGCTGTCGCCGTTATCCGCGCCGAGCTGCGCGCGATGAAAGAAGGTGTGGCGTGAGCGCGATGAAGATCCTGATCGGCTGCGAGACCTCGGGCGTCATGCGCCGCGCCTTCGCCGCCCGTGGGCATGACGTCTGGTCCTGCGACCTGCTGGCGGCCGAGGATGGCAGCAACCGCCACATTCGCGGCGACGTGCGCGATCTGCTTGGCGACGGCTGGGACTTGCTCGCGGTGATGCATCCGCCCTGCACCCGGCTTTGCAACAGCGGCGTGCGCTGGCTGCACACCCCGCCGCCGGGCCGCAGCCTGGACGACATGTGGGCCGAGCTTGACGAAGGGGTCGCGCTGTTCGCGACCTGCTGGCAAGCCCCGGTGCCGCGCGTGGCTGTCGAAAACCCGATCATGCACAAGCACGCGCGCGAACGGATGCCGACCGACCTGCCGAAGCCGCAGATCGTCCAGCCGTGGTGGTTCGGTGAACAGGCATTCAAGGCAACCGGATTTTACCTGCGCGGCCTGCCGGAACTGACGGCAACCGAGCGGCTGACCCCGCCGAAAGCCACGATCGAGCCCGAGCGGCACAGGGCATGGTCCGCTATCCATCGCGCCTCGCCCGGCCCCGACCGCTGGAAGATCCGCAGCAGGACATTCGAGGGCATCGCGGAAGCCTGCGCCGACCAGTGGGGCGGCTATGCCATGGACGAAATCAGGAGCGCCGCGTGATGGCCCCCTCCCACAGCTTCACACTAACAAACGGATATGAAAGGGAAGGCGATGAGAGATAAGCCTGCGATGAGCGCTATAGAGATCCGCAGGGCGGTCGCGGAATGGGCGGCACTGGGTTTCTCTATCAAAGTAGACGCCAAGACCGGATTGATCGACGTGATGCCACCGCAGGTCATGGTCAAAGAGGCAAGCGCGGTCCAACCTGTTGATCTGATTCAGTGGGGTAAGCGTTGAAGCGAGACCTGCCCGCCTATTGCTATCGCCGTGGCCGCAGCCGCCATGTCTACTTCTGCAAGCACGGCAACAACATCCGCGTCCATGCAGAGCCGGGAACGCCGGAATTTGCCGCCGAGTATGCTTTACTATTACGTGGCCGCCCCCCTGCGCCCAAGCGGACTATCAAGGGCCTTATCCAAATTTACATGGGCAGTAACCGTTGGGAGGAACTTTCTCCGAACACCCGCCGGAACTACACCCGGCATTTCCGCTTCTTCGAGGAAAAAATGCCGAGTGTAGACCCTGCAACGCTTCGCACGGTCCATGTCTATGAAATGCGGGATGCCCTCAAAGACACACCAACAGATGCAACGCGAAAGGTTGGCGCTTTAGCCACGCTATTGGCCTATGGCGTCAGGATTGGGTGGCTTGATCAAAATGTCGCCAAAGGCGTTTCGGCCCTGAAAGGCAAACGCCCACCGCGCGTCCCCTGGCCGGTTGAGATGATCGCGGCATTTCGTCATGCAGCGCCAGAGGATACTCGGCTGATCTTTGACCTGCTATTGGGGACAGGGCAGCGCATCGGTGACGTCCTAAAAATGACGTGGGCCGATTGGGATGGGGCGGGGATCAGCGTAAAGCAAAGCAAGACAGGTGCAGCGCTCTATGTACCACTCACAGCTCAACTAGCAGCAGTACTACGCACCACACCTAAGCGTGGTCTGACTATTGTCGCGCAGAGCAACGGCAACCCCGTTACCTATATGCAGGCTCACAAGTGGCTCATGAAGATCCGCAAACAGATCGGGGCTCAAGCTTGGGACATTCACGCCCTGAGGCACTCCGCGGCAAGCGAGATTGCCGGATTGCCGGGAATGTCCGCCGAGCATGTGATGGCAATCACCGGTCACAAGACTAGTGGGATGGTGATGTTGTACGCCAGAGCTGCAGCGCAGAAAGCGCGGGCGAAAGAGGCCCAGAAGGCCCGCGACGAATAGGAACATTGTTCCCTAAGTTGTTCCCCAAAAATTTTATGGATAATTAGTAATAATATACAGCATGTTAGCCGATATGGCAAAATGACGCATTACCTGCTGCCGATGCTGCCTGCGGTTGCCGTCGCCTTTGCCCCGGCACTTGCGGATGCGCGCCTGTCAATGCGGCTGGCCGCCATCCTGCCCGCATCGCTGCTGCTGGTCTTCGGAGCGATCATGCTGGGCTTTGGACCGCAAGAATGGCACGCCGCCGCCGAACCGCTTGCCCCCATGCTTCTGAGCAGCGGCCTTGTGCTTCTGGCGCTGCTGCTTGTCTGGCGCGGCGGTCCCAACGCCGCATGCGCAAGCGCGCTGATCGCCCTGTCTTTGTCGGTCCTGTTTCTGGGCAGGATGTCCGAAATCTATGATGCCGGCCCGCTGGCCCGTCGCCTTGCCCCGCATGAGGCGGCCGGGATCGGTCTGGTCAGCCGCAGCTATGCCGGGGAATTCGGCTATGCCGGGCGTCTGCGCCAGCCGGTCCAACTGTTCGACCGCCCGCAAGATGGGCTTGACTGGCTGGCCCGGTGCCCCGCGCGCATCCTGGCCATGCCGATTGCGAAGGCCCCGCAGGCCATGCCTCCGTCCGAGGTCATGACCTTCCGCGACCAGACCTATGGGCTGTGGCTTTCCCCCGACCCAAGCAAACAACAAGAAACCGAGGCGTGCAGATGACCCTTCGTTCCCTTTCCGTCGTCATTCCTTGCCACAACGAAGAAGGCGCAATCGCGGCGCTGATCGCCGAGACCTTCGCCGCGCTGTCCGACCTTAAGCTTCAGATCATCGTCGTCGATGACGGCTCCGAGGACAACACGGCTGCGCGGGTGAGCGAACTGATCGAAACCGAGCCTCGCCTGCGCCTGATCCGCCATGCGCTGTGCAGCGGTCAGTCGGCTGCTATCCGCAGCGGCGTGCAGGCGGCGCGCCACGACTGGGTGGCGACGCTGGACGGGGACGGGCAGAACCCGCCCGACCAGATCAGGGCCCTGATCGCTCGGCTGGCCTCGGCCTCGGCTGCGCGCGTCGGTCTGGTTCAGGGACAACGGCTGAAGCGCAAGGACGTGGCCAGTCGGCAGCTTGCCTCGCGTGTGGCGAATGCGCTGCGCAATGCCGTGCTGCATGACGGCGTGACCGATTCCGGTTGCGGCTTGAAGCTGTTTCGACGCGAGGCGTGGCTGGCCATGCCTTTCTTCGACCATATCCACCGCTTCACCCCCGCCCTCATCCGCCGCGAGGGTTGGGAGGTTCTGGTCTGCCCCGTGACCCACCGGGCGCGGCAAGCCGGCAGATCGAACTATTCGAACCTGCAACGCGCCCTGGTCGGCGCAATCGACCTGCTGGGCGTCGCATGGCTGATCCGCCGCAGCGGCAAGCCCAAGGCAGCACCGACCGAGGTTGAAAGCGAGGCCGCCTTTACCCTGCCCTCGGGTGCTTTGCCCGATCCAGTGTCCCACCATCAGTGACGATACCCGCGCGCGACTCCAAGCGTCAGCCTCCACTGCGAGAGCGGCGGGACAAGCGCTGTAGGTCGGCCCTTGCGCAAGAAGACGAACGGCTTGCCAAGGCCACGGCGACGCTAGCCGTGACGGTTCAGGGTACGACACCACGTGTTACCATGGCTGTCATTTTGTCGGGTGATAGCGGCTGGTGCGATCCCGCCTAGATCGTCGTGCTATATTCGGCGCGACGGATTCCCTATGGTGCTGGGAAAAGGACATGGCATCCTTGCGGCGAGCGTTTGGCACTACGTTGCACGGCTGGGTACAGGAGACATCCTCTCGTGCTCAGAAACTCACAAGCGCCCGGATTGGAAAGCAAGGAACAGAGTGATCCGCCCCTCTGCTTCCACCATACCTGTCGAGGACATGACAAGGTGAGCGAACATGAGCAACGGCAAGATCCATATCGGCATTGGCGGCTGGACCTTTGAGCCATGGCGGGGCAGCTTCTATCCCGAGGGTCTCGCGCAGAAGCGCGAGCTGGAATATGCGTCGAGCCAGCTGACCTCGATCGAGGTAAACGGCACCTATTACGGCAGCCAAAAGCCCGAGAGTTTCCAGAAATGGCATGACGAGACACCGGACGGTTTCGTCTTTTCCTTGAAAGCCCCTCGATACGCCACCAACCGCAAGGTGCTGGCCGATGCTGGCGAAACCATCGAGCGGTTCTTCAACAGCGGCGTGATGCTGCTGGGCGACAAGCTTGGCCCGATCAACTGGCAGTTCATGGCGACCAAGAAATTCGACCCCGCGGATTTCGGCGCCTTCCTGAACCTGCTGCCCGCCACGCATGAGGGGCGCGCGCTGCGCCACGCGATCGAGGTCCGGCATGACAGTTTCCGCGATCCGGAATTTCTGAACATGGCGCGCGCGCATAACGTCGCGGTGGTCATATCCGCCGATGGCGAATTTCCGCAGATCGCCGATCCCACGGCGGATTTCATCTATGCGCGGATCATGGGGACGGTCGAGGACGAGCCTTTGGGCTACAGCCCTGCGGCGCTGGACCTCTGGGCAGAACGCGCGCGCATCTGGGCCGCGGGTGGTGTGCCCGATGGGCTGGACTATGTCGGCGATCCGGCACCTTCCGGCCCGCGCGACGTCTATCTGTACGTGATCAGCGGGCATAAGGTGCGCAACCCGCATGCCGCGATGGCATTGATCGAACGGCTGCGCTGATACCTCCCGCTCGGGGATATGAAACCGATCCCCTCAAGCGCCCAGATCTCATTGACCGCACAACGCGCTTGTCACAAGATCAACGGGCCCAGGGAGAGATCAAGCGATGTGCCAGGTCTTTGCGGGACAGGATCCCGGACGATACGAAACCGTGACGCGCAGGCTGCGGCTGAACGGACAGTCCACCTCGATCCGGCTTGAGCGGGCATTCTGGCGGATACTCGACGATATTGCCGCGCGGCAGGGCCTGACGACACCCGGGTTCATCTCAAAACTGCATGCCGAGGTGCTTGAACTGCATGGCGAGGCGAAAAACTTCACCTCGCTGCTGCGCTGCGCCTGCACCATCCATCTGGGCGAGGATCACCATCTGGCCGCGACCGCCGCCGAATAGGAAAAATCGCGCGTGTAGTATGCGGTTACTACCTTACACCGGAACCCCGCCACTAGCCTTGTGACAGGACCAAGTTAAAAGGCGGAAAGCATGGCAAAATACGTCCATTCGATGATCCGGGTTCTGGACGAGGCGCGCTCGGTCGACTTCTACGCCCGCTGCTTCGGACTGAAGGTTGCCGAGCGCCTGCCCTTCGACAGCTTCACGCTTGTCTATCTGTCCAATGACGAGAGCGAGACCGAGCTGGAGCTGACCGTCAACAAGGGCGGGACCGCGCCATATGATCTGGGCGATGGCTATGGCCACGTCGCCTTTTCCGTCGAAGATCTGGACGCCGTCCATGCGCGGCTTGAGACCGAGGGCTTTGCGCCCCGCAAGCTGGTCGATTTTGCCCCCGGAGGCGAGGTCATCGCGCGGTTCTTTTTCATTGCCGATCCGGATGGGTACCAGATCGAGGTTTTGCAGCGGGGCGGCCGCTACAAGTGACCGTCGAAGGCAGCCGGAGGAGGGCTGCCCGCGACGGATAGTGAGGGAGGAGGAGAAGGATCATGTCTGAACTCAGCAAGCAGGGGCTGACCCGGCGGGCGCTGTTGTCGCGTGCGGTGGCGGCCGGGGCGCTGGCGGTTGCCGGGACGGGCTTCATCGCTGCACCCAACGCGGCATGGGCGGTCGAGGTCACCCATGTCAGCGAACATCAGATGGCGACGCTGTTGCAGATGGCGCGCGACATCTATCCCCACGACCGGATCGGCGACCGCTTCTATGCGATCGCGGTCAAATCCTATGACAGCGCGGAGCAGAAGGCAGCGGTGGCCGAAGGGATCGCGGCGCTGGACAAGGCCGCGAAAGATGCTGGTTTCGAGGATTATCTGTCCGCCGGATGGGAGGACGAGCGCGTCGCGATCCTGCGCAAGATCGAGGAAACCAAGTTCTTCCAGACCCTGCGCGGCGGGTTGGTGACGGGCCTTTATAACCAGAAAGAGGTCTGGCCGATCTTTGGCTATGAGGGCGAGTCCTTTTCGAAGGGCGGCTATATCGACCGTGGTTTCGACGCCATCGACTGGCTGTGAGCAGAGGGGATAGATCATGGCACAAGCAGCCAAATTCGAACTAAGCGACAACAGCGTCACCGTCATCGTGGGCTCGGGTTCGGGCGGCGGGGTTCTGGCGAACGAGTTGGCGCAGAAGGGCGTCAAGGTCGTCGTGCTGGAGGCCGGGGGCCGCTACCTGCCCGAGGATTACGTCAATGACGAATGGGAAAGCTTTGGCCAGTTGGCTTGGACAGACCCGCGCACCACCTCGGGCGACTGGCGGGTGGCCAAGGATTTCTCGGGGCTTCCGGCATGGATCGTGAAGGCCGTGGGCGGAACGTCGATCCATTGGGCGGGGGCATCGCTGCGCTTTCAGGACCATGAGTGGAAGGCCAAGACCAATTACGGCGCGGTCGAGGGCGCAAACCTGCTGGACTGGCCGATCGACGGCGCGGAAATGCAGCCATGGTATGACAAGGCCGAGGCAAAGCTGGGTGTGACCGGCGTGGGGGGCCGTCCGCGCCTGCCGGGCAACAGCAATTACAAGGTCTTTGAAAAGGGGGCCAAGGCGCTTGGCTACAAGGAAGTCCATACCGGCAACATGGCCATCAACAGCGTCGACTATGATGAGCGCATGTCCTGCCAGCAGACTGGCTTCTGCTTTCAGGGCTGCAAATGGGGCGCGAAATGGTCCGCCGCCTATACCGACATCCCGCGCGGCGAGGCGACCGGCAATCTGGAGGTTCGCGACCACGCCCATGCCGCGCGCATCCTGCATGACGACGCGGGCAAGGTCACCGGCGTCGAATATTTCGACAAGGACGGCAATCTGCAGATGCAGAAGGCCCGCCTTGTCTGTGTCGCGGGCAATAGTTTCGAAAGCCCGCGTCTGCTGCTGAACTCACACAGCACGATGTTCCCCAACGGGCTGGGAAACCGTTCAGGGCAGGTCGGGCGGAACTACATGCGCCACACCACGGGCTCGGTCTATGGCGTCTTTGAAAAGCCGGTGCGCATGTGGCGCGGCACGACCATGGCGGGCATCATCCGCGACGAGGCGCGCCACGATCCCACGCGCGGCTTTGTCGGCGGCTATGAGCTGGAAACCCTGAGCCTTGGCCTGCCCTTCATGGCCGCCTTTCTTGATCCCGGTGCTTGGGGGCGCGAATTCACCACCGCGCTCGACAGTTACGAAAACATGGCCGGCATGTGGATCGTGGGCGAGGACATGCCGCAGGCCGACAATCGCGTCACGCTTTCCGATACCGAGGACAGCTTCGGCCTGAAGGTGGCGAACGTGAATTTCAGCGACCATCCCAACGACATTGCCATGCGCAATCACGCCTACAAGGTCGGACAGGCGATCTATCGCGAGGTGGGCGCCACGCGCACCATGCCGACCCCGCCCTATCCCTCGACCCATAATCTGGGCACGAACCGCATGTCGGAAAAACCCGAAGACGGTGTCGTCAACAAGAACGGGCAATCCCACGATGTGGCGAACCTGTTCATCAGCGATGGCAGCCAGTTCACGACCGGCGCGGCGGAAAACCCGACCCTGACCATCGTCGCCCTTGCGATCAGGCAGGCGGATCACATCGCGCGGGAAATGGCGGCTGGGAACGTCTGACCAAGGAACTGCCGACCGCTCTGCTGCGTGGCGCGGTCGGCAGTTTTCCCTAAGGCCGGTCGCCGTCTGCGAATATCTTTGTCACCCGATTTGTCGGCATGGCAGCCATTGCCGTCGCATTTCAGAGGGACGAGCGTGCATCCGCTTCCAGCTGTCATTCAGGACCATATCTCGGCCTAAATCGGAAAGACGTTGACGGCATGCTTGCCTGTCTTGCCGAGGACGCGATCTTCCACAACATTCCAGCGGGCACCGAAACGACAGCAGCCTCGAACAAGACGGTCTTCGCCGAGATGGCGGAAATCGCCGACAGCGCCCGGTGACGACTGATCCACCGAGTGGGTGGAAAGCCGGGCAAGACCTGAAGTTTTCCGGCACGCCCTTGCTCTGCGCGACGGAAGGATCGCCGACCCTTACTGCCGGACGTAGTCGATCTCTCGGGCCAGCCAGCAGCCAAGGCGCAGTCCCGCGATCTTGCCTTCCTCCTCGCGAAGCACCATGACCGTCCAATTCCCCGGCGCCGGCGCATCCATCGAGCGGCGCGTGGCGATCTGCCAGACGTCCTGCCCGGCCGGTTCCATCCGCTCCATCCGGCCTACACCCAGCATGCCACTGAAACGCACATAGGCCGCACCGTCTTGGGCCGCAATTTCCAGTGACGCGCCCAACTCGGCCGAGTGATAGCTCCCAGCGATCTCGATTGCATCGGCCGACTGGATCTCGGCAAGTGGCGTCAGCAGGGCTGTCGAGTTGTCGCCGGGGCGCTGCATCGTCATGGTGTCGCCATTGCGGGTCAGCGTCACCGTCGATGCGGCAAGCGTGCCTTCGGGCGTTGGCTTCACCTTCTCGGCCCCGGTCGCGTGATGCAAGACCGCCGCATGCCGACCGGATTCAATCCGGGTCAGCAATCCGTTCGGGCCAATCCACTGCCCGTCCCAACCATCCGGCAGCAGAACCGGTGCCGGTTCCGTCTCTCTCAGCGCGGCCCGGATCAGGCTGGCGGCGGCGTCAAATGCGCTGCCTTCGTGGTTGAAGATCACGACCACGGACAATCGGGCGTCGTGTGCATGCAGCCGTTGGGCGCGGAAGCCTCGCAGCGCACCGCCATGACCAGTCAGGGCATGACCAGCAATCGAGACATGGGCCAGCCCATATCCATAGCGTGCGGGCGTGCCATCGGCGAAATACGGTGGAGCCGAGATGCGGCGGTATGGACTGCCCGCATCCTCGCGGGTCGCGTCGATCCATGCCTCATAGGCCAGCATATCATTGAGCGAAGCCGAGATTCCGGCATCCCCGATCCAATGGATCGCATTCTGCGCCGGGAAAAATCCTGTTGCGTCGCTTCCCTCATAGCCGGTGACGCCATCCTCGGGACGGCTGGTATCCGAGGTCAGGACGGCGGTTTTCATTCCTGCGGGTTGCCAGATAATGCGGCGGTAAAGATCCTCAAGCGTCTCGCCCGTGTCGCTTTCGATCAGCTCGGAAAGGATGCGGTAATTGCAGTTGCAATAGGAGTATTGCGATCCGGGCAGGAAATGCCCCGACTTCATGCGCGCGATCATGGGAAGCGCGTCCTCGCGCCGGAACTGCTGCTCGGCCAAGGCCCCCTGCAGCACCGTCAGCGCCCAGTAGTCGCGCAGGCCGGATTGGTTGTCGCACAGATGTTGAACGGTCGGCAGCAGGCCGGTGAAGTCGGGCAGGAACTCGGCCACACGGGCATCCAGCCGCGACGGGTCCTTCTGTGTGGCCAGCAGGACGGCGCAGGTGAACTGTTTCGAGATCGAGCAGATCGGCAGCCGCGTTTCCCGCATCATCGGTTGGGCGCTGTCCAGATCGGCGTAGCCCCAGGCTCGGGCGGCCAGAACCTTGCCATCCTTGACGACGCCCGCGACGCCCCCCGGACCGGGAAAGCGTTTGGGCAAGGCGGCCAATGCGGCTTCGAGGGCGGGAAGATCGATATTGCTCATCTACGTGATCCGATGGTGGGCGTGGGTTGTGGGCTTCTGCGAAAGCGATCTATCGCTATTTTGGCAGGTCCTGCCCGGTCTGGTTTGTCAGTTGAACGCTAAGTTCGGATGCCACCCACAGGATCTTGGCCGCTTCGTCGCCAACCGCGACAAGTCGATGGCCCATCGAGCTGTCGAAATAGCAGCTGTCGCCCACTTTCAGGGTCAGTGGCGCATATAGCTCGGTCAGAAGCTGCACCGAGCCGGACAGGACATAGATGAATTCCTCGCCCCGGTGACGGATCTGGTCGGTGGCGGGGCCGGGTGGAATGGTGGCGACAATGGGGAAGAAATGCTTGCTTGAAATATCCGCGGACAGCAGCTCGTAATCATAGCGCTCGGTCCGGACCGGGATGCCTTCGCCCGCACGGGTGACGCTGCGCCGTCCCGCACCCATTTGCGAGGCGCGCTCGTCGATCAGCGTCTCGGGCCCCATTTCCAGCCCCGCGGCCAGCCTGACGATGCTGTCATAGGTCGGCGACATGCGGTCATTCTCGATCTTGGAAATCGTCGACGAGGCCAGCCCGCAACGCGCCGCAAGGTCACGGACCGTCAAGTTTCTGTCCTGCCGCAAGCTCTTGATGCGGGGACCGAAGCCTTTGATACGCTGGCGAATTTCGTCATCGGTCGGCATGGTTTGCGCCCCTTGGGTGTTCATTGTCTCGGTTTGTCTGGGAACCCCGGTCACGGGGATGCGGGTCCAGGAGCGACGCATCGAACCTATCACCCGCCCGGGTCGAGAGGCAATCGCGGGAATGCCGGTCAAGGGGCGCGCTCGGCCTATTTAGTCTAGACATATCAAGTTTTCGTTTGACGCGTGGCGCGATTTCTGTTCACTATAGGAAACATGATGCCTATCCGATACAAGAAATATCCGGGTAGCGCGGGCCTGATCGGCCACCGAAATTCAACCAATCTTGCCGGCAGAAAATCGGTCAAGAATGACCGGGAGAAAAGACGTGACAGGACGACATTTGTCATTCGACGACATGGTCGCAACCCTTGGCGACGTGCTGCGCGCGAATGGCTGCTCCGAGCAGGTTGCGCAGACGCTTGCCACGAATTGCGCCTCGGCGGAACGCGACGGCAGTAAAAGCCACGGGCTTTTCCGCATGGAGGGCTATGTCTCGACCCTGCGTTCGGGCTGGGTCGATGGCCGCGCGATCCCCGTTGTCGAGGATGCCGCGCCGGGTTTCGTCCGCGTCGATGCCCGGAACGGCTTCACCCTGCCCGCCCATGACGCCGCCCGCGCTTTGGTCGAGGAAAAGGCCCGCCAGAACGGCATTGCCGCCCTTGCCATCCGCAATTCGCATCATCTGGGCGCGCTGTATCTGGATGTCGAATCCTATGCCGAAAAGGGCCTGATCGCCCTTTCGGTGGTCAATTCCATGGCGGTCGTGGTTCATCCCGGATCGACCAAGCCGGTCTACGGGACCAACCCGATCGCATTCGCGACGCCCCGCGCCGAAGGTGGGCCGTTCCTGTTCGACTTTGCCACCTCGGCCATGGCGCATGGGGACGTGCAAGTCGCGGCCAAGCAGGACCGCCAGCTTCCCCCCGGCACGGGCGTGGATGCGAATGGCGCGCCTACTCAGGACCCCAATGCGATCCTGTCCGGCGGTGCGCTGCTGCCCTTTGGCGCGCATAAGGGCACGGCCCTTGCCATGATGGTCGAGATCCTCTGCGCCGCCCTTGTCGGCGGGCAATATTCCTACGAAGTCGATTGGAGCGAACATCCGGGCGCGCATACCCCACGGACCGGCCAGACCCTGATCGTGATCGACCCGACGGTGGGCGCCAGCAACCTTGCCCCCTTCGCGCAGCGCGTCGAGGCTCTGATCCAAGAGATCCGTTCCGGCGGCCCGGTCCGCCTGCCGAGCGAGGAAAGATATCCGGCGCGGGAAGCCGCTGCCCGAAACGGCATCGCGGTCGATGCGGCCCAATGGGACGCCATCCTTGCGCTGAAGGCCCCGGCTCAGACCGTCACGGCCTAAGACATTCTGATCATCGGATCAGCCTATTCACACCCATCCTCAGGAGGAGATGGCATTGACAACACATGTCCCGACCGCGGCCCATCGGCGCAAGGCGCTGATCGCCAGCCTGATCGGCAGCTCGATCGAATGGTTTGACTATTTCCTGTACGGCACCGCGGCGGCGCTGGTGTTCAACAAGCTGTATTTCGCCAGCGAAGACCCGACGATGGCCTTGCTGCTGTCCTATCTGTCCTTCTCACTGACTTTCTTCATCCGTCCGATTGGCGGGGTGATCTTCGCCCATATCGGCGACCGCATCGGCCGCAAGAAGACGCTTGTGATCACGCTGTCGCTGATGGGCACGGCGACGGTCGGCATTGGTCTGCTGCCAACCTATGAAATGATCGGCATCTGGGCGCCGATCCTGCTGGTCGGTCTGCGCATCATTCAGGGTCTGGGCATCGGCGGCGAATGGGGCGGCGCGCTGCTTCTGGCCTATGAATATGCCCCTGATAACCGCAAGGGCTTCTTCGGCTCGGTTCCTCAGATGGGCGCACCGATCGGCATGCTGCTGGCGACCCTGTCGATCACCAGCATTCTGGTGCTGCTTACCGAGGAAAGCTTCCTGTCCTGGGGTTGGCGTCTGCCCTTCCTGCTGAGCGCGACGCTGGTCTTCCTGGGCCTGTGGATTCGCTCGGGCATCGATGAGACCCCGGAATTCCGCGAAGCCAAGGCTACCGGCAAGGTCTCGCGCATGCCGCTGACCGAAACGCTGACCACGCAATGGCGCGAAGTGCTGATCGCGGCTGGCCTGAAGGTTGTCGAGACCGCGCCCTTCTATATCTTCACCACCTTCATCGTCAGCTATGCGGTGACCAACCTTGGCTTTGCCCGCGAAAGCATCCTGACCGCGGTCATGATGGGCGCGGCGGTGTCCTCGGTGATGATCCCGATCATGGGCTTCGTCGGCGATCTGATCGGCCGCCGTCTGCTTTATGTGCTGGGAACGCTTTCGATGGGCCTGTTCGCCTTTCCCTATTTCCACATGGTCAATAGCGGCAGCACGGCCTCGCTTTCGCTTGCGACGGTCATCATCTTTGGTCTGATGTGGTCGCCGATCACCGCCGTTCTGGGTACGCTTTGCTCGGAAATCTTTGCGACGAAGGTGCGCTATACCGGGATCACGCTGGGCTACCAGATCGGCGCGGCCCTTGCCGGCGGCACCGCACCTCTGATCGCGACCTGGCTTATTGGCCGCTATGACGCGTGGCAGCCGGTTGCCATTTACATCATGCTGCTTGCCGTGATCTCGCTGGCCAGCGCCTTTGCCATCCGCAAACGCACCGTCCATATCGGCGGGAAGTTTGCAGAAGCGGCCGAGTAAGACATTCAAGACGTAATAAGAACGGCGCCCCGAGCCATCGGGGCGCCGTTTGCATTTTGGCGGCCGACACGGTGCGAACGCCCAGTCTGCGCACTGGGTCGCGAGATATGCGATCACCATGTAGCGACAAGGAACGCCTACGAGGCAGTAGAAATTCAAGCCGGCCGTCAGTTGCGACTGCGCAAAGATCTCGATCACCCCGCTCGAATTCGCCAGATCCGGAATCGCCGCGACGATCACTTGCGGCAGTAGGACACACCGCCGCAACTGCGGATCGGCATAGGCCAGCGAATAGGCGTCGTCCGCCTGTCCGGTGTCGAAGGAATTCAACGCCCCTTCCCCACTTCAGCGCAACAGCGAAACCAGAAGCGTCACCCAGTTCGGCGTGAGATCGCCATTGAAGTCAATGCAGATAAGACAGGCCATGAACTCAAGCGCTTTCCGCAATCCGAGTAGAACAGAAAGAACAACACCACCATCGGCCCCCCTTGAGCGCGACCTTGCAGGCGATCATCAGCTCTCGCAGGACGGGATCTTGTTGGAATCGGAATGGGCGACGTGCTGCCCAGAAGGCGCGAGCAAGCAAAAACCGGCACGGCCATCGCCAGCGTAATCGGGACCGCAGCGCATCCGACCGGTCGTGCTAGGCGAGCTGAGCGCGAAGGCGCCTTCGAAAGATCGGCATGGCGGCGGGCATGAACAGCGGCGCGATATTTACAGCCATTGACTAGTGAGGTGCCAAGCGCGCCTAGTTCGAGGTCGGCACGGTCCAGCCTGTCTTCAGGATACATGATGGCGTTGAACAGGAAGGTGCGCGCCAGACAGCTTTCGGGTTCATGCGCGAGCATCAGCAGATGTTCCGACACACGTTTGGCCGAGGGCATCACCGCCAAGACCTCGTACTGCTCGGGCGTGACCGTCACCAGATCCACATGACGCGCAATGGTCGCAAGCGGTTCGGAAAGGCCCTCGGCCCCTTGAGCAAGCTGCATCACCGGATCATCGGCCGCGATTCTCACAAGCAGGCCAGCGACGATCGAGGATAGGAACTGCCCGATATGCATATCTAACGGTAGGTCCGAGGGGGAAAATTTAGCCAGTGTCGCCGGGATCAAATCGGTCCGGATGGCCGAGGTGGTTGCAATCCGCAGGATAGGTCCCTTGTCGGCCACAATCGTCTTGGCGCGCGCCGCGAGTTCCTCGAAGCACATCAGAAGGCCACGCCCAGCAGCAGGTCAAACCCCAGTCCGGACTCGGGATGGTCCGGGTTGCCAACGGCTGAGACTGGCCGAGCATCTCGGCCACTTTGGTTATGCTGTAGCAGGTCGCGACGGCAAGGAAGGTCTGGTGATGATGGGTTTCCATCGGCCTAAATGCGCAGATTTTACTATCGCGTTTTGCTGTCGTTGACCAAGCGGCAGGAAGACGGGCCGCGCGGACCTTGCCGTTGAGATGACCAAACCGCAACGGCGTCGCATGGCGGCGGGAGATGCGCCTAGCCGACCGGGAATAATAGAAGATGGCCGACAAATGCTGTCGGCCATCCCCACTGCCCCTTTGCCACTTACCAGTTGAAGTCGTCACCGTTGAGCTGGTTCAGGCGGGTATCCTCGATGATCAGATGATCGGTACCTGACCGGATGACGACGTCGCCGCCGACCTGGCTGGCCGCACCGCGGACATCCGACCAGCTGTCGAAGCGCGCATAGGAGGACAGGTCGATCGTGTCGTCGTCGCGGTCGAAATCGGTGACGCGGTCGCGCCCGCCATTCCAGACGAACACATCCGCCCCCTCGCCGCCGGTCATGGTGTCGTTCCCGGAGCCGCCGTTCAGGGTGTCATTGCCCTCATGCGCGACGATGCGGTCGGCACCTGCCTCGCCGAAGATGCGGTCGTCGCCTTCGCCGCCATAGATGACGTCGTTTCCGGCACCGGCACGGACGGTGTCATTGCCCTCGCCTGCGCTGATCGTATCGCGGCCCGACCCGCTGATCGAAAGGTCGTTGCCCGAGCCAAGGGTGATCGAATTATTACCGCCTCCGGCGCGGACGATATCGTTGCCTTCGCCGGCATTGATCACGTCATTGCCGCCAAGGGCATCGATCACGTCATTGCCCGAACCGCCAGTGACGCGGTTGTGGCCCGAGCCCGCATTGATGCGGTCATTGCCCTCGCCGCCATCAATGGTGTCATTGCCACCATGCCCCAGGATCGTATCGTCGCCGGACATGCCAAGGATCTTGTCGGCAAGGCTGGTGCCGTTCAGGCGGTTGTCATCGTCATTGCCACGGATATTGGCCATGGTTGCTCTCCGTCAGTCTGGAATGGACCGGCATGAAGGGCGGCACTTTGACCGCGGGTCCGCATTCGGCTGCCGGTTCGGCCGGTGCGGAATTCAGGCGCCGTCAGGCGCGGTGGCGATCTGCCAGTCGCTGACCGACCAGCAGCATCCGCATGGTGTTTTCGGCGGCATTGCGCAGCAGTTTGGCGCCCCCGCCGATGGCCTTCTGCAACGAACAGGGCCGCCGCATGATCGAGGCATAGGCACCGATCCCATGCTCATAGGTCTGGCGCGCGCCCTTGCCGATGGTTCCGGCCAGGGCGACGGTCGGGATGCCAAGCGCCGCGGCGCGACGGGCGACCTCGCAGGGGACCTTGCCGAAGGGGCTTTGCCCGTCCAGCGCGCCCTCGGCGGTGATGACCAGATCGGCGCGGCCCAACAGGTGGTCGAAATCCAGATAATCCAGCATGATCTGAAAGCGTGGATGCAACTCGGCCCCGGCAAAGGCGATCAGCCCCGCCCCCAACCCGCCCGAGGCCCCCGCGCCGGGCATCGGCCCGACATCCTTGCCGGTCGCGGCAAGGATCGCCTCGGCATAGCGGATCATGCCGCGATCAAGGCACTCGACCTGATCGGGCATCGCGCCCTTTTGCGGGCCAAAGACGCGGGCGACGCCGCGCGGGCCCAACAACATGTTGTGCCAGTTCACCGCCGCGTCGATCTTCACCCCCGCCAGCCGCGGGTCCAGCCCCGCCATATCGATCCGGGCTAACCGCTCCAGCGCGCCGCCACCTTCGGGCAGGTCATCGCCCTGTTCGTCCAGCAGCCGCGCACCCAACGCCCGCGCCATACCCGCGCCGCCGTCATTGATGCCGCTGTCGCCGCAGCCGATCAGGATGCGTTCGACCCCGTGATCCAGCGCTTGCAGGATCAGCTCTCCGACGCCGCGGCTGGTGGTCAGGGTCGGGTCGCGGCGGTCGCGGGGCACCAGCGACAGGCCCGCGGCGGCGGCCATCTCGATCACTGCGGTGCGGGGGCCGTCGCCGCCCATGATCCCCCAGAAGCTGGGAACTGGGTTGCCCACCGGGCCCGTCACGGTTGCCGGAACTATCCGGCCACCGGTCGCGACGATCAGCGCCTCGGTCGTGCCCTCGCCGCCATCCACCATCGGCGCGGTCAGGATCACCGCATGGGGGGCGGCGCGGCGCACACCACGGGCGATGGCCTCGGCCACATCCTTGACCGACAGCGATTCCTTGAAGCCCGAGGGCGCGATCAGAACGGTCAGTGACATCTCATATCCTTTCCGGTTGTCTGATGGGGTTACGCGCGGGGATGCGCCGCTATTCCCGACCCGCACGAAAAAAAATGAAAAAGGCGGCCGAGGCCGCCATTTATTTTGAAAACACTAGGAAAAATTATCTGATGGTCAGCCGAATTCCGGCGGGCCTGAGCACCCGGTTCAATCGATGCAGGGCATCTGGTGGGGTACTGCGTCGGGGGGACACTGCCCGACGCGTATTTTCCGAGGTGACCTCCCGTTTCGGGCGCGGGACCGGGCGCGCTGCGACCAAGGGGGCTGGCGCAGGGGTCAGGACCACGGCCGAGGCCACCAGCGTCGCGGCAGGCAGCGGTCGCGGTGCATCCCCGCGCAGCCCGGCAAGCTGCGCGGGCCAGACCAGCAACGCAAAGGCGATCAGCAGCGCCGTGACCGCAGGCGCCAGCGGCAGGGCCAGCCGCATAAGGTCGCGTTGGTCGAACCCGGCCCCTTCGGCATTGCCAAAGATCGCCACCGGCTTGGCCGAGGCCATCATGCTTTGGCAAAACCCCGTGCCCATGACCGCGATCAGGATCAACAACGCCGGATCATGCCCCAACGCCGCCAGCGGCAACGCCACGGCCGGGATCAGCACTGCCGCGCGGGCCGAGCGCGAGGTGATCGCCAGATGCGCCAGCACCGCCGTCACCGAGATCAGCACCACCACCATTGGCAAGCTGCCCGACCATGCAGGGGGCAGCACAGCCAGCGCCTGACCCGCCAGCCAGTGATCGGTGCTGGTCGCAGTCATCGCCTCGGCGATCAGCACGGTCGCGGTCATGTAAAGCAGCATCTCGGTATCGACGGCGCGAAAGATCTCTTTCGGTTTCTTGTCGGTAAAGGGCGGGGTCAGCAGGATCAGCGCGCCGATCAGCGCGACCAGCGACATGCCGATCCCGTGCAGCCCGGCGCTTAGCCACAATCCGACGATCAGGGTCAGGATCAGTCCGATCCGGGCCTGACGGCGGCGTGCCTCGGGCGACGGGGCGGGCAAGTCGATGCGGGGCAGCGGCCTCCACCAGTCGGCGCGCGGAACGAACAGCCACAGGATCAGCAGCGCCCCGATCAGGCTGGCCAAGACGGAAAACGGCAGGCCCAGCATCGCCCAGTCCAGATAGCCCAGCCGGATGCCGCTTGCGCCCCGGATCGCCTGCGCCGCCAGCAGATGCGCCCCGGCCCCGATCAGCGAGGCCCCCGCCGACAGCAGGATCACCGTCGGAAACAGCAGCGCCAGCGCCCGCACCAGCCTGGGATCGGGTAGCGCCCCGGCAATGGCGGCAAAGACCGGCAGCAAAAGCGCCGCCCGCCCCGAGGTCGAGGGCAGCACGAATGCCGTCGCCGCAATCGCCAGCGTCAGCGCCAGAAACAGCGGCAGCACCCGCATCCCCCGCACCAGCAGCGGCGCGACCAGACGCTGGGTCAGGCCGGCCTCCTTGGCGACGGCGGCGATGACAAAGGATGACAGCAGCAGCCAGACCAGCTCACTGCCAAGCGCGGTGAAAAGCTGGGCCTCTGTCAGCACGCCGCCCAGCACCAATGCCAGCACTGCCGCCAGCGCGACGAGGGATTCCGGGATTCGCGTGCCGACCCAGCCAAGGATCGCCAGCCCCGAGACAGCCAGCGCCATCCGCCCCTGCGGCGACAGATCCTGCGGCAGTGTCGACAGCAGGGCGATCCCCGCCGCCAGCGCCGCCACGATCAGATGGCGCGGGTCGGGCATCGGAAGGACCGATAGGCTGCGAGCGGTCATGGCGTTCTCCTGTGCATGTGCGTCACAGGGTTACGCATGGGCGTCGGCTTTATTCCCGCAGGGCGGCGGCCTCTTCCTCGGGCGTCATGGGGGCGGCGGCACCGATGGCCGCGATGGCGTCGTCGATGCTGCCCTGACCCGAGGCCGGGCGGTAATCCTGCCCCGCAGCCTCGGCCACCGCGGCATAGCGCGCGGCCCAGCCACCGGCCTCGCGGCAGGCCAAAACCACACGCTGCGCGGTTTCATATTCGCGGCAAAGCGCCCCGTCCTTGGCCCGGAACGAGGCGATCATCGCCAGTTCCCCACCACCCTCCAATGCCTGAACCTGCCCCGAGGGCAGGCTGTCAAGCGCCGCCAGTTCGGCCGGGATGAACCCTTGCGGGCCGGGCGCACCCGCCCATTCCCACCAACCCAAGCCGATCGCCACGATGGCGGCCGAGGCGGCGGCCGCCATCCAGGGCCTGCGGTTCAGGTTCGCGGATCGCTGCGGCGCACGGACGGGCGCGGCCAGCGGCGTACCGCCGGGCGGCACGACCGGGCGCGGGCCGGGGGCGTGGCTGGCGGTCGGGGATGGCACGACCGGGGCCGCAGTGCCGGTGGCGGATGCGCGGATCATCGCGGCCAGCGGGTCTTCGCCCGGCTGGTCCTGACGCAGTCCGGACAGCAGGCGCCGGGTTTCCTCGAACCGATGCAGCCGGGATTGCAGTTCCGGATCGGCGGCAATGGCGCGGCGCAGTTCCTCGGCCCGCACCGGGTCAAGCTCGCCATCCGCCAACGCCATCAGGATTTCGTCATCGATCTGCATGGGCCCGTCCTTTCCGCCATCCATGGCCGTATACGTCCCGCCGCTCATCTTATTCCCAGTCTTTCGGAAAGCGCCAGTCGGGCGCGGGACAGCCGGCTCATCACTGTGCCGGGCGGAATGTCCAGAATGCGCGCGGTTTCGGCATAGGTCATTTCCTCGACGCAGACGAGATGCAGGATCTCGCGCTGCTCGGGCGGCAGTTCGGCCATCGCCGCCTCGACGCTGCGCAGCATCAAGCGGGCCTCCAGCGCGGGGGCGGGGTCGATGGGCAGGGCCTCGGGCATGTCATGGACATCCAGTTGCACACCCGCGCTGCGTTGGCGCCGGGTCTGGTCGATGAACCCGTTACGCATGATGCGGAACAGCCACGGCTCCAGCCGCTGGGTCGGGTCATAGCTGGCCGCATTGGCGATGGCACGCTCGGCCGTCTGCTGGACCAGATCGTCGGCCTGATCGGCACGACGCGTCAGGGACAGCGCATAGCGCCGCAGATTGGGCAAAAGCGCAATCATCGCCTCGGCAAAAGCCGCGTCCATTCCACCTCCCTGCGTCAGAAATTGACGAGACCGGGGAATAATAGAGAGTGCAGAACGTAGAATGTCCAGAAACCCCGGCTGGAGGACATGATGCCGCGCCACCCCTTGCTGTTCCTGAGCCTTGCGCTGGCCGTGATGATGGCCGACCTGAATCCGCAACCACGGGGTTGGGGGCCTGCCGCCGCATGGGCCGATGACGACGATGATGACCGGGGGGATGACGACGATGATGATGACGATGCGCCCGTCCGTCGCCGTCCTGCGCCGCCGCCTGTCATCCGCGCCGCCCCCCTGCCCCAGCGCGCGCCGAACGAGGTGATCGCGCGCGGCCTGTCGCCTGCCGATCTGCAGGTCCTGCAGGATGCCGGTTTTCGCGTGCTGCGTAGGGTGACACTTGCCGATGGTGCGCCGCTGCACCGTCTGCGCAAACCCGATCGCATGTCGATGGAGGAAGCCCGCGCCATGGTGCGAGACATGGGGTCGGCCAATGCGGCGGATTTCAACCATTTCTACCGCCCCGGCAATGCCGCCCCGGCCTGTTCCGGCGCGGATTGCCCGGCGCGGCAGATGATAGCATGGCCAGCGGATACGTCTGGCTGCGGCAGCCCGGTGCGGATCGGCATGGTCGATACCGGGCTGAATGCCGATCACGCCGTGCTGAAGGATGCGCGCATGCGCATCCACCGCATCGATCAGGGCAAGGGGCTGGCGCGCTCGGATGCGCTGCATGGCACGGCAGTCGCAGCGCTGCTGGTCGGGCGGGCGGACAGCCGTTCCCCCGGCCTTGTGCCGCAGGCCGAACTGGTCGCCGTCGATGCCTTTCACAAGCAGCGCGAGGATGAGCGCGCCGATGCCTTTGCCTTGGTTGAGGCGCTGGACTATCTGACCGCGGAGCAGGTCGACATCGTCAACCTGTCGCTGGCCGGTCCCCCGAACGAGGCCTTGCGCCGCCAGATCCAACGCATGGCCCAACAGGATATCGTGCTGGTCGCCGCAGCGGGCAATGGCGGCCCGGCAGCGAAACCGGCCTTTCCCGCTGCCTATGAGCAGGTCATCGCCGTCACCGCTGTCGACCGGCGCGAACAGGTCTATCGTCGCGCCAACCGGGGCAAGCATATCGACCTGGCCGCGCCGGGGGTGAATGTCTGGACTGCGGCCTCGATCAGCGGGGCGCGGACCAAGACCGGCACCTCATTCGCCGCACCCTTCGTCACCGCCGCCGCGGCCCTGCTGCTACAATCCGAACCGCAGCTGACCGCCGCGCAAGTTCGCGCGCGACTGCAACAGGGCGCGCGCGATCTGGGCAAGGCCGGGCCGGATGATGTCTTTGGTCACGGGTTGGTCCGGCCCGCCCCGGCCTGCACGGCGGCGCGCGGGCTTTAGCGGCGGCTCACAGCGCCAGTTCGGGTGAACGGCCGCTGTCCTCAAGCTGCCAGCAGGCGTGCCATGCGCCGTTGCGGCGGTCCAGCGTCAGGTAATTCCGCTGGGCCACATAGCGCCCGACCTGACCCGGAATCCGCTCGATCCGGATATGCTTGCCCGCAATCGGATCGTCGCCCAGCGTCGACAGCGCCCCCAGAAACCGCGCCCAGCCCTTGGGCGGCGGGCGGTGAGCAATCCCCGAGGCGACCAGTTGGTGCAGCACCGCACCCGCATCAAGCGGCATCACCGCGCGAGTCGCCAGATGGATCTCGCCCGAGACGGCGATGACATTCTGCCCGGCGCGGCCCATCTCGACCATCAGGCGCAGCATCCGCCGCCATTCCTCACGATGGCCGCGGCTTTGCCATTGGTCGCGCAGGTCGTCCTCATAGCGCTGCATGCGCGGGACCACGATCATCAGCGCCTCAAGCAGCGACAACCGCGGCCCCAGCAACGGCACGCTGGACATCAGGATGCAGCGTTCATCCGGACGCAGGGGCGGCTGGGTTTCCATAAAGGCCCAGCCCCCCGGCCCCATGATCTGGCGGCGCGTGCGTTCCGATCGCAGGTCGGGCGCGACCAGCCGGAATCCCGGTGCATGGATCGCCCAGCCCAGATGACCGCCCTGCGGGTCCGCGAAACGCGCGGGCAGATCGCCATCCACCGCCGCAGCCTGAAAGATCAGATAAGCCTCGCGCGCGGCGGCAAAGATCGCCCGGCCCACAGCGGAATTCGTGGCCCGGCGCGCCAATGAGCCCCAGCCGTCGCAGATGTCGTGATCGTCCCATTGCATGACCGCCGGCACCCGCGCCGCCAGCCACGCGAAATCCGGCGAGGTATAAAGCGCGGCATAGCGTTCCAGAAAACGCTCTCGCAAATGACGGTGCAGGCTGCTCAGGTCACCGGGATCGTCGGGGATGCTTGAGGGCCAGCTCTGGGTCAGCGGATGGCCATCGGTCACCTCATCGGCATAGACCTGATCGCCCCCATGCAGCAGCAACGCGAAGGGGGCGGCGCGATGCTCGGCCCGCAGCCGCGCCCACATGACGTTCCGCTCAGACCCCTCGCGGTCCAGATCGCCGGTCTCCTCGCCATTGCAGGACACAAAGGCAAGTCGGGTGTCGTCCTGAAGGTTCAGGTGAAGCGGATAGGTTTCGCCATTCCAGCGATATTCCTGCGCGCCCGGCGGCAGGCTGAACCGCGCGCGATAGACCGTCGCCGCGTCATATTCCGTCAGTACCTGCGGCTGTACTTGCCCAAACGAGGTTTCCAGCGCGGGGATCTCGGCCCCTTTGGGCAGGATGAACAGCGCCGCCAGATGAAACTGCTGATCGTCGACATGATCCAGATAGAGGATCGGCCCGATGGCCTTGGTCGTCTGGGTCATGTGGTCCTTTCAAACTTCATTCGCGCCGTGCCGCTTGGGCGGCACGGTTCCTGCGGTCTTGCGTCTTCAGGAGAAAGTCACGCGAGTCCGCATGCGTCCTGAACCACGGGCAAAGCCCAACGGCTAAGGGCATGTAGTTGCGGCGATTCCGTGTCGCAACCTCGGCGCCCTATTTGACGCCTCACGATCAGGTCAGGTCGGGCGCTTGGTATGCCCGTCAAAGCGACCCGGTTATGCGGGCCATCTAGCAGCATGGGTTCGGGGAATGAATCCCCCACAGATCATCCTTGCAACGATCAGATGGGAAAGGTCGGATGGACCGACCTTTCCCACAAGGTTCCAGCAAAGCTGCGCCGCTATGTCTTATGCCAGCAGGCCCCGCGCGATGATCGTGCGCTGGATTTCGGAACTGCCTTCGTAGATGCGGAAGATCCGCAGGTCGCGCAGGTAGCGCTCCAGCGGGAAATCGCGGCAATAGCCATAGCCGCCATGAACCTGCAGCGCGCGGTCGGCGATGCGCCAAGCTGCCTCGGATGCGAAAAGTTTCGCATGCGCGCTTTCGGTGGCGTAGCGGGTGCCGGTGCCGCGCAGGCGTGCGGCGGCATATCCCAAGGCGCGCGCCGCCGCGAGGTCGTTGGCGCTGTCGGCCAGCATCCATTGCAGCCCCTGGAAATCGGCGATCGGATGGCCACCGACCCGACGTTCCTGCGCATAGCGGATCGAGGCGTCAAGGGCGGCGGCGGCAATGCCGGTTGCCTGCGCCGCGACCTCGATGCGTCCATTGTCCAGAACCCGCATGGCGGTGCGAAAACCAGAGCCCTCGGCGCCGATGCGGTTTTCCTCGGGGACCAGACAGTCGAAGGTCACGCCAAAGACATGACCACCGCGCAGGCCCATCGTGCGCTCGGCCGCCGCGACCGAGACACCCGGCGTCACCCCCGGCTCGACCAGAAAGGCCGAGACACCGCGCGCCCCGGCATCGGGGTCGGTCTTGGCAAAGACCACCATGAACTCCGCCGCGCCCGCATTCGAGATGAAGGCCTTGGAGCCACGGATACGGTATCCCGCACCCTCGCGCCGGGCCGTGGTCCGCATGTCGGCAGGATTCGACCCCGCCTCAGGCTCGGTCAGGGCAAAGGCGCCAAGCGCACCGGCCGCCGCGCGGGGCAGGATGCGCGCCCGCAGTTCGGCGTCCGCGCCCAGATGCAGGCTGTCGGTGGCAAGGTAATGCGCGGTCAGCATCGAGGCGGTCGATCCGCAGGCCCCGGCGATGATCTCGACCGCTCGGTAAAGTGCGGGACCGGACAGCCCCAGCCCGCCATCGTCTTCGGGCAGGTTCAGCCCCATCAGCCCCAGTTCGGACATCATCGGCAGATGGCAGATGGCAAAGGTCTGGGTCTCGTCAAGCTCTGCCGCGCGGGGGGCCAGCACATCGGCTGCGAACCGTTCGATCTGATCGAGGATCGCGCTTTCGTCTTCGGTCCAATCCATGTCTCAGCTCTCCAGTTCGGCACGGATCTGCGCGCCATGTTCATCAAGTCCGGGTGCGGGGCGGCGCATCCCACGGGGCGCGCCGGCGAAATGGACCGGCTGCTCGGGCAGGTCGATGCGGCCGAGCTGCGGGTGATCCACCGCCGAGACAAGCCCGCGCGCCATGACCTGATCCGAAGTCCAGGCCTCGCGCGCGGTTGACAGCGGCGCGGCAGGAATGCCCGCCGCCGAAAGCGCCGCAACCGCGCCCTCTGCATCAAGGCCCGCCGCCCAGGTGGTGATCGCCTCGGCCAATGCGGGCTCGTTCAGGCGGCGGTCGGCATCCGTGGCAAAGCGAGGGTCGTCGATCAGCTCGGGCCGGTCGATCGCCGCTGCAAAGCGCGCGAACAACCGGTCATTCAACACCGCCACCGCGAAATGCCCCTGCCCTGCCGGATAGGTTCCGAAAGGTGCCGACAGGGCATGACGGTTGCCGCTGCGCACCGGGTCCTGTCCGCAGACCAGCACCCGCGCCGCCGCCGTCGGCATCATCGAGGCCAGCGCGTCGAACAGCGCCACATCGATCTCCCTGCCCTGCCCGGTACGTTCCCGCTCATACAGCGCCGTCATGATGCCCCAGGCGGCGAACAGACCGCCCGCGACATCGGCGACCGCCTCACCCACCATCATCGGCGCGGCGTCTGGGTCCCCGGTCAGCGCCATCATCCCGCTCATCGCCTGCAGGATGATGTCATAGGCCGGACGTTCGTGGTTCGGGCCGCTTTGGCCGAAGCCCGAGATCGAGGCATAGACCAGACGCGGGTTGCGGGCGCGCAACTGATCCGGGCCAAGGCCCAGACGGGCCATCACGCCGGGGCGAAAGTTTTCGACAATCACATCGGCGCGGTCGGCCAGTGCCAGCGCGACATCGCGGTCGACCGGATCCTTGAGGTCCAGCAGGATCGAGCGCTTGCCCCGGTTGGCGGTCTGGAACAGCGCGCTTTCACCATCGCGGAATGGGCCTATATGGCGGTATTCGTCGCCGCCCGGCCCCTCGACCTTGATGATCTCGGCCCCCAGATCGGCCAGCAGCGCGGTGGCATAGGGCCCGGCCAGAACCCGTGTGAAGTCCAGAACCCGCAGGCCGGAAAGAGGTTGCGATGTCATGAAGGCTCCTGTGGTTCGGTCTGACCTGAACCTAGCCGTCGGTTGGCGATAGTCAGAAATAATAGTTCGATATAGAATAGATGAATGAAACCTATTCCTTTTGGCTTTCGCCAGATCGACTATCTGCTTGCCGTCGCCGAGACCGGATCGACCGCCGCCGCGGCACGGCTGACCAATGTGTCACAGCCTTCGATCTCGGTCGCGATCGCGCAGTTCGAGGCGCATTTCGGCGCCCCCCTGTTCCTGCGTCTGCCGGGACAAGGCATGCAACCGACGCCCCTTGGTCGCGATCGCATTGCCAGATTGCGTGCGCTGCGGGCCGAAGCGGGCACCCTGTTCGACGGCGAGGGCGAGACGGCGCAACAGCTACGGCTGGGCGTCTTCTCGACGTTAGGGCCGCGCTATATGCCGATGCTGATGCGCCATTTCACCCAAGCAAATCCGGGTGCAAGCATTCGGCTGGTCGAAGGGGACATTGCGACTCTGGCACAGTCGGTGCTGGCCGGAGAGCTGGATCTTGCGCTGGTCTATGATGCTGGTCTGCCGGCAGGCCTTGAGGTCTGTGAACTGGCCCAAATTCCGCCGCGTGCGGTCCTGCCGCCGGACCACCGGCTTGCCGACCAGACGTCCATCGACCTGCGTGATCTGGCAGAGGACCCGCTGATCCTGATCGGGCTGCCGCATAGCCGCGGCTATTTCCTGTCCCTGTTCCAGATCTCTGGTGCCCGCCCGGCGATTGCATACGAGACCGCCTCGATCGAAATGCTGCGCGCGCTGGTCGCGAATGGCCACGGGGTTGGCTTGCTGGCAACCGAGCTGCCCTATGATCAGACCTATGACGGACGCCGGGTAATCGACCGCCCACTTTCCGGCACCCTACCGCCAAGCCGGGTGGTCCTGATCCGCGCCGCGCGGTTCGACTCCACCCCGGCTATGACGAGCTTCAGCGCCATGGCCGAGGATTTGATTTGAGGGGGCGCCTGTTCACGATATTCTTTGTTTTGCTTCGCTTAACTTAGCCGCGTTGAGTGGGCTTTATGCGGATTGCAAGGGACCTAGGTATTTACCTCAAATCTTCTCGCCTACAAAACCACGCAGCACGCCAAACCTGTGCCGCGCGGCCTCCAGGATCGGCAGGCGCACGGCGTCGGGAAAACCGTCTGGCAGCGCGGATTCGATCTCATCGAAAATAACAGGGCTGTGGGCGGTCAATCGGGCAAAGGCAGCGTCGATGACCGTTTGGCCCAGACCTGCGGCTTGGGCGGTCTGGACAAAGTGGCGGGGATGGATCTGGCTCAGCCGATAGTGCCGCGACGCACCGGTCACCGCCATGGCCATCTGCATCTGCTGCTGTCGGATATGGCCCGAGGCGCGGGCGGGTTCCGCGCTGAGGATATCGTAAAGCGGCGTCATCCGGTAACCGCCCGGTCCCAGAAAAATCGAGAAATTCTTGGCGTGGCCGTCGGTCGCGCCAATCATCCAGAAGAAGATCTGCGCGGCAAGGAAGGTCTCGCGGTCCTGCAGACTGTCGACCGACCCGGCCAGCAGCCTCAGGCAATCCACGATTCCCGGTCCGCCATCCTGTTCGTATTTCCGCGTCGAAGCCACCCCCAGCGCCTGACAAAGATCCTCCTGCGGCAGGCGCAGGCGGCGACCTTCGGACAGGCGGCGGTCGAAACGTTCGACCACCAGCGCCGCGGTGCCGTCGAAATCCACAATCCGCGCCTCGGGCACGTCGAAACCAAAGGCGCGCGCCAGATTCAGACACAAAAGCTCGTTTTCCAGGCTCGTGCTCATGTCGATGCCATTCTGTAGCTGCCCCATGCGAGTCTTGAGGATATGCGTTGTCGCCGTCATCCCCAGCGGCAGCCGCCAGCCGTTGTCCCAAAGCACTGCGGTCTTTTCCTGCGCCCCCGCGACCGAGATGCGGAACGGCTGATCGCGCTCCAACCCCAACGGATGGCGATCCAGATCTCGCAGCATTCGTCCGATCTGGCCTTCGTCCAGCGGCAGGCTGTCATTGGGAAAGGCCGGACCGGGATCTTCGCCCTCGGGCAGGAATTGCATGGCGCCCACGCAATCGCGGCCAATCGCCGCGAGCAGCGAATGGGGATCGGCCCCCCCTGCCCCCATCCGCTCGGCCAGCGATCGGCGCAAGGCCTCGCTATCGGGCAGAAGATTGTCGAAAACCGCCAGCACTGCCGGGCCGCGCTGCCGCTCATCGGTCAGCGGCAGGGACAGCGACAGTCGGAATTGGTGCTGCCATGACAGCCAATCGGGATGATAGGCAAAGCTGGTTGCGCCATCCGCGTCGCGCGTCAGGGTGCCCACCCGGCGACCGTTGACATGGACCGCAAGCGGCACGGATTTGGCTTTGCGCCCCATCAGAAAATGTCCTCGATTGCGGCGCCACGGTCGCGCGGGACAATTTGCCAATCCAGATTCAAGGCCGCCAGCAACGCCAGAACGGTCGTCACGGTCGGATTGGTCACGCCGTTTTCGATATTCGAAATGTGATGTGCCTGCAGCCCCGCCCTGCCCGCCAGCTCGGCCTGTGTCAGCCGCTGCGCACGACGGGCTTGGCGCAGGATCTGCGCCAGATCATTGGCCGAACGTGGAGCCGTCATGATACATTATCCTGTAATTTTCAGGTTTATACACTTCGATGTATAACGGCAAAATTTACACGGAAATGCAAGAACGGCGTGCCGGATTTCGTAGGAATCCGTGACAAGTATCGGAGGCGCCGGGAAAACTCTTGCAACGATGGTAGAATCAATCAATAGTCACGAAAAAGCGCGGCTAAACGGCAAAAACCGTGAACACGCCGAAAGCGGAGCGGGCAAAATGAGCAGAGACAGCGTGCAGGACGACCTGAACAGCGTCATCCGTCAGCACTCGGAATGGCTGGCGTCGCAACTCCATGCGCAGCGCGAAAGCCTGTTTCCGCCAGACGCACAAAAGGCGATGCGCAAGTTCACCTCGGGTGAGGCGGCGGCGCTGCTGGGAATCAATGACAGCTATCTTCGCAAGCTGAACCTGGATGGCAAGGGTCCCTCGCCCGAACTGACCGCCGGGAACCGCAGACTTTATTCGGCGCAAGATATCCAGGAACTTCGCCAACTTCTTGAAAAAACAGCCAGAAAGCCGGGAGATTATCTGCCCGGACGGCGCGCGGGCGATCACCTGCAGATCATCGGCGTGATGAACTTCAAAGGGGGGTCGGGCAAGACGACCTCTTCGGCGCATCTGGCACAACGCCTGGCACTAAAGGGCTACCGGGTGCTGGCGATTGATTTGGATCCGCAGGCCTCGATGACGGCACTGCACGGAGTCCAGCCGGAATTCGACCTGCAGGATGGCGGCACGCTTTACGATGCCATCCGCTATCAGGACCCCACCCCGATCCGTCAGGTTATCCGCAAGACGTATATCCCCAATCTCGACCTGATTCCCGGCAACCTCGAGTTGATGGAATTCGAGCACGAAACCCCTCGCGCGTTGGCACAAGGTAATGCGGGTCTGTTCTTTTTCCGTGTTCGCGAAGCCTTGGCACAGGTCGATGACGATTACGACGTGGTGGTGATCGACTGCCCGCCGCAACTGGGCTTTCTGACGATGTCGGCACTGTCAGCCGCAACTGGTGTTCTGGTCACCATCCATCCCGAAATGCTCGACGTGATGTCGATGAGCCAGTTCCTGCGCATGACTGCAGATCTGATGGACGTGATCGCGGAAAGCGGCGCCGACATGTCGCATGACTGGATGCGTTATCTGCTGACCCGATACGAGCCGACAGACGCGCCGCAAAATCGCATCGTGGCCTTTTTGCGCACCATGTATGGCGACACCGTGCTGAACGCGCCGATGCTGAAATCTACAGCGATTTCAGATGCCGGCCTGACCAAGCAGACGCTGTATGAGGTGGACCGCTCAGCCTTTACCCGCTCAACCTACGACCGCGCGATCGAAAGCCTGAATGCCGTCAATGACGAGATCGCACAACTGATTCAGAAGACCTGGGGCCGGACATGACCGACAGCAAAAGGAAGCGTATGTCGCTGCTGGACAATCTGGCACAGGCGGGCGCAGGGCCAGGTGCTGGGTCGATGATGACGACAAACAGTGCGCTGCGCTCGGCCCGCGACGCGGTCGATAGCCACCGCATCTGGGAATTGGACCCCGAGCAGATCAGCGACGACCGCACCGCAGACCGCTTGAATCCGAAGGATGTCGAGGACCTGCGCGCCTCGATCGAAGCCGTTGGGCAGACCGTGCCGATTCTGGTGCGTCGCGATCCTGCGGCCGCCGACCGCTACTTGCTGGTCTACGGCCGACGCAGACTTGAAGCCGTGCGGGCTTCAGAACGGGTCGGCAAGGTCCGTGCGATGATCGCGGCGATGGACGACAAGACCGCCTTGCGCGCGCAAGCCTCTGAAAACACAGCGCGACGCGACCTGTCCTTTCTGGAACGCGCCCTGTTTGCCCATGAATTGACCGAAAACGGCTTCGGCACTCAGGCCGAAGTGGCCGAAGTGCTGAATGTCACCAAATCCGCGATTTCAATGGCACTTTCGGTTGCCCGGGCGGTTGGCCCGGAGCTGGCGCGAGCCATTGGCCCGGCCCATGGCATCGGCCGCCCCCGCTGGGAGGCGCTGGTCAAAGACCTGCAATCAACCGATCTCAACCGCGATGAACTGGCGGTGATCGCTGGGCGCGCGCAACACGAGGCTGAGCCTGATGTTGCCGATCCCTCGGTCGCAGCGTTCGAGGCGGTAAGCAAACGGTTACGAAAAGCTGCGACCCTGCCCGCCCCCACCATTCGCAGTGCCACGCACCCGCTGACGCTGGGCGGCAAGCCTGCAGGCAGAGTCACGCGCACGAAGGACGGCATTCGGCTGGATGTCAGGACCGACAACGATGCATTCGCGGAATGGCTGCAGGAGCAGGCAGCCGCTGCGATGGAAGAGCTTCACACCCGCTGGCAAAAGCGCGGCTGAAGAAGGCAGGAGCAACAGGCAAGGGAGGCACGA
The DNA here is from genome assembly GCF_014851995.1 of Paracoccus sp. PAR01. Classification (NCBI taxonomy): domain Bacteria; kingdom Pseudomonadati; phylum Pseudomonadota; class Alphaproteobacteria; order Rhodobacterales; family Paracoccaceae; genus Paracoccus; species Paracoccus sp. PAR01. The sequence goes on from NZ_JACVAW010000011.1 coordinate 115,625, forward strand.
ACAAGCCAAGGAAAAGGTCCCGCAAAGCATAACCTTCACGAGACCCCTTTGATCGTAGCAAATCCAAGGTAGTCCGCGACGGTGACGACTGCAAGCCCCGAAGTGATTCGGAGCCGGGTTCTTCTTTGTCTTCGTGATAAGAATCATGGGTTATGTTCCCATCACGTCGTTTAGGCGAAGGATTGATGCTGTCCAATTGCAGCGGCATCAGATGCAAACGCAGCCCCTGCCCGCTCAGGCGGTTAATAAATGGGACGCTTTGCGTGAATTGGCCACAGCTCGTACGCGGTACGGTTTGACCGACCGCGACATGACCGTGCTTCAAGCACTGTTGAGCTTTTATCCCGGCAGCAATCTGGACCAACCCGAGAAGCTGGTCATCCATCCATCAAATGATTCGATCTGTGAAAGATTGAATGGCATGCCCTGTTCGACCATGCGGCGGCATCTGGGTAATCTAGTTACCGCAGGCGTCATCGGTCGACGCGACAGCCCGAATGGCAAGCGCTACGTCCGACGCTCTGCCATGGGTGCGACGGCCTACGGCTTCGACCTGTCACCGCTAATCCACCGCTTCGCAGAATTCACCACCGCGGCAGCTGCAGTTCGCTCAGCTGAACAACACGTGCAGGAACTGCGTGAGGCCACCAGCCTGATGCGACGCGATCTGTACGGACTGCTTGAGCTTGCCCAACCGTCCATTGGGTCGTTTGACCGGTTCCGAGATTTGCTTTCCCTGACTGGGCGTGCGCTGCGGCGCAAACTGACCCTGCCCGAACTTGATCAGATCAATCGCGATCTGAAAACCGCGGTCGACCAACTGCGCAGCTCGACCTGTCCACCCTCCGCTACCCAAATCGAATCCGATGAAATGAGCACCAATGCTGCCGAAACTGAGCAGCACTATCAGAGATCAAATAAAGAATATCTTGAATCTGAAATGAGCGTAGAAAACGCAACGGCGTCCCGAACGAAAAATGACATCCCGTTAGGATTGGTTCTAGCCACCTGCCCTGAGATAGTCGCCTATTGTGAGCAGCCTATCCGACACTGGAGCGACTTCGTAAACCTTGCCGAGAAAGTCAGACCGATGATGGGGGTCTGTAACGCGACATGGGCCAAAGCTAAACGCCATATGGGCCGGGATACCGCAGCCGTTGTCTTGGCTGCCATGTTGCAGCGGTTCACTACCATTCGTTCGTCTGGGGCATACCTGCAAACCTTGTCGGCAAAAGCTGCGATGGGCGCATTCTCAGCCGGGCCAATGATAAGTGCGTTAATGCGCAATCCGACTTGAAGTTCACAGCTGTGAACATGGTTTCGCTGATCCGCGCGATATCGGATTTGTACTGAGTCGGGCATGCCGCTAACAATAAAATAGAAAGGTAAGGGACAGTCGCGCTAGCAAATCACCGTTATCGTAGACTGTAGGCCTAGTGTTGAGGAAATTGACCCAATCCGGAGCGGGCGATCGCGATCAGGCCTTCTATCACTCTTGATGCCGATTGAGCATCGGGCTGGGTCTCTTGCATCAAGAAGTACAACAGCCACCTGCTGCATCCCGATCAACCAAGCATGATGAATGTCCGGACGCCCTTGGTCCCAAACCACCCACACAAACGCTATGCAGACAATTTCCACCCCAAAACTGAAAGTGCCGACGAGAACGCCATAACCCGGTTCAATCTCGGAACCCTTCATCAAAATCCACCGCATTCCGGTAATAGATGGGCTGCGGCGCAGGGGTTGTCAGAAACGACCAGACCTCCGCATTAAGGTCGATGACGAGAACCTCGTTCGAGGTGAAATTTTCGGTGAATTCCGGCGCAAAGCCCTCAGGCCAGATGATGTAGCTTATACTGATCTCCTATCTTGCATTGATACGGCAGATATCGGAGCCTCCCTGATATAATGCCAATCACCATTAATGACATCCGACATTCCCATGGCTGATATCAAGGCTTTCGATCTGAACCTGCTGCGAACCCTTGATGCACTGCTGGAAACCCGTTCCGTGACCCGCGCCGCAGATCGGTTGGGGGTAACCCAGCCCGCGGTCAGTGGCATGCTGGCCCGCCTGCGTGAGGCCTTGGATGATCCGCTGTTCATCCGCACCCAACGGGGCATTTTGCCAACACCTCGGGCCGAGGCTTTGGCCGGGTCTCTAAAAGCCGCGCTGGCACAGGTCGAGGCGCTGCTAGAACCCGAGGTTTTCGATCCGGCCCGAGCCGCGCTGACGTTGCGGATCGCCGCGACCGATTACGCCCAACGTGCCGTCGTCCTGCCATTTATGGATGGCCTGCGTCGAGAGGCACCCAGCATCCGGCTGTCCGTGCGTCCAGTTGTCGCTGACTTCCCCCAGCAATTGGCCGAGGGGGATCTGGACCTGGCGCTGGTCACGTCGAACATGTCGACCGAGAGCCTGCGCACACGCGGACTTTTCGATGAAAGCTATGTAGCGATCCTTCGCGATGGCCATCCTGCAGCATCGCGCCCTCTGGATCTGGACAGCTTCTGCGCATTGGATCACGCGATCATGTCGCATGACGGAACGGAGCTTCGTGGGGCCACGGACGATGCACTTGAAAGGGTAGGGCGGAAGCGGAACGTCGTTATCAGCCTGCCAGGATTTGCGGTGCTGATCGATCTGATCCGTCGCTCGGACCTGATTGCGATGATCCCGCGGCGGCTTCTAGCGGGCGAGGGGGGTATCGTCCTGCGTGAGCCGCCCGTGCTGCTGGACGGCTTTCGCAAAATTCTGGTCTGGCATGAGCGGCTGCAACATGACCCTGCGCAAGCCTGGTTGCGTCAGCGCCTCGCAGACAGTGTGAGCGATTAGCTTGTAGCTCGGCCTCATCCGCAAATCAGGGGATAGACGCGGTTATACGCTGTCGCCCACCTGAAGCGGTTCGCGCCAGCCATAGCCTTGCGCCAGCGTCAGGCAGGTCTCGATCGGCTCCATCGCGCCATAGGTATCAACCGACCGCAATGAGGCTGCTGCCGAGGAATGGGCATAGGTCAGGCATTCACCAAGATCGCGTCCGCGATGCAGCCCGCAAAAGAACCCCGCGGCAAAGGCGTCGCCCGCGCCATTGGTCCCGGCGACGGCCGACTTCGGCACAAGTGCCGAGGGTTGCGATGCGACCGTACCGTCGCGCGTAACCGCGACTGCGCCTTGCGGGAAGTGGACCACGACCAGAGACATCGCCCCCAGTTCCAGTGCGCGCCGCGCGGCCCGTAGCACTCCGGGAACCGAGGTAGCGCCATCCGGCAAGGTCTCGATCCCGGTCAGCGCGCCGATTTCGTAGTCGTTGACCACAAGGTAATCCAGATGCGGCAGGCAAGGCAGGACCAGCGCCTGCAAGACGTCGCGCTCGATGGTCATGACCTCGAGGTTCGTGCGCAGCCCTGTGTCGCGTGCCTTGCGCAACACGCTGACCCAGCCATTCGCGTCACCCTGCCAGGGCGCATCCATCAGCGCATGGGTGCCGGGCAGACCCAGATGCAGCATGAAGGCCCGCGAGTCCCGGAAATCGAAATGATCGGGGGTCAGGTGGTCGCTGGATTCCGCCTGAAACAGATGCGTGCGGCGGCCGTTGTCCCGCGCGGTAAAGGCCATGGTGCGATGGGTCTGCACCGCAGGATCGACGTGAAACCGCGCGTCGATCCCGTGTTCCTGTGCGATGGCACGCAGCAGCGCGCCATCGCTGTCATCCCCACACAATGCAATGGTCGAGACCGGGATCTCGGGCGCCAGCCGGCGCATGTCGACCGCAAAATTGCAGCCCGATCCACCGCCTTGTCGGCTGCCCGAGAGGATACGGGTCGCCGTCTCCTCTCGGGGCCAGTGGGGCAGGGTCATGTTGTAGTCGACACACCAGGTGCCGCCGGTGACGAACCCGTTCCGTTCCATTGATGCATTCCGTGATTGGGCCGTGATTGGGGGTCAGGCGGCAGCTTTCAGAACCGCCTCGGTGATCTGGGCATCCTCGTCCAGCGCGCGCGTGGGCGTGATGCCTTGCCGTTCGAGAGCACCGTGATATTCGCGCACAGCCTGTTCCGAATTCAGATCGCCATCCGCTACGGCCCGCATCATCCGCACCATTTCCAGCGGGTCATCAGCCAGATTGATCTTGCGCCCGAACAGCGCGACACGGGCACCGTGACGCTCGATCTGGGCGATCAGTTCAAGGCAGTCGCGCGTGGTGCCCGCGCCGCCGCCAAGGATGCCGACGACGACCGAGGGGTCATAGCTGGCCAGTTCCTCCAGCGCCGCCGGGCCATTATAGGGGATCTTCAGGAATTCGGGCCGCTCACGGGTGCTCAGACCGGCCAGACAGCGGATCATCGCGTCATTGACGAAGGCCGGGATATCCTCGGGGGCAAGGCCTACCGGGGCATTGGGGTTGAAGACTTCAAGGAAGTATCTGAAATCGTTATGTAATGCATCATCACGAAAGGCCGCGAATTCATCCAGAGCGAAGTAATCGGCGTCCAGATCATTGTTGAAGGTGATCGAATACAGGCCCAGATCCGTTCCCAACGCCTTTGCCACCGCCGGATTGGCGGTGCGGAAGGGGCGGGCCGGCTTCTTTGCATAGGTCGCACCACGGAACACCCAGCAATCGGTCGCGTCATTGGCGCGGATCACCGGCTTGACCCGGCTGTTGCTGTAAACGCCGCGTTCGTTCAGCGCCTCAAGGTTCGATACCGAGGTCAGCATGATGTCGACGATATCCTGCTCGACGATCTGCTGAATCTTGTCGAGGAACTCGGCACGGGTCCGATAGCGCGTCCATGTCCCGTCCTTCGCCCGGTTCGGCCCCGAGGATTTGATCGACGGCCCCATATCGCCGTCCTTGGCATCGGCGATGATGAAATCGCCCTTGGCATATTTTCCCGCCCGGATGCGTCCGAGCTTCTCGTCCATTCTGTACATCAGGTTCTCCATTGGTCTCATTCGGTGGGAGGGGCCATCGCGCCGGTCATGATGGCGACGGCGTCGGACATGCTGATCTGGTCGGGGCGAACTTGCGCGATGCGGCGGCCCAGCCGGTGGATATGCACCCGGTCGGCGATCTCGAAGACATGCGGCATGTTGTGGCTGATCAGCACGACCGAGATGCCGCGACGGCGCACGTCCAAAATCAGGTCCAGCACCTTGCGACTTTCCTTGACCCCCAAAGCGGCGGTCGGCTCATCAAGGATGATGACGCGCGAGCCAAAGGCGCAGGCCCGTGCCACGGCCACGCCCTGCCGCTGGCCGCCGGACAGGGTCTCGACGACCTGATCGATGTTCTGGATGGTGGCAAGGCCAAGCTCGCTTAAATGCTTGCGCGCCTCGGCCCGCATCCGGGTGCGATCCAGCGCCCGCAGCCAGCGCCCGCGAAAGCCGGGCTTGCGGTATTCGCGGCCCAGAAACAGGTTGTCGACGATGGTCAGGGCAGGGGCCATGGCAAGGGTCTGGAACACCGTCTCGATGCCCTTGGCGCGGGCCTCCATCGGGTTGGCGAAACGGACCTGTTCGCCGCCCAGCCAGATCTCGCCGCTATCGGGACGGACCGCACCGGCCAAGGCCGCGATCATCGAGGATTTGCCTGCGCCATTGTCGCCGATCACGCCCAGAATCTCGCCGGGATACAGGTCGAAATCGGCCCCATCCATGGCGACGACGCGACCGTAAGCCTTGCGCAGATCGCGCGCGGCCAAGATCGGCTGGCGCGTATTCGGCGCGCTCAATTCGAGATCCTCCGCAGCCATTGGTCGAAACCGACGGCCATGATGATCAGGCACCCGATCGAGAACTCCTGCCACAGCACGTCAAGGCCAGCCAAGGCCAGACCATTGCGGAAGAAGCCGACGATCAGTGCCCCGATCAGCGTGCCGATGATCGAGCCGCGCCCGCCGAACAGCGAGGTCCCCCCGATCACCACCGCGGTGATGCTGTCCAGATTGGCCGAGCCGCCGCCCAGAGGACTGACCGCGCCAATCCGCCCGATCAGCACCCAGCCCGCCAGCCCGCAGATCACCCCGGCCAGCAGATAGACCGAGAACAGCACGCGCTGGGTGCTGATGCCGGATAGGCGCGCGGCCTCGGGGTCGTTGCCGACGGCATAGATGTGGCGACCATAGGCGGTGCGGTTCAGCATGTACCACAGCAGCGCCGCCAGCCCCAGCATCAGCACCGATCCCAGCGTCAGCCTCCATGCCCCGAATTGCAGCGCGGTCCCGGTCCATTGCAGGATCGCCGCCTCGGCCGCGATTTCCTGCTGGCGGATGGTCTGGCCACGCGACCAGAACTGCACGAAGGCGTTGAAGATGCTCCATGTGCCCAGCGTCACGATAAACGGCGGCAACCGCAGCCAAGTAATCAGCAGCCCGTTCAGCGCCCCGCAGGCCCCGCCGACCGCGATCCCCGCCAGCAGCGCGATTTCCGGGGGCAGGTCCAAGGTCAGTGCCATCTGTCCCATGGCGACGGAACTCAGCACCATGATCGCGCCGACGGACAGATCGATCCCCGCCGTCAGGATGATCAGCGTCTGCGCCAGTGCCAGCATGCCGATGACGGTCACCTGTTGCAGCACCAGCGACAGGTTGAACGGGTGAAAGAAGCGCTTGCCGACGATCATCGAAAAGATCGCCAGCCCGATGATCAGCACCAGAAACGGGATGATCGTCGGATTGCCGTGCAGGAAGTTGATCACGCGACGGCCAAAGCCCGCATGTTCCGAGAAATGTGGCGTGTCGTCAGACGACATCCGTCACCCCCGTGCGTTCATGGATGGAAGGGGCGGCCCGCGAACAGGGCGGGCCGCGAACTGGGTTTCAGCCCCAGCAAAGCTTCAGGGCTTCGGCGCTGGTGATCGATTCCAGCCCTTCGACGGGCTTGTCGGTCACCAGCTTGACGCCGGTATTGGTAAAGGTCAGCCCCTCGGATGGGGCGGGCACGGTGCCGTTCTTGGCGTGTTCGACGATCGCCTCGACGCCCAATGAGGCCATCAGCAGCGGGAACTGCATCGAGGTCGCGCCGATCACGCCGTCGTCCACGTTCTTGACCCCCGGACAGCCGCCATCGACCGAGGTGACCAGAACCGAGCCATCGCCCTTGCCCGCGGCCTTCAGCGCCTCCCACGCGCCGGCGGCGGTGGGCTCGTTGATGGTATAGACCACGTTCACGTCGAAGTTCTTTTGCAGCAGGGTTTCCATGCCGCTGCGGCCGCCGACCTCCGAGCCCTCGCCCATCTCATGGCCGACGATGCGCGGGTCGTCTTCGTCTCCACGTCGCGCCGCGTCCTTGATGTCGATGCCAAAGCCCTTCATGAAGCCCTGATCGCGGGCCACATCGACGGTCGGCTGGCTTTCATGCGCGTCGATGAAGGCGACATGGGCCTTGGCAGCGGCCTCATCGCCCATCGTGCGGCGCGCCCATTCGCCGATCAGTTCGCCCGCATGGAAGTTGTCGGTGGCGAAGGTGGCCTGAGCGGCCTCCATCGGCTCCAGCGGCGTGTCCAGCGCGATGACCAGCAGCCCGGCATCTTTGGCCTTCTGGATGGTCGGCACGATCGCCTTGGTGTCCGAGGCCACGATCAGGATGCCCTTGGCCCCCGCCGCGATCAGGTTTTCGACCGCTTGAACCTGCGTGTCATTGTCGCCGTCGAATTTCCCGGCAAAGGCCTGGAACTTCACCCCCAGTTCCTGCGCCTTGGCCGAGGCGCCCTCGCGCATCTTGACGAAGAAGGGGTTGGTGTCGGTCTTGGTGATCAGGCCGACAAGGATGTCGTCCTGAGCTTGGGCAGTCGAGACGCCGAGACAAAGCGCCGCCATGGCCGCGCCGCAGGCGAGCCAGCTTCTTTTGCTCATCATTTCCTCCCTTTATGCGCGCTCCTCCACGCATGGGACCAGTGAACGGGTGTGGACAGGTTCTGTCAATTAAAACATTGAAAGCCGATCTTTTGCCCAATATTATGCAGAAGCGGGATCGCAATGCCGCAATGCGGAAAGCCAAGGAAATCATGCGGAAAGACGCCGCTTCGACAATTTATCATCTTGTCCGCAGCGGGCAGGCCCAGACCCAGCGCGACATCGAACACGAAACCGGCCTGTCGCGCGGCACCGCCACGCAAAGAATCACCGAACTTCTGGAGGCTGGCTTGCTGACCGAGGGACCCAGCCGTCCCTCGGCCGGGGGCAGGCCCGCGCGGGGTTTTGCGATCAATCCCGATTATCGCAATCTGGTCGGCGTCGATATGGGCGAAAGGCTGGGTCGGGCCTGCCTGTTCGACCTGTCGGGGCAGATCCTTGACCAATGCAACTTCGATCTGGACCTGCGCGCCGATCCACAGGTGACCTTGGCGCAGATTGCCGGGGCCGCCGCCAATCTGGATCGTTCCAGCGCGCGCACCGCCCCGGTCGCGGCGCTGGGACTGTCGGTGCCCGCGCCGCTGGATGTGGCGACGGGCAGGGTCGCCATGCCCTCGGTCATGTATGGCTGGGACAATCTGGATATCCGCGAGGCGCTTGGCCGGATGACCGGCTTGACGGTCGCGGTGGATAATGACGTGAACCTGCTGTGTCTGGCCGAACATCGGCTGAACTGGCCGCAATGCCGGAATTTCGCCTTCATCAAGATGGGCACCGGTATCGGCTGCGGCATCATGGTGGGGGGGGCGCTGCTGCGCGGAGCCTCGGGGACGGCGGGCGATCTGGGCCATATCCAGCACGGGCTGCAACCCGCCCCTTTGTGCCGCTGCGGCAAGCAAGGCTGCACCGAGGCCCATGCCGCGGGCTGGGCGCTGGCCCGCGACCTGCGCGGGCAGGGGTTCGACTGTCAGGACGCCCGCGACGTGATGGAGCTGTGGCTGCGCGGCGAACCCGAGGCGCTTCAGGCGCTGAACCGGGGCAGCCGCGTTCTGGGCAAGGTCAGCGCCGATCTGGTCGCCATGCTCAACCCCGAGGTGCTGGTGATCGGCGGCCAACTGGCCCGCGCCGGCGAGGCGATGCTGGCCGGGGTGCGAGAGCTGATCTACCAGCGCTGCCTGCCCTTGGCCACGCAGCAACTGACCATCGCTTTGGCCAGCAATACCGAGGATCTGGGCGTGCGCGGCGCGGCCTTCCTTGCGATGGAACAAATCCCGATCCAGCCCGCTTGACCGATGACCGCCAACCCACAGGTGCTGCACCCATGATCCGTGACGATGCGACATTGCTGCCCCGGCTGATGACGCTGGCGACCGAGGGTCGCAGGCTGGTGGCGATTGCCGGGCCGCCGGGCAGCGGCAAATCCACCCTGTGCGCGCGCCTTGCCCACGCTCTGAATGCCGCGCAGCCCGGCATCTGCGCCGTCGTGCCGATGGACGGGTTCCATTATGACGATGCGGTCCTGCGCGAGCGGGGCATGCTGGCCCGCAAGGGCGCGCCCCAGACCTTTGATGTGGGTGGGCTGCGCGCGCTTCTGACCCGCCTGCGCGCGAATCTTGAGGATGAGATCGCCGTTCCGGTCTTTGATCGCGATCTGGAAATCTCGCGCGCCGGGGGCAGGCTGATTGCGGCCTCGACGCCGCTGCTGCTGGTCGAAGGGAATTATCTGCTGCTGGACCAGCAGCCTTGGTCCGGGTTGCGCCCGATCTTTGACCTGACTATCCGTCTGGACGTCCCGCGCGCCGAACTGGAACGGCGCCTGCTATCCCGCTGGCTGGATCAGGGCATGACGCCCCCCGAGGCCGAGGCCAAGGCCTTTGGCAACGACCTGCCCAATGCCGATCTGGTGCTGGCGCATAGTCAGGTTGCGGATATCACCCTGACGCAGGGGTAAGCCAGGCGCCGCATGGCTCTGACCCGGCATTTGCAGACGCGGGATCTGGTACCGACGTGGGCGGCATGTTTGTGCAAGCCGCATCCCGGTGAGCATCGATCCCGTGAATTGACGGGATAACCGCAGGTGATTTGAGCATGATGCACGCGCTGCGGTAGGTTCTCGGCGGATTCCCCGCAACAGTCGAGAGTTCCGCCATGGCCACGATCATCATCACTGACGACAATGCGGGCAATGTCATTGTGAATGATGGTGACACCTATGTCATCGATCCATCGCTGTCCGAAGACGTGACCTTCGTTAATCCGGGTGGCGCGGACGTGAACTTCAACGTCCAGTTCGATGAAAGCAATCCCAATGGCATCAGCGTCGGCATCGGCGGTGATGCGGGTATGAATCCCAGCTTCTCGATCGGTTCCGGCGTGGATGCAGGCGGGGTGACCATCAATGCGGGCAATGCCGCATCATCGACGGTGAATGCCGGGGGTGACAGTTCGCTGGGCTCCTATAACGGCTCGGCGGAGGGCCCGGATAACGTCTCGGCGGGCGACAATTTCAACACTGCGACCGACGTCAATCTTGGCGATGGTGAGAACAGCTTCACCACCGGCGACAACTTCAATGCCAATGGAAGCGATATCGACATCATCGGCGGCGACGATGGCAACACGATTTCGCTGGGTGACAACAGCATCATGGATGACGTCACCACAGGCGCGGGCGATGACAGCGTCGATCTGGGCAGCGGTTCCAGCTTTGGCGACATTCTGGCCGGGGGCGGCGGCGATGCCGTGACGGTCGGGGACGCCGCGACCGGTGGCAATGTCGATCTGGGCGCGGGCGATGACGCGCTGAACCTAGGTGATCTTGGCTCTGGTGCGCTTGGCGATATCAGCGGCGGCGATGGTGACGATACCCTGACCACCCAGACCGACCCGGATGATCTGGGCAATAACGTCACCGATATCGAAAACGTCAACGTGGTCTGCTTTGCACGCGGCACCGGCATCATGACCGAGCATGGCGAATGTCTGGTCGAGGACCTAAGCGTCGGGGATATGGTCCTGACCGCCGATGACTGGTTGTGTCCGATCCGCTGGATCGGCAGCCGCAAGTTGGACGCGGCCACCCTGCAGAAAAACCCCCGGCTTCTGCCCATCCGCATCGCGGCAGGGGCGCTGGGGAATGGTCGGCCAGAGCGCGATCTGCTCGTCTCGCCCCAGCATCGCATCCTTGCGCGTTCGCGGATCGCGCAGCGGATGTTCAGCGCGACCGAAGTGCTGGTCGCCGCCAAACACCTGCTTGGGATGGAGGGCGTTTCGGTGGACGATACCGCGACCGAGGTCGAGTATTTCCACTTCCTTTTCGACAAGCATCAGGTCGTCTTTGCCAACGGCATCGAATCCGAAAGCCTGCATACCGGCCCACAAGCGCTGCTGAGCATGGACGAAGCCGCCCGCGATGAAATCCTCGGGCTGTTCCCCGAATTGGCCACGCCGGGCATCCGCGAAAGCGCCCGGAAAATCCCCGAATCCGGCCGCCGCGCCCGGCAACTGGTATTGCGCCACACGCAGCAACAACAACCGCTGCTCGCGACCAGCACCCGACGGGACTGACCCTCGCACGGCCTGCCAAGGCCCCTCGGATGAGGGGCCTTTTGCATGACGGTTGGGTCTCGGGGCGCCAGACCATGTCGCGAGGATCCACGGGATCGCTGCTACCAGACCTACGCCCAGCAGTTCTCGTCCCGATAGATCCGTGAAGATTCTTCAACAACAAGCTTGACAGGATCGGGCGTGGTTCGGTTATTAAGTTGTAGGAACAACCGTACAAGTTAGCATGACCCAGACAGCAAAACAGATCACGGACGCCTCGCGCCTGCCTTCGGCAGAGGGGCTGCGCCGGCGTGCCCTCCGCCATCCCGGCCATTGGATCGGCGGTGCGGTCATCGTGGCTTTGCTGGCGCTGCTGGTGCGCTCGTTTGCCACCGGCAATATCCAGTGGGCGGTGGTGGGCGAGTTCCTGACCGCCCCGACCATCATCCGCGGCTTTGGCTGGACCTTGATGATCACTGCGGCGGCGCTGGTGCTGGGGATCGTGCTGGGCTTTGTCTTCGGCATGATGCGGCTGTCGGCCAACCCGGTGATGCGGGGCACGGCGGCGCTGTATGTCTGGATCTTTCGCGGCACGCCGGTGCTGCTGCAATTGCTGATCTGGTTCAACATCGCGCTGGTCTTTCCGACGCTGTACATTCCCGGCCTGATCGACGCCAAGATGGTGGCAGTGGTCACGCCCTTTGTCGCGGCGGTTATCGGCCTTGGCGTGAACGAGGGCAGCTACCTGACCGAGGTGGTGCGCGGCGGCATCCAGTCGGTCGATCGCGGCCAGGTCGAGGCGGCGCATACGCTGGGCATGACGCCGGTCCAGACCATGCGGCGAATCATCCTGCCGCAGACCATCCGCATGATCCTGCCGGTTCTGGGCAATTCCGCCGCCGGGATGCTGAAGTTCTCGTCGCTGGCGGCGACCATCTCGATGACCGAGATGCTGAACGCGGCGCAGCGGATCTATTTCATCAACGGGGCGGTGATCGAACTGCTGTTCGTCTGCGCCATCTGGTATCTGGCCGGCACCACGGTGCTGTCGGTGATCCAGTATTACCTTGAACGGCATTTCGGCCGCTCGACCGTCGTTGGGGCCAGGCCCAGCCGCGGCCTGCGCAGCTTCTTCAAGACCAGGGAGGCGTGAATGACCACCGCTGTCCGCACCGTCGGCATCCGCAAATCCTATGGCACGCATGAGGTGCTGAAGGGCATCGACATCGATGTCGCGCATGGCGAGGTGCTGTGCATCCTTGGCCCCTCGGGCAGTGGCAAGTCGACATTGCTGCGCTGCATCAACCATCTGGAAGTGCCCGATGGCGGCTATGCCTGGGTGGATGGCCAGATCATCGGCTATGCGCTGCGCGGCGATGTGCTGCAGGAATTGCCGGTGCATCAGCTGCGCCAGCAGCAAAGCCAGCTTGGCATGGTGTTCCAGCACTTCAACCTGTTCTCGCACAAGACCGTGCTGGAGAATGTCATCGAAGGCCCGGTCGTGGTGCGCCGCCAGTCGCGGGACACGGCCATCGCCAAGGCCCGTGCGCTTCTGGAGATGGTCGGCATGTCCGCCCGCGAACAGGCCTATCCGGCACAGCTGTCGGGCGGGCAGAAGCAACGGGTGGCGATCGCGCGGGCGCTGGCGATGGAGCCGCGCGTCATGCTGTTCGACGAACCGACCTCGGCGCTGGACCCCGAACTGGTGGGCGAGGTACTGGAGGTGATGCGTCGCCTTGCATCTTCCGGGACGACGATGATCGTTGTCACCCATGAGATCGGCTTTGCCCGCGAGGTCGCCGACCGCGTCGTGGTGATGATCGATGGCGAGGTCCGCGAATGCGGCCCGGCCCAATCCG
>NZ_JACVAW010000120.1:0-254 GCF_014851995.1 Paracoccus sp. PAR01
AGCAGATCCTCAGGGCGCTCAACACCCTTCAGCAGTTCATCCAGAAGTTCCTTGGAGATCGTCATGCATGCTTCCTTTCGGTGAAGCATGGACCGGATCAATCATACACAGAAGATCGGACACTCTCTAGGAGACGGGGTAACGCAGATAGAAAAACACCGCGAAGAGGATGACACTCTTCGGATACTGCGCCCACTTGAACGATATCGACACGACCCGCCGCCTCTCAGTTTTCCAGAAGCGTTGATAACGGC
>NZ_JACVAW010000121.1:0-254 GCF_014851995.1 Paracoccus sp. PAR01
TCGCCTACCTTAAGGCCACGCTCACCGCCATCGCCAACGGTCATCCGCAAAGCCGCCTCGACGACCTGCTGCCATGGAGCTTCAAGCCGTCAAGCTAAGACGACCGTGATGACCTGCGAACGCTTACCGTAAACGCGGCGGTAGCCATAGCGCACACGCGTCTCACAGATCTCCCTGATCCGCCGTTTCAGCTCTGCCGGATCGGTGCGGCGGGATTTGTAGTGGTAGCTCGAGCAGTCAAATCGCAAGGCCCC
>NZ_JACVAW010000122.1:0-253 GCF_014851995.1 Paracoccus sp. PAR01
CGTCTCTCGAAACGATGAACCAGCGCTATCTCCCGATCAGCGCAAATGGCGCGGGGTAGAGCAGCCCGGTAGCTCGTCAGGCTCATAACCTGAAGGTCGCAGGTTCAAATCCTGCCCCCGCAACCAATCCAAAACACCAAGCCGCCCAAGGGCGGCTTTCTGCATTCCAGCTCCCGAGAACCCCAATGCTGGACAGAAAACCCCACACAAATTACCAATCCTGAACCCAAAAGCCCGGAAACAACCAGGCACA
>NZ_JACVAW010000123.1:0-253 GCF_014851995.1 Paracoccus sp. PAR01
GCCGATCAGGCTGGCGTATCGGGCCCAATTCGCACCGCCCTCGTCATGTCCGGCGAATAACGCATTGCGGCGGTTCATGGCCGGACTCCGGATCGCATTTTCGACCAGGTTGGAGTCGATGTCGACAGTAAGCGGCGCCTGTGCCCCACCTTCCGCATTTTCACGTGACCTGAGATTTCGCGCCTGATGGAGATTGGGCGGGAGTTTCGCGATGGCGACTACGGTGGAGTTTCTCAGGGACTATGGGGTGGAC
>NZ_JACVAW010000124.1:0-252 GCF_014851995.1 Paracoccus sp. PAR01
CACAAGTCTCCCGACGTAGGACGTTGTCGACCCTGATCGTCTTCGGATAGCCGATCTTTCGGCAGATCCGTTCCAACGTCCTAACGACGTCCTCACCGCGATACTGGAAGCGCACATCCGTCGCGGGGCAATAGCGGGAATGCGTATCGACAATAGTCAGGATCCGCAGCTTCTTGCCCAGAGCCAACTGGTCATGGACAAAATCCATTGCCCAGACATCGTTCGGCCCAACGGCATCAGCGCGATCATCGC
>NZ_JACVAW010000125.1:0-248 GCF_014851995.1 Paracoccus sp. PAR01
ATCGCTGCCCGAACACTTGCCGCGCATCGAAGAGGTGATTGAGCCGGACAGCCTGACCTGCGCTTGTGGCGGCTGCCTGCACTGCATCGGGGAGGATGTCTCGGAGCGGTTGGACATCGTGCCCGCCGCCCCAAGTATGCCTGCCGGTCCTGCACCGATGGCGTAACGCAGGCTCTGACCCCAGCACGGCTGATCCCCGGCGGCATGCCGACCGAGGCGATGGTCGCGCATGTGCTGGTCGGCAAGTA
>NZ_JACVAW010000126.1:0-246 GCF_014851995.1 Paracoccus sp. PAR01
GCGCAGCTTCGCCTTCACCCGCCGTTTTGGGGTTTTATTCCGTAGCTGCAGTCCCAAGGCCCTGTAAACGTTATAGACCATCTTAATGCTGACCTCCCAGCCCTCCCGGTCTAGGACAACGTAAACGCGGCGGTAGCCATAGCGCACACGCGTCTCACAGATCTCCCTGATCCGCCGTTTCAGCTCTGCCGGATCGGTGCGGCGGGATTTGTAGTGGTAGCTCGAGCAGTCAAATCGCAAGGCCCC
>NZ_JACVAW010000127.1:0-221 GCF_014851995.1 Paracoccus sp. PAR01
GAGAGTGTCCGATCTTCTGTGTATGATTGATCCGGTCCATGCTTCACCGAAAGGAAGCATGCATGACGATCTCCAAGGAACTTCTGGATGAACTGCTGAAGGGTGTTGAGCGCCCTGAGGATCTGCTCGGCGATGCCGGGCTGATGAAGGAGCTGAAGATCCGGCTCATGGAGCGGATGCTGGGCGCGGAGCTGACCGCGCATCTGGGCTATGAGGAAGGC
>NZ_JACVAW010000012.1:0-119609 GCF_014851995.1 Paracoccus sp. PAR01
TGCCGGAAACCAATGGCCGGGTGGCCGAGACCTTTGTCGACATCAACCAAAGCGTCAAACAGGGCGATCCGCTGTTCCGGCTGGACGATACCAGCCAGCGCGCCGCGGTTGAGACCGACCGCCGCGCTTTGGCCGAAATCGAGGCCGAACTGAAAGTCGCGCAGATTCAGGTCCGCGAGGCGGATGGCCGCATCGCGCAGGCTCAGGGGATGCTGGCGCAGGCCACGGACGAATATGAGACCCGCAATACCCTGCTCAAGCAGAACTCCAGCGCCGTCGCCCGCCGCGATGTCGAGCGTGCGCAGGTGCAGGTCGAAACCCAACAGGGCATGGTCGATGCGGCCATCGCCGCGCGGGATGCGCTAAAGGCTCAGGTCGAATTCCAACTGCCTGCCCGCAAGGCCAGCGCCGAAGCCGCCCTGCACGAGGCGCAGGTCGAACTGGACAAGACGCTTGTGCTGGCAGGCACCGACGGGATCGTCCAGCAGTTCGCATTGCGGCCCGGCGATGTGGTCAACCCGATGCTGCGCCCGGCGGGTATCCTGGTGCCGCAGCGGCAGGTCACCGGTCTGGTCGCCGGCTTTGGCCAGATTGAATCCCAGGTGATGAAACCCGGCATGATCGGTGAAGTCGCCTGCATCGCCAAACCGTGGCAGGTGATCCCGATGGTGGTGACCGAAGTTCAGGACGTGATCGCCGCCGGTCAGATCCGGCCCACGGATCAGCTGCTTGACATGCAAAACCTGGTACAGGGCGGCACGATCACCGTGATCATGGAGCCGCTGTTCGAAGGCGCGCTGGACGGGCTGCCGCAGGGTGCGACCTGCATCGCCAATGCCTATACCAGCAACCATGACGCGCTGGACGATCCCGGCACAGGCTCATTTAAACGCTTCGGGCTGCATGCGATCGACACGGTGGGGCTGGTGCATGCGCTGATCCTGCGCATTCAGGCCATTCTGCTGCCGGTGCAGACGCTGGTGTTGAAGGGCCATTGAACGTAGCGGGCGGGCCGGTTTCCCGGCCCGCCGCTGATCTTATTGCTTCACTTCCTCGGCGGGCAGATGCTCGCTGCCGCCCAAGGCCCAGCGGGTCAGCGGCCGCGCCGCCAGGATCAGCAGCACGCCCGGGATGACGCTGCCCCAGAACAGCCGATCGAACAGATGCGGTAGGCTGGTCGGGCTGGAAGTGTCCATGCCCGTCGCCAGCAGCCCCGCCATCAGGCTGCCCAGCGAGCTTGCAACGAACCAGAAGCCCATCATCTGGCTGGTGAAGCGCTGCGGCGCGAGACGCGAGAAGGTGCTGAGGCCAACCGGGCTAAGCAGCAGTTCGGCGCAGGTATGGATCAGGAAAGTGCCGGTCAGGAACAGGAACGACACTTTCGCGCCACCCGCCGCCATCCGTGCCGCAGGCACCAGCAGCCAGAAGCCCAGACCCACAAGGATCAGCGCAAGGCCGAATTTCACAAAGACCGAGATCTCCCATTTGCGCTTCTGCGCGGTCAGCCAGAAGGCGGCAAACAGGGGCGTCAGCAGCACGATGAAGGCCGGGTTCAGGTTCTGAAACCACGAGGCCGGAACCTCGAAACTGCCCAGCTGACGATCGGTCAGATCGGCGGCAAAGATCGACAGCGACGACCCGGCCTGCTCGAAGCGCGACCAGAAGACGGCAGCGGCCACGAACAGCACCGCCAGAACGATCATCCGGCGTTTCTCGGCGGGTGTCAGGTCACCGGCGAAATAGATGTTCAGGAAGAAGCCCACCGCCACGGTGACGATCAGCACACCCATCGCGCCTGCAATTCCGGTGGCGCTGGACAGGTCCAGCCAACCGGCCATCATCATGCCTCCGATCACCAGCACCGCCGCGCCACACAGGATCACGGTGGTCAGATGGTCGAAACGCGCCGTCCCGCTATCGGGATGGTGATGCGGTTGGGGAGCCCCGCCCAGACCGCGCAACGAGTTCTTGCCCGCATAGATGAAGTTCACCAGCCCCAGGGTCATGGCGATGGCAGCGGCGCCAAAGCCCCAGTGCCAGCCCCATTTCTCGCCCAGATAACCGGCGATGAAGCCGCCAAGGATCGCACCGATATTGATGCCCATGTAGAAGAACGAAAAGCCCGCATCGCGCCCGCCGATGTCGTCCTTGTCGTAAAGCTCACCGACCATGCTGGAGATATTGGGCTTGAGCAGCCCGGTACCGATGGCGATGCAGGCCAGCCCGACCAGGAACAGACCCGCGCTTGAACCGGCAAACGCCAGCAAGATATGGCCGATGATGATGACCACGGCACCGACGGTGATCGCACGGCGCGAGCCCCAGTAACGGTCGGCGATCCAGCCGCCCGGCAGGGCAAGGATATAGGCCGAGGCCGTATAGATGCCATAGATCGCCACCGCATCCGCGGTGGCAAGGCCAAGGCCGCCATTGGCGACGACATCGACCAGATAAAGAACCAGGATGGCGCGCATCCCGTAATAGCTGAAGCGCTCCCACATCTCGACGAGGAAGAGCGAGGTCAGACCGGCGGGGTATTTTCCGAGTCGGGTCATGTTTACCTGCGACTTTTTCATTCGCGGGACGGGTTACTCCAGCTTGCTCCGGGGGGAAATGGGCAGATGGACGTCCGACGCAGGGTATTTTGCACCTTTTGCTTGATTCAGTCCCTCGAATTCTGTCACTTGGCCTGATCGGCCTGTCATCCTGACTGCGCATAATCTCGCTGCAATGGACCGATTCCCGCGCTTTTCGGCCCGCGCCCCCTGATCGAACAGCCCATGCATTTGGCTTGATTTGTCAGCCATCGCCCCGCAGGATTCACCGCGAACCGAACCCGCGCCCGACAGGCTGCGACGATTTGTCGGCCCGACAGGGGCCTCGCACAGCCTTCCTATATCTTGTGTTTTTTGCTCATCAGACCCATATAGGTGGAAGTTTTCCGACAATTTCGCAGCCAGGACAGGCCCATGAACCAGATCCATCCCATCGAGAACGATTCCGTCTTTGCGGCTCCGATCGCCGAGCAGATCTGGGACATGAAGTACCGCCTGAAAGAGGCCTCGGGCGCACCGCGCGACCTGTCGGTGCAGGACACCTGGCGGCGCATCGCCCGCGATCTGGCCCGAGTCGAGGCCGACCCCGCCGCATGGGAGGATCGCTTCTACGCCGCGCTGGAAGGTTTCAAGTTCCTGCCAGCCGGTCGGATCATCGCGGGCGCAGGCACCGGCCGCGACGTGACGCTGTTCAACTGCTTCGTCATGGGCACCATCCCCGACAGCATGGCCGGTATCTTCGACATGCTGAAGGAAGCCGCGCTGACCATGCAGCAGGGCGGCGGCATCGGCTATGACTTCTCGACGCTGCGGCCCAAGGGCGCGCCGGTCATGGGGGTGGCGGCGGATGCCTCGGGGCCGCTGACCTTCATGGATGTCTGGGATTCGATGTGCCGCACGATCATGTCGGCCGGCTCGCGCCGCGGCGCGATGATGGCGACCATGCGCTGCGACCACCCGGATGTTGAGGAATTCATCACCGCCAAGCAGGACGCCAAGCGGCTGCGCATGTTCAACCTGTCGGTGCTGGTCACCGATCCGTTCATGGATGCGGTCAAGGCCGATGCCGACTGGCCGCTGGTCTTTGGCGGCAGGACCTTCCGCACCGTCAAGGCACGCGAGTTGTGGGACCGCATCATGCAGTCCACCTATGACTATGCCGAGCCGGGCGTGATCTTCATCGACCGCATCAACAAGGCCAACAACCTTGGCTATTGCGAAACCATCTCGGCCACCAATCCCTGTGGCGAACAGCCCCTGCCCCCCTATGGCGCCTGCCTGCTGGGCTCGGTCAACCTAGCCCGGCTGGTGACGCATCCGTTTACGGACAAGGCGGAACTGGATGCGCGCGGCTTGGACGAACTGGTCCGCACCGCCGTCCGCATGATGGACAATGTCGTCGATGCCTCGAAATTCCCGCTGCCCCAACAGGAGGCCGAGGCCCATGCCAAGCGCCGCATCGGGCTGGGCGTCACCGGACTGGCCGATGCACTGCTGATGCTGGGCCTGCGCTACGGCGCTGACGATGCCGTCGCCCATACCCGCGTCTGGATGAAGGCCATTGCGCGTTCGGCCTATCTGGCCTCGGTGGATCTGGCCCGCGAAAAAGGTGCCTTCCCGCTGTTCGATGCCAAGAAATATCTGAAATCCGGCTTCATGCAGAAGATGGACAAGGATGTGCGCGATGCCATTTCGCAGCACGGTATCCGCAATGCGCTGCTGACCTCGATCGCGCCGACCGGGACGATCTCGCTTTACGCGGGCAATGTGTCGTCGGGGATCGAGCCGGTCTTTGCCTATGCCTATACTCGCAAGGTGCTGCAAAAGGACGGATCGCGAACCGAGGAAGAGGTCGTCGATTACGCCGTCCAGATGTGGCGCGACCTGCATGGCGATGCGCCTTTGCCGGATTATTTCGTCAACGCCCAGACGCTGGCACCCCGCGATCACGTCGCCATGCAGGCGGCGGCGCAGGAATGGGTGGACAGTTCGATCTCCAAGACCATCAACTGCCCGCAGGATATCGGCTTTCAGGAATTCAAGGATGTCTACATGGCCGCCTGGGATCTGGGCTGCAAAGGCTGCACCACCTATCGCCCGAATGACGTGACCGGCTCGGTCCTGTCCGTCGAGCCCGAGAAGAAGCCCGAACCCACACCGGCTCCGGTGCCCGCCCCCGCCGTCACCCCCCTGGCCCGCGCCGAGGTTCTGTCGGGCGAGACCTACAAGCTGAAATGGCCCGACAGCCAGCACGCCATCTATGTCACCGTCAACGACACCATCGACGAGGACGGCATCCGCCGCCCGTTCGAGGTCTTCATCAACTCCAAGAACATGGAGCATTTCGCCTGGACGGTGGCGCTGACCCGGATGATCTCGGCCGTATTCCGGCGCGGCGGCGATGTGGGCTTCGTGGTTGAGGAACTGAAGGCCGTCTTCGACCCGCGCGGCGGATCGTGGATGAAGGGCAAATACGTGCCCTCGATCCTGGCCGCGATCGGCAATATCCTTGAACAGCACATGATCGCGATCGGTTTCTTCACCGCGCCCGAAGCAGCTGCCGCCGTCCCGGCCATCGCGACGGAGCGGCCCAAGGGTCAGGCCTGCCCCAGCTGCGGCGAGTTCACCGTGATCCATGCCGATGGCTGCGAAAAATGCACCAGCTGCCTCTGGAGCCGCTGCGGCTGAAGCCACTCTCCCCGGTTTCTTTCTTGTAGAAATATCCCGGGGAGATCCCGAAGGGATCGGGGCAGAGCCCCCTGCAAGGCATGCCACCGGCGCGAACAGCGCCGTCAGGCCACCTTGCCCAAGACCCCACCAACCTGCCCGGCCATGGCGCGATCCTCGATCACGATCTGCGCCA
Source organism: Paracoccus sp. PAR01 (assembly GCF_014851995.1). Lineage (NCBI taxonomy): Bacteria > Pseudomonadati > Pseudomonadota > Alphaproteobacteria > Rhodobacterales > Paracoccaceae > Paracoccus > Paracoccus sp. PAR01. The sequence goes on from NZ_JACVAW010000012.1 coordinate 5,419, forward strand.
GCTTCGCCCCGATCATCATCGCGGGCGCGTTGGTATTTCCGGACACGATCTCGGGCATGATCGAGCAATCGGCGACACGCAGCCCTTCGACCCCGCGCACCCGCAGGCGGGGATCCACCACGGCTCGATCATCCACCCCCATCCGGCAGGTTCCGGTGGGGTGATAGATGGTGGTCGAATTTTCACGCGCCCAGGCCAATGTCTCGTCATAGCCCTGAACGCCGGGGGCGGGCCGGAACTCCTCGGAAATCGCTGCGCGCAGCGGCTCGGTCCGGGCGATCTGGCGGGCGATCTCGATGCCCGCGACCACGGTGTCGCAATCGGTCCGGGTTGACAGGTAATTCGGCTGGATCAACGGCGCATCACGTGCGTCGGGACTGCGCAATGTCACCGTGCCCCGGCTTTCGGGACGCAACTGGCAGACCGATTGCGTGAAGGCCGAGAACGGATGCACGCCCTCGCCGGGGCTGTCAGCGGACCAGGGCTGGATGTGGAACTGGATGTCGGGCGTGGCCAATTCGGGCCGGGTGCGCAGGAAACCAAAGACCAGACTTGCCGCCATGGTCATCGGCCCCGTACGGAACAGCGCATATTCCAGCCCGATCCGCGCCTTGTTGAACAGGCTGCGGACCTCATCGTTCAGGGTCGCCTCGCGGCATTTGAACACCAGCCGCGCCTGCAGATGGTCCTGCAGGTTGCGGCCGACCTCGGGCGAATGGCGGGCGACGCGGATGCCCTGCCCGGTCAATTGTTCAGCGTCACCGACACCCGACAGCATCAGCAATTGCGGAGAGCCGATGGCCCCGGCGCACAGGATCACCTCGCGCGCGGCGCGGATCACGTCGCGGCTGCCGTCGGGGCGGATAATCTCGACGCCCGTGGCGCGGCCTTCTTCGATCACCACGCGCAGCACCTGCGCATGTGTCTCGATCCGCAGGTTTGCGCGGTCGCGGATCGGCGTCAGGAAGGCCTTGGCCGAGGAGCAGCGCCGCCCCTTGTCCACGGTCAGCTGGAAATGCCCGACCCCGTCCTGAACCGGGCCGTTGTAATCGGGATTATAGGGAATGCCCTGCGCTTTCGCGGCCTCGATCCACAATTCGCAGATGCGGCGGCGCAGGCGCGGATCGGAGACCTGCAGCGCGCCTTCGGACCCTCGCCCCTCGCCGCTGCCGCGCTGGAACGTCTCCAACTCCTCGAAAAGCGGGCCGACCTCGGACCATGACCAGCCGCGATTGCCCATCTGCGCCCAATGGTCGTAATCCTGCCGCTGGCCGCGCACGTAAAGCAGCCCGTTCAGCGAGGACGAGCCCCCCAGCACCTTGCCGCGCGGCCAGTAGATGGCGCGTCCGGCAAGGCCGGGATCAGGCTCGGTCCGGTAGCACCAGTCGAATTCGGGATTGTGCATGGTACGGAAATAGCCGACCGGAATGTGTATCCATGGGCTGGTATCGCGGCCCCCGGCCTCTAGCAGGGTGACGCGGATGCCCGGATCGGCGCTCAGCCGGTTCGCCACCACGCATCCGGCGGAACCAGCGCCCACCACCACGTAATCGGAAATTTCCTGACCTACGGCCATGTCTTATCCCTCACAGTGACAATGTGGCGGCGCCCCGGTGGCGGGACGCCGCAGTGCCTTGGTTAGCCGCGCGCCTCACGCCGCCCGATCAGGATCGCGCAGATCATCGACACAAGACCGGCAAAGACCACATAGCAGCACAGCCAGAACGGATCGTTGTTGTTCGAGGCCATCAGCCATGTCGCGATCATCGGCGTGATCCCCGAGGCAAAGATCCCCGAGAACTGATAGACGAAGGACACGCCGGTATAGCGCACGCTGGGATCGAACAGATCGGCGAACAGCGCCGCCTCGGGGCCGTAGCAAATCGGGTAGATGATGCCAAAGGGCAGCACGATCCCCAGAACGATCAGCACCGGATTGCCCGAGGTCATCAGCGCGAATGCCGGAAACACGCTGAGACACAGCAAAAGCGCGCCCATCGCATAGGTCTGCGGTCGCCCGACCCGGTCGGAAAGCCGGCCAAAGAACGGGATGCAGAACACCATCACCACCGCTGCCGCGCAGACCGTCCACAGCGCGAAACTGCGCTCGAGTCCGACATACTTGGTCAGGTAGACGATCGAGAACACCGCGAAGATGTTGAAGAACACACCGTCGATATAGCGCGCGCCCATGCCCAGTGCGACATTGGCCGGGTAGCGCTTGATCATGTCGGTAAAGGGCAGGCCCTGATCGCGGCCCCGCGATTCCGCCTTGGCCTTCTCGAATTCCGGGCTTTCACCGATATTGCTGCGGATCCAGGTTCCCAGACCGACAAGAATGATCGAAGCGACAAAGGCCGAGCGCCAGCCCCAGGCCAGGAAGGCCTCTTCCGGCAGCATGGTCAGCAGCGCCATCACCCCGGACGCCATGAACAGACCCAGAGACAGGCCGATCTGCGGGATCGAGGCATAGAAGCCGCGCTTTTCCTTGGGCGCGAATTCATAGGCCATCAGCACTGCCCCGCCCCATTCGCCACCGATGCCAATGCCCTGCAGGATACGCAGAAACAGCAGGATGATCGGCGCGGCGATGCCGATGCTTTCATAGGTCGGCAAAAACCCGATGGCGACCGTTGCACCGCCCATCAGCAGCAGGGTGATGACCAGCATCGTCTTGCGTCCGATGCGGTCGCCGAAATGGCCAAAGACCAGCCCGCCCAGCGGACGGGCGACAAAGCCCATCGCGAAGGTGGCATAGGCCAGCAGGATCGAGACGGTTTCGTTGTCCGTGGGAAAGAACAGCTTGTTGAACACGATCCCGGCAACGACGCCGTAAAGAAAGAAATCATACCATTCGATGGTCGAGCCCACGAGGCTGGCGAACACGACCTTTCTGACATTGTTCTCATGTTTGGCAGTGCCATAGGCACCGATGCTCAGATCCGACATTCCGCCCTCCCGTGCGTTGTTCGTCGTCTGCAATCTGTTCGGAACCGGCACGCTCCTCCCATGCCGGTGATCGGATGCTGCCCGAGCCATCGGCATTGAGTCAAAGTAATTTTGAGACAATGAGTCTCATTTATGACAGAACGCATATCCGTTCCGCGGTTGGACAGCGCCCCGCCCCGCGCTAGACTGGCGCCCCGGACAGGAAAGCATGATGCCGATGGACCAAAGCCCCGACTCCATTTCCAGCGCACCCAGCCTGCGCAACCTGCAGATCCTGCAGGTGATCGCACTTGAGGCGCGGCCGATGACGCCGACCGAGATCAACGCCGTCCTTGGCCTGCCCAAGCCCACCATCCACCGGCTGGTCGCCAATCTGGAACAGGAGGGCTATCTCTCGCGGCATCTGGACGGGCGCAGCTACCTGCCGGGCCCGAAACTGCGCGAGATGATGCTGGGCGTGATGCGTGCCGGTCACCACCACCTGCCCCGGCGCGAGGTGCTGATGCGGCTGAACGAATCCGTGGGCGAGACCTGCAACCTGTCGATCCCCGACGGCGATGCGATGATCTATGTCGACCGGGTGGAAACCCATTGGCCGCTGCGGATCGCGCTGAAGGTCGGCTCGCGCGTGCCGCTGCACGCGACCTCGGCGGGCAAGGCGGCGCTGGCCCAGATGGGCGCGGCCGAATTCGAGCGCTTCCTGTCCAAGGCGCGGCTGCATGCCCATACCGAACGCACCATCACCGATCCCGCCGCCTTACGCAGCGAAATTGCCGCGATCCGCACGCGCGGCTACTCCACCGATAGCGAGGAGTTCGTGCCCGGCATGATCGCGGTCGCCGTACCGGTGCTGGACCGCGCCGGATTGTTCTGCGCGACGCTGTCCTTCCACGCCCCCGTGCAGCGCCTGTCACTTGAGGACGGGCTGAAACACCTGCCCGCCTTGCGTCAGGCCGCGAGCGAGTTGACCGGTCTGACCTGAGCTATCGCATCTGCTATTTGTAGCTCGCGTCGAGACATCAACGCCTGAATGGCAAGAAAACAAATCATATATTCCGACTAATGTGTTGAAATATTTAAAGATATATCGATACTCCGCTTTCCGGCATCGCAGCTATCCTGTGTGCTGCACGCGGAAGGGTAAAATCTGATACAAAGCGCATTGCACCGCCCTATCGCCCCCCGGATCTTGTATCTTGGCCCAGATTTCGCCAAAGTCTTTGGCCTGAAATTCCTTGGAAGGACCACGCCAGATCATGCGCATGCGCGACACGTTCATCAAGCCGATGCATCCGGAGGGTCGTCGTTTCGTCGCGATCTTTGCTGCCATCACCCTCGCGCTGTTCCTGCTGTGGGAGCCTCTGGGCTGGATCGGGGTCGGCCTGACAGTCTGGTGCTACTACTTCTTTCGCGACCCCGAGCGTGTCACCCCCAACCGCCCCGGACTGGTGATCAGCCCGGCTGACGGCATCGTCTCGCTGATCGAGCCCGCAGTTCCGCCGAAGGAACTGGGCATGGCCGACGCGCCTCTGACCCGCGTCAGCGTCTTCATGAGCGTGTTCAACTGCCATGTGAACCGCGCCCCGGTCGCAGGCCGTGTCACTGCCGTCGCTTACCGCCCGGGCAAGTTCTTCAACGCCTCTCTCGACAAGGCCAGCGTCGACAACGAACGCAACAGCCTGTGCATCGAGATGGAGGACGGCCGCCAATTGGCCGTGGTCCAGATCGCCGGTCTGGTGGCGCGGCGCATCGTCTGCTTCGTCAAGCCGGGCGATGCGGTGACGCGCGGCGGACGCTTCGGCCTGATCCGTTTCGGCTCGCGCCTTGATGTCTATCTGCCGCCGGGCGTTGAGCCTCTGGTCAGCATCGGCCAGACCATGGTGGCCGGGGAAAGCATCATCGCCGACCTCACCTCGACCCGGACCGAGTGATGTCCGAGAACCCGCAAAAGCCCTCGGGCGAATTGACCCTGCTGCAACTGCTGCCCAATGTGCTGACGGTGGCCGCCATCTGCGCGGGCCTGTCGGCGATCCGCTTTGGCGTGCAGGGCAACTATACGCTGGCCGTGCTGCTGATCATCCTTGCCGGGGTGTTGGACGGGGTGGACGGGCGGTTGGCCCGCGCACTTGGCAGTTCCAGCAAGATCGGCGCCGAGCTGGATTCGCTGGCCGATTTCCTGAACTTCGGCGTAGCGCCGCCCCTGCTGCTGTATTTCTGGGGCCTGGACCATTTCCGCGGCATCGCCTGGATCTCGGTTCTGGTCTTTGCGGTTTGCAGCGTGATGCGGCTGGCGCGGTTCAATGTCGGCGCCAAGGCCGATGCGACCGAACGCCCCGATACCGCCTATTTTCAGGGCGTTCCCTCGCCCGCCGGTGCGCTGCTGGTCATGCTGCCGATGTATCTGTCCTTCCTGTTCGGCAACAAGCCCGTCCTGCCCGAGCCGGTCATCTGCATCTACATGGTCGCCGTAGGGTTGTTGCTTATCAGCCGCATTCCGACATGGTCGTTCAAGAAAACCCGCATATCGCGCGAGAACGTCAAGTTTTTCCTGATCGCGGTGACGGCAACGCTGGCCGCCCTGCTGACTTTTCCTTGGGCGACGTTGATTGTGCTTTGCCTTGCCTATGTAGGCATGGTCATCTGGGCCTTGTTGGAGAAACGCAAATCATCTGCGGGTTGAGCAAGGCATATGGATATAAAGGCGGTACAGGCGTCCTACTCACGCTGGGCCCCGATCTATGACGGGACGTTCGGGGCGCTGACCAATGGGGGCCGAAAAAAGGCCGTCGGTTACATCAACTCACGTGGTGGCAGCGTGCTGGAGGTCGGGGTCGGAACCGGCCTGTCGTTGCAGCACTACGAGCCCGGCATGCGGGTCACGGGCATCGATTTCAGCCATGAAATGCTGGAAAAGGCACGTGAGAAGGTCGAAAAGCAGAACCTGACCCAGGTCCACGAATTGCGGCAGATGGATGCCCGTTCGCTGGACTTTCCCGACGACCATTTCGATACCGTGGCCGCCATGCATGTGCTGTCCGTGGTGCCGGAACCCGAAAAGGTCATGGCCGAGATCGCGCGGGTCTGCAAACCGGGCGGCAAGGTGGTCATCACCAACCATTTCGCCCGCAGCGAGGGCGCGCTGGCGGCGATCGAAAAGGCCTTTGCGCCGCTGGCCAATGTCATTGGCTGGCATTCCGATTTCCGCATCGAGACCGTGCTGGGCGAATCCTGCCTGCAGCTTGAATCGCGCGAAACCATCCCGCCCTTCATGACCTTTCTGGTGCTGGGCAAACGTCAGCCCAACTGAACGAAACCACCGGGCGGAGATCCGTCCGGTGGCCAATTTCAACAGGTTATTGCCGAAACCTAACGCGCCAATCCCGCTGCCGCCAGCCATTCGACCGAACGCATGATCCGGCCCTTGTCGCGCAGTTCAAGGATCAGCCGGGGCGAGGATTTCAACTCGGCCAGCGCGCGAAACACTCCGTGCCACAGGATATTCCCCTCGCCAATCGCCCAGTGGCGGTCGGCATATCCATCGGCATCCTGCAGATGGACGTGTTGCAGACGCTCGCCCGCACGGCGGATGAAATAATCCACCGGCGGCGCGCCGGTCGCGCCATGGGCGTAATGCGCGTGCCCGGTATCGACAGACACCGCCATGGCCGGGGAATCGAAGCTGTCGGCAAGGATGCGGCGGATATCGGGGTCCTTGTCCTCGATATTCTCGACGACCATGGTGACCCCGATATCTTCTGCGCGGGCAACGACCGGCGCCATGATCTTGTGACAATTCTCGATCACCCAGTCATAGGCCGAGCGATCCGAGAAATTGTCCAGATTGTTGAAATCCCAGGTCGTGTAGGGCGAATGGATGACCATCTGAGTCGCACCCAGATAGTCGCAGACTTCCAGCCCCTGCAGATATTTCCGGGTGATCACCGCCTGCATGTCGGGATCGGGATTGGCGATGTTCAGGCCCCAGAACGGACCGTGGATGCCCAACCGCCCCTGATAGCCAGACAGGATAAGGCGGGCCTGATCGGCCACCGATTTCCAGTCGCCATTCAGCAGATCGGCATCGAAGAAATCCTGAAGCTCGACATCGCGATCCTCGGCAAGGATGAAATCGCGAAAATCCTCAAGCGCCGCAGTCGGCAGCGCCATGCCCAGCAATGGCAGGTCGGTCATGATCAGGCTTTCTCGAAAAGGGGAAGGGAAAGATCGCTTAACAATGTGTGGAATTCGTCCATGCCGTGGACAAGATGATGCGCGCCCGCGTCAAGCAGGCGGTCGGCATGGCCCTCGCGGTGTTCCGAAGGGCCGATAAAGCCCACGGCCAGACATCCCGCGTCACGGGCGCACAGGATGCCATGCGGGTTGTCGTCGATGAAAATCGCCCGTTCCGGCGCGACGCCAAGACGCGCGGCGGCGAATATTGCCAGATCGGGGGCGGGCTTGGCACGGGCGACATGCTCGGCCGAATAGACGTGCGGACCGAAACGCCGCGCCAGCGGCGTCCGCGCGATGGAACGGTCCAGCCGCCGGATGCTGGAATTCGAGCAGACCGCCATGGCCACGTCGAAGTCCCACAACACGCGCTCGATCCCCGGTATGTGCGGGATATGCTGGTCGAACATCTGGAACAGCATCCGGTCGGCTGCCGCAAACACCTGTTCGGCGTCCAGTCCCGCCTGCGCCATCCATCCCCGGCTTTGATCGCCACCATTGCCGGAAAAGATGCGCGCGGCCTCGTCCCGGTCCATCGGGAAACCGGCAGCGGTAATGGCCTGCGCCAACGCCCCGCAGCCCAGCGGTTCGCTGTCCAGCAGCACGCCGTCGCAGTCGAAAAGGATCGCGTCATAACTCATGCGGTGCATTCCTCGGTCATCAATTCGCGGACAAGGACGGGATTGTCCGAGACGATATAGCCCGGGCCGCGCGCGATCCAGTGCCGGATCAGGTCGGGGTCGTTGACGGTCCAGACCGATGTTGCCGCCAACGGGCGCAGGCTGCGGATCAGGTCGAACTCGGCCTCGAACAACTCATGATGGATGCCGACGATATCAACCAGCCCATCGACCTCGGCCAGAAGCGCCGCGATGCCACCCTGACGCGTGGCCCAGTCGCGGTTGACCGAGATCAGCCGCCCGAATTCCGGGGCAACATCGCGGATCTCGCGCACGACGGAAATGTCGAAGCTGTGCAGGACCGAGCGCGCCTGCAACCCGCGCTGGCACAGCGCCTCGGCGGCCATGGCGACCATGCCGGGATAGGGCTGGCCGTTCTGATCCGCCTTGAGTTCGACATACAGATCGGCCGTGTCCGGGGTCAGGATATCCAGCACCTCGTCAAAGCTTGGCACGCCTTCGTCGATCAGCGCACCATCCGGGCCCTTAAGGCGCAGCGCGCGGCGGCTTTCGGGGGTCAGGTCACGGACAAGACCCACGCCGTCCGTCGTACGCTCCAGCGTGGCGTCATGGATTACCACCAGTTCACCGGCATCGGTCAGGTGCAGGTCGAATTCGATGGCGTCGAAACCGTGCCGGACGGTCTGGCGAAAGCCGTAGGCCGAGTTCTCGGCCCAGAGGTTGCGGGCGCCGCGATGCGCCATGATCTTGGACATGTCTGTATCCTTCGTTCAGCGGATTGTCGGGTCCAGCCGGTCGCGCAGCCAGTCCCCCATAAGCGAAATACTCAGCGTCGTCAGCACGATCACCACGGATGGAGCCAGCATGATCCATGGCGCGCGCGTCAGATATTCGCGGCCAAAGCCCACCATGTTCCCCAGAGAGCTTTGCGGCGGCTGCACCCCAAGCCCCAGAAAGCTAAGGCCGGATTCCATCAGGATGATCTCCGGGAAGGTCAGAGTCATCGACACGATCAGGGTCGAGGCGACATTGGGCAGGATGTGGCGCAGATAGACCCGGCGCGGTGTCGCGCCCAGTTGCACCACTGCCGCCGCATAGCCCTGGGCCGAGGCCGAAATCGCCAGCCCGCGCGCGATTCGGGCGTACCGCTCCCACCCGTAAAAGCCCATCAGGCAGACCAGCAGCCACATGGACGAGCCGAAAAACGCCAGCACCGCCAGCGACATGATCATGAAGGGTAGCGCCGCCTGAAAATCGGCCAGCGCCATCACCAGATGCTCGACCCAGCCGCGGAATTGCGCAGCCAGGAAGCCCAAGGTGGTGCCAAGGACCGCCGACAGGATCGTCGCGCCAAAGGCGATGACCAGCGACACCCGGATCGACTGGATCAGCCGCGACAGCACGTCCCGGCCCAGTTCATCCGTGCCCAGCAGGTGGCCCGGCGTGCCCATCGGCGCCAGCCGCGCCATCAGGTCCATGCGGGTGATGTCATAGGGGCGGATCTGATCGGCAAAAATCGCCACCAGCACCATCGTTGCGATCCAGATCATCGACAGCACGACAAGGAACGGCATCTTCAGACGGATGCGGGTCAGCAGATGCGGCGCGGGAAGGACGGTTGCAGTCGTCATCATCGGTCCTCAGTGAGCAGGCTTGGCGCGCAGGCGCGGGTCCAGCAGGCCATAGGAAAAATCGACCAGCAGATTGGCCACCACCATCGAGGCGGCAATGACCAGCAGCAGGCATTGCACCACCGCCAGATCGCGGTTCGCGACCGAGACGACGATCAGCCGCCCGATCCCCGGCCATGAGAAGATGCTTTCGACCACCACCGCGCCTGCGATCAGCGCGCCCAGCATGAAGCCGATCAGCGTGACGATGGGCACCGCCGCATTGGGCAGCGCGTGGCGCCAGACCACCTCGCGCCAGGGCAGGCCCTTGGCCATGGCGGTGCGGATATAGGGCTGGCCCAGCACCTCGATCATGGCCGAGCGCGAGAACCGCGCAAGGATGCCGATGCCGCCGATGGACAGGGTGGCAATGGGCAGGATGGCGTGACGCCAGCTGTCCTGCCCGCCCGAGGGCAGCCAGTCCAGCCGGACCGCAAAGACCAGAACCAGCACCAGCCCAAGGACAAAGGACGGGATGGTGAAGCCAAAGATCGACATCATGATGACGCCGCGATCCGCCACCGACTGGCGGTGCAGCGCGGCATAGACCCCCGCCGGAATGCCGATCGCCAGTTTCAGGATCAGCGCGGGCACGGTCAGCGCCAGCGTCGCCGGGATGCGCTGCAGCACCAGATCGATGGCGGGCGACTGGTCGCGCATCGAGACGCCGAAATCGAAGCTGAGGATCTGGCGCAGATAGGCCAGGTATTGCTGCCACAGCGGGTCGTCCAGACCCCAGCGGGCGCGGAAGGCATCGACCGCGTCCTGCGGCGCATCCGGCCCCAGCAGGACCTGCGCCGGATCGCCCGACAGGCGCAACACGACAAAGGCAAAGGTCACGACCAGCAGGATGGTCAGAAAGGCGCGGGCCAGCTTGGCAAGGATGAAGCGGATCATGGAAACCTCAGGCGGCAACGGGCCGGGCGTGGCCCAGCTTCAGGCAGGCGGCCTGCCGCCCGTCATGCTCGGCCAGTTCGGGCCGGGTCGCGGCGCAACCCGCATCGGAATGGCGGCAGCGCGGATGAAAGGCACAGCCGGACGGTCGGCGCGCGGGATTGGGCGGCTCTCCCTTCAGGATGATGCGCCCGTCCAGCCCCTGCCCCGGTTTCGGGACCGAGGACACCAGCGCCCGCGTATAAGGATGGCGCGGGTCTGAAAATATCCGGTCCGAGGAGGCGATCTCGACCACGCGGCCCAGATACATCACCGCCACCCGGTCACAGATATTGCGCACCACCTTCAGGTCATGGCTGATAAAGACCATGGTCAGCCGCTCTCGTTCCTGCAATTCGCGCAGCAGGTTCACCACCTGTGCCTGAATCGAGACATCCAGCGCCGAGACGGGTTCGTCGCAGACCAGAAAACGCGGGCGACTGGCCAGCGCGCGGGCGATGACGACGCGCTGGCGCTGCCCGCCGGACAGTTCATGCGGATAGCGGTCGGCCTGATCGACGCGCAGCCCGACCCGCGCCATCAGCGCGGCCACGCGGTCGCGGGCGTCCTCGCCCTTGGCCAGACCGTGGATCTCCAGCGGCTCAGATATCTGGCGGCTGATGGTCATGCGCCGGTCCAGTGCCGCCAGCGGGTCCTGATAGACCAGTTGCATATCGGCCCGCAGCTTGCGCCAATCCGCGCTGCCGGGGGCGGGCATCGGCTGGCCGCGATAGCGGACCTCGCCCTGCCACGGCCGTTCCAGTCCCAGCAGCATCCGGCCCAGCGTCGATTTTCCCGAGCCGCTTTCCCCGACAATGCCAAGGATTTCGCCTTCGTGCAGTGTCAGGTCGATGCCATCGACGGCACGGATATCATTGGCTTTTCCAAACAGGGGTTTGGCAGTGGCATAGCGCTGGACCAGCCCGCGCACCTCAAGCAACGGGCTCATGCCGGGACCTCCTGCTGGGTCATGTGTCGAAGTGACGATTGAACGGGATGAAAACAGGCGACCGCGCCGCCGGAACGCTGGTTCTTCAGGTCCGGGGCATAGGAATTGCACAGCGACGATGCGGCATCACAACGCGGAGCAAAGGCGCAACCGGCAGGCAGGGCGCGCGGATCGGGAACCGTGCCCTCGATCGGGCGCAGCCGGGCGCGGCCCGCCTCCAGATCGGGGATCGCGCGGAACAGCCCGTGCGTATAGGGATGGGCAGGTGCCGCGAAAAGGCTGTCGATGTCGTTCGCCTCGACGATCCGGCCCGCATACATCACCGCCGCCCGATCACAAACCGCCGAGACCGCGCCAAGATCGTGGCTGATAAACACCATAGCCATGCCGGTCTGACGGCGCAGGCCAGCCAGCAGGTCCAGAATTTGCGCCTGAATGGTCGCGTCCAGCGCGGTCGTCGGCTCATCCGCGATCAGCAGGTCGGGTTGGCCAGCAAGGGCCATGGCGATCATGATGCGCTGGCACTGACCGCCGGAAAACTCATGCGGGTACAGGTCGATGCGACGCTTGGCGTCGGGAATGCCGACCATATCCATCAGCCGCAGTACCTCGGTCCGGGCCTGCGCACCGCGCAGCCCGCGATGCAGGCGCAGGCCTTCGCCAATTTGCCGACCTACGCGCTGCACCGGGTTCAGCGAAGATGACGGGTCCTGAAAGATCATCGCGATGCGGGCACCGCGCACCCCTTCCAGCGTGGTCCTTGGCGCGCCGATCAGTTCCTGCCCGTCCAGCCGGACCGAGCCCTGAACCCGCGCCTTGCCCAGCAGCAATCCCAGCGCTGCCAGCCACGTTACCGACTTGCCGCAGCCGCTTTCGCCGACCAGACCGATGGCCTCGCCGCGGTCGATATCCAGATCGATACCGTGCAGGACCGGAACGCCGTCAAAGGCGACCGTCAGATCCCGGATGGAGACGAACGACATGCGCCGCCCTCCTGTCTTGCTTGGAAAAATGAAACAGGGCGGATGCTGTCACCCGCCCTGCCCGTTCGAAATCAGACGCTCCAGTTCGCGGCGCGGAAATCCATGGCAAAGGCCGGCGCGGCCTTCCAGTTCAGCTCGGATTTCATGCCGGTGAAGACCGCGTTCTGGTGCAGCACGGTATAGGCCGGGTCCTCGCGTTCGCAGATTTCCAGCAGCCGGGTAATCGCCTTCTTGCGGTCGGCGTGGCTGGTCGAGGTCTCCATGACCACGGACAGGCGGTTGACCTCGTCGTTCCAGAAGTCGCGCTTCTGCTGAGCCTCGCCATTCGGGCCGAACTGGGTGATCAGCGGCGTGATCGGGTCGTTGATATTGTTCGAGGCCGACCAGTCGCGCACGCCCTTGACCCCTTCGGGATCGTGGATCTGCGCCCAGTTTTCCTTCATCTGGATTTCGACGTTCAGGCCGACCTGCTTCCACATCTCGACCAGAATCTGCGCGGTGGGGGTCTGGTTGGTGTAGTAATTGTTCAGCAGGCGGTAGGGGATCGCATCGCCCTTATAGCCCGCCTGTTTCAGCAGGTCGCGCGCCAGTTCGGGATTGTATTCCGGCACGGTCCAGCCTTCGACGAACATGTCCGAGGTCTTGAAGCTGTCGAACTGCATCCCCGCCGGGATCGCGGTCTGCCCACCCCACAGCGCATCGACGATGGCCTTGCGGTCGATCGAATGGGTAAAGGCGCGGCGCACCAGCGGATCGGCCAGGATCTCGTTCTGCTTGTTGAAAACCGAGATGCGGTGGTTCCAGATGGTCGAGGATTGCACCTCAAGCCCCGGAGCCGCCTGAATGGTGGCGATTTGGTCGGGCGGCAGGTCGCAGGCGAAATCATATTCGCCCGACAGCAGCCCGTTGACGCGGCTGGCGACCTCGGGGACCTCGACGAAGCGGATGCGGGCCAGCGGCGGGCGGCCGCCCCAGTAATCGTCGAACGCCACCAGCGTCAGCGACACGTCGGGGCGGAATTCCTCGACCCGGTAAGGGCCGGTGGTAACGGGTTTCGCGGCCCAATCGGCATAGGTCGCGGCCTCGTCCCAGGCGCGCTTGCTGGCGATCTGCGAGCCGAATGCATACAGCCGCCCTTCCAGCGTCACGTCCGGCGTCGCGTTGTGGAAGCGGACGGTGTATTTGTCGACAGCCTCGACGCCGCGCAAGGCGGGCCACAGGCGACGGGCGATGCCGGGGACGCTGGCGGGCAGCTCCTTGGCCGATTGCGGCTTGAAATCCGCCTCATACAGGGTCTTGCCGCCCGCAGGCTCGGTCCCGGCGAAAAGCCGTTCGTTCGAGAAGGAGAACACCACGTCCTCGGCGGTCAGTTCGTCGCCATTGTGGAAGCGGACGCCCTGACGCAGCTTGAGTTCGATGGTCTTGTCGTCCAGCCGCTTCCATTCGGTGGCCAGACCCGGCACCGGGCCCTGATTTCCCATCCAGTCGCGCAGGATCAGCCCTTCCCACAGGTTCGGGAAGAAGACGCGCTCGCCGACGTTGGACTGTTCGTACCAGATGTCCAGCGTGTTGTTGTTGGTGATCTTTTGCACGGCGATGGTGATTTCGCGGCGCTGGCCCTGGGCGCGCAAGCCGCGCGGCAGGATCAGCGAACCGGCGGCGGCACCGAACAGGCCCAGCGTGTGGCGACGGTTGATAAGCATCATTCCCTCTCGTGTTCTTCTGTTGCGACTTTCCGTGAAGGTCGCGCAGCCTTTGCGCCCTGAACGTGGCGCTGGGACGAGAGTCCGGTGACGTTTCAATGAAGTTTGCCTGGCAGACGGTTGCGCCGCCGCCGGTTTCCCGGCGACGGCGCGGCTTTCGGCAGGCGCTTGGGGTGGGCTAACCCTCGTGCGCGCGCTGCAAAAGATAACCCTGAACCTCGCTGGCCGGGGCGGCGGGGGTCGCGTCCATGTCCTTGGGCACGGTCCAGCCCGGAGCCACCCCGCTCATGTCGGGCAGCTCATGCGCGATGCCCTTGTGGCAATCGATGCAGGTGCGCTGGCCGGTCAGCAGATACTGGCTGTGGATATTGGCGGCGCGCGGCGCCTGTTTCGACAGGTCCATGGCGACCGCCGTGTGGCAGTTGCGGCATTCCAGACTGTCATTGGCCTTCAGCCGCGCCCATTCATGCTGGGCCAGCTCGATCCGCTTTTCCAGAAACTTCTGGCGGGTGTTGACCGTGCCGAATATCTTGCCCCAGACCTCTTTGCTGGCCTGCATCTTGCGCGCGATCTTATGCGTCCATTCATGCGGCACATGGCAGTCCGGGCATGACGCCCGCACCCCCGAGCGGTTCGAGAAATGGACCGTATGCGACAGTTCTTCATAGACGTTATCGCGCATCTCATGACACGAGGTGCAGAATTTTTCGGTGTTGGTCAGCTCCAGCGCGGTGTTGAACGCGCCCCAGAACATGACCCCGCCGATGAACCCGCCCAGCGTCAGGAAACCCAGTCCCAGCGTTCCCGCCGGAGTCCAGAGCACGCGCCAGAACCATTTGAACGGAGCGAGGATCCAGTGCAGCATGTCACTGATCCCCCGCCGTTTCCGTGCCCATATCCGCCATGTCGGTAAAGGTGTTCTTCACCAGCGCCTCGGTATCCGCCTGCGGCACATGGCATTGCGTGCAGAAATAACGTCGGGGCGAGACATCGGCCAGCATCTGCCCCTCGCGGGTCATGAAATGCGTGATCGAGATCATCGGCGCGCCCGTCCCCAGCGAGTTTTCCCGCTTGTGGCAGGACAGGCAGCGGTTGGCATTGACCGATAGCTGATAGCCCTCGATCGAATGCGGAATGATCGGCGGCTGTTCGGGATAGGCGCGCATCTGGCGCACGTCATCGGTGACATAGCGTTCCAGCGGCGCGGCGGGGATCGGCTCCATCGGCTGGGGCGTGGGGCCTGTCAGTTCGGGCGGGTCCTGTGGAAGGCCCTGCGCCAGGGTCAGGCTGGCGGCGCAGCAGGCAAGGACAATCATGGCAGTCCGGATCGCGTTCATCACACGGCCTCAATCTTGACGGCACATTTCTTGAAATCGGTCTGCTTCGAGATCGGATCGGTCGCGTCCAGCGTCACCTTGTTGATCAGCTGGCTGGCATCGAACCACGGGACAAAGATCACCCCCTTGGGCATTCGGTTGCGGCCGCGGATTTCCACCCGCGAACGGATCTCGCCGCGCCGCGAGATCACCCGCACCTCCATGCCCTGATTCAACCCCCGCTCACGCGCGTCGGTGGCGTTCATGAAGACCTTGGCACCGGGAAAGGCCTTGTACAGTTCCGGCACGCGCATGGTCATCGAACCGGAATGCCAGTGTTCCAGCACGCGCCCGGTGACCAGCCAGAAGTTGAACTCGTCATCCGGGCTTTCCGCGGGCGGTTCATAGGGAACGCCGATGATCAGCGCCTTGCCGTCGGGATAGCCATAGAACTGCACGCCCCGACCTTTTTCGACAAAGGGATCGTAGCCTTCGCGGAAGCGCCAGCGGGTTTCCTTGCCGTCCACCACCGGCCAGCGCAGACCCCGGATCTCGTCGCTTTGATACATGTCATAGGGGGCAAGGTCGTGGCCATGGCCGCGGCCAAAGCTGGCATATTCCTCGAACAGGCCCTTCTGGATGTAGAAACCGAATTCCTGCGCCTCGGGGTTGGCATAATCCTCGCGGATTTCGGTCAGGGGAAACTTGTCGACCTGACCATTGGCATAGGCGACCTCAAAGATGGTCTTGCCCTTGTATTCGGGATTGGCCTCCAGCAGTTCCGCGGGCCAGACCTCATCGGTGGTGAAGCGTTTCGAGAACTCGACCAGTTGCCACAGATCGGATTTCGCGTCGCCCGGCGCGTCGACCAATTGGTGCCAGGCATGGGTGCGACGTTCGGCATTGCCATAGACGCCCTCTTTTTCCACCCACATGGCGGCGGGCAGGATGATGTCGGCAGCCATCGCCGTCACCGTCGGATAGGCGTCCGAGACCACGATCAGGTTGTCGGGATTGCGATACCCCGGATAAGCCTCGTTCGAGCTGTTCGCACTGGCCTGCAGGTTGTTGTTCACCATGATCCAGTAGAAGTTCAGCACCCCGTCATGCAGCATCCGGTCCTGCTGCACGGCGTGGAAACCGGGCTTCGTGTTCAGAAGCCCATGAGGAACCTTCCACAACTCCTCGGCATGTTTGACATGTTCGGGATTGGTCACCACCATGTCGGCGGGCAGGCGGTGGGCGAATGTCCCCACCTCTCGCGCCGTGCCGCAGGCCGAGGGCTGGCCGGTCAGCGAGAAGGGCGAATTGCCCGGTTCCGAGATTTTCCCGGTCAGCAGGTGGATGTTGTAGACCATCTGGTTGGCCCAGACGCCGCGCACATGCTGGTTGAAGCCCATGGTCCACAAGGACATGACCTTGCGGTTCGGATCGGCGTAAAGCTCGGCCAGTTCCTTGAGGAAGCCCGGTTCGACCCCTGAAAGCTTGCTGACGTAATCCAGCGTGTAGGTTGAGACCAGCGCCTTGTAGGCCTCGAAATCCGAGGGGTCCATCTTGCCCGCATCGGCCGCACCGGTGGCCTTCACCTCCAGCGGATTGTCGGGGCGCAGGCCATAGCCGATATCGGTCTGGCCCTTCACGAACTTGGTGTATTTGTCGACGAAGTCCTGGTTCACCGCACCGGATTCGATGATGTGATTGGCGATGTAGTTCAGGATCGCCAGATCGGTCCCCGGCTTGAACACGATCGGAATGTCGGCCAGATCCATCGAGCGATGGGTAAAGGTCGACAGCACCGCGCATTTCACCCCCGGCGTGCCCAGCCGACGGTCGGCCAGCCGCGTCCACAGGATCGGGTGCATTTCCGCCATGTTCGAGCCCCACAGCACGAAGGCGTCGGCATGTTCGAAATCGTCATAGCAACCCATCGGCTCATCGATGCCAAAGGTGCGCATGAAGGCCGTGGCCGCCGAGGCCATGCAGTGGCGCGCATTCGGATCAAGGTTGTTCGAGCGCAGCCCGACCCGCATCAGCTTGGTCGCGGCATAGCCCTCCAGCACGGTCCATTGCCCCGAGCCGAACATGCCGACCCCCTCCGGCCCCTTGGCCTTGAGCACCTCCTTGACCTTGGCGGCCATGACGTCGAAGGCCTCGTCCCAGCTGACCGGCTCGAACTCGCCTTCCTTGTCGAAGACGCCATTGGTCTTGCGCATCAACGGCGTGGTCAGGCGGTCCTCGCCATACATGATCTTGGACAGGAAGTAGCCTTTGACGCAGTTCAGGCCGCGGTTCACTTCGGCCTGCATGTCGCCATGGGTGGCGACGACCTTTCCTTCCTTGACGCCGACCATCACCCCGCAGCCGGTGCCGCAGAAACGGCAGGGCGCCTTGGACCACTTGATCTGCAATGCCTCGACCCCGCCCGGAACGGGCTGGGCCAGAACCGCAGCGGGAAGCCCGGCGGCCGTCGCCGCGAGCGCCGCGGCATGGGCCTTCAGAAGGTTACGTCTGGTCTGGTCGACACTCATCTTAGCTACCCCGCATTCTCTGCGTGCTCGAACACCATGTTGGCGCCAAGGACACCGTCTATCAGATTGATCTGCGTCAGTTTTTCGCCAAGTTCGCCGCTGCTGCGGCCTTCGATCGTGACCACGATCCGGCGATCGTCGCGGCCATGCACCTCGACATTGTCGTGGCGGGAAATCTGTTCCAGCACAGATTGCATCGCTTCCGGGACGACGCTGATCACGGCAGAGGACACATGCCATTCCTCATTCTGCATCGGCCATGTTCCTTTCGATGATGCCAATTGCCCCGTTCGGACAGGGCGCAATGCAGGCGCCACAGCCCGTGCAGGCGGCGGTGTCGATTTCGGGCAGAAAGGGGCCGCCGATGCGCGGCCGCATCGAGATCGCGTCCTCGGGGCAGGTGTCGCGGCAGGTCATGCAGCTGATCCCGGCATGCGTAAGGCAATCGCCGGAAATCGCGACCAGATGGCCCATGATCCGGGTTTCGCCAAAGACCGGCTCGGGGCAGGCGCGCGCGCATTCGCCGCAAAAAGTGCATTCGTCGCACGGCAGCAGGATCACCCGATCCTGCGCGATGGACAGGATCTGCTGCGGACAGGCGCGGACGCAATCGCCACAGCCGGTGCAGGCGTCAAGCGACACCGCCCCGGGCGGGCGCGGTTCAAAAGGCGCGGGAAGCGGGCGGCCCCTCAGAAGCTGGCGGCGCGATATGCTGGCACTGGCTGGCATATCGGGTCAGTGCCCGACTGTCGGCGGTCCGGGTGGGCCTGTGAATATCTGGTAAATCCAGACGATGAAGCCATAGGCTCCGACAAAGGCAATCGAAAGAATCGGCCAGATGGCCAATGCAAGCAAAAGGAAAATCGCAAGTTCCCTGAACCGTTGGCCGGGGGCGATGGGCCTTTCCTGCGTATCGTAGCGAGCGTCGGGCAACTGTATTCCCCCATGCAAGGCAAACGGGCAAGCTGTCGAAGTGCTGACTGAACAGGAAAAGCCTAACATGAGAAAACCACCCTCGAAAGAGAGCAGTTTTCACAATTAGATCGCTGATTGAATTGGTGTTGCAATCAATCCAACGGCGAGCGGACGGCTGATCATCCCCCGCCGTTGGATTGGGTATTTCATGCGCGATCAGCCGCGGCGCGCGGCCTCGATCGCGGCCACGTCGATCTTGCCCATCGTCATCATCGCGGCAAAGGCGCGGCTGGCCTCTTCGCCGCCCGCAGCCATGGCCTCGGTCAGCACGCGGGGGGTGATCTGCCATGACAGGCCCCATTTGTCCTTGCACCAGCCGCATTCGCTTTCCTGCCCGCCATTGCCGACGATGGCATTCCAGTAGCGGTCGGTTTCCTCCTGATCCTCGGTCTCGATCTGGAACGAGAAGGCCTCGGAGTGATGAAAATAGCTGCCGCCATTCAGCCCAAGACAGGGAATGCCCGCCACGGTGAACTCAACGGTCAGGACATCGCCCTTCTTGCCCGAGGGATAGTCGCCGGGCGCGCGATGCACCGCAGTCACCCGGCTGTCGGGGAAAACCCCGGCATAGAAATTTGCGGCCTCTTCGGCATCCTTGTCGTACCACAGGCAGATCGTGTTCTTGGCCATTGCATGAACCTTTCCTTTGGGGTGGGGCCGTGATCCCTGCGGGAATGCAAGGCCCCGGCCCGCGTCAGATCAACGCCAGATCGGCTGTCTCGATCTGCTGATCGGCATCGTCGCGTTTGGCTGCCGCCGCGCCCTCGCGCAGCGTCGAGGAAACGCTGGCCACCTCGACGATCTGGTAGGATGTGGCCAGCAGGTCGTCAAAGGCGTGGCTCAGTGCCGAATCCGCGTTTCCAAGCAATTCATCGGTCACTTCGGGGTTCGAACTGTTCAGGTCCACCAGCGCCGCGCGAAGCGAGGCCAGCAGGTCATTGGGTATTTCCGCCATGGTCTTCTTTCGTTTTTGGCCCGCCAACGCCCGGCAGGCGCAAATCGTTTCATCGCAATGACCGAAAAGCGTTAATTCTTTATGAACGTTCCGTTATTCGCCACGTCATTGCAGGCGCTTGACCAACCCACTCATTTCCACTATTCCTGAATTATGGAAATGAATCACGCCCTCGACTCGCTTTCGGCCCTTGCCCATGAAGGGCGGCTTCAGGTCTTTCGCCTGCTGGTCCGCGCCGGACCCGAAGGCATGGCGGCGGGCGAGATCGCCACGGCGCTTCAGTTCCGCGCCAATACGCTGTCGAACCACTTGAACATCCTTGCCGCGTCCGGGCTGGTCCGCGCGCTGCGCGAGGGCCGTTCGATCCGCTATTTCGCTGAGATGCAGACGATGCGCGGGCTGCTGGGCTTCCTGATGGAGGATTGCTGCGGCGGTAATGCCGCGCTGTGCCAGCCCCTGCTTGACCAGATCGCCTGCGACTGCACCTGACCCGAGGACATGATGACCGACATGACCGATGACGCCCCGGCACGACTGGGGACATTTGAACGCGGCCTGACCCTGTGGGTGGCGCTGGCGATGGGGACGGGGATCGCGCTTGGCGCGGCCGCTCCGGGGATGATCCATGCCATTGCCGGGGCCGAGGTCGCCAGCGTCAATCTGGTCGTCGCGGTGCTGATCTGGGCCATGGTCTATCCGATGATGGTCAATGTCGATTTCGGCGCGGTGGCCGGTGTGGCGCGCCAGCCGCGCGGGCTGGTGATCACGCTGGTCATCAATTGGCTGATCAAGCCCTTCACCATGGCGGCGCTGGCGGTTCTGTTCTTTGACCATGTCTTTGCCCCATGGATCGCACCCGAGGACGCGCAGCAATATATTGCCGGGCTGATCCTGCTGGGGGCTGCGCCCTGTACGGCCATGGTCTTTGTCTGGTCGCAACTGGTGCGGGGGGACGCGACCTATACGCTGGTGCAGGTCTCGGTCAATGATCTGGTCATGGTGGTGGCCTTTGCCCCCATCGTCGCGCTGCTGCTGGGCGTGACCGAGATCGCCGTGCCGTGGTCCACGCTGGTCATCGCCACGCTGCTTTACGTGGTGCTGCCGCTGGCCGCAGGCTGGCTGACGCGGCGCTGGCTGGGCACGCCCAAGGCGATCGCGGCTTTTTCCGCGCGGATCAAGCCGATATCGATGATCGGCCTGATCGCCACGGTCGCCATCCTGTTTGCGCTGCAGGGACAGGTGATCCTTGACCGCCCCTTCATCATCGCCCTGATCGCGTTGCCGATCCTGATCCAGAGCTATGCGATCTTTGCCATCGCCTATGCCGCAGCCTATGCCCTGCGCGTCCCGCATCGCATCGCCGCGCCCTGCGCCATGATCGGCACCTCGAATTTCTTCGAACTGGCCGTGGCCGTGGCGATCAGCCTGTTCGGGCTGCATTCAGGCGCGGCCCTGGCCACCGTGGTCGGCGTGCTGGTCGAGGTTCCGGTGATGCTGTCGCTGGTCGCCTTTGCCAACCGCACCCGCAACCGTTTCGCCTGAGGAGCCCGCGATGATCGTCATTCACCACAACCCCGACTGCGGCACGTCCAGAAACGTGCTACAGATCATCCGCGCCTCGGGGTCTGATCCCGTCATCATCGACTACCTGTCCGAGGGCTGGACCCGGCCGCAACTGCTGGCGCTGTTCGCGGCCTGCGACCTGACCCCGCGTCAGGCGCTGCGGACCTCAAAATCCCCCGCCGCCGAACTGGGTCTGCTGGACGAAGGCGTCAGCGACGAAACGATCCTTGCGGCCATGTTGGCCCGTCCGGTGCTGGTCAACCGGCCCATCGTCGCCTCGCCCAAGGGCACCCGCCTGTGCCGCCCGTCCGAAACGGTGCTGCCCTTGCTGGACCGCCTGCCTCCCGGTCCGCTGTTCAAGGAAGACGGCCAGATGATCCTGAATGAAAAGGGCGAGATCCTTGACTGACCTTCCCAATATCCAGCCCGCCTGCTTCGCCCCCAGCGAACCCGCGCAACTGTTCCCGACCGAACGCAGCAGCCATGCGCCGCGCATCCTGCTGCTTTACGGCTCGCTGCGCGAACGCAGCTTTTCGCGGCTATCAGCCGAGGAAGCGGCGCGCATTTTGCAAGCTTTGGGTGCCGAGACGCGCTTCTTCGACCCGCATGGCCTGCCCATGGTCGATGAGGCAACCGCCGATCACCCCAAGGTCGCGGAACTGCGCGATCTGGTCGGCTGGTGCGAGGGCATGGTCTGGTCCTCTCCGGAACGGCACGGGGCAATGTCGGGGGTGATGAAGACCCAGATCGACTGGATTCCGCTGTCACTGGGCGGCGTGCGACCGACGCAGGGCAAGACGCTGGCGGTGATGCAAGTCTGTGGTGGCAGCCAAAGCTTCAACACCGTCAACCAGCTGCGCATTCTGGGTCGCTGGATGCGGCTGCTGACCATCCCCAACCAATCCTCGGTCGCAAAAGCATGGGACGAGTTCGACGAGGCCGGGCGGATGAAGCCCTCGCCCTATTACGACCGGATCGTCGACGTGATGGAGGAACTGGTCCGCTTCACCCTGCTGACCCGCGACATCCGCGATCATCTGGTCGACCGCTATTCCGAGCGCGTCGAAAGCCATGCAGAACTGTCGCGCCGGGTGAACCAGAAGCAGGCCGTCTGACGGCGCGCCGCGTCAGGGCTTACCCGACAGATCCGGTTGACGTCTGGACTTGCGGGCCAGAAAATCGACAAAGGCCTTGACCCGCAAGGCGATCAGCCGGTTGTCGGGATAGACCGCATGCAGCGGCACCTCGCCCGCGCGCCAATCCGTCAGCACGGCCTCAAGCCGCCCGGCGCGCAATTCGTCGCCCACGACAAAGGCGGGCAATTGGCAGACGCCCGCGCCGTTCAGCGCCGCGATCATCAACGCGCTGCCGTCATTCAACTCCAGCCGGGGCAGGATCGGGACGGCAACCTGTTCATCCCCGCGGGTCATGGTCCAGACCCGCCCCCGCCGCAGGGGCGCGAAATGCAGCAGATCGTGCCCGACCAGATCGCCGGGCAGGATGGGCCGCCCGCGCCGCGCCAGATAATCGGGCGTGGCGCAGGTCATCAGCGGTGACGCCCCCAACGCCCGCGTCACAAGGTTTGGCCCGACCGCGATCGTGCCCCGGATCGCCAGATCGAAACGGCCCTCGATCAGGTTGCGCTCATCATTCGACAGGTCCAGCTCGATCCGCATGCCGGGATGGGCGGACAGGAACTCGGCAGTCCATGGGATCAGGAAACGCTGGCAGAAATCCGGCGGTGCAGTCAGGCGCAACCGGCCTTCGGGGGCGGTATGCTCGGCGCGGGCGGCGCGTTCGGCCAGATCGACGCGCTGGCCCAGATCGGACAGGTGATCGCGGTAAACCTGCCCCGCCGGGGTCAACCGCACCAGCCGGGTCGAGCGATGGAACAGCCGCACGCCCAGACGCCGCTCAAGGTCCGCGACCTGCGCGCTGACCGTGGCCCGCGACAGACCCAGCCCTTCGGCGGCCGCGGTGAAGCTTTCATGCGCGGCCACGGCAAGGAAAGCGGCGATGCCGTAAAGCGGATCGACGGTCTTCATTCGTCAAACCATCTGGACAGTGCAGCGGGATCCGGCCGCTTTATCGGCCAGCGTGGCCCAGATTATAGCGGTCGCATCCGAAAACAATCGTCTTGATGGAGAACCGAATGACCAGCTTTGAGCAGGCCGCCATTTCCCCCGCAGGCGAAGGGAAACTGGCAAGGGGCTTTGGCCCGCATCTGATCCGCATCCCGTCCGAGGCCACTGGCGGCCGCCTTGGCGTCTTTGAATCCTGCATCCCTGCCGGAGAGGGCCCACCGATGCATGTC
Source organism: Paracoccus sp. PAR01 (assembly GCF_014851995.1). NCBI lineage: Bacteria > Pseudomonadati > Pseudomonadota > Alphaproteobacteria > Rhodobacterales > Paracoccaceae > Paracoccus > Paracoccus sp. PAR01. The sequence goes on from NZ_JACVAW010000012.1 coordinate 29,128, forward strand.
CATGAACGCGAGGATGAATTCTTTCGCGTGCTCGACGGCTGCTTCGCCTTCTGGTGCAACGGCACGCGGGTCGAGCTTGAGGCCGGCGGACTGATCGTCGTCCCGCGCGGCGCGGTGCATCGCTTCCAGAATATCGGCGACAGCGCCGGGCGGGTGATGACCATCGTGACGCCCGGCGGCTTCGAGGGCTTTTTCGGCGCGGTCGAGGTCGAAGACCCGCAGACGCCGCAGGCCATCGACAGCCTTGCCGCGCGGTTCAACCTGCGCTTCGTTCCGGCGCTGGCGGCGGCAGTGGCCTGACAGCCTAGCGCGCGAATTTCGCCATGTCGCAGGACAGCGCGCGGGTCAGGTCGTCCGGGGCCAGCACGATCTGCAACCCGCGCCTGCCGCCGTTGACATAGATGGTGGCGTGGGCCTGCGACGATTGCTCCAGCAGGGCCGTGACCTGCTTGCGCTGGCCCAGCGGGCTGATCCCGCCGACCTTGTAGCCGGTCATCCGTTCCGCCACGTCGGGCTTCATCATCCGTGCCGATTTTCCACCGCAGACGGCAGCCAACGCCTTCATGTCAACCTCGGCATCCGAGGGCAGGATGGCGCAGATGGGCTTGCCATCGACCTCGGCCATCAGGGTCTTGAACACCCGATCCGGCGTGACCTGCATGGCCTCGGCGGCCTGCAGGCCGACACGTTCGCCGCCGGGGTCGTAATCATATTCGACCAGTTCAAAGGCGATCCCGGCCTTGCTCAGGACCAGCGTTGCGGGGGTGCCGCGGGCCATGCTTCTTCTCCTGCCTGCGCCGGAAATGTCCGGCCGGGCGGCAATGAAGCATGGCCCGCGTCCCGATGCCAGAGCCCGCTATTGCGGAATCCGCTCATCATAGGTGTGGCGCAGGGCGGACCAGCCCGCCCAGAAGCTGGACGCCGTATCGCCCGAGGCCTCGGCCACCAGCAGATCCAGATGCACGTGCCACCCGGCGCTGACACCGACCTTGGTCGAGCGCTCGGTCAGGCCGGTATGGGTCAGGGTCAGCAGCACCCGCCCATCCTTGGGCTGCAGTTCAAAGGTGACGTCGCCCTCGCCCCAACCGATCACCAGCCGGTGCGGCGGATCGGCGGCGATGACCCGGCTTTGCAACCGATGCTCCTCAGGGAAGTTCTCGGGTCGCGGATCGCCGGGGCGGCTCAGATCGTCGTTGCGCCAGACCAGCTCCAGCGGCGATCCGGGGGTCAGCTCCATATCGCCCGAGGCCAGCCATTTGCGACGCTTGTCGCTGTCGGTCAGGTAGGACCAGATCCTTTCGATCGGTCCGGGCAGCCAGCGCCGGATCACAAGCGTCGTGGGATTGACGAGGGTGCCGAAACGATCGGCCAATTCCAGATCTTTCATCGGTCGTCTCCGTGGCTTGGGTTGGGGTTGTCTTTGTCCTTGCGCTGCTGCGCGTCCTCTTCGGCCAAAAGCCGTTCGAGCACGTCAAGGCGCGAGGTCCAGAACCGCTCATAGAAGGCCAGTTCGTCATGGGCGCGCTTCAGCGGCGCGGCTTCCAGATGGCAGATATGGGTCCGCCAGCGGATCTCGCGCCGGATCAGCCCGGCCTTTTCCAGCACCTTGATATGCTTTGAGGCCGCAGCCAGCGACATGTCATGCGGCGCGGCCAGCTCGGTCACGCTGCGCTCGCCATCGGCAAGGTCGTGCAGCATCTGCCTGCGGGTCTCGTCGCTCAGCGCGTGAAAGATGGTGTCCATGGGGTGCGATTCTTGTTCAACCATATTGTTAAATTATACCCGGCCGCATCGTCAGTCAACAATTTGGTTAAATGAAATGCGGCGTGCTGCCGCTGGACAGACCCTTGGCGCTGGGGCATCAGCGGGCAAGAATTCACTGCTGCCGGAGTGGGCATGATCCTTTTCGAAGACGGGCCGGGGGAACGCGCCGCATTGTTTCGCGATCCGCGCCATCTGGTCGTCGCCTGGACCGCTGACGAGGTGCTGCCCGCGCTGCGCGAGATCGAGGCGGCACGGGCGCAAGGTGCATGGGTCGCGGGCTGGATCGGCTATGAGGCCGGGCTGGCGCTGGAGCCCCGTCTGCACCCCCTGATGCGCCTGCCGGAAAATGAACCTTTGCTGGCCTTTGGCATCCACGACGGCCCGCAACCTGCGGACGGGTTTCTGGACGCCGCCGCCCAGCAGGCCGATCAGGCGCGGCTGGCCGATCTGATGCCGCTGATGGATGAGTCCGGCTATCACGCGCGCTTCCGGCGGTTGGCCGATTACATCGCTCAGGGCGATTGCTATCAGGTGAATCTGACCTTCCCGCTGGAAACCCGGCTGGAAACTGGCACCGGGCTTGGGCTTTACGCGGCCTTGCGGCAGCGCCAGCCGGTCGGGCACGGTGCCTATGCCGATATGGGCGTGGGACCGGTGATCATCTCGCGTTCGCCCGAGTTGTTCTTTCGTCTTGATGCGGATGGCGTGATCGAGACCCGCCCGATGAAGGGCACCGCCCCCCGCGACCCCGACCCCATCCGCGACCGCGCCTTGGCGCAGGAGCTGCAGGACAGCGACAAGACCCGGGCCGAGAATCTGATGATCGTCGATCTGCTGCGCAATGACATTGCCCGCATCGCGCAGGTCGGCTCGGTCAAGGTGCCGGAATTGTTCCGCGTCGATGCGTTGGAGACCGTGCATCAGATGATCTCGCGGGTGGTCGGGCGGCTGGACGGACCAGCGCGGCTGGACCGGCTGATGCAGGCGCTGTTCCCCTGCGGCTCGATCACCGGCGCGCCCAAGATCCGCGCCATGCAGATCATCGCGGAACTGGAGCCCTTCCCGCGCGGTGTCTATTGCGGGGCGATGGGGTGGATGGGGCCGGATGGCAGCGCCTCGTTCAATGTCGCGATCCGCACCTTGCGGCTGTTCCCGGACGGTCGCGTGTTGATGAATGTCGGCGGCGGCGTGGTGCAGGATTCCACCGCCACCGGAGAATGGGAGGAAGCCCTGTGGAAAACCCGTTTCACGGATCTGGGCCGGACCTGAAGCTGATCGAGACGCTGCTATGGGACGGCAGCGACCTGATCCGCCTGCCCCGTCATCTGGCGCGACTGTCGCAATCCGCCGCGCGGCTGGGCTGGCCCTGTGATCCTGTCGCTGCCGAGACCGCCTTGCAGCAAGCAGCGCCCATGGGACCGACACGAATGCGGCTGACGCTGGACTCCTCAGGCACAGTCGAGGTGACGACGGGCGCGCTGGCCCCGACCCCGCCCCTGTGGCGGGTGGCACTGGCGGATGCGCGGATCGCCTCGGATGATCCGTGGCTTTCGGTCAAATCGACCCATCGCGCGCTTTACGATCAAAGCCGCGCCGCCCTGCCGCCGGGCATTGATGAGCTGATCTTCCTCAATGAGCGCGATCAGATCTGCGAGGGCACGATCACCAATATCTTCTACGATCTGGGCGACGGGCTGTGCACTCCGCCCTTGACCTGCGGCCTGCTGCCCGGCGTGCTGCGCGGCGAAATGCTGGCGCTTGGGCAATGCCGCGAACGGGTCCTGCACCTGTCGGAACTGCCCCGCGCCCGGATCTGGATGGGCAATTCGCTGCGCGGCCTGATCCCGGCTGAACTGACTTGATCCACGCCTTCAAAGTAGGTATACCGATCTACCTACACCGAGGAGCGCCATGGACGAGCCCGCGAAACATCCCCCCGAAAGCGCGCGCGACAGGCTGCTGCGCGCTGCTGCCATTCTGTTTTACAACAACGGCATCGGCGGCACCGGGATCGACGCCATTGTCGAACGGGCCGGAGTGGCCAAGAAAAGCCTGTATAACAACTTCGCCTCCAAGGCCGATCTGGTCAGCCAGTATCTTGAGGCGCGGCATCAGGAATGGCTGGACCTGTATCACGCGCGGATGAAGGGTGCGGTCACGCCTCGGGACCGGCTGCTGGCGGTGTTCGACGCCTATCGCGATCATGCCGAATACGCCTATGAGCGCGGCTTTCGTGGCTGCGGCCTGCTGAACGCCGCCGCCGAACTGACTGCGGGCGATGCGGGCCGCGATGCCGTCCGCCGCCACAAGGAAGAGGTCGAAACGCTGCTGCTGGCCCCGCTGACGGAATTGCTGCCGCAGGACCCCATCCGTGCGGCCCATCTGGCCCGGCAGCTTAGCTTTCTGCTGGAAGGCGCGATGGCGCGGGCGGGTCTGGAAGGGACCAGCGCCCGCATGATCGAGGCACGCGACATGGCCACCGACCTGCTGGAGACGCTGTGAACATGGGCTCAAGGGATTACGCGCTTGGCATCGCGGCGGTGCTGTTCGCCTCGGTGGTCTGGGGCACGACGGGGACGGCCGCGACCTTTGCCCCCGATGTGGGGGCTGCCGCCATCGGCGCGGCGGCGATGGGGCTGGGCGGGATTGCGCAGGCGCTGTTCGCCGGGCGCAGCATCGCCGCCAGCCTGCCCGGCCTGCTGACCCATTGGCGCAAGCTGGTGCTGGGCGGCATCGCGGTCGCGATCTATCCGCTGGCCTTCTACGGCTCGATGCGGTTGGCGGGCGTGACGATCGGAACGGTGGTGACGATCGGCTCGGCCCCGCTGTTTTCGGCGATGATCGAATATGTTCTTGACCGGCAACGGCTATCGCCGCGCTGGCTGATCGGGGCGGGGATCGGACTGCTGGGGATCGTGCTGCTTTGCGCGGCCAAGGGCGCCGCCCATCCCGGCGCAACTGGCGGCGACATGGCGCTGCCGGGGATCGGGCTGGGACTGATCGGTGGGCTGACCTATGCGCTGTATTCGTGGACCGCGCGCGGGGTGATGCTGCGCGGCATCCGGTCGAAGGTCGCAATGGGCGCGACGTTTGGCATTGGCGGGCTGCTGCTGATGCCGGTGCTGATCGCGACGGGCGGACCGTTCCTGCAATCATGGAACAATGCCGCCGTCGGGATCTACATGGCATTGGTGCCGATGTTTCTGGGCTATCTGGCCTTTGGCTACGGGCTGGCCCGCATCCCGGCCAGCACCGCCACGACCGTCACCCTGACCGAGCCGGTGGTGGCCGCGGTCTTTGCCATCCTGATCGTCGGCGAAAGGCTGAGCGCGATGGGATGGCTGGGCGTCACCCTGATCGTGTCCTGCCTGATCGTCATCACCGTGCCCTTGCGGATGCCTGTCCGGGCCGCACAAAGGGCCTGATCAGACCAACTCGCGCCGGGCTGTCGCCAGCACGGCGCGGGTCAGCCCGGCCAGCCGGTCGGCAGCCAAGCGACTGACCTGCCAGTAAAGCGGCCGGTCAAATGTGGCACCGGGCAGCAGCTCGACCAGACGCCCGGCGACCAGATGGTCGCGGGCCAGTTGCGCCGGATTCATTGCCCAGCCGATCCCCGCGACGCAGGCATCGACAAAGCTTTGCGTCGAGGGCAGCCAATGCGTCGGGTGGGCCAGATCATGGCCGAAATTCCGTTTGATCCAAAGACGTTGCAGGTCATCCTTATGGTCGAATGTCAGGCTGGGCGCCTGCGTCAGCGCCGCGACCGTCACCCCATCCGGGAAATGCCGCCGCATGTATTCCGGGCTGGCCGTCGCGTGATAGCGCAGGCTGCCCAAAGGCGTGACCCGGCAACCCTGCACCGGCTTTTCGACCGAGGTCACCGCCGCAAAGACCCGGCCCCGCCGCAGCCAGTCGGCGGTGTTCTCCTCATCGTCGATGGCAATGTTCATCAGATAGTCGCTGGTTCTGGTGAACTCGGCCACCGCATCCAGAAACCAGGTGCCAACGCTGTCGGAGTTGGCGGCAATCGCCAGCGTCACCCGCTGCGCGGGCGCGGCCAGTTCCGGCAGTTGCTGCATCAGCTCTTGTTCCAGCATGCCGACCCGGTCCATGTGGCGACACAGCCACGCGCCCTTTTCTGTGGCAATGCAGGGCTGGCCGCGCTCGATCAGCACCGTGCCCAACCGTTCCTCAAGATGCTTCACCCGCTGCGAGATGGCCGAGGGCGTCACCCCCAGCATTGCCGCCGCCCGCTCAAAGCTGCCGCTTTGCACCACAGCCGCCACGGCCCGAAGCGCGGGATAATCCATCATTAGATTTCCTGAATTCTGGTTAGGGGAATTAATTTGCCTAAATTAGCGCCCCATCCTAGGTCCGGCAATGCATTCAGTGGAGCGTGGCATGGCATTTTCAGTCTTTTTGACCGGCATAATGATGAGTCTTGGTCTGATCGTCGCCATCGGGGCGCAAAACGCCTTTGTGCTGCGTCAGGGGCTGAAGGGTCAGCATGTGCTGCCGGTGGTGCTGGCCTGCGCGGTCTCGGATGCGGTGCTGATCACGCTGGGGATCACCAGCTTTGGCCGTATCTCGGGCTGGCTGCCGTGGCTGGAGCCCGCCATGCGCTTGCTGGGGGCGGCTTTCCTGTTCTGGTACGGGGCGAAAAGCCTGCGCGCGGCGCTGCGTTCCAACGACGCGCTGGCCACAGATCCCGGTCAGACCATGGATGATCTGACCGGAACCTTACTGGCCTGTCTGGCCATCACCTGGCTGAACCCCCATGTCTATCTGGACACGGTGGTGCTGCTGGGCACGATTTCCGGGCAGTTCACAGGCGCGCGCGGCTCATTCGCCATCGGTGCGATCCTAGGATCGTTCCTGTTCTTCTTTGCCCTGGGCTTCGGAGCAACGCGACTGCGCCCGATCTTTGCCCGCCCCGCCGCGTGGCGCATCCTTGAGGCGGTGATCGCCGTCATGATGTGGTCGATCGCGGCGCGGCTGCTGATGGGGGGCTAAGCCCCCCACGCATTACGCCTTGAGCAGCTTGGCGATTTCCTCGCCCACGGCGGAGGCGGATTGCGGGTTCTGGCCGGTGACCAGACGCCCATCGACCGCGACCGTCTCGGTCCAGTCCGGGCCGGGCTGCATCTGCGCGCCCAGTTCCGCCAATCGCGAGGACAGCAGGAACGGCACGACATCCTGCAGACCGACTGCCACCTCCTCGGCATCGGTAAAGGCCGCGACCTTGCGCCCGGCAACCAGCGGCTTGCCATCGGCAAGCGTCACATTGGTCAGCGCCGCCGGACCGTGGCAAACCGCGCCGACAACGCCACCCTGCTCCCAGATCGCGCGGGATTTTTCGTTGACCGCCGCCGAGACCGGGAAATCCCAGACCGCGCCATGCCCTCCGGCAAAGAAGATCGCCGAATAATCGGCGGGGTTCACATCCGCCAGCTTCGGGCTGCCTGCGATACGGGCGCGGAAATCCGGGTCGTTCCAGTAGCGCGCATTGGTTGCGTCCTCCAGATCGAACCCGTCCACCGGCGGCTCACCGCCCTTGATCGAGGCAAAGGCCACCGGCAGCCCCTCGCGGTCGAACACCGCCAGCGGATGGGTGACTTCGGACAGGAAATAGCCGGTCGGCTGGCCGGTATCGCCTTTTTGCGAATGCGAGGTCATGACGATGAGGATCGGTTTCATGGGACTCTCCTGCTTGGTTTGATGGGTCAACACGTCAGGCTCAGGCCTGTTCCAGCCATGTCGGCCAGTCGGTATAGGCGCGGGCATCGCCGCCATAGAAGCTGGCCGGGTCGGGACGCACGATCGGCCAGCCGTGACGCATCCGCTCGACCAGATCGGGGTTCGAGGTGAAGGCCGCGCCAAACCCGGCCATGTCGATCAGCCCCTCGGCCAGCATCGCATCGGATTTCCGGCGATCCATGCCCCCGGCAAGGATCAGCACGCCCTGATAGGCCGCGCGGAACTTCTGCAAGAAGCCCTCGGGCATGGCCGGTGCCCCGCGCGAGGACTGGTCCATGATATGCACGAACGCCACGCCGCGTTCCGACAGGGCACGAGCCAACGCAAGGAAGGTTTCTTCCTCGCCTTCGAAATCACCCAGATCGTGCAGGCGACCGAAGGGCGACAGGCGGATGCCGACATGCTCGACCCCGATCCGCGCAATGCAGGCATCGACCGCTTCCAGCACGAAGCGGATGCGGTTTTCGACGCTTTGCGAGCCATAGCGGTCGGTCCGGTCATTCACCGCACCGTTCAGGAATTGCTCGACCAGATAACCATTTGCGCCGTGAATCTCGATCCCGTCGAAGCCCGCGCGGATGGCATTTTCGGCGGCGTGAGCGAAATCCTCGACCACGCGGGGAATCTCATCGGTTTCCAGCGCCCGCGGGGTCGAGGCCGGGACGAAGCCCGCCGACCCGTCAGGCAGGTAGCCAAAGGCCGAGCAATTCGCCGCCGGACGCCCGGTGGCGCTGATGGGCGCTGTCCCGCCCGGTTGCAGGGACACATGACTCATCCGCCCGACATGCCAGATCTGGGTAAAGATAGCCGCGCCCTGATCATGGACGGCCTGCGTCACCGGCTGCCAAGCGGCGACCTGATCCTCGGACCACAGGCCGGGACAATCGACAAAGCCGGAACCCTCGGGCGAGATCACCGTCCCCTCGGTCACGATCAGGCCAGCATTGGCGCGCTGCGCGTAATAGCGGGCCATCTCGGTCGTGGGCAGGTTTCCGGGCGCGCGGGCCCGCGTCATCGGCGCCATGACGGCGCGGTTTTTCAGCCGCAGCGGGCCGATCTGGATGCTGTCGAACAGGTTGGTCATGGGGAACTCTCAGTTATAGGCGCCAGCAGAATAGGTCAGCTCATAGCTGTGGGAATACAGCTCAAAGACGATGCCGAAGGGGTCCTCGACATAGACCATCCGGTAGGGTTTCTTGCCGGGGAAATAGGAACGAACCGGCATCCTGGCCTTGCCGCCTGCCGCAATGATGCGGGCCAGCAGGCCTTCGACATCCGGGTCCTGAATGGCGAAATGGAACAAGCCGGTCTGACGGAAGGGCAGGTTGTCGGCCGGCGGGTGGTTGCCGGGAAACTCGAACAACTCGATGCCGATCCGGTCGCCGGTCGCCATATGGGCGATACGGAACCTGTCCCAGCCGGGGCCGAAGACATCATTGCACATCACGCCGATATCGGTGTCGTCCTGCACGATCTCGGTCGGCGGCATGATGACATAGAAGCCCATCACGTCGCGATAGAACTCGACCGCGCGGTCCAGGTCCGGGACCGACAGGCCGATATGGGAAAACGTGCGGGGCGTGGTCATGGGTCTCTCCTGTAAGCTGAGCCTGAAATGGGCTTGGCATCCCCGATTGTGAAATTATCATTTACTTGGATGATGATTACGTTTCGGAATGGTGATGCTGAACGCGCAATGGCTGGAGACATTCGTGACCCTGTGCCGGGTGGGCCATTTCACCCGTGCCGCCGAGCGGCTGAACATGACCCAGCCCGGCGTCTCGCAGCATCTGCGCAAGCTGGAACAACAGGTCGGTCAGGCGTTGATCGCGCGTCAGGGCAAAAGCTTCACCCCTACCCCGGCGGGCGAGGCCGTGCTGGCCCTAGGCCTGCGCCGCCGAGAGGAAGAACGCGCCCTGCGGCAGGACTTGCTGCAGGACGATCCCGATCTGGGAGAGAGCTCGCTGGCTTGCTCGGGCAGCATTGCCCTGCTGCTTTACCCGCACTTCCTTGATCTGATGGAACGCGCGCCGGGGCTGGTCATCCGGCTGGAGGCCACGCCGCAGGGCCGCGTCCCCGAAGGGCTGCTGTCAGGCAGCTTCGATCTGGGCATCACCGATCACGCGCCCGGCCATCCTCGTCTGGACGGCGAACGGCTGGGCACGGATGAGCTGTGCCTGATCCTGCCGGGCGGTGCTGCCCCGCAAGTCAGCTTTGCCGATCTTCAGGAACGCGGCTTCATCGCCCATCCCGATGGCTATGCCCATGCCGAGGAATTGCTGTCTCTGAACTTCCCGCAGGACTTCCGGGGGATCGAGGGGCTGCGCCTGCGCAGCTTCATCAACCAGATCGGCCAGATCCCCGAACCGGTGGCGCGGGGCATGGGCTATACGATCCTGCCCCGCAGCGGCATCGACACCTCGGCGCTGCGCGACCGGCTGACGGTGGCGCGGCTGGATCACCCGGTGCGGCACGAATTATGGCTGGTTCAACGCAAGGGAAGGGTGCTGCCCGCAAGGATGACACGCATCCGCGCATTGGTGGCGCAGGTCGTGGGGCGGCTTTAGGCCGTGGCGATTTTTAGGGGGAAGCGGCTTTTCTGTCCCGGAAAAGCAAAACGGCCCCGCCTGCGTGGGGCCGTAAAGGTTCGGCCGTAGCCAGCCGAACCAGATCTTGTCGCGATAGGCTTAGGCCAGAACCAGGTTCCGGGCCGATTGACGGCCATCGCGGCCCGATTCGATGTCGAACGAAACGGCTTGGCCGTCGTTCAGGTGCTGGATGCCAGCGCGCTCAAGAGCCGAGATGTGGACGAAAACGTCCTTGCCGCCATCTTCAGGGGCGATGAAGCCGAAGCCTTTGGTTGCGTTGAACCATTTCACGGTGCCGTTGGCCATGGAGAGATCTCCTTAAGTTTAGTGTCGCCCACGACATGCGGCGACCCGGCTCAGTCAGATCGAAACGCAGGCTGAAGCCGAACGGTCACAGGATGCAGACAGAAATAACATAGCAGGCAAAGGTATGAAGGCAGCCCCGCAAAAAGGCAACCCCGGTTCAACCCCGACGGGCAGATCGACGATGATTATGGCCAATTTGCCGCAGAATCCCGCCTGCTTAGATGGACATTCCCCCGGCGCGGTGCTTGAATCGGGTCGGGCGCAATGGCCGTGGCCGCACAGCGCCCATGGAGGAGCAGTCATGATCCGCGCTCTTTGTCTTGCCCTTGGGCTAAGCTTGGCCGGGTCGCCGCTTTGGGCCGAGGTGGTGGTGAACTACGCCGCACTGGCCAATTCGCATGACCCGGACCTGCGCACCGAAAGCGATCGCCGCACGGTTGCGGCGGAACTGGACCGACGCATCCAGCGACTGGGCGAACGCTACCTGAAACCGGGCGAGGTCCTGCATATCCAGATCACCCGTCTGGATCTGGCCGGTCAATATGAGCAATGGCGTACCGGCTGGCAGGATGTCCGCATCCTGCGCGACATCACCCCGCCGCGCATCCATCTGCACTATACCCTGTTCCAGAACGGCAAGCCGATCCGGCAGGGCACGGCGCAATTGTCCGATATCAACTATCTGTCCGACCTCCGCGCCCGAGGCGATGACGAACGCCTCATCCATGAAAAGCTGCTGCTGGACGACTGGTTCAGGAAAACTTTTCGTCCCTGATCAACACGTTCGGCTCACGGTTGAACAATTATGGGTAAAAACCCGCCTATCTTGCAACGGGGCATGGCCAACCGGTCGCTCGACGTTTAAGCAGCGCCGCGCAACGCAAGCGAACAATTGGCAGAAACCATGCAACTAGATAGCGAAACGCGCTCGGACCTTCTGGAAACGATCAAGGCGGCGGCGGCGTCCCTGACCGATCTGGACACGGCGCTGCATTCGATGGATCTGGTCAATCTGCAGGGCAAGGTCGCGGCGCTCATGGCCAGCGAGATCGTCCTGCTGCGCCAGATTGCTGCGCGTTTCTATGGCGTCGAACTGCCCGACGATCCGGTCCGCATCTCGGAAGAGATCGGCAATATCCCCGCCTGAGGGCGATTGCCGACAGGTCGGGCGGCGCGATACTGCGCCTCGATCTCCAGCAGGCGCTGCTTGCGCCACAGCCCACCACCATAGCCGGTCAGCGACCCATCCGCACCGATGACGCGATGGCAAGGCACCATCAGCGCGATCTGGTTCGCCCCATTGGCGCGGGCCACGGCGCGGGTGGCCGAGGGCCTGCCGATGGCCTCGGCAAGCTGGGCATAGCTGCGGGTTTCGCCTGCGGGAATGCGACGCAATTCAGCCCAGACCTCGCGGCTGAAGGCGCTGCCGGGTTGGTGGATCGGGGTCTCAAAACGTGGCAGGCGACCGTCAAAGAATGCCTGCAATTCGGATCTGGCCTGTTCGGTGATCCGGTTGCGACCGATGCCGATGCCGCCGGGGGTCGTCTCACTCAGTTTCTGCAATTCGGTCGGCAGGGCCTTGCGTTCGATGAATTCCAGCAGATGCAGATGGGTCTGGCTGCAAACCGCAACCATGTCGCCCAGCGGCGTCGCGATCCAGTCCGCCACAAGAAGCCCGCCTTGCGTCAGATCGGCGGGTGCGCAACCAAGGATGCGGGCAAAGGCCGCGCGGAAGGCGCTGGGGGAATCGAAGCCCGCATCCTGCTGCGCGGCAATGACGCGGCCCGTATCCACAAGCGTCTCGAAGCCTTCGCGCAACCGCCTCTGCCGTGCCATGTCCAGAAATGTCATCGCGAAATGCCGTTTGAAGCTGCGGCGCACGGTGGACAGGTCATAGCCCATCCGTTCCAGATCGCGTTCCGACCAGCGCCGCTGCGGGTCATCGTCCAGCAGACGCAGCAGCGCCGCGATGGTCGGATCGGCATTGGCGGCGGCCTGCAAGGGATGGCAGCGTTTGCAGGGCCGGAACCCGGCCTCGATGCAGGCGCCGATCGTGGCGTGGAAACTGCAATTCTCGGGCAGAGGCTTGCGCGCCGGACAGGTCAGGCGGCAGAAAACCCCGGTCGAGGCGACGCAAACATAGGCCTGCCCGTCGTAACGGGCATCACGGGCCAGCAGCGCCTGATAAAGAGTGTCATGGTCAGGAAGGTCAAACAGCATGCCCCCCTTCTAGCATCACCCCGCGGGGCCGGCGGTCGGAAATCGGGCGTCTATTGCAGATTTTCTGCCGGGCTCAGTTGATCATCACCATGGCCAGAAATGGCCCGCCCTCAAGGAACATCTGGCTGAAGCGGCCAAAGCTTTCCGGCGTCACCATCGGCGCGTCGGTCAGGAAGTCGGTAACCGCCCATCCCTGAATGGCCCCGTCCAGCGGCAAAGGCACCGGATCTTGCAACCATTTTGCCAGATCCAGCCCGACCGGCGCGCGCCAGAAGGGGATGGATTTCCGGCCCATCAGCACCGCCTCGGCATCGTCCAGCACCGAAAGCCATGCCGGGCCGGTTCCCGGCGGAAAGACCAGCCCGGTGGCCGAAACCTGCCGGTCATTCGGAATCCATTCGCCGGCATTGTCGGTCTCGGCTTCCGTCAGTTTCCAGAACAGGCGGTTCTGCTGGACCGTGCCCAGCCAGTGATCCCTTGCCGCCCGCGTCCGTGCCGGATCGGGTTGGTGGCGCAGCATGTCCAGCACAGCCGCGACCGGCTCTAACATGGCGTCGAACGAACCCAGCGCGGATTCTGACCCTGGCGCGCGATGGCTGTCGATCGCCTTGCGGGCATCCCAGACTTTTTGCAGGCTGGGGGTCGGGTCAAAGGCCAGAACCAGCTCGGCCATGCCCGCGACCAGATGGCCATAGGCCGAAAGCCAGGCCGCATCGGCATTGTCGAAACGGATGACGGGCAGATCGGCCAAGGGCAAGGGCTGGCCGCTTTGGTCAAAGGCCGGTTCGCGGAAATAGGCCACGCCGTTCAGCAGATCGCCTGCGCCTTCCCAAGCCGCCCGTTTGCCGTCTCCGTCCACATCGAACCACAGATCCGACAGCGACAGCGCCACGCCGAATTCCGGCCCCTCGGCCAGCCCCTGCAGGGGCACCTGCAACCGCTCCATCGCGGCAAGGGTGGCGGCGGTCTGCTGGGCCAGCGCCTCGGGCGGAAAGGGCGTAACCCGCGCATCCGTCGGCAGATCCGCCCCCATGCCGAACATCATTCCCCATTCGGTGCCGACCTGATGCGCCATCCGCCATTGATAGGCGGCCTCGACCGCGGCCAGAAACTCCAGCCCGGCAGTGGCAAAGCGCTCATCCGGGCTGGGGGCGGACAGCGCCTGCAAGCGTTCAAGAACCGGAGAAATGCCGTCTTTCGCGATCTCGGCCGAAATCGGCGAAGGAGCCAGCAGGGCGGCATCCTGCGCGACACCCGCCGCAGGGACCAGAGCAAGGCAAAGCATCATCGCGCGCATGGCAACCTCGTATCAGGACCTTCGCCCCTGATCCTAGCCGGGTCTCATCCCGCAGACGAGCCCGCAACCGCTCGGCGATCAATTCCCTTGCCAGACTCTGCGCCAAGACCGAAGCTGCCGGGAACTTCGGACTTTCTCGATACTGGCCCCGCCACAGTGAGGAACGATGATCAAGCCAGCATTCCTTTCGCTCATGCTATTGCCGATGGCCGCATTGGCCGATCCGGTTCCGGTGACCACCGATAATTTCATCCGCGCGGAATCCGATCTGTTCATCGGCAATGCCGCCAAGCTTGGCGGAGTCGGCAAGTGGCACCATACCCGCGAACCCAGTCCGCTGGACAACCAGACCGTCATCCGCCTGAACCGGGACACGCTGTATTCATCCCTTGTGCTGGACCTTGATGCAGGTCCGGCCAGACTGACCGTTCCCGACGCGGGCGATCGCTTCATCTCGGCCCAGGTCGTCAATGAGGATCACTATGTCCCCTTCGTCTGGTACGAACCCGGCACCTATGACCTGACGCAACAGAATGTCGGCACGCGCTATGCGGTGCTGGCGGTGCGCACGCTGGTCAATCCGAACGACCCCGAGGATCTGAAGGCCGTCCATGCCCTGCAGGACCAGTTGCAGGTCGAACAGGCCGCGCCCGGCGCGTTTACCGTGCCGGAATGGGACCCGGAAAGTCAGGGTCAGGTCCGCCAGCACCTGAATGCGCTGGCGGCAATGCTGCCTGACACGCGCGGCATGTTCGGCACCAAGGATCAGGTCGATCCGGTGCGCCATCTGCTGGGCTCTGCCTATGCCTGGGGTGGCAACCCGGAAAAGGACGCGCTGTATCTGAACTTCGTGCCGGAAAGGAATGACGGGCAGACTGTCTACAAGCTGCTGGTCAAGGACGTTCCGGTCGATGGGTTCTGGTCGGTCTCGGTCTATGACAAGAACGGCTATTACCAGCCCAATGACCTGAACGCCTATTCCTTCAACAATGTCACCGCGAAAAAGGCCGATGACGGCAGCGTGGCGATCCAGTTCGGCGGCTGCGCGGCGGATATTCCGAACTGCCTGCCGATCACCGAGGGCTGGAACTACATGGTGCGGCTATATCGCCCGCAAGCCGCGATCCTTGACGGAAGCTGGACCTTTCCCATGGCCGAGGTGACGAAATGAATCGCCGTGAATTGCTGCAATCGGCGGCCCTGATTGCCGTCCTCCCGATGCTGGGTCATGCCCAGACCGCGCCTGCCGGTGACGTGGCCACGACCGCGCATGACGCCTATATCCACCTGTTCCCGATGGTGGAAAACTATCTGTCGATCTATCAATGGATGCTCGACCCCTCGGGCAGCCAGTACAAGGGACCGCCCAACGCCGTCCATAACGAGGCCCGCGTCTATACCCCTGCCGATACCGGGGTGGTGACACCGAATTCGGACACGCCCTATTCCTACCTGATGATGGATCTGCGCGCCGAGCCTTTGGTGCTGACCCTGCCGCAGATCGAACCGGGGCGCTATTACTCGGCCCAGTTGATCGACCTTTACACCGACAACGTGGACTATCTGGGCACGCGCGTGGATGGGAATGACGGCGGAGATTTCCTGATCGCCGGACCCGACTGGAAGGGCGACCCGCCCAAGGGGGTCAAGCGGGTGATCCAAATGCCCACGCATCTTGCGCTGGCCTTCTTTCGCACGCAGCTGATGGGTCCGGACGACATGCCACGCGTGCAGGAAATCCAGAAAGGCTATCTGGCCGAGCCTTTGTCCAGCTTCACCGGAGCCGCCGCGCCGCCTGCCGCCCCGGCCATAGAATGGCCCAGGATCAGCCGGGAAACCGCGCAGCCGGATTTCTGGAAATACGCGAATTTCCTGCTGCAATTCGCCCCGCCTTTGCCGTGGGAAAACGACCTGCGCGCCCGTTTCGCTACCATCGGCATAGCCCCCGGCGCACCATGGCCGCCCGAGGGGATGACGCCGGAAACGCTGGCCGCCATCACCACTGCCGCCGATGCGGCCAAGGCCGAGCTTGAGGACCGCGCGCATAAGCTGACGTCATCGGCCGGGATGTTCGGCACCCCCGAGGAACTGCGCGGCAAGGATGTCGAACGCGCCGTCGCAGCATTGGCCGGGCTATACGGCAATTCGACCGCCGAGGCGCTTTACCCCAATTTTCCGCTGGATGCGCAGGGTAACCCTCTGGACGGGTCGAAATCGAACTATCGCCTGACTTTCACCAAGGACGCCATGCCCCCGGTCGATGCCTTCTGGTCGGTGACCATGTATGACGGCAAGACCCGGTTTCTGGTCGACAACCCGCTGAACCGCTACCTGATCAACTCGCCCATGCTGCCCGGTCTCAAGACCGCTCAGGATGGCAGCCTGACCCTGTATCTGCAGCATGAAAGCCCCGGCCCGGATCTGGAAACGAACTGGCTGCCCGCGCCGGATGGGCCGATGAACGTGGTCATGCGGCTTTATCTGCCCAAGCCCGCCGCCATCGACGGCAGTTGGAAGCAGCCGCCGCTGGAACCCGTGCCGAAATAGCGGCGCGTCAGCCCGTGGCCAGTTCCTGCGCCAGCTGCCCGACCAGTTCGGCCGCGGGCAGCGCGCGGGCAAGCGGTGCACCCTGCCCCGCCCATTGCGCGGCGAATTCGAAATCCCCTTGACGCTGGGCGACGGCGAACAGCTGCTTGGCCGCGTCATAGGCGCGGGGATAGGCGGCGGGGCGCGGGCTGCCGTCACGCTCGCAATAGTCGATGAAGCGGTTGACCATGCCCCGTGCCGGACGGCCCGACAGCACCGGCGTCAGCCGGGTATGCTGCGCGCGCGCACCCAGCAGGTTCTGGCGGTAGCTGGCATTGGCGGCGGATTCCGGGCAGGCGATAAAGGCCGTGCCCAGCTGCGCCGCGGCAGCGCCCAGCCGCAGGGCCGCGGCGATCCCCTGCCCGTCCATGATCCCGCCCGCAGCAATCACCGGCAGGCGCGTTCCCGCGACCAGCAGCCGAACCAGAACCGAGGTCGGCAGCCGCTCATCGGCAGCGGTCGGGTCGAACATGCCGCGATGGCCCCCGGCCTCGATCCCCTGGGCGACGATGGCATCAACGCCAGCGGCCTCGATCACGCGGGCCTCGGCGGCGTTCGTGGCGCTGGCCATGGTAAAGATGCCCAATTCGCGCAGCGCCGCGATCTGGTCCTGCGGCGGCAGGCCGAAATGAAAACTGACGACAGCCGGGCGGGTGTCCAGCAGCATGCGGAACGCCTCATCGCCGCTGAGGAAACTGGGATAGATCTCCTCCAGCGCCAAGGGCGGTTGCACGCCGAATTCCGCGAAAAGCGGGACCAGAAAGCTCAGCCATTCCTGATCGGCATCGGGGTCGCGCGGCGCGGTCTGGTGGCAAAAGACGTTGACGTTGAAGGGCTTGTCGGTCAGGGCACGGGTTTCCTCGATGGCTACGCGGGCCTGCGCGACCGTGCTGGCCCCGATCCCCAACGAGCCCAGCCCGCCCGCATTCGACACTGCCGCTGCCAGCGCGGGCGTCGAGACCCCCGCCATTGGCGCCTGAATGATCGGCAGTTCCAGTCCCAGATTCAACATCGCTTGCCTCCTCGTTCGTCAGCCTGCTTCCTGCGCCTTTCCCGCAGCGACTGCAATCATCGCCGCGCCAAGCGCGCTGTCGCCCTGATCGCGAAGAGCCTCGCCAGCGCTGCGGATATCGCGGGCCTCCTTGTTCTGGCTTAGCTTGAACTTGCCCTCCAGCCGGGTGATCTGGATTTCCAGCCCGACAATCGCCTTCAGCATCGCATCCAGATAGTCGCGCGGCGCATCGCCCATCTTCCATGGCACGGGTTGCGCGGCCTCGTGCCGCTTGGTCAGAAAGGCCAGGTTATGGCGCAGGAAGCGTTCGTCATCGCGCAGGGTGACCCGGCCATGGGCATGGACCACGGCATAGTTCCAGGTCGGCACCTGTCGATGCGTCTCGTGCTTGCTGGGATACCAGTTGGGCGAGACATAGGCCTCGGCGGCGCGAAAGACGACCAGCACCTCGTCCCCGGTCGCAAGCTGCTGCCAGACCGGGTTGGCGCGCGCGACATGGCAGCCCAGGCTGCCATGCGTGCCCTGATCGCGGAGCAAGTGAAAGGGGATGTGATTGGCATCCAGCCCGCCCGCGCCATGGATGATCAGGATGCCCAAAGGGTGCTGATCGATCAGGTCGTGCAGGATCTGGGGACGGGATTCGGCAAAATGGGGCGGGATATACATGGCAGGTCCGGCTTGCAGGTGATACCCGCTTCTGCCATCGCGACTGGTCTGGATGACAGGGCCAGTTTGTGGCAATTTTCGTGGGCCAGTTGCGGAAAGGCCAAGGACATGAGCGGCACGGGCGCGCGCCAGATCTGTCAGGAATTGCGCGATCAGATTCTGGGCGGGGCATTGTCGCCGGGCGATACCCTGCCCTCATCTCGCGCGCTTGCGGCTGAGCTGGGCGTGTCGCGCACCACCGTGACCACCGCCTATGACCAGCTTCTGGCCGAAGGCTATATCGAGGTCCGGCAGGGCGCGCGGCCAAGGGTCATCGCGTCGGCAATGCTGCCCGATGCGCCCCGCAAACCGCTGGCCAACGCACCTTCGGCGCTATCCGCCTTTGGCCGCCGAATGGCCGCCATCCCGTCATGGCCCGAATACCGGCGCGAGGGGCTGGCGGTCGATTTCCGTCATGGCGATGTCGCGGCCGCGGATTTCCCGACCGCGCTTTGGCGCAAGGCGGTCTCGAACGCCGCCATGCAGCGCCCCGAGCGGCTGTCCTATCAGGACCCGCGCGGCACGGTGCGGCTGCGTCGGGCGCTGCAGGGCTATCTGTGGCGGGCACGGATGTTGCACTGCGATCTGGACCAGATCATCGTCGTCAACGGCTCGCAGCAGGGGCTGGACCTGTGCGCAAGACTGCTTCTGGACCCCACGGACAGCTTTGCCATCGAAAACCCCTGCTATCCGATGGCCCGCAATGTCTTTGCCGCGACCGGCGCGCGCGAGGTGCCGCTGTCCGTAGACCGGGACGGGCTGATGACCGAGACGCTTGAGGCAGTTTCGGCGCAGCTGGTCTATCTGACCCCCTCGCACCAGTTTCCGCTGGGCGGGGTCATGCCCATGCTGCGACGCAGCCGGGTGCTGGACTGGGCCGCCACCCAAGGGGCACATGTGATCGAGGACGATTATGACGGCGAATACCGCTATGACCTCGACCCGGTGCCACCGCTGCACAAGCTGGACGACAATGGCCGGGTGATCTATCTGGGCACCGTCTCCAAGACCCTGTCGCCAACCCTGCGGCTGGGCTACATGGTGGTTCCGCGCGATCTGTCCGACGCCTTTGCCACCGCCAAGCGCCTGACCGACCGCCACGCCCCGGTGTTGGAGCAGGACGCCCTGGCCAGCCTGATCGAATCCGGCGCCTATGAGGCCCATATCCGCAGGATCAGGCGTCACCACAATGACCGCCGCAGCGCCCTGATCGCCGCGCTGCAATGGCATTTCGGCCCGAAGCTGCGGATCGAGGGCGAGGCAGCAGGCCTGCATCTGGTCGCATGGTTCCCCCATATCCAGCATGAGCGCGAGGCCGCACTGATCCGCGCCGCCCATGCCCGTGGTCTGGGCCTGCATTCCATCGCGCCGCATTACTCGGCCATTGGGCAGCCCCGACCCGCCATGCCGGGTCTGGTCATGGGATATTCGGCGCTGAGCCTGCGCCAGATCGAAACCGGCGTCGGGATGCTGGCCTCAATCCTTGAGGCCGGTCCCTGGGACTAGAGGCCCGCGCGCAGCTTTCTGACCAGCCGGGTCGCGCGGCGCAAGGCGGTCAGGGCCGCGCCGATGGCGATGATCCACAACGCCGCGCGCAGGATATCACCTTGCCCGCCCCAAAGCGGCTCGGCCAAGGACAGCAGCGCTGCGCCAGTGACCAGCGCCATGCGGTGCTGCTTGGCCATCGGTCCGGCGAAATCCGCGCCAGCGCCGCAGCCAATCCCCAATTGCCGGACATAGGCGGTCAGAAAGGCAAAGCTGACCGCCGCCCAGCCAAGCGCGGGCTGACCCACGCCCATGGCGACCCCCATCAGGATCAGCAGATCAGCGACCCGGTCGGGAAATTCATTCCAGAACCCACCATCGGGCGAGGCCCGCCCGGCCTCGATTGCGACCATGCCGTCGAACAGATTGCACAGCAGCCGCAACTGGCAGAAGGCCGCGCCAAGGATCAGCCAGATCGCCCTGCCCTGTGCCTCGCCCGCCAGCCAGAAGCTACCGCCCGCCAGCAGCGCGGCCCCGATCCCGGCGATCGAGATCTGATTTGGCGTGATGCCGGTTCCGGCCAGCCAGCGGGTGATGCGCGCGGCCCAGCGGGTGTCGCGGCTGGCAAGGGGGCGGCGGTTTTCAGGCTCGGCCATGGTTCATCCCAGTTTCCAGAAATATCGGGTGACGTGGAAAAAGATCGGCGCGGCGAACAGCACCGAATCCAGCCGGTCGATGAAACCGCCATGCCCGGCAATGGAATGGCCCCAGTCCTTGACGCCGCGATCACGCTTGATCGCGGACATGACCAGCCCGCCCGCAAAGCCCATCATCGTGATCAGCAGGCTCATCCCCGCGGCCTGCAGCGGCGTAAAGGGCGTCATCCACCACAGGGCCGTGCCGATCAGCGTGGCGGACAGGCTGCCGCCGATGAACCCCTCGACGGTTTTCGAGGGCGAAAGCTTCGGCGCGATCTTGTGCCGCCCGATCAGCTTGCCCCAGACATATTGCAGCACGTCGCTAAGCTGGACGACGATCACCAGAAAGGCGATCAGCAGCACGCCCCGCCCGGCCGGAATGTTCAGGTTCAGCAGCGCCGGGACATGCGACACGCAGAAGACGCAGATCATCAGCGCCCATTGCATTTCCGCAATGCGGATCAGGTAGTTGCGCGTTTCCCCCGCCAAAGCCGAGATGATCGGCAGCAGCAGAAACACATAGACCGGGATAAAGATCGAATAAAGCCCGTACCACTTGATCCAGACCAGCCAGAACTGCACCGGCAGCACGATGAAGAACGCCGCCGCCAGCGTGTTGTGATCGGCGCGGGTGGCGTTGGTCAGGGTCATGAACTCGCGCAGGGCCGCGAAAGAGCACAGCGCGAACAGCGCGATCACGCCCACATGCCCGCCAAGAAAGGCCAGCGCCAGCGCCAGCGTCATCACCCACCAGGCGCGGATGCGGTCGTTCAGGTTCTCGATGGCGGAGCTTTCGCCCTGCGGCGAATAGCGCCGGGCCAGCGCCCAGCCGACGACGGATGCAAAGACCAGCACGCCGCCGATCCCGGCGATGACGGTCAGAAGGTCGGAACGTGCGTCATCCATCAGTTGGCCTCGGGCTGGGGTTTGAGCGACAGCAGCGCCGCGCGCGCGCGGTTCAGGAAATCGTCCTTGGCCTCATCGGGTGCGACATGCAGAGCCGCGCCGAAGATCACCTTGCACATCAGCGGCACGGGGATCAGCGCGCCCTTGGGCAGGACCCGGTTCAGGTTCTCGATCCAGACCGGGACCAGATCGACCTGCGGACGCTGGCGGGCAAGGTGATAGAGGCCGCTTTTCAGGGGCAACAGCGCCTCATCCGTCTGGTTGCGTGTGCCTTCCGGGAACACGATCAGCGATGCGCCGGCATCCAGCGCCTCGGCCATCAGGTCGACCGGGCCGGTGGTGGTCTGCCCGTTATTGCGCTGGATCAGCAAAGCGTTGAACACATCCTGCCCGATGAAGCTGCGCAAACGCCCCTTTTGCCAGTAATCGGCCCCGGCGACGGGCCGGGTAGCCTGCTGCTGGCGCGGCGGCAGCACGGCCCAGATCAGGATGAAATCGCCATGGCTGGCGTGATTGGCGAAATAGATGCGCTGCCGCGCCTGACCGGGGTCGAGGCCCTGCCAGACCGGACGCACCGCCGTAACCGCGCGTGCGAAAAAGGTGATGGCCCGCCCGCTGAACTGCGCCAGCCCGCTGCGCATACCCTGAATCGCCATCCCGTCCCCCCTTGCCGTTCCCGACAAGGGGGTTATGGCAATATTGCGGGGGCGCGATCAACCACCCACGCCCGCGTGATTTCGGTTGCCACAGGGGTCGGCGCGCTTTATCGGGCCGCCTGCGGCGTCATGCGCCCGGATTTGCGACAGGAGGAGACCCGGATGAGCGCGACGCCCGACCGGCAGCATCGGATGACACCCAGCGATATCCTTGCCCGCAAGGGGCAAGCGCCGATCGCCTGTCTGACCGCCTATACCACGCCCATGGCCCGGCTGGTGGACGCCCATTGCGATCTGGTGCTGGTGGGCGACAGCCTTGGCATGGTGCTGCACGGCTTGCCCTCGACCGTCGGCGTCACAATGGAAATGATGATCCTGCATGGCAAGGCGGTGGCGCGCGGCATCGAGCGCGCCTGTCTTGTCGTCGACATGCCCTTTGGCAGCTATGAGGAATCCCCCCAGCAGGCCATGCGCAACGCCGCCCGGCTGATGTCGGAAACCGGCTGTCAGGCGGTCAAGCTGGAAGGCGGGCTGCACATGGCCGAGACCGTGGCCTTTCTGGTCGCGCGCGGCATCCCGGTCATGGGCCATGTCGGCCTGACCCCGCAGGCGGTGAACACGCTGGGCGGCTACAAGGTGCAGGGCCGGGGCGAGGACGGCGCCCGCATCGAGGCCGAGGCCGCCGCGCTGGCCGAGGCCGGGGCCTTTGCCGTCGTTCTTGAAAAGCTGCCGCAAAGCCTTGGCGCGCGGATCACCGGCGCGATCCCGGTCCCGACCATCGGCATCGGTGCCGGACCGGAATGCGACGGTCAGGTGCTGGTCGTCGATGACATGCTGGGCCTGTTCGGCGATTTCCGCCCGAAATTCGTGCGTCGCTATGCCGAGCTGGGCGACAGCGCCTCGGACGCCATCGCCGCCTATGCCGAGGATGTCCGCGCCCGCCGCTTCCCCGGCCCCGAACATGTCTTTGCCGATCACGTGGCGCGGAAATGACCCGGATCGTCCGCTCGCTGGCCGAGTTGCGCGACCTGACCCGCGACTGGCGCGCGGCGGGCGCGACAATCGGCGTTGTTCCCACGATGGGCGCGCTGCATGACGGGCATCTGAGCCTTGTCCGCGCGGCGCAGGCCGAATGCGACCGGGTGATCGTGACGCTGTTCGTGAACCCGCGCCAGTTCAACAACCCCGAGGATTTCGCGAAATACCCCCGGACCGAGGATGCCGATGCGGCGATCCTGTCGCCGCTGGGCGCGGATGTGCTGTTCGTTCCCGACGCGGCCGAGGTCTATCCGCCCGGTCATGCCACCACGATTTCCGTCTCGGGCGTCAGCGAGCCGCTGGAGGGCGCGCATCGCCCCGGCCATTTCGACGGCGTGGCGACGGTGGTGGCGCTGCTGTTCAACATGACGCGGGCGGATCGCGCCTATTTCGGCGAAAAGGACTGGCAGCAGTTGCAGGTCGTGCGCCGGATGGTCGCGGATCTGCATCTGCCCATCCTGATCGTGCCCTGCCCGGCCATTCGGGCGGCGGACGGGCTGGCGCTGTCCTCGCGCAATCAGCGGCTGTCGCCCGATGCGCGGGCGCGGGCGGCCTTGTTGCCCGCGGTGCTGCTGGGAACGGCGGCACGGATCGAGGCGGGCGGGACCATTTCCCCGACCCTTGCCGGGGCCACGGTAAAGCTGGTCGAGGCCGGGTTGTCCCCGGTCGAGTATCTTGAGTTGTGCGACGCCGAAAGCCTTGGCGAGGCACAGCCCGGACGCCCCGCGCGCCTGCTGGTCGCGGCTTGGCTGGACGGTGTGCGGCTGATCGACAATGTCGCGGTGACACTCCCGGCGCAGGGCTAAACGCCCTGCCCGGCGGCACGGGCGGCGCGGCTCTCAAGCCGTTGGAACAGATGGTGGATCAGCACCGCGATGATGCCGACCACCATGCCGCCTTGCAGGACAAAGGCGGTGTTCGACGACAAAAGCCCGGCGATGATGACCTCGCCCAGGGTCTTGGCCGCGACCGTCGATCCGATGGTCGCCGTCCCCATCGAGATCACCGCCGTCAGCCGCATCCCGGCAAGGATCAGCGGCAGCGCCAGCGGCAGCTCGACCTGCCACAACCGCTGCCTGTTGGTCATGCCCATGGCGCGGGCGGCCTCGGTGACTTCGGGCGGCTGATCGGTCAGGCCCGCCAGCGTGTTTTCAAATACCGGCAGCAGGCCGTACAAAAACAGCGCAACCAGCGTCGGCGCAGTCCCAAACCCCATGACCGGCACGGCCAAGGCCAGCACAGCGACCGGCGGAAATGTCTGCCCGACCGAGGTGACGGTCCGCGCCAAGGGCAGAAACTCGCGCCCCGAGGGCCGCGTCACCAGCACCGCCAGAACCAGCGCCACCAGCGTCGAGGCAAGCACCGCCACCGCAACGATGGCCAGATGCGAGAGCGTCAGGGCCAGCAGGCTGGTCTGGCCATAGATCGGCGGTGCGCCATTGCGGGTAAAGGGCCGAAACAGCGACGCGAAGCTGTCAGGGCTCAGCAGAAAGATCAGCAAAAGCCCCGCCACCAGCGCCGGAAGGACGCGACCGATCATTCCGGGGCCTGACGGGCATGGGCGCGCAATGCCGCCAGCGTGACAATGCCGCCGCCTTCGACGGGCAGGGCGTCACGGCCGCTCCACAGGCATTCGGCCAAGGCATCGCGCAGACTGGCGTCAGCGGGAATGGCAGGGCCTTGCGTCTGTCCCGGCTGGGTCATGCCCGAAACGGCGCTGAGCGACAGCAAGTGAAAGGCGCGCTCGCTAGGGCCGATCAGCGCCTGCACAAAGGGCGTGGCGGGATCGGTCAGGATGCGTTCGGGCCGGTCGTGCTGCAAGATCCTGCCGTGATCCATGACGGCGATGCGGTCGCCAAGCTGCACGGCCTCGTTGATGTCATGGGTGACAAGGATCATGGTCGTGCCCAATTGCCGCTGGACCCCGCGCAGATCCGCCTGTGCGCGGGCCCGCCCGATCGCATCCAGCGCGCCGAAAGGTTCGTCCAGCAGCAGCAGATCGGGCCGCGCCGCCAACGCCCGCGCCACGCCCACGCGCTGCGCCTGCCCGCCCGACAGCTGATGCGGCATCCGATTGCGAAAGGTCGCGGGGTCCAGCTGGAACAGCTGCAACAGCTCATCCACCCGCGCCCCGATCTGCGCGGGCGGCCAGCCCAGCAGGCGCGGCACGGTGGCGATATTGCGGGCCACGCTGTGATGGGGAAACAGCCCCACCCCCTGAATGACATAGCCGATACGCCGTCGCAGCAGATGCACCGGCTGGCCCGCCACATCCTGCCCCCCGATCAGTACCTGCCCGGTCGTGGGCTCGACCAGCCGGTTGATCATCCGCAGAAGCGTGGTCTTGCCCGAACCCGAGGTGCCGACCAGCGCGGTGATTTCGCCCTCGGGGACGTTCAGGCTGACATCGTCGACCACCGGAACGCCGGCATAGACCCGCGTCAGGTGGTGCAGCTCGATCATGCTTGCGCGCCCCGGCTCATGCCCAGCAGCAGGTCCATGACGATCCCGGCCAGCAGCGCCAGCGCGATGGTCGGCAGCGCCCCCAGCAGCACCAGATCCATCGCCGTCTGGTTCAGCCCCTGAAAGACGAAAGTGCCAAATCCGCCGCCTCCGATCAGCCCGGCGATCACCGCCAGACCGATATTCTGCACCAGCACGATCCGCACCGCCGCCAGCAGGCTGGGCAAGGCCAGCGGGATCAGCACCTGCGCCAGCAATTGCCCGCGCGTCATGCCCAGACCCAAGGCCGCCTCGCGCACCGGAAGGGGCACACCCTGCAACCCCGAGAGCGTATTCGACACCACCGGCAGCAGCGCATACAGAAACAGCGCCACCAGCGCCGGAAAGCTGCCGATACCGGATACCCCCAGCCGATCCGCCCCCGGCAGGGTCGCGATCCAGCCCAGCAGCGGGATCATGATCCCGAACAGCGCCAGCGACGGGATGGTCTGGACGATGTTCAGCACGGTCAGGACCGGTCCCCGCACGCGGGCTGTCAGATAGATCGCCACCCCCAGCGGCAGCCCCACCGCCAGCGCCAGCCCCAGCGAGCCGAAGGCAAGCGCCAGATGGGTCTGCGTCTCGGCCAGAAATGGCCCGCGCCGGGTCGCATATTCCCGCATGACCGAGACCTGATCCAGCAGCCCCGATCCCAGCAGAGTCGCTGCCAGTGCCAGAACCCCGGCAAGGATCAGCCAGCTTGCCGCCACCGAGGGCCGCAGACGCGTCAGCCCGTCGGCCAGCATCAAGGCAAAAGCCGCAAGCAGCAGCCAGAACCCCGAGGCCGGGGCCACCCGCGCCAGCCCGTTCCCCTTGGGCAACAGATGCCCCGCCGCCAGTCCCAGAGAGGAGATGACCCCGACCAGCCCCAGCAACGCGGCAGCGGTCCTCAGCCAAGGCGACCAACGCCCAAGGCACCCAGCGGTCAGGATTGCCGCCAGCCCCGCCGCTATCAGCGGTCCGACAGCGAATCCGGCGGTCAGGGCGATGCCTTCGCCCGGCACGATCCGGTTCGGTCGCAGATGGACAAGGGGCAGGAACAGCCCGGAAATACCCACCAGCGCGAACAGGACCCCCGGCCGCGACATCATGCGGTCACTTCAGGAAGCCTGCCCCGGTCAGGAAATCCTTGGCGACGGCCTGCGCGGGCTCTCCACCCACCTGAATTCGACCGTTCAGGGTCTGCAAAGTCTGCAAGGTCAGCGCCTGAAAGATCGGGGCCAGAACCTCGCGGATCTGGGGATGCGCTTCAAGCACCTTGGCGCGGATGATCGGCGCGGGCTCATAGACGGGCTGGACGGCCTTGTCATCCTCCATGACCAGCAGGCCTGCCTCGGCAATGGCGCCATCGGTGCCATAGACCATGGCCGCGTTCACCCCGGAAATCTGCTGCGCCGCCGCCGCGATGGTCGCAGCCGTATCGCCGCCCGCCAGTTGCACCAGCTGATCGGGCTTCAGGGTAAAGCCATAGGTCTGCTGGAACGCCGGAAGCGCTGCGGGCGAGGTCACGAATTCAGCCGAGGCCGCCAGCTTGATCGCCCCGCCCCCCGCAATCCATTCGCCCAATTGCGACATGGTGGCGATCCCGTTCGCGCTGGCAATGTCCTGACGCAGCGCAATCGCCCAGGTGTTGTTGGCGGGCGCAGGGTCCAGCCAAACGATATCATTTTGCGCCTTGTCCAGTTCGGCCACGCGGGCGAAACCCTGCTGGGCGTCCTTCCAGACCGGGCTGTCGGCCTCGTTGAAGAAGAACGCGCCGTTCGCGGTATATTCGGGATAGATATCGATCTGCCCGGCGGTGATCGCATCGCGCATGATCGGCGTGCCGCCCAGTTGCAGCCGGTCCTTGACCGGCATTCCCGCATCCTGCAGCGCCAGCAGGATCATGTTGCCCAAAAGGCCGCCCTCGGTATCGATTTTCGATGAGACCACGATGTCCTGCGCTTGTAGCGGCGAGGCCAGCAGGATCAGCGACAGGGCGGCGGCACGTGACAGCATGGCGAATTCTCCCGATACAAGGGGATGGCGGCTCGATGCTAGACGCGCGGGATGTGGAATTGGTTCCCGTCAGCGATAGCCTGACAGCGATTGCCCCGCCTGCCGCAGCAGCGATCCGAACCGGGCCGAGAAATCCTCGGCCGAATGTTCGTCCAGCGACCCCGCCAGATGGATGGCCCCGACCGGGCGGCCCTGACCATCCAGCACCGCAACCCCAAGGGCGATCTCGTGATGCAGCAATTGCCGGACGGCGACGGCATGACCGCGTTGCCGCGTCGCCTGAACCTCGGCCATGACCTGATCCAGCGTGGTGATGGTCTGGGGGGTGAAGGGCGTGACATCCGAGCGGGCAAAGATATCCGCGATCTCGGCGTCGGACAGCCGCGACAGCACCGCCAGCCCCCCCGCCGTGCAATAGGTCGGCACGGTGTTGCCGGTCAGCGTCGCGGTGAAAATCTCATGCTTCGAGGGCATGCGCAGCGCATAGATCAGCCGCGTGTCGTCCCACAGCGACATGTCCACCCGCTCATGCGAGCGGCGGCGCAGCTCCAGCAGGACCGGCGTCGCCTTTTGCAGAATCGGGTTCAGGCGCAGGCTGGAACAGGCCATGGTCAGGATGCGCTTGCCCGGCAGATAGCCCCGATCCTCGTCATCGCGCATGATCATGCCCAAGGCCTGCAGCGTATGCACCATGCGCTGCGTGGCGCTGCGGTCCATTCCAGACAACTCGGAAATTTCGCTGAGCGTCAATGGCTTGGGGGTCATTTCGAAAACCGACAGGATTGCCACTGCCCGTGCCGCAGCGCGCACGAATAGCGGGTCTTCGCCAAATTGTTCAGCTTCTGCGGGATCGAATGTCGAAACTCCGGTCAGTTCGCGAAACATGAGACTGGTCACCCCAAGTAGAAGAATTTTCGTTGACAGCCGCATCCGGCATGACGTTTCATTTCGATAACGATGTATTGTCTGTCGATACATTTCAATCGAAACGTTACGATCAGGAGCTTTCGATCCCATGCGTGTCGCGTTTGCCGGCTTCCTGCACGAGAGTAACAGCTTTGCCAGCGCGGCGGCCGATATGGCGGCGTTCCGGCAGGGCGGCGGCTATATCCCCCTGACCCGTGGCGCGGCACTGCGAGAGGCGGCGCGGGGCGTCAATCTGGGCATTGCGGGCATGCTCGATTATGCCAACCGCGCCGGATGGAACATCGTTCCGATCCTGTGGACCGGGGCGATCCCCTCGGCCCCGGTGACGCGCGAGGCGTTCGAGACGATTGCCGATGACATAGTGCAGGGGCTGGCCGATTGCGGCCCGATCGACGCGATCTGTCTGGACCTGCATGGCGCGATGGTCGCCGAGCATGTCGAGGATGGTGAAGGCGAGTTGCTGGCCCGCATCCGAGCCGCCCGTCCCGACCTGCCCATCGCCTGCGCGCTGGACCTGCATGGCAATATCACGCCCCAGATGTTCCAGCATTCCGACATCATGGTCGGCTTCCGCACCTATCCGCATGTCGACATGGCGGAAACCGGCTGGCGCGCGGCGGCGGCTTTGGATGAAATGCTGGCAAGTGGCCGGAAATGGGCCAAGGCGATGCGCCGCATCGATTTCCTGATCCCGATCGCCTGGCAATGCAGCGAGACCGAGCCCGCCCGCGGCCTTTACCGAATGACGCGCGAACTGCCCGAAGGGGTGGCGACCGCCTCGATCTTCATGGGTTTTCCGGCGGCGGACTTCCCCGGATGCGGCCCCGCGGTGCTGGCCTATGGCCCCGATGCCCTTGCCGTTCAGGCCCATGCCGACCGCATGGCCAAGGCCCTGACCGAGGCCGAGGCCGATTTCGCAGGCCGCTCCTATGACCCCGAGGACGCCGTGCGCGAAGCGATGCGGCTGGCGGTTTCGGCCACCCGCCCGGTGATCATCGCCGATACGCAGGACAATCCGGGTGCGGGCGGATCGTCCGACACCACCGGCATGCTGCGCGCGCTGATCGCCTGCGGGGCGCAGGGCGCGGCGCTTGGCAATTTCCACGACCCCGAGGCCGCGCGAGCCGCTCATGCTGCGGGCGTCGGTGCTGAAATCACCCTGCCGCTGGGTGGACGTTCCGGGCTGGCGGATGACGCGCCCTTCCCGGTCCGCGTCCGCGTCGCCGCGCTGTCCGACGGTCATGTCCATGCGACCGGCCCCTATTACGGCGGCACCCGCATCGACATGGGACCTTCGGCGGCGCTGGAAATCGACGGCATCCGCGTCGTCGTCACCAGCCATATCGCCCAGATGGCCGACCGCAATTTCTATCGCATGGTCGGGATCACCCCCGAGGACCAGAAGATTCTGGTGAACAAAAGCTCGGTGCATTTCCGCGCCGATTTCGAGCCCATCGCGGAAACCATCCTGGTCGCCACCGCCCCCGGCGCGATGCCGCTATGCCCCTCGGCCCTGCCATGGACGCGGCTGCGCGCAGGCATGCGGCTGCGTCCGATGGGACCGGTTTTCAAAATCCAAGAAGAAACCCAGCAACAGTGAGAGAGAAGACGAAGATGACCCATTCGAAGACGCTTTCGATGAAAGCGGGCCTTTTTGCCTCGGTATTCGCTCTGGCCGCTGGCGGGGCGCTGGCCGAGACCACCGTCACCGCCGTCATGCATTCCGACCTGCGTGTGCTGGACCCGGTCATCACCACCGCCCATATCACCCGCGACCACGCCTATATGATCTATGACGTGCTGGTGGCCGAGGATGAGACCGGCAAGATCCAGCCGCAGATGGCCGATGTCACCGCTTCCGATGACGGGCTGACCTATACCTTCACCCTGCGCGACGGGCTGAAATTCCACGACGGCGCGCCGGTCACCGGGGCCGATGTCGTCGCCTCGCTGCAGCGCTGGGGCAAGCGCGACACCGGCGGCCAGATGATCATGGACGTCACCGCCTCGCTGGAGGCCAAGGACGACAAGACCGTGGTCTGGACGCTGAGCGCGCCCTTTGGCCCCTTCCTTGAAACCGTGGGCAAGCAATCGGCGTTGCCGCCCTTCATCATGCCCGCGCGTATCGCCCAGACCCCGGCGGATCAGGCGATTCAGGAACATATCGGCTCGGGCCCGTTCAAGTTCGTGACCGAGGAATTCCAGCCCGGCGTCGGCGCGACCTATGTCAAGAACGAGGACTATGTGCCCCGTTCGGAACCCGCCTCGGGCTATGCCGGCGGCAAGGTGGTCAATGTCGACAAGGTGCGCTGGCTGACCATGCCCGACAGCCAGACGGCGGTGAACGCGCTGCAATCGGGCGATATCGACCTGATCGAATCCATGCCCGTCGACCTGATCCCGCTGCTGGAAGGCGATGACACGGTTGCCGTGGAAAAACGCGCGGCCTTTGGCTTCCAGACCATGGGTCGGATGAACTTCAAGCACCCGCCTTTCGACAATCCGAAGATCCGTCAGGCCGCGCTGCTGGCCATGTCGCAGGAACCGGTTCTGGCCGCGCTGACCGCCAGCCCGGAATATTATCAGGTCTGCGGCGCGATCTTTGGCTGCGGCACGCGGCTGGAAAGCACCACCGGAACCGAGACCCTGACCGCCGCCGGCAATCCCGAAGCCGCCAAGAAGCTGCTGGAGGAAGCCGGCTATGACGGCACCCCCGTCGTCCTGATGCAGCCGACCGAGGCGCCGACGCTGAAGGCCCAGCCGGTGGTCGCAGCCCAGCAACTGCGCGCGGCGGGCTTCAATGTCGACATGCAGCCGATGGACTGGCAGACGCTGGTCACGCGCCGCGCCTCGATGGAGGCACCCGCCAATGGCGGCTGGAACATGTTCTTCACCAACTGGCAGATGTCCGAGGTGGCGAACCCGGTAATCAGTGTGATGCTGAACGGGCGCGGCGACACCGCGTGGTTCGGCTGGCCCGATGACCCCAAGATCGAGGAACTGCGCAAGGAGTTCATCGCAGCCACCACCCCCGAGGCCCAGAAGGCCGCCGCCGACAAGATCCAGGCCCATGCGATGGAAACGGTCAGCTATGTGCCGCTTGGCGAATACAACTTCCCGCAGGCCCGCCGCACGGTCCTGACCGACATGGCCCCGACCCCGGTCCCGGTCTTCTGGGGCCTGAAGAAGTCCGAGGAGTAACGCCGCCAATCGGCCCGCCTGTCGGGCCGATCCTCTCCCGCGCCTGCTGATCAGGCGCGGGCCTGACCCCTAGAACGGCGGACAAGCCATGCTGAGCTATATCTTCAAGCGCGTCCTCTCGGTCGTTCCGGTGCTGTTTCTGGTCTCGGTCTTCGTCTTCCTGATGCTGCGCCTGACCCCCGGAGACCCGGCGGCGATCCTTGCCGGCGACAACGCCACGCCCGAAACGCTGCAACGCATCCGCGACGCCATGGGCCTGAACGAGCCCCTGCTGACCCAATATATCAAATGGATCGCGGGCATCCTGCGCGGCGATTTCGGCACCTCGCTGATTTCCGGCGTCGAGGTGCTGGATCTGGTCGCCAAACGCGTCGGCCCGTCGATCTCGCTGGCGGTGCTGACCATCATCATTGCCGTTCTGGTCGCCATTCCGATGGGGGTGATCGCCGCGTGGAAGCATCGCAGCTGGGTCGATTATCTGGTGATGTCCTTTTCAGTCCTTGGCTTTTCGGTGCCGGTGTTTCTGGTCGGCTACGTCCTGCTGCTGGTCTTCTCGGTCAAGCTGGGCTGGCTGCCGCCGCAGGGCTTCAAGCCGCTTTCCGCAGGCATTGCCCCCTTCCTTGAACGCGCCATCCTGCCCGCGCTGACGCTGGCCTCGATCTATATCGCGCTGATCGCCCGGATGACCCGCGCCGCCATGCTGGACGTGCTGAACGAGGATTACATCCGCACCGCCCGCGCCAAGGGCGTCGGCGAGCGCCGCATCCTGTTCGTCCATGCGCTGAAGAATGCCGCCGTTCCCATCGCCACGATCGTCGGCGCCGGCTTTGCGCTGCTGATTTCGGGCGTGGTGGTGACCGAGACCATCTTCAACATCCCCGGCATCGGGCGGCTGACCGTCGATGCGGTTCTGGCGCGCGACTATCCCGTCATTCAGGCGCTGATCCTGCTGACCGCCTCGGTCTATGTGGCGATCAACCTGCTGATCGACCTGTCCTATTCGCTTTTCGACCCGAGGATCCGCTATTGACGAACATCGACCGTTCCGCCGCGGATAAGCCTTTGGCGCTGCGCCTGCTATCCATGGTTTCCCCCGCCCAGACCGGGCTTGCCCCCTTCATCGCCGCGATCATGCTGCTGGCGGTGATCGGGCTTACGATCTTTTCACCCCAGATCGCCACCCATGATCCTTTGGCGATGGACCCGCTGATGCGGCTGAAGCCCCCGTCCGAGGCGCATCTGCTGGGCACCGACGGCTATGGCCGCGACCTGTTTTCCCGCATGATCCTTGGCGGCCGCATCTCGTTGCTGATCGGGATCTGCGCGGCGGTGGTGGCGCTGGGGCTGGGCGTGCTGATCGGGCTGGTTGCCGGTTACTTCCGCTTGGCCGACGCGATCATCATGCGCGCCATGGATGCGCTGATGGCCATGCCCTCGATCCTGATAGCCATCGGCCTTGTGGCGCTGAACGGCCCCTCGATCGGTTCGGTGATCATGGCGATCACCATCCCGGAAGTGCCCCGCGTCGTGCGGCTGGTGCGATCAGTCGTGCTGACCGCGCGCGAGGAACCCTATGTCGAGGCCGCGATGGCGCTTGGCTCGTCGACCCCCAAGATCCTGTTCCAGCACCTGCTGCCGAACACCATGGCGCCGATGATCGTGCAGGGGACCTATATCATCGCCTCGGCGATCCTGACCGAGGCGCTGCTGTCCTTCCTTGGCGCGGGCATCAGCACCGAGATCCCGACCTGGGGCAATATTATGGCCGAGGGGCGGCAATATTTCCGCATCAATCCCGGCATCATCCTGTGGCCGGGGCTGCTTCTGACCATCTGCGTGCTGTCGATCAACCTGATCGGCGATGCCGCCCGCGATGCCCTTGATCCCCGCATGAAGAAACGGCAGGCCTGACATGGAACTTCGCGCAAGGGACTTGTCCCACGAACCCGTGATCGTCCAGATCGAGGATCTGGTGGTCGAAACCGCCGGAAAAACCCGGTTTCCGGTGCTGAAAGGCGTCAGCCTGAACATCCGCCGCGGGGAAACCGTCTGTCTGGTCGGGGAAAGCGGCTCGGGCAAATCCGTCACCTCGCTGGCGACGATGGGGCTGCTGCCCAAGGACGCGCTGGTGGTGCGGTCGGGCACGATCCGGTTGAAGGGCGAAAACCTGCTGGCACTGTCACCTTCCGCGATGAAGGACCGCCGCGCCCGCGATCTGGCGATGATCTTTCAGGAACCGATGACCGCGCTGAACCCGGTGATGAAGGTCGGCGCCCAGATCACCGAGGTGCTGGACCTGCACAGCCGCATGGGTACCGCCGAAAAGCGCGCCCGGGTCATCGACATCATGGAGCAGGTCCATCTGCCCGATGTCCAGCGCATCTATGACAGCTATCCGCACCAACTGTCGGGCGGCCAGCGCCAGCGCATCATGATCGCCATGGCGCTGATCCTGGAACCGGCGCTGCTGATCGCGGATGAGCCCACCACCGCGCTGGACGTGACCACGCAAAAACAGATCCTGTCCCTGATCGCCGAACTTCAGGAGAAGCACGGCACGGCGGTGCTGTTCATCACCCATGACATGGGCGTGGTCGCCGAAATTGCCGACCGCGTCTGCGTCATGCGCCATGGCGAGATCCTTGAATCCGGCCCGATCCGCGAGGTTCTGGAACAGCCCAAGCATGTCTATACGCGGGCGCTGCTGGGCTCGGTCCCCAGCCTTGTGCCGCGTGAAGCCCGCGACGATGCAAGCGGGGCCAGCGTGATTGCCGCCCGCAATCTGGGCAAGACCTATCACACCGGGTCGTTCCTTGGGAAAAAGTCGCAGGTCCGCGCCTCGTTCGGGGTGAATTTCGACCTGTCGCCGGGGCAGACGCTGGGCATCGTCGGCGAAAGCGGCTCGGGCAAGACCACGGTCGCACGCTCGATCATGCGGCTGATCGAGCCGACCGAGGG
The DNA here is from genome assembly GCF_014851995.1 of Paracoccus sp. PAR01. NCBI lineage: Bacteria > Pseudomonadati > Pseudomonadota > Alphaproteobacteria > Rhodobacterales > Paracoccaceae > Paracoccus > Paracoccus sp. PAR01. Next base: position 63,732 of record NZ_JACVAW010000012.1, read on the forward strand.
CCAGATTTTGCTGGATGGCGACGACATCGCCCATCTGTCCCCCAGCGCGATGAAACCCAAACGCAAGAAGCTGCAGGTGGTGTTTCAGGACCCGTTCCGCTCGCTCAACCCGCGCTGGACCATTGCGCGCTCGATGACCGAAGGCCCGCTGAACTACGGCATGTCCCGCGCCGATGCCCTGGCCGAGGCCAAGCGCCTGCTGAAGATCGTGTCCCTGCCCGAAGACGCGCTGGGTCGCTATCCGCATCAGTTTTCCGGTGGTCAGCGCCAGCGCATCGCCATTGCCCGCGCGGTGATGCTGAAGCCCGACGTGCTGGTCGCGGATGAGGCGGTCTCGGCGCTGGATGTCTCGGTTCAGGCGCAGGTGCTAGACCTGCTGGCCGAGCTTCAGCGCCAGACCGGCATCGCCATCATCTTCATCACCCATGACCTGCGCGTCGCCGCCCAGATCTGCGACGAGGTGCTGGTGATGAAACGCGGCGAGGTGGTCGAACAAGGCCCGGCCTCGCGCGTGCTGCACCAGCCGCAGCATGATTATACCCGTGCGCTGATCGATGCAGCGCCCGGACGTTTCTGGGATTTCGCGGCTGGCAAGCCGCTCGTGGCGTAAGGAGAGAATATGCCTGTCATCAAGTTCATCGAGGACAATGCCGATCAGATGCGTGCGGTCTTCGAGGATCTCCACGCAAACCCGCAGCTGGGCTTCGAGGAAACCCATGCCTCGGGTGTGGTTGAACGTCACCTGCGCGACTGGGGCTTCGACGAAGTTCATACCGGCATCGCCGCCACCGGCGTGGTCGGCATCCTGCGCGGCAAGGGCAAGGGCAACCGCCGCATCGGGCTGCGCGCCGATATGGACGCCCTGCCCATCCAGGAGGTGACCGGCCTTGGCTATGCGTCGAAGAATGCCGACCGCATGCATGCCTGCGGCCATGACGGCCACACCACCATGCTGCTGGGCGCGGCGCAATATCTGGCGCAGACCCGCGATTTCGACGGCACCGCCGTCTTCATCTTCCAGCCCGCCGAGGAAGGTCTGGGCGGCGCGCGCCGCATGATCGCGGAAGGCCTGTTCGAGCGTTTCCCCGTCGATGAGATCTACGGCATGCACAACCAGCCCTTCGGCACTTTGGGTCAGGCCCGCATCCGCAAGGGCGCGATGATGGCCGGGGCCTCGTTCTTCGACATCAAGGTCAATGGTCGCGGCAGCCATGCCGCGCAGCCCAACCAATCGCGCGACGCGCTGGTGATCGGCACGCAACTGGTCGGGCTGCTGCAAACGGTGGTCTCGCGCAATGTCGATCCGGTGAAGGCCTGCGTGCTGTCCTGCACCCAGTTCCACACCGGCTCGGCCTATAATGTCGTGCCCCAGACCGCGACCATTGCCGGGACCGTGCGCTATTTCGACCCCGAGGTGATGGATCTGGTCGCTACCCGCATGCGCGAGCTTTGCGCGGGCCTTGCCACCGCCCATGGCATCACCATCGACATCGACATCCGCAATGTCTTTGACGTTCTGGTCAACGAACCCGAGCTGTCCGACGCCTATCTGGAAGCCGCCGCCGACGTGCTGGGCGAAACCAATGTCTCCGATGACGGCCCGCAGGTCATGGGCAGCGAGGATTTCGCCGACATGTCCGCCCGCATTCCCGGTGCCTATATCAACGTCATGCATGGCGGTCAGGCGGCGCTGCACAATCCCGCCTTCGTCCTTGACCCGGCGGTGCTGCCCATCGGCGCCTCGGTCTATGCCCGCATCATCGAGCGCCGCATGCCCCTGACCCGAAAGGCCGCCTGAATGTCCTTCCTTGCCCTCGACTTCGACAATGAGGACATGATCCGCCGCCTGCGCCCGTGGATCGAGACCGAAAGCCCCACCTTCGATGCCGCCGCTCTTGCGCGCATGGTCGATGTCGTGGCCTTCGACTGCGCAGCGGCCGGGGCGACCATTGAGGTCATCCCCGGTCGCATGGGCTGCGGCCCATCCTTGCGGGTGAAATTCCCCCATCCCGATTTCGGCAAGCCCGGCATCCTCGTCTCGGGCCATCTGGATACCGTGCATCCGATCGGCACGCTTGCGCAGAACCCATGGCGGCGCGAGGAAGGCAAGATCTATGGCCCCGGCATTCAGGACATGAAGGCCGGCAATTTCGTGGCGCTGGAAGCCATGCGCCGGATCATGCGCGCCGGTCTGGTGACCCCCCTGCCCGTCACCCTGCTGCTGACCCCGGATGAGGAAATCGGCACCCCCGCCACCCGCGGGCTGATCGAGCAGGAAGCGCTGCTGAACCGCTATGTCGTGGTTCCCGAACCGGCGCTGAAGGACCAGTCCTGCGTCATCGGCCGCTACGCCATCGCCCGCTACAACCTTGAAACGCGCGGCGTGCCCTCACATGCCGGTTGGGCGCTGAAGGATGGGCGTTCGGCCATCGCCACCATGGCCCGCAAGATCCCCCTGATCGAGGGCATGACTAGCGATGACTGCACCTTCTCGGTCGGGGTCATCCGGGGTGGGACATGGGTCAACTGCGTCTCCTCCTCGTGCTTCGCCGAGGCCCTTTCCATGGCCAAGACCGATGAGGATCTGGAACGCGGCGTCGCCGCCATGCTGGGTCTGTCGGGCTCGGAAAACGATGTCGAATTCATCGTCACCCGAGGCGTCACCCGCCCGGTCTGGAAACCCGGCCAACCGCAGGACATCGCCCTTTACGACCGCGCCAAGGGCATCGCCGCGCAACTGGGCTTCACCTTGGGCCATCAGCCCTCGGGCGGCGGCTCGGACGGCAATTTCACCGGCGCGCTGGGGATACCGACCATCGACTCGACCGGCGTCCTTGGCGCGGGCCTGCATACCCTGACCGAGCACATCATCGAAGCCAGCCTGCTGGAACGCGCAAGGTTCCATGCCGGGCTGTTCCTTGACCTGAACTGACCCCCCTCGCGCCGCGCCCCCGCCTTGGGCGCGGCGCCCCCAAAGGCCCCCCAAAGGCCCCCAAGGACATCCCATGACCGACCAGATCCACCGTCTTGACGGGCTGACCGACGCTGTGTCGATCCGCATCGACCCATGGGGCATTGCCCATATCCGCGCCGAGAACCGCGACGACCTGTTCTTTGCCCAAGGCTGGAACGCCGCCCGCGACCGGCTGTGGCAGATTGATCTGGCCCGCAAGCGCGGGTTGGGCCTGCTGGCGGGCGATTTCGGACCGGGCTATCTGGCGCAGGACCGCGCCGCGCGCCTGCTGCTGTATCGCGGCGACATGGCGGCGGAATGGGCGGCCTATGCCCCCGATGCCGAGGCGATCTGCACCGCCTTCGCCAAGGGCATCAACTGCTATGTCGAAGGCGTCCACGCCGGAAACCTGCCTTTGCCCCCGGAATTCACCCTGCTCGGCAACCGCCCCGCATTGTGGCAGCCATCGGATGTTGTCCGCATCCGCAGCCATTCCCTGACCCGCAACGCCACCTCGGAACTGCTGCGCGCTCGCGTCATGGCGCTGATGGGTCCGCAAACCGGCGCGCGTCTGGACCTGCTGCGCCGCAATCTGGAACCCTTCACCATCCCCGAGATCCCCGAGGGTCTGGACCTGCACAGCCTTGATGCCCGCGTGCTGCGCGACTTCCTGCTGGGCGTCAGCCCGGTCAGCTTCTCGCCCGAGCGTTTGGCCGCGCCACTTTCTGACGCCGATCTGTGGACCCGCCCCACCTCCTTGGGCGAGATTGACCGCATCGCCGCCACCGAGGGCTCGAACAACTGGGTGGTCTCGGGCGCGCGCACGGCATCGGGCCGCCCGATCCTGTGCCTTGATCCGCACCGAACCCATGTCCTGCCCTCGGTGCGCTACATCACCCACCTGACCATGCCCGGCTTCGACGTGATCGGCGCGGGTGAGCCGATGGTCCCCGGCATCTCGATGGGCCATAACGGCCATGCCGCCTTCGGCCTGACCATCCACGGCCACGATCAGGAAGACCTTTACACCTACGACCTGCACCCGGACGACCCCGATCTGTATCGCCACCACGACGGCTGGCAGCGCCTGACCACCCTGACCGAGACCGTGCCGGTCAAGGGCCATCCCGACCAGCGGATCACCCTGCAATTCACCCGCCACGGCCCCCTGCTGCACCGCAGCGCCAGCCATGCCTTTGCGCTGCGCACCGTCTGGAGCCTGCCCGGAACCGCGCCCTATATGGCCAGCCTCTCGGTCATGCGCGCCACCACGCCGCCGGATTATCTTGCAGCCCTGCGCGGTTGGGGCTGCCCCTCGGTCAACCATATCTACGGCGACGCGGCGGGCAATACCCTGTGGAAACCCGCCGGTTCCGCCCCGATCCGCAAGGACTGGCAGGGCCTGCTGCCGGTGCCCGGCGATGGGCGTTTCGAATGGCAGGGGCTGCACGATCCCGACAGTGCCCCGGTCGAGCTGAACCCCGCGCGCGGCTACATCGCCACCGCCAATGCCATCAACCTGCCGCCAGACTGGGACGGCCCCCTGCCCGGCCATGAATGGCTGGACAGCAGCCGCCACGATTTCCTGAACGCGGCGCTGGCGGGCAATGACCAAGTGACGTTGCAGGATTGCGCGGCCATGCAGCTTAGCCTGCATTCCGGCATCGCGCTTGGACTGGTGCGACTGATACAAGGGCCGGACATTCCCGCGCCTGTCCGCGCGCTTCTGGACGGTTTCGACGGCACGCTTCCCGCCGACAGCCCCGCCGCGGCCTTCATCGAAATCTGGCTCTCGCGCCATCTTGGTCCGGCCATCGCCCGTCACGAAGGCGCGTCCGAGGCCGTCCTGCAACTGTTGCAACCCTATGATCCGGCGTCGCTTCTGCGCTGGATGCAGGCTCGGGTGGACCTGCCCCCGGACATCATCGCCAGCCTTGAGGCGGCATGGACGGACTGTGCCCAGCTGATGGGCGCGGACCCGCAAGCTTGGGCATGGGGTCGCATCCACCGCCTGACCCTGCGCCATCCGCTGCACCGGCTGGCACCTGCGGAATGGTCGCTGCCGCCGATCCCGCGCGGCGGATCGTCGGCCAGCCCGAATTATGCGGGCTACGACCTGCAAACCCTTGATGTGCTGATGGGACCGTCGGTCAGGATGCTGATTGATGTCGGCGGCTGGGACAACAGCCTGTTCGTCAATACACCAGGCCAGTCCGGCCTGCCGGGTGACCCGCATTACCACGACCTGCAGCCGCTTTGGGCGGGGGGCGAATATGCACCGCTGCTTTACTCCGACGCCCGGATCGAGGCCGCCACCCGGCAGCGTATCACATTGACGGCGGGATAAGCTCGGCCATCGCGCCCTCATGATGGTCATGGGCACAATGCTCGTGATTGCCCAGAACCTCGATCACCCGGCAATCGGCAATGGTCCCGCATGAGCATTGCTGCAGCATCCGCTGCAACTCGTCGCGCAGCGCGATCAGGCGCGAGATGCGGGCATTTACCGCCCGAAGTTGGCGGTTGGCGATCTGGTCGGCTGCCGCGCAGGACCGGTTCGGATCGTCCGACAGGCCCAGCAATTCCCGGATCGCCTCCAGCGGGAAGCCAAGGTCGCGGGCATGGCGGATGAAGTTCAGCCGGTCCTGCGCCGCCTTGCCGTAAAGCCGCTGGTTGCCGGTGCTGCGCTCGGGTTCGGGCAGCAGCGCGATCTGTTCGTAATAGCGGATGGTCGGGACCTTGACCCCGGTCGCCTCGCTCAGCTTGCCGATGGTCAGCATCGCGGAAACCTCTTGCAGCTATAGTCGCTAGAGGAATTAGGGTCCCGAATCAATGAAGGCAAGATCTGCCACAAGGACTTCGAGGAATGGCGATGAGTAAGCAAGCAAGCATTCGGCGCGAATGGACGGTGACGGGGATGGACTGCGCCTCCTGCACCACCAAGGTCACGCAGGCGGTCGGGACGTTGCCCGGCGTGTCCGAGGTCAGGGTCGCGCTGATGACCGAACGGCTGTCGCTGGATCTGGCGCCGGGAACGACCCAGCCCGACGCGATCGAGGCATTGGTGCGCAAGCTGGGCTACGGCATCGCACCGCGCCAGGACGCGCAGCCTGCCGCTTCCGCCGGTCACGACACCTGCTGTTCGGGGCACGCGCATGACTCCGCCGAGCCCGTCCATAGCCACGACGACCCTGCCGATCAGGGCAAACCGTGGCATCGCACCGCCAAGGGCCGTCTGGTCATCCTGACCGGCGCGCTGCTGGCGCTGGCATGGGGGTTCGAGCTGCTGACCTCGGCCAGTCTTGGCTACTGGGCCTTTGTCGCCGCTTGCCTGATCGGTGTGGCCCCGGTGGCCCGGCGGGCCTTTGCCGCGCTGCGCCTTGGCCAGCCCTTCACCATCGAGGGGCTGATGACCATCGCCGCATTCGGCGCGCTGTTCATCGGCGCAGCCGAAGAAGCCGCGCTGGTCGTGTTCCTGTTCGCCGTCGGCGAGGCGCTGGAGGGCGTTGCCGCCAACAAGGCCCGCGACGGCATCCGGGCGCTGGCCGATCTGGTCCCGAAAACCGCGCAGCTTGAGGTGGACGGCCAGACCCGAGAGGTTCCCGCCGACCGCCTGCGCATCGGTCAGACCGTGCTGGTCCGGCCCGGCGACCGCATCCCTGCCGATGGCGAGATCGTCGAGGGGATCTCGGGAATCGACGAAAGCCCGGTCACTGGCGAAAGCCTGCCCCGCTCCAAGGGGCCAAGCGAGGCGGTCTTTGCCGGGTCGATCAATACCGAGGCCGCCTTGCGCATCCGCGTGACCAAGGAGGCATCCGACAACACCATCAGCCGCATCATCCGGCTGGTCGAGGATGCTGAAGAAGCCCGCGCGCCCACCGAACGCTTCATCGACCGGTTCAGCCGCTGGTACATGCCCGCGATTGTCGGCATGGCGGCGCTGGTGATCCTGATCCCACCCCTGCTGATGGGGGCGGATTGGCAGACATGGATCTATCGCGGCCTTGCGCTGCTGCTGATCGGCTGCCCCTGCGCGCTGGTGATTTCGGTCCCCGCATCAATCGCCTCGGCGCTGTCCTCGGGGGCGAAACGCGGCTTGCTGATGAAGGGCGGCGCGGTGATCGAGGCCGCGGCCAAGGTCACGCAAGTCGCCTTTGACAAGACCGGCACGCTGACCCATGGCCGCCCGGTCGTCACCGACCTGATCCCCGCACCGGGCGTTTCGGAAACCGAGCTGCTGGCCGTGGCAGCCGGGGTCGAGACCGGGTCCAGCCACCCACTGGCGCTGGCCGTACTGGGCCGGGCCAAGGACGCGGGCATTGCCCCGCTGCCGGCGCGTCAGGCCAAGGCGATCCCCGGCAAGGGGGTCGAAGCCATGGTGGGCGGCGCCATGGCTTGGGTTATGTCCCCGTCCCATGCCTTGGCAATGCAGGGCATCGCCTCGGACGTCACCGACCGCGCAACCGCGCTTGAGGAACAGGGAAAGACCGTGGTCGCCGTCTTCCGCGCAGGGCAACCGCTGGGCCTGATCGCCATGCGCGATGAGCCACGGCCAGATGCCTCGGACGCGATGCGGCAACTGAACGCCATGGGCGTCGGCGCGACCATGCTGACCGGCGATAACCCCCGCACCGCCGCCGCCATCGCGGGCGGCCTTGGCATGGAGTTCCGCGCCGGGATGCTGCCCGAGGACAAGCTGACCACCATCCGCCAGATGAGCGGCACGGGCGGCGTGATGATGATCGGCGACGGCATCAACGACGCCCCCGCGCTGAAGCAGGCCAGCATCGGCGTGGCCATGGGCTCGGGGACGGATGTGGCGCTGGAAACGGCAGATGCCGCGATCCTGCGCGACCGGGTTGGCGATGTCCCGGCGCTGATCCGGCTGGCGCGCGCCACCATGGGCAATATCCGCCAGAACATCGCGCTGGCGCTGGGGTTGAAGGCGATGTTCCTTGTGACCTCGGTTCTGGGGATCACGGGCCTGTGGATCGCGATCCTGGCCGATACCGGGGCAACGGTGCTGGTGACGCTGAACGCGCTGCGGATGCTGGGCTACGATCCGTCGAAACAGGGCTGAACGGCATTCCCTGTCGCCTGCCGATATGGAACAGTCCGGGTTCCGCCACCCGCAAACAGGTCCGCCGATGCCCGATGCCCTGCTGACGAACCGCGACGCCCGCCGGTTGTTTCTGGATCGGCACCTGCTGCTTCGACCCGGTTCAGGGCCGGGCAAGGGGCAGGATCTGGCGGATGTGCTATCAGAGCTTGGCTTCGTTCAGGTCGACAGCGTCAATACGCTGGCCCGCGCCCATGACCTGATCCTGTGGTCGCGGCGCGGGCGCTATCGCCCGCAGGCGCTGGACCGGCTGATCGCCCGCGACCGCAGCGCATTCGAACATTGGACCCATGACGCCGCCGTGATCCCAATGGGCTTCTATCCGATGTGGAGGCTGAAATTCCAGCGGGACGAAGCCCATATGCAGAGCCGCTGGCTGAATTGGCGCGGCGAAGGCTGGAACACCGAATTCGACAATGTGCTGCGCCATATTCAGGATAACGGCCCGGCCAGCACCAGCGATCTGGGCGGGGATGAGCCGCGTCGCTCGGGTGGCTGGTGGGATTGGCATCCCTCCAAGACCGCGCTGGAATTCCTATGGCGCTCGGGGCGGCTGGCGATCCGCCACCGCGAGGGCTTCCGTAAGGTCTATGACCTGACCGAGCGCGTGATCCCGACCGAACACCTGACCGCCCATCTGCCCGATGCCGAGATTGTCGATTGGGCCATGACCTCGGCCCTGCAGCGGCTGGGCTTTGCGACCAGCGGCGAGCTGGCGGCGTTTTTCGGCATCGCCACCCGTGATGAGGCAAAACTGTGGTGCCTTCAGGCGCTGGCCGCTGGCCGGATCAGCGAAATTGCGGTCGAAATGGCCGATGGTACGCCGCGCCGCAGCTATGCGACCCCCGATCTGATGGACAGCGCGGCCACCCTGCCCGAGCCTTCGTCCCGCATCCGTCTGCTGTCGCCCTTTGATCCGGCGCTGCGCGACCGCGCGCGGGCCGAGCGCTTGTTCGGCTTTCACTACCGGATCGAGATCTTCGTCCCGGCACCCAAGCGGCGCTACGGCTATTACGTCTTTCCGGTCCTGCAGGGCGATCGTCTGATCGGGCGCGTCGATGCCAAGCGCGAGGATGACGCGCTGGTCATCCGCGCCTTCTGGCCCGAGCCGGGCATCCGCATGGGCCGCGCCCGCCTTGCCGGTCTGGCGGCCGAATTCGAACGCCTTGCGCCCTTCGTGAATGTCTCGGAACTGCGCTACCTGCCGGATTGGCTGCGCATGTCGCAGCAGGCTTGACAGAAGGCGCGGCAGGGGAAAGATTCCGCCCCATGGGGACCCGCGACCTCCCCACGAGGCGACAGCCGAAGTTCGCGTTCCAACCCTGTTCCTGATGAACCAAAGGAGGGAACGCAGATGCCTGCGCCTGATGCGATTACCTGCGACAAGCTGGCCAAGCTGATCGGCACACCCAAGGCTCCGATCATTCTGGATGTGCGGCGAGAGGCGTTGCGATCACAGGACCCCCGCCTGATCACCACCGCCCGCCCCCTGCCCGAGGATGCCCTGACCCCCGCGGCGCTTGCCCGGCTGGCGGTCGAACTGCCCGGGCAACCCGTCGTCGTCGCCTGTGCCGAAGGGCATGGCCGCAGTCAGGGCGTGGCCGCATGGCTGCGCCATGAGGGGCTGCGGGCCGAATATCTTGAGGGCGGACAGGCCGCGTGGCTGGCTGGCGGACATCCGGTCTTTGACGCGTCCAAGCTGACCCGTAAGGACGCCCAGGACCGCAGCCTGTGGGTCACCCGCTCACGTCCCAAGATCGACCGCATCGCCTGCCCATGGCTGATCCGCCGTTTCATCGATCCACGCGCCGTGTTTCTGTATGTCGCGCCCAGCGAGGTCGCCAGCGTGGCCGAGGCGATGGGGGCCGCGCCCTATGACATCGAGGGCGTCTTCTGGAGCCATCGCGGCGATCAATGCAGCTTTGACACGATGATCCGCGAATTCGGGCTGAACCTGCCTGCGCTGGACCGGCTGGCCACCATCGTACGCGGCGCGGATACGGCGCGGCCCGATCTGGCCCCCGAATGCGCCGGGCTGCTGGCCGCCTCATTGGGGCTGTCGCGGACCTATTCCGACGATCTGGAACAGCTTGAGGCCGGAATGAGCCTGTATGACGCCTTCTACCGCTGGTCCCGCGATGCCACCGCCGAGGTCCATGACTGGCAAAGCCACGGAAAGGCCGGGGCATGACCCAGCGAACCGATTTCCCGACACTGGCCGAGGCGACCAAGGTCTGGGCGCGCATCGCCGCCTTGTCCTTTGGCGGCCCTGCCGGACAGATCGCGGTCATGCACCGGATTCTGGTCGAAGAGCGCAAATGGCTGGGCGACAGCCGCTTTCTGCATGCGCTGAATTTCTGCATGCTGCTGCCCGGCCCCGAGGCGCAGCAACTGGCCACCTATATCGGCTGGCTGATGCATGGCGTCCGCGGCGCGCTGGTGGCGGGTGGGCTGTTCATCCTGCCCGGCATTCTGGCGATCATGGGGCTGAGCTGGATCTATGCCGCCTTTGGCGATGTGGGTTTTGTCTCGGCGCTGTTCTTTGGGCTGAAGGCGGCGGTGCTGGCCATCGTGCTGCAGGCGGTGGTCCGGCTCGGCCGGCGCGCGTTGAAGAACAACGCGATGCGCGCCATCGCGGCCGGGTCGTTCGTGGCGATCTTTGCCTTTGCCATGCCCTTCCCGCTGATCGTGGCGCTGGCGGCGGCGATCGGGTGGCTGGGTGCCAAGGCCGGGCTGGCCGCGTTCCAAGACACGGGCGGCCATGGCAAGCTGGGCGCGGCCCATGTCGACGACGCCCAGACCCTGCTGGGCCGCGAGCTTGGCCCGCTGTCCGGGGCGGCGCGCGCGGCGGCCCTGCGCGCCGGGGCCTTTGCGCTGATCCTGTGGCTATTGCCGGTCGGGGCGCTGGTCCTGCTTGCGCCCGGTCATGTCTTTACCGACATCGCCACCTATTTCTCGAAACTCGCCGTGTTGACCTTTGGCGGGGCCTATGCGGTGCTGGCATGGGTCGCGCAGGAAGCCGTCGGCACCTATGGCTGGCTGCAACCGGGCGAGATGCTGGACGGGCTGGGCATGGCCGAGACCACCCCCGGCCCATTGATCATGGTCCTGCAATTCGTGGGCTTCATGGGCGCATATCGCGAGGCAGGCTGGGCCATGCCGATGCTGGCGGGAACGGTCGGCGGATTGCTGGCAACATGGGTGACATTCGCCCCCTGCTTTGCATGGATTTTCCTTGGCGCCCCCTTCATGGAGGGGTTGCGCGCCAACAAGGCGCTGTCGGCGGCGCTGTCGGCGGTGACGGCGGCGGTGGTGGGGGTGATCCTGAACCTTGCCATCTGGTTTGCCATCCATGTCATCTGGCGCGAAGTCGCGCGGCACCAGCTGGGACCGCTGTCGCTGGAACTGCCGGTGCTGGGGTCGATCGACTGGCTGGCCGCAGGCCTGTCGGCGCTGGCGCTGCTGGCGGTGTTCCGGCTGAATATCGGCATGGTCAAGGTGCTGCTCAGCGCGGCGCTGTCCGGCATGGCGCTGCATCTGGCGGGCTGGGCCTGATCGCCAGCGCTGACGGACGCGACAGCGTTCTTCTGCCAAGCCCCATCGGGTCAGTAGGTTCCTTTCCCTACTGACCGGTTCTTTGGAATGGAGTTCCGGTCTAATCACGGTAAATTTGGTCGTGAATTCGGCATCGCCGATCAATCAGGACCGAGAACATCATGACACCCCGTCTTCTAGTGCTGGCATCTGCCCTTTTCTCGGCGACGGCGCTTCCCGCCCTGGCCGAACAACTGCGCATTGGCTGGCAGCAGATCGTTGAGCCCGCCCGCGTCGCGCAGGCGGGCGGCAAATACGAATCCGCCACCGGCGCGGAAATCGAATGGAAACTGTTCGGCGGCGGCGCGGATGTGATCGCGGCCATCGCCTCGGGGGCCATCGACATCGGCTATGTCGGATCGTCGCCGCTGACCGCCGCCGCGTCGCAGCAATTGCCGATCCAGACGGTCTATGTCGTCGGCAATATCGCCGAGGCCGAGGCGCTGGCCGTCAAGGGCGTGACCTCGCCCGAGCAGATCAAGGGCAAGACCATCGCGACGCCCTTCGTCTCGACCGCGCATTATTCGCTGTTGACCGCGCTGAAACATTGGGGCGTCGCGCCCGGCGACGTGAAGCTGCTGAACCTGCGCCCGCAGGAAATCGGTGCGGCATGGGAACGCGGCGATATCGACGGCGCCTATGTCTGGGACCCGGTGCTGAACCAGATCAAGACCTCGGGCGGCACGGTGCTGGCCGACAGCAAGCAGGTGGCCGATTGGGGCGGGCCGACCTTTGACGCATGGATCGTGCGCAAGGACTATGCCGAGAAGCACCCCGATATCGTCACCGCCTTCGTCAAGACCACGGGCGAGGCCACCGATGCCTATCTGGCCAATCCCGCGGCATGGGGGCCCGACAGCGCCGAGGCGCAGGAAATCGCCAAGCTGACCGGCGCGCCCGCCGCCGATGTGCCGGCGCTGCTCAAGGGCTATGCCTTTGCCGGGCTGAAGGATCAGGGCAGCGAGCAGTTCCTTGGCGGCGCGACGGCGCAGGCGATCAAGGCCACCGCCGCTTTCCTTGAGGAACAGGGCTCGGCCAAGGCGCTGGACGATTATGCGCCCTATGTGAACGCAAGCTTCGCGATCGCGGCCGGGAAATGACCGGCCTCGCTTCGCAGGCAGTGACCTTGGACCGGGCGCAATCCGCCCGGTCCGTTCTGTCGCTGCGGGATGTCTCGCTGAATTACGGGGCGGGGATCGCGGTGCTGCAAAACCTGTCGCTGCGGATCGAGCGCGGCGAGTTCGTCAGCGTCGTCGGCCGTTCGGGTTCGGGCAAGACGACGGTGCTGAATCTGGCCGCCGGCTTCCTGACGCCGGATTCGGGTCAGGTGCTGATCGACGGGCGCAGGGTCACCGGCCCCGGCCCCGAGCGCGCCGTGGTGTTTCAGGATGACGCGCTTTACCCGTGGCGGAGCGTGGCCGACAACGTCGCCCTGCCGCTGAAGCTTGCGGGCGTCCCCGCCTCGGAACGGCATGCCCGCGCCGCCCGGCTGCTTGAGGCGGTCGGGCTGGCTGGCGAAGGGGCCAAGCGCATCTGGCAATTGTCCGGCGGCCAGCGCCAGCGCGTCGGCATTGCCCGCGCCCTTGCCGCCCAGCCGGAATTTCTGCTGATGGACGAACCGCTTGGCGCATTGGACGCCATGACCCGAGAGTTGATGCATGGCCTGATCCTGCGGCTGTGGCAGGACAGCCATGCCGGCGCGATGCTGATCACCCATAGCATCGAGGAAGCGTTGTTCCTGTCGACCCGCATCGTGGTCCTTGCCCCTGGTCCCGGCCGGATCGTGCATGAGGAAAGCGCCGATTGGGGCCGCCGTTTCCTGTCGGGCAACGACCCGCGCGCGCTGAAATCCGAGCCGGGCTTCATCGCTGCCCGCGAACGGCTGGTCGATGCCATCTACGAACGCGAGGCCGCATGATGAGCGACAGCGCCATTGAAAGCCCGGTCCAGATGCCGCCTCGCGCCGACAAAAGCCCGCGCCGCCTGCCGCTTGGGCTGGCCTATGCCTTGGGAACCGTGACGCTGGTGCTGCTGGTCTGGGGGCTTGCCTCGGGCCGGGGCTGGGTCTCGCCGGTGTTCCTGCCCTCGCCATTGCGGGTCGGTCAGGCGCTGCTGCGCGCCGCGACCGAGGGTTACGCCAACGCGACCCTGTGGCAGCATATGGGGGCAAGCCTGTGGCGGGTGTTCGCGGCACTGATCGGGACCATGGCCATCGGCATCCCGGCCGGGGTGCTGATCGCCACATCCCGCGCCGGACGCGGCATTCTTGACCCGCTGATCGAGTTCATCCGCCCGCTGCCGCCCCTGGCCTATCTGCCGCTGATCATCATCTGGTGCGGCATCGGCGAGCCCTCCAAGATCCTTGTCATCGGCATCGCCATGCTGGCGCCCATCGTGATCTCAACCGTGTCGGGCATCCGCGCGGCGGGCGAGAACCAGATCCGCGCCGCCCGTGCCTTTGGCGCCAGCCGCTGGCAGGTCGTGGCCGAGGTGATGCTACCCGCAGCCCTGCCCTCGATCCTGACCGGCATGCGCATCGCGCTTGGTGCGGGCTGGACCACCCTTGTCGCGGCCGAGCTGGTCGCGGCGACCCGAGGCCTTGGCTACATGATCCAGTTCGCCGCGCAATTCCTGGTCACCGACATGGTGATCGCCGGCATTCTGGTGATCGCGGGACTGGCCACGATTTCAGAACTGGGGCTGCGACTGATCGAGCGGCGCTTCCTGCCCTGGATCGGAAAAAGCTGACGCGAAGGATTTCCCATGACCATCCATGACCCCCTGAACCATCCCGCGACCGGACGCCCCGTCGCCCCCGCCCGGATCGACACGCGCGAGGCCGCGCTGGACGCCGCCCGCCGCCTTGCCGCCGACTGGGCGCCCAAGGCCGCCGAGCGCGACCGTGACCGCATCCTGCCCCATGACGAGATCGCCGATTTCAGCGCCTCGGGCCTTGGCGCGATCACCGTGCCGCGCGCCTATGGCGGGCCGGGCCTTGACTATCTGACGCTGGCCGAGGTGTTCGAGATCCTTTGTGCCGCCGACAGTTCCGTGGGCCAGATCCCGCAAAACCATTTCGGCGTCGTCCAGCTGCTGTCCGAAGCGGGCAGCCCGAACCAGAAGGCGCGCTGGTTTGCGGACATCCTGTCGGGCGCGCGGATCGGCAATGCCGGGCCGGAAAAGGGTCCGAAAGTCATCACCCATAACACGACCGGCCTGACCCGCGGCCCGGACGGCCTGCGTCTGAACGGGCGGCGCTTCTATTCGACCGGAGCGATCTTTGCGCATTGGATTCCGACCCGTGCCAATGACGATCAGGGACGCCCGGTGCAGGTCTGGGTGCCCCATGACGCGCCGGGGGTCACGGTGATCGACGACTGGTCCAGCTTTGGCCAGCGCACCACGGCCTCGGGGACGGTGGTCTTTGACAATGTCGCGGTGCCCGAGGATCAGATCATCCCGGTCTGGCAGCGCGCGCAGGTGCCGGGGCTGGCGGGCCCGGTCTCGCAACTGGTGCAGGCCGCGATCGACAGCGGCATCGCCATTGGCGCGCTGGATCAGGCGATTGCCTTTGTCCGCGACAAGGCCCGGCCTTGGGTCGATTCCGGCGTCGCCCGTGCGCAGGACGACCCCTACATCATCGCCGATATCGGCAGGCTTCAGATCGACCTTTGGGCCGCCCGCGCCGTGCTTCATGACGCGGCCCGGCTACTGAACGACATCGCGGCAGGCGAAGTGACGCTAGAATCCAGCGCCCGCGCCTCGGTCGCGGTGGCCGAGGCCAAGATCCTGACCACCGAAATCGCGCTGAATGCCGCCGAGAAGCTGTTCGAGCTGGCTGGGTCAGCCGCCACCCGCGCCGCGCCGAACCTTGGCCGCGTCTGGCGCAATGCCCGCGTCCACACGCTGCATGACCCGCTGCGCTGGAAATATCACCTGCTGGGCAATTGGCACCTGAACGGTGCCCTGCCCGCGCGCCATCAATGGAACTGACATGACGATCCGTATCGCCCCCCCGCCCGCCACCGTCCACGTGATCGCCAGCGATGCCGAAGCGATCGAGACCGCACATGCGCTGGCCGCCGAATTCGCCCTTAGTGCGGCCGACCGCGACCGCGATCGCATCCTGCCATGGGAGCAACTGGAACGCTTTTCCGCCTCGGGGTTGTGGGGGATCACCGTGCCGCGCGAACATGGCGGGGCGGGCGTCTCGGTGGTGACGCTGGCGCAGGTGATCGCAATCATCGGCGCGGCGGATGGATCGCTGTCGCAGATCCCGCAGAACCATTTCTATGCGCTGGAGGTGCTGCGCAGCGGCGGCACCCCCGAACAGCAGGCGCAATTCTATGCGCTGGCGCTGTCGGGCTACCGCTTCGGCAATGCTCTGGCCGAGATCGGCGCGCGGGATTTCAAGCGCCGCACCCGGCTGTCGCAGGATGGTGAGCGGCTGTTCGTCACCGGCCAGAAATTCTACTGCACCGGGGCAATCTTTGCGCATTGGATCCCGACCCTCGTGGTCGATGACGAGGACCGCCAGCAGATCGTCTTCATCCCGCGCGGGGCCGAGGGCGTCGCCATTACCGACGATTGGGACGGATTCGGCCAGCGGGTGACGGGTTCGGGATCGGTCAGCTTCGACCGGGTTGAGGTGCGGCCGGAATGGGTGATCCCCTTCCAGTCCAGCTTCGAGAACCCGACACCGATCGGTCCCTTGGCGCAGATCCTGCATGCGGCGATCGATCTGGGCATCGGCAAGGGGGCCTTTGCGGCCACGCTGCCCTTCATCCGCGAGCGCACCCGGCCCTGGATCGATGCAGGCGTCGAGCGCGCCGCCGACGATCCGCTGCTGATCGCGGGGGTGGGCGAGGTCTCGGTCCGGTTGCGCGCCGCCGAGGCGCTGGTAAACCGCGCCGGGCGTGCGGTCGATGAGGCCATTGCCGACACCACCGAATTCACCGTGGCGCAGGCATCATTGGCGGTGGCGGCGGCGCGGGCGCTGACGACGACGGCGGGACTGCTGGCGGCCTCGAAACTGTTCGAGCTGACCGGGACCTCGGCCACTCTGGCTGCCGACAATCTGGACCGGCATTGGCGCAATGTCCGCACCCATACGCTGCATGATCCGGTGCGCTGGAAATACCACGCCATCGGCAATCACAGCCTGAACGGCATCAACCCGCCCCGGCATGGCGCAATCTGACAAGGAGCGATCTGATGGCACATCAGAAACTGGGCAAGCAGATCATCGTCAACGCCTTCAACATGAATTGCGTCGGCCATATCAACCACGGGCAATGGACGCATCCGCGCGACCGCTCGCAGGATTACACAAGGCTGGACTATTGGACCGACCTGGCAAAAACGCTGGAGCGCGGGCTGTTCGACGGGCTGTTTCTGGCGGACATCCTTGGCACCTATGACATCTATGGCGGCGGGGTCGATGTCACCCTGCGCGAGTCGGTGCAATTGCCGGTAAACGATCCGGTGCTGCTGGTCTCGGCCATGGCGGCGGTGACCAAGCATCTGGGCTTTGGCGTCACCGTGAACGTCAATCAGGAGGCCCCTTATACCTTCGCGCGTAGGCTTTCGACGCTGGATCACCTGACCGACGGACGGATCGGCTGGAACATCGTCACCGGCTATCTGGACAGCGCCGCCCGCGCGGTGGGACAGGACGGACAGGCCAGCCATGATCTGCGTTATGATCAGGCGGACGAATATCTGGACGTGCTTTACAAGCTGCTGGAAGGGTCCTGGGATGAGGATGCGGTGATCCGCGACCGGGCGGCGCGCATCTATGCCGATCCGGCCAAGGTGCGAAAGGTGACCCACCGCGGGCGCTTCTACAATGTCGAGGGCTGGCATTTGTCCGAGCCGTCGCCGCAGCGGGTGCCGGTCCTGTTTCAGGCGGGAACCTCGGGGCGGGGC
Source organism: Paracoccus sp. PAR01 (assembly GCF_014851995.1). Classification (NCBI taxonomy): domain Bacteria; kingdom Pseudomonadati; phylum Pseudomonadota; class Alphaproteobacteria; order Rhodobacterales; family Paracoccaceae; genus Paracoccus; species Paracoccus sp. PAR01. Next base: position 81,326 of record NZ_JACVAW010000012.1, read on the forward strand.
AAGCTGTTCGCGGCCCGCCATGCGGAATGCGTCTTTATCTCGGCCCCGGAAAAAGAGCTGGCACGCAAGGCCGCGCGCAGCATCCGCGAGGCGGTGGCGGCGGCAGGCCGCGATCCCGGCGACGTGCGTGTCATCATCGGCATCAATGTCGTGACCGACCGCAGCGCGGCTGCCGCGCGCGAAAAACTGGCCGAATACAAGGCGCATTCCAGCCCCGAGGCCGGGCTGGTGCATTTCGCCGCCTCGACCGGTATCGATTTCTCGCGCTACGGGCTGGATGAGCGCATCCCCTATGGCCCGACCAACTCGATCCAGTCGGCAACGCAGCTGGCGGAAAGCCGGGGCTGGACCAAACGCAACCTGCTGGACCAGCTGGCGCTTGGCGGACGCTATCCGCTGGCGGTGGGCACGCCCGCCGAGGTCGCGGATGAGCTGGAGGACTGGATGCGCGAGGGCGAGATCGACGGCTTCAACCTGACCCGGCTGGCGACACCCGAAACCTATGAGGATTTCGCCGATCTGGTCGTCCCGGAACTGCAGTCGCGCGGCAGCTTCAAGACCGAATACGCACCGGGCACGCTGCGCCACAAGATCTTTGGCCAGGGCGACCGCCTGCCCGCACGCCATGCCGCGCATGAGTTCCGCCCCGGCGGGGCGCTGGCCGCAGCCGAATAAAGGCAGCGATGAGGCAAGCGAAAAGCCCCGGCGGGATCGACCCGCCGGGGCTTTTGCGGTCCGTCCAACCGCTTAGCGCGCCTTCAGCCTGCGCACGGCATAATCGCCGGAAAACTGTACGACCGAGACCAGCAGGATCAGGATCGCGATCACCACCAGCATCACCGTGGTGTCAAAACGCTGGTAGCCGTAGCGGATCGCGACATCGCCCAGACCACCCGCGCCCACCGCCCCGGCCATGGCCGAGGCCCCGATCATCGAGACGACGGTGATGGTGAAACCGCCGATGATGCCGGGAAGCGCCTCGGGCAGCAGCACATGGCGGACGATGTCCCAACGGCGGCAACCGATGGATTGGGCGGCCTCGACCAGTCCCGGATCGACCTCGCGCAGCGATACTTCAGCGATGCGGGCGAAAAAGGGCGTGGCCGAGACCGCCAGCGGCACGATTGCCGCCCAGACCCCGATGGTCGTGCCGGCGACCAGTCGCGTAAAGGGGATCAGCGCCACCAGCAGCACTATGAAGGGCACGGCGCGAAAGCCGTTGACCACCATGCCCACCAACCGGTTCAGACGTGGCGCGGGAAAGAAACCGCCCGGGCCCGAGGTGACCAGAAACACCGCCAGCGGGATCCCCAGCGCCACTGCGATCCCGGCCGAGACCCCGACCATCAGAGCCGTGTCCCAGAACGCCTGCTGCAGGCGGTCAACCATCTGCGCTGTCAACATATCCGATGATCCTTGTACTGTCGGCAAGCCCGACCAGTTGCTCAAGCGGGGCGGAAGGGGCCAGTGCCAGCACCAGCTGGCCGATGGCGTGGCCCTGAATGCGGTCGATCTGCGACAGGACCAACCGCAACGGTCCCGGCCCGACAATCGCGGCCAGCCGCGCCAGATCCGGCACGGCCTTACCCGCAAAGCCCAGCTCGACCAGCATCTGGTCCTGCGGATCGCGGGGATTGTCGCGCAAGCGGTCGGCCAGATCCTCGGGCAGGCTATGCTGCAGAGGCTGCAGCAGCGCGCGGGTGGCGGCATGGCGGGGCGCGCCAAAGACCTGCCAGACCGGGCCCTGTTCGGCCAGCTCGCCGCGTTCCAGCACGACGACGCGGTCGCAGATCTCGCGGATGACGCTCATTTCATGGGTGATCAGGACCACGGTCAGGCCAAGACGGCGGTTGATGTCCTTGAGCAGCCGCAGGATCGCACCGGTGGTTTCCGGGTCAAGCGCCGAGGTCGCCTCATCGCATAGCAGGATCTCGGGGCGGCTGACCAAGGCGCGGGCGATACCCACGCGCTGCTTCTGGCCACCGGACAGACGCGAGGGATAGGTCCCGCCCTTGCCGGTCAGCCCGACCAATTCCAGCGCCTGATCGACCCTTTGCGCGATTTCCGCCGTCGAAACGCCGGCGACGCGCAAAGGCAGCGCCACATTCTCGCGCACAGTCTTGGCGGAAAGCAGGTTGAAATGCTGAAAGATCATCCCGACGCGGCGACGCAGGGCGACCAGCCCGGCCTCATTGATGCCGGCAATGTCCTGACCATCGACCAGCACCCGGCCCGATGTCGGCTGCTCCAGCCGGTTGATCACGCGCAGCAGGCTGGACTTGCCCGCGCCGGAACGGCCGATGATGCCGAAAATTTCGCCCGCGCGAATGTCCAGATCGATGCCTTGCAGGGCCTGAACCTCTCCGGCGGCAGAGCGGTAGGTCTTGCCCAACCCCTCCAGCCGCACGGTTCCGGCCTTGCGGACGGCCTCGGCCGCGGCGGGGATTGCCCCCACCGCGCCGCGAGGCAGGATCGCGGATGCCCCTGCCATCAGCTTTGCCACGCGAGAATATACAGCTTGTCGCTGTCGGCGAAGGATTTGTGGACCTGATCCTTGACCGCCTGCGATGCATGGAACAGGTCGATGAACTGCTTGATGCGCGGATCATCCTTGTTTTCCGTGCGCGCGACGAAGCTGACCGCGAATTGCTTGTCCTCGATGCCGGAATAGACCAGTCCCGAGGTCGGATCGAAGGCCCCCGAGGCGACGATGAAATGCGGATAGCCCTGCGCCAGATCCACGTCGCCGGTGATGCGGACCAGTTGCGGGCCCTCGACCTCGGTGAAGGTCAGCTTCTTGGGGTTCTCGGTGATGTCATCCAGCGTGCCAAGGAAACCCACGCCCTCGCGCAGCTTGACCAGCCCGGCCTTTTCCAGCAGCAGCAGGCCCCGGCCCTGGTTCACCGGGTCATTGGCGATGGCGACGCTGCCGCCCTCGGGGATTTCATCAAGGCTTTTGTGCTTGAGCGAATAAAGCCCCAGATTGGCCAGAATCCCCTGTCCGACCACATCGAAATCATAGCCGCGTTCCTTTTCGGCATTCTCAAGGAAGGGGCGGTGCTGGAAGAAGTTCAGGTCGATATCGCCTGCGGCCAGAGCCACGTTGGGCGTGGTCCAGTCGCTGAACTCAACCACCTCGACCTCAAGGCCTTTGTCTTTGGCCTCGGTCGCGGCGACCTCGACGGCATCGCCGTAAGCGCCGGGCACCACGCCGATTTTCAGCGGATCGGCGGCGGCAAGCCCGGTCAGCGACAGCGTCGCGGCCAGCGTCAGCATGGCAAGTTTCATGGTCGTCTCCTTGGATTGGGTCGGCCCGGCTCAGTCCAGCCAGGGCAGCGAATAAAGTTTCGGGTTATGCGCGTTCGAGGCGTCGATCTGCGCGCGAACCTTGGGCGAGGTCTGGTAAAGCTTGATGAATTCTGCGATCTCGGGATTGGCGGCATTGTCGTCGCGGGTGACGAAGCGGATGGCGAAATGGCGGTCGGCGGTGCCGGAGTAAAGCAGCGCCTTGCTGGCGAAATCGCCGCGTCCGGCATTGACGAAATGGTTCGGGTAGCCCTGCGCCAGATCGACATCGGAAATCGCGCGGACCAGTTGCGGCCCTTCGATTTCAACGAATTGCAGGTGCTTGGGGTTGTCGGTCACGTCGTCCAGCGTGGCCTTCCAGCCGGTGTCGGGCTTGAGCGCGATCAGGCCCGCCGTCGCCAGCAGCGACAGACCCCGGCCCTGATTGACCGGATCGCTGGCCACCGCCACGCGCGCGCCATCGGGAATCTGTTCGAGGCTTTGGAATTTTTCCGAGTAAAGCCCGATATTGGGCAGGATGCCCAAGGCCACAGGTTTCAGGTCATAGCCGGTCTCGCGGATGGCATTGTCCAGAAAGGCCTGATGCTGGAAGTAGTTCAGGTCCAGATCGCCGTTTTCCAGCGCAAGGTTCGGCGTGGTCCAGTCGCTGAATTCGACCACCTCGACCTGAAGTCCGGCCTCGCGCGCCTCCAGTGCCGCGACCTGAATAGAATCCGCCAGCGCGCCGGGCGTGACCCCGATCTTGACCGCGCCCAGTGCGGGCGTCGCCAATGCCAGCAACAGCGCCGCCAGCCAGTTGGCCCTTTTGTCCATGTCCATTCTCCTGCCCGGATGGGCGCATAATACACGACTTATGTTGTCGTTATTATGCCGCGATGCCGCGGCGGAGCCATTCCAAAGACATTCGCGAAAAGAGGCGAAAATTCTCGGGCGCGCGATCCCAGTCGCGCAGCCTGTTTCATCCCGGCCAGGCGGCCGGTTCAGTCGCCCAGCAATTGCCGGTCGTCGCCATCGCGGCTGCGGACCAGTTCTTCCTTGATCCGCCGCAGGACGGCCATGGCGCGGGGACGGTCGGCATAGGCGACCAGATTGGCCAGTATGTCGACCACCGCCAGATAGGCGTAGCGCGTCGAGGTGGGACGAAAGATATTGCGCCCCTCGGCCAGATCGATCGGAATGGTCAACCCCGCCGCAGCCGCCACCGGCGACTCGCTTTGCGTCAAGGCGATCGTCGGCACGCCGCGCGCCCGCATTAGTTCAAGACAGCGCACCAGATCCATGTCGCGCCCGGTCATAGAGGACACGATCGCCACCGTGCCCTCGGTCGCGGCGGCGGACAGCATCAGGTCCATCGCCCGGTCGTTCGAGCTGTGGATGTTGCAGCCCAGCCGGAACAGCCGGTTTTGCAATTCGTTCGAGATCATCGAGGAATTCCCTCCCGACCCGAAGGCCAGAATGAACCCGGCGCCACGCAGCAGATGCGCGGCCTCGTTCAGGCGCGCCGGATCAAGCTGCTTGTGCAATTGGAACAAGGCGTTCTGCGCCTTGGTCACAATGTCCTCGGCCACTTCCTCGGGGGCCGAGGTCGGCACTTCCGGGCGCAGATAGCGCAGGCCGACATAGGTCATGCGGGCCAGTTGCACCTTGAAATCCGAAAACCCGCTGCACCCGACATGACGACAGAAGCGGGTGACGCTGGGTGGCGACACCCCCGCCCGCTCGGCCAATTCGCTGATCGACGAGCTAGTGACGAAATCCACATCCTGCAGGACAAGCTGCGCCAGCTTGCGGTCCATCGCGGACAACCTGCCCTCATCATCGGTCAGGACATGGTACAGGTCCATCGCGGCCCTCCTATTGTTTCGTGAAAATTAATTTCCCAGTGATGCCTTGGTCAACTGGATTTGCAAGAATCAGGTGGTCAGATGCAGATGAATATGAAAATCATGAACAGACCCATTCATCTCAGGACCGACAAGATGAGCTTTCCCTGGCCAGAACCCGGCACGCCCCTGTCCCAGATCCCGACCCCGATGCCGGTGATCGACGAAGCCCGGATGGAGCGGAACATCGCAAGCGCGCAGGCGTATTTCACCGATTGCGGTAAGGATTTCCGCCCGCATGTCAAAACGCACAAGATCCCGGCGCTGGCCTTGCAGCAATTGGCGGCGGGCGCGGTCGGGATCAACTGCCAGAAGATCACCGAGGCCGAGGTCTTTGCCGATGCCGGGATCGAGGACATCCTGATCACCTACAATATCCTTGGCCCCGCCCGGTTGCTGCGGCTGCGGGCGTTGAACGACCGCATCTCGGGACTGCGGGTCACGACGGATAACGAGGCCACCATCGACGGACTGGCCGCAACATTCGACGCCGCACGTCCGCTGCAGGTTCTGGTCGAATGCGACACTGGCGGCAAACGCTGCGGCGTGCAGACGCCTCAGGCCGCCGCCGCGCTGGCCGCGCGCATCGCCGCCGCGCCGGGGCTGCAATTCATGGGTCTGCTGACCTATCCCGCTGTCGGCGGTGCCGCCGTGGTCGAGTCCTTTCTGTCCGCGACCATGGACCTGCTGGCGCAGCAAGGCATTCCCTGTCCGGTGCGCTCGAATGGCGGATCGCCGGATCTGTTCAAGGCGCATGAGGTGCCCTCGGCCACCGAGCATCGCTCGGGGACCTATATCTACAATGACCGCGCCATGCTGCGCGCCGGGCATTGCGGGCCGGATGATCTGGCCATGCATGTGCTGGCCACCGTCGTCTCGCGCCCCGCGCCGGGACGCGCGGTGCTGGATTCGGGGTCCAAGGCGCTGACCTCGGACCTGCTGGGCTTTGCCGATTACGGTCGGATCGAGGGGCATGAGGACGCCCGCATCACCTCGCTGTCCGAGGAGCATGGCGTCGTCGAATTCGGTGATGCCGATTTCCCGCAAGTGGGCGAACAGGTGCGAATCGTGCCGAACCATACCTGCGTCGTGACCAACCTTTTCGACCGTGTGGTCTTTCACCGCGACGGGAAAGTGACCCGCGTGCTGGACGTGGCGGCGCGCGGCACGGTCTGGTAGGCGGCAGCGCATTACAGGCGGTGAAAAAATTTCGGCGGGACGGATGAAATCCGCCCCGCCTTTTTCATGACGGATTTTCGTGATGGTGGAGAACAGCGTGCGGCAACCGCAGAAAATGCCCGATTTTCAGCCGTATTGCGTGAAAATCACGTCCACTGATTTTCACAAGACGTGAAATTTCATTTCACGACAGCCATAGTCCCGTGGCAATTTTCTTGACTGACACCCCAGATTCGCGATTAATCGTGAAAATTAATTTCCACATAGCGACTCACATGCTTCGACTTGCCCCTTCGGCCTCCTGCATCATGGGGGCCGGTCGATGAAGATTTTCACGGCGTCCCTCGCCACGGAAACCAACACCTTCTCGCCTGTCCCGACGGATATGCAGGCCTTTCATGAGGCGTTCTACGCCCCTCCGGGCGCGCATCCCGAGACGCCGACGCTGTGCTCCTCGGTCGTGCCGATCCTGCGCCGCCGGGGCCGCGCCGAGGGCTTCACCGTGATCGAGGGCACGTCGTGCTGGGCGGAACCGGCCGGCCTGATCCAGCGCCAGACCTATGAGACGCTGCGCGACCAGATCCTGTCCGAGCTGGCCGCCGCCCTGCCGGTCGATGGCGTCATCCTTGGCCTGCATGGCGCGATGGTGGCGCAGGGCTATGACGATCCCGAAGGCGACCTGCTGGAGCGCGTCCGCGCCTTGGTCGGGCCCGAGGTGCTGATCTCGGCCGAATTCGATCCCCACAGCCACCTGACCGCGAAAAGGGTGCGCAATCTGGACCTGATGGCGACCTTCCTTGAATTTCCGCATACGGATTTCGAGGAACGCGGCGAACATGTCGTGGACCTGTCCTTGCAGGCGCTGCGCGGTCAGGTTCGCCCGGTGATATCGACCTTTGATTGCCGGATGATCACCATCTATCCGACCAGCCGCGAGCCGATGCGGTCATTTGTCGACCGGATCAAGGCATTGCAGGGACAGGGCGGCGTGCTGTCCGTCTCGGTGATCCACGGCTTCATGGCGGGCGATGTCCCCGAGATGGGCACCCGCATCGTCGTCGTCACCGATGGCGACAAGGCGGCGGGCGACGCCCTGGCCCGTCAGCTGGGGCATGAGCTTTATGCCATGCGCCGCCAGACCGCGATGCCGATGTTCGACACAGAATCCGGGCTGGGCCGCGCCACCCTGCTGCGCGCCGCGCAAACGGCGCTGCCAGTGGTCATTGCCGATGTCTGGGACAATCCCGGTGGCGGCGTCGCGGGCGATGCTACCCATATCCTGCGCCGGATGCTGGATCGCGGCATGGACCGGCTGGCAGTGGCGACGGTCTGGGACCCGATCGCGGTCTGGTTCTGCCATGCCGCCGGGACCGGGGCCGAGCTTGACCTGCGTATCGGCGGCAAATCCTCGGGCCTGGGGGGCGAGCCCCTGGACCTGCGGGTGACCGTCATGCGCACTGTGGACGAAGGATGGCAAAGCTTTCGCAACAGCCGCGTCACGCTGGGCCGCGCCGCCGTGATCAGGCCTGTCGGGACAGAAACCGACATCATCCTGATCAGCAGCCGCACCCAGACCTATGAGCCTGATATCTTTACCAATCTGGGCATCGACTTCGCCGCCAAGGACTATCTGCTGGTGAAATCGACAAACCATTTCTACGCCGGTTTCGCCCCGATCAGCTCCGAGATCGTCTATGTCGCGGCGCCGACCTCATACCCCACCAACCCGGCCGAGACGCCCTATCGCAAGGCCAGCCTTGGGCTGTGGCCGCGCGTCGCCGATCCGCTGGGACTTGATCCCTGACCCGATCCCGCAGGACCCGAAAAGGGCCGCATCAACAGGAGGAAGAACATGACCAAGACCACTTTCCTTGCCGGTTGCCTTGCCGCGCTGGCGGCGCAGGCCAGCATGGCGCAGGCCGCAGACGGCATCCTGACCGTCGCCACCATCGGAGAGCCGCCGACGCTGGACGCGATGCAGACGCCGACCGATATCGTGCTGACCATCGACCAGCATATCTTCGAGACGCTCTATACCTATGACGCGCAATGGAAATCGGTGCCGCTGCTGGCCGCAGGCATGCCGGAACTGTCGGCGGACGGGCTGACTTACCGCATCCCGCTGCGGCAGGGCGTGACCTTCCATGATGGCTCGGCCTTCGATTCCGCCGATGTCGTGGCCTCGCTGACCCGCTGGATGAAGGTGAACTCCAAGGGCAAGCAGGTCGCCGAGGTCGTGGACAGCCTGAGCGCCGACGGCCCGGATGCGGTCGTCATCAAGCTGAAGTCGCGCTATGCACCGCTGCTGGCCACGCTGTCGCAGGCCTCGATCATCCTGCCTTCGGAAAAGATCGCGGATGAGCTGACCGAATTCGTCGGCACCGGCCCCTATGCCCTGAAAGAGCGCCGCCCCGACCAGTATACCCAGCTTGTCCGCTTTGACGGCTATGTCTCGCCCGAGGGCGAGCCCAGCAACTATGCCGGCAAGCGTCAGGCCATCGCCAAGGAAATCCGCTTCGTCCCCGTGCCCGATGCGAACACGCGGGTCGAGGGGCTGATCTCGGGGCAGTTCGACTTTGCCGACTCGCTGCCGGTCAGCGCCTATGACCGCGTCGAGGCCAGCGACAAGGCCGCCCCGGTGATCTTCCAGAACCAAGGCTGGACGTCGATGAACATGAACATGAAGCAGGGCCTGCTGACCAGCAAGGAGCTGCGGCAGGCGGTGCAACTGGCGCTGAACCCGTCGGACATGATGCTGGCGGCGTTCTCGGATGATCGCTTCTTCAGCGTCGATGGCTCGATCTTCCCCGAAGGCTTCCTGTGGCATACCGCGTCCGGCGTCACCCGCTATGGCGAGGGCGACCCCGAAGGCGCGGCGAAACTGCTGGAGCAGGCGGGTTATGACGGCACGCCGCTGCGCATCCTGACCAGCCGCCAATACGAATTCCACTACAAGATCGGCGAAGTCGCCAAGGCCTATCTTGAGGCCGCGGGCTTCAAGGTCGACCTGCAGGTGGTGGACTGGGCGACGCTGACCACCCGCCGCGCCGATCCGGCGCAATGGGACATCTTCATCACCCATTCGAACTTCCCCGGCGATCCCAGCACCATCAACACGATCACCGACAGCTATCCGGGCTGGTATGTCTCGGATCAGAAGGCGCAGGCGGTCTCGACCTATCTGGCCTCGACCAGCGACGACGAGAAGGCAAAGGCATGGGAAGGCGTCCAGAGCGTCATCTATGAGGACGCGCCGCTGTTCAAGGTCGGCAATTTCAACGGGCTCAGCGGCATCGCCAAGGGCATTCCGGATTACGTGCCGACCTATTGGCCGCATTTCTGGAACGTGACCCCGAAGGAGTAAGGCGGAATGAACAGGATCGTTCGCGCCATGCTGGGGCGACTGGCGGGCATGGCACTTGTGCTGGTCATCGTCGCCACCGTGGTTTTCGTCATCGTCCGGGTGACGCCGGGCGATCCTGCCGCCGTGATGCTGGGATCGGACGCCACGCCGCAGGACATCGCCGATCTGCGCAGCCGGATGGGGCTGGATGCGCCGCTGATCGTGCAATACGGCCAGTTCATGCTGGGCCTGCTGCGCGGCGATCTGGGCCAGTCGATCTTTCTGGGCCAATCGGTCGGTCAGGCGCTGTTGGCCCGCGCCGAGCCGACTTTCTTCCTGACGCTGTTTTCCATCCTGATCGCCTGCGCCATCGCCCTGCCGGTGGGGGTACTGTCGGCGGTGAAGCGCGGGACGGTCTTTGATCAGATCGTCGTGACGCTGACCATGATCGCCTCCAGCGTGCCCAGCTTCTGGCTGGGGCTGATGCTGATCCAGGTCTTTGCGGTCAGCATGGGGCTGTTTCCGGCCTCGGGCTATGGCGGGCCGGACAGCGGCTTTCTTGAGCGGCTGCAACATCTGGTCCTGCCGGCGGTGGCGCTTGGCGTGGTGAACTCGGCGCTGATCACCCGCTTTACCCGCGCCGCGATGCTGGATGTGCTGGGTGACGATTATGTGCGCACCGCACGGGCCAAGGGCGCGACCGAAAGGCGCGTGGTGCTGAAACATGCGCTGCGCAACGCGCTGGTCCCGATCATCACCGTCATCGGCCTGTCGGTCGCCATGCTGGTTGCAGGTGCGGTGGTCACCGAAACCGTGTTCGGCCTGCCCGGCATCGGCAACCTCGTCGTCTCGGCCGTGTTGCGCCGCGACTATCCCGTCATTCAGGGCACGCTGCTGGTGGTCGCCGCCATCTATGTGCTGATCAACTTCGTCGTCGATATGCTATACATCCTTGTTGATCCGCGGGTGCGGCTATGACTGCCGCCGCCGCTTCCTTCCTTGCCGGTTCGCGCCAGCTTCTGCGCAATCCTGCCGTGCTGATGGGGGCCGCCATTCTGGTGCTGGTCGTCATGGCCGCGCTGCTGGCGCCGCTGGTCGCGCCCTATGCCCCGAACAAGCTGTCCATCGCGAACAAGCTGCAATCGCCGTCGCTGCTACACCCATTCGGGACCGATGAATTCGGCCGCGACATCCTGTCCCGCGCGATCTTTGCCGGGCGAGTGTCGCTGATGGTCAGCCTTGGCGTGGTCGCACTGTCGACGGTGCTGGGGGTGATCCTTGGCGTCGCTGCGGGCTTCTTCAAATCGCTCGACGCGCCGATCTCACGGCTGCTGGATGCGATGATGTCATTTCCGGACATCCTGCTGGCGATTGCGCTGGTCGCGGCGCTGGGTCCGTCGCTGACCACGGTGATCATCGCGCTTGGCATCACCTATGCGCCGCGTCTGGCGCGCATCGTGCGCGGCTCGACGCTGGTCCTGCGCGAGATGCCCTATATCGAGGCCGCGATCACGTTGGGCCTGCCGACATGGCAGGTGCTGGCGCGGCACCTGCTGCTGAACCTCGCCTCGCCCATTCTGGTGCAGGCCACCTTCGTCTTTGCTTCGGCGATGCTGGCCGAGGCCAGCCTCTCCTTCCTAGGCGTCGGCGTTTCGACCGACATGCCGACCTGGGGAACGATGCTGGCCTCGGGACGGGAATACATGAACAGCGCACCCTGGCTGATGGTGTTTCCCGGTCTTGCCATCGTGGCCTCGGTGCTGTCGCTGCAACTGTTGGGCGACGGGCTGCGTGATCTGGTCGATCCGCGCCTGACCAAGGAGCGTTGAGATGAACGAACCCATCCTGTCCGTCCAGAACCTGACCACCGCCTTTCGCACCTCGGAAGGCTGGCGCGAGGTGGTGCGCGACATCAGCTTCGACATCCATGCCGGCGAGACGCTGGCCGTCGTCGGCGAATCCGGATCAGGCAAAAGCGTTACCGCGCTTTCGGCCATGCGGCTGCTGCCCAAGGACAAGGCCCGTTCAACCGGGCGTATCCTGCTGGAAGGGCGCGACCTGCTGACCCTGCCGGAACACCAGATGCGGGCCGTGCGCGGTGGCCGGATCGGGATGATCTTTCAAGAGCCGATGACCTCGCTGAACCCGGTTTTCACTATCGGCAACCAATTGGCCGAGGCGCTGGTCCTGCATCGCGACATGTCGTGGAAGCAGGCCGAGGCCGAGGCCCTGCGCCTGATGGAGCGCGTCCGCATCCCCTCGGCCCGAGCCCGGCTGCACGAATACCCGCACAAGTTTTCCGGGGGCATGCGGCAGCGGGTGATGATCGCCATGGCCTTGGCCTGCAAGCCGCGCCTGCTGATCGCGGATGAGCCGACGACGGCGCTGGACGTGACCATTCAGGCCGAAATCCTGTCGCTGATCGCCGAATTGCAGCGCGAGGAAAACATGGCCGTGCTGTTCATCACCCATGACATGGGCGTGGTGGCCGAGGTCGCCGACCGCACCGTCGTCATGTATCGCGGCGACATGATCGAGACCGGGGATACGCCGCAGCTATTCGCCGCGCCGGGGCAGCCCTATACGCGGGCGCTACTTGCCTCGATCCCGCGGCTGGGGGCGATGGCCGGTTCCGTCACCCCCCGGCGTTTTCCGCAGGTCGATGGGGCAACGGGCGTGGCGACCGAGGGCGCGCAGCTGCCGCCACCGCCTAAAGCCACGCAGCCCGTGGTCAAGGTATCCAACCTGTCGATCCGTTTCGACCTGCCGCAAGGCCGCGTCCATGCGGTCGAGGATGTCTCCTTCGACCTGCATCCGGGCGAGACCCTGGCGCTGGTCGGAGAATCCGGCTGCGGGAAATCGACCACGGGCCGGGCGATCATGCGGCTGAACACCCCCAGCGCCGGTGAAATTCTGGTCGGCGGGCAGAATGTCGCGAAAGCGCGCCCCGCCGAACTGCGCGCGCTGCGCCGCTCGGCCCAGATGATCTTTCAGGACCCTTTCGCCTCGCTCAATCCGCGCATCAGCGTCGGCGCGGCGATCCTTGAGCCGATCCTGACCCATGGCCTGCTGCCGAAGCCCGCCGCAAGGGAACGCGTCAGCCAGTTGCTGGAACAGGTCGGCCTGTCGCCCGACATGGCAACACGCTTTCCGCACGAGTTTTCGGGCGGGCAGCGTCAGAGGATCTCGATCGCGCGGGCGCTGGCGCTGGACCCGCAATTCATCGTCGCGGATGAGGCGGTCTCGGCGCTGGATGTGTCGGTCAAGGCGCAGGTGTCGAACCTGCTAATGGACCTGCAGGCGCAGCGCGGGCTGGCCTATCTGTTCATCTCGCATGACATGTCGGTGGTGGAGCGCATCAGCCACCGCGTCGCCGTGATGTATTTCGGCGAGATCGTCGAGATCGGCCCGCGCGCCGCGATCTTCGGCAATGCCCAGCATCCCTATACGCGCCGCCTGATCGCAGCCGTGCCGGTGCCCGACCCGGCGCAGCGCGGAACCCGCCCCGCGCCGCCAGCGGTCGAGCCGCGCAGCCCGATCCGCCCACTGGATTATGTGCCGCCCAAGCGGCGCTACCGCGAAATCACCCCCGGCCATTTCGTCATGGACGAGGCCGCGGCCTGACCCATCAAAAAGGAGAATGACTATGGACATCAAGCGGCATGGCGTGGGCGAGGGCAAGGGCTCGGGCCAAAAGACCCTGCCCTTCGCCAAGGCGACCGAGGCTGACGGCTGGCTTTACGTCTCGGGGCAGACCCCGATGCGCGACGGCGAGGTTGTCGGCCATGGCATCGTCGAACAGGCAACCATCGCCATCGAGAACATGCTGAAGATCGTCACCGATGCCGGCTACGGCCCCGAACATGTCATGCGCGTCGGCGTCTGGCTGGACGATCCCCGCGACTTCTGGAGCTTCAACAGCGTCTTCGAACGCTATTTCGGCGCCAATCCCCCGGCGCGAGCCTGCGTGCAATCCTCGATGGTCGTCGACTGCAAGGTTGAGGTCGACTGCATCGCCTATCGCCGCCCGGCCTAGGCGAACAGCACGCAAGTGGGGCTGCCCAGCGGATAGGGCTGCCCCAAGGCACTCAGCGCGCCGCTGCCCGCGTCGATCCCGAACAGGCACAGCGAATGGCTGTCCTGATTGGCCGCGACCAGATAGCGTCCGCTGGGGTCGATATTGAAATCGCGCGGCGTCGTGCCCCCGGTCGGGATCCAGCCAAGCGGCTGCAACTCGGCCCCGGCGCCCACGGCGAACGCCGCAATGCTGTCATCACCGCGGTTCGAGACGTAAAGAAAGCGGCCATTCGGATGCAGCCGGATGGCGGCGCAAGCCGACGAAATCGCGCCCTTGGGCAAGGTCGTGACCTGCGCCACGGGCCGGAATTCGTCGCCGTCACGCAGGTAGCTTTGCACCATACAGCCCAGCTCATGCACCACGAACAGCATCCGCCCATCCGCCGATTGCACCAGATGACGCGGCAGCGAGCCGAGCGGCGCCTTCAGGATCAGGTCGGGCGTCGCGGCTAAGGCCACGCCCACAAAGGGATAATGCAGGATCTCATCCGTCCCGGCATCGCAGACGAAAACACCGCGTCCATCGGCGGCGGGGACGACCTGATGGGCATGCGGCCCCTCTTGGCGGTCCGGGTTCGGACCGTGGCCGGAACGCTCGACCCGTGCGCCGGCAGCGGCAATCGTCCCGTTCGGGTCAAGCGGATAGCAGACCACGCTGCCGGTCATGTAATTCGCGATCAGCAACCGCGACTGATCCAAGTCCAGCGCGACGTGGCAGGGGCAATCGCCTTGCGCGCCCTGCCGTCCGGTCACCCGAAAACCCGACTGCGGATCCAGATCCAACGCCGCCACGGCAGCGCCTTCGGCCTCGGCCAGTTCCTCGACGGCGTAAAGGCGTTTGCGGTCATCCGATAGCGCCAGATAGGACGGGTTGCGCAGCTTGTCGCATGTCGCGACCGGCACGAAAGTCTGACGGTCGGGGTCCAGCCGCAGCAGGCTGATCCCCACCCCCTTGGCCGCGACATGGGGCATCGATTCCGTATAGGAACCGACGACCACCAATATTCCCCGATCCTCGACCGCCATACCACGTCCCCCCGTTGTCGTTGATTATGCTTGCCGTGTGGTCAGATGCGCCGATGCCGGGATCACCGCCAGCAGCACCGCCAGCAACCCGAAGGCAATCGGCAGGCTGAGGTGATGCGAGATCAGACCCAGCGCCGCCGGACCAATCAGGATACCGGCATAGCCAACCGTGGTGACCGCAGCGACCGCCATGGCTGGCGACATCGCCCGCTGCCTTCCGGCAAGGCTGAACAGCACCGGCACGATGTTCGACGCTCCAAGCCCGATCAGCACAAAACCCAGAAGCGCCGTGACCGGATGGGGGCTGACCAGCAGGATCACGATGCCCAGAACCCCGACCGCACCGCCGACGATCAGCACCTGCCTGCCACCGAAACGCCCGACGACCCGGTCCCCGGTCAACCGCCCCAGCGTCATTGCCGCCGCGAACAGCATGTAGCCGACGCCGCCATGGGCATGGTCCAGCAGCCCCTTGCCGACGACCAGCAGCGCGCCCCAGTCCAGAATGGCGCCCTCGACCAGAAAGGTGATCCCGGCCAGCACCGACAGCAGCAGCACGATACCCTTGGGCAAGGCAAAGGGCATCGGCTGACCGCCCTTGGCCGCAAGCAGCCGGGGCCATGCCAGCAGCAGCGCGCCCAAAGTCAGCAGGCTGCCGCAGATCGTGGCTTGGACCGGGTTCAGCCCCAGTGACAGCAGCACCGTCACCCCCGCCGCACCAGCAAAGCCGCCAATGCTGAACATGGCGTGAAAGCCCGACATCAACGGCCGGGCCGAGTCACGCTCGACCTCGACCGCATGGATGTTCATCGCCACATCAAGCGTGCCCAGCGACGCGCCAAACAACATCAGCACCACCGCCAGACCAAGGGCGCTGCTGGTCAAGGTCAGCAACGGCAGCAGCAGTACCAGCCCGATGCCGCCCCCCATAATCAGGGGCTTGCTGCCGATCTGCGCGGCCAGCCAGCCCGTCACCGGCATCGCCATGATCGAGCCGACGCCAAGGCACAGCAGCAGCAGCCCCAAACCGGCATCGTCGACCCCGACATTTTCCTTGGCAAAGGGCACCAGCGGCGCCCAGCAGGCCATGGCAAAGCCCGCGGCCACAAAGGCAAGCCGGGTGGCCAGCCGGGTTTCGGGACGATTGTTGGTGGTCATGACATCATGCGCCTTCTTCTGCGGGCTCTGCGATCAGGGTTTCACATCCCAGCGCCGCCAAACCGGCCCGAATGGGCTGGGGCGCATCGCCGGACAGGACATAGGTTCCGACGTCCTCGGGGCGGCAGATGCGGTAAGGGGCGAGGGTGTTCAGCTTATCCGTCGTCAGCAGGACCGCGCTGGCCCGTGCCGCGCGCAGCAGCGACCGCTTGAACTGCACGTCATCGGGATCAAAACCTGCCAGACCCTCGCCCGGCGCAAAGGCACAAGCGCCAAGAAAGCACAGGTCGATGCAGTAATCCTGAAGCCCGGAAATCGCCTTGGCATCGACGCACCCGCCCAAATTGGCATTGATACGGCCGCCAAGGACATTGACCTCAACGGCTTTGTTGCGCGCCATCTCGGCCGCGATCAGGACGGAATTGGTGACGACGCGGATGCCATCGGGCAGGAACCGTGTCAGCAGCAGGTTGGTTGAGGACGCATCCAGAAACACCGTCTGGCCGGGCCGCAGAAGCGCGCTGCCGCATCGGGCCAGCGCCAGCTTGGCCGCCGCCTGCATCCCGGCCCGCTGACCCACCGGCCCCGAGGCAGGCGAGATCGGCAGCGCTCCGCCATAGACCCGCTGGCAGGCCCCCTCGGCGGCCAGCGCACGCAGGTCGCGGCGGATCGCATCCTCGGACACGGCGAATTCGGCGGCAAGGTCATTGGACATGACCGGCTGCCCGGCCTGAAGCCGCCGCTTGATCTGCTGCTTGCGGTGATCGGGGAATCGCGCGTTTTCCGTCATAAACGTGCATTAACAAGAATCGTTGATTGACACAAGCACCAGCAGTCCCGGCTTTCCTATCGCCACGACTTGCGGCTATATGCCGCGCATCCTTCCGGGTCCGGTCCATGTCACCCCAACTGCCTCCGTTGAAATCCCTTGCCGTGTTCGACCAATGCGCGCGCTTCCTGTCGTTCTCGCGCGCGGCCGAGGAAATGGGCATCACCCAAAGCGCGGTCAGCCGGCATATTTCCAATCTGGAAGCCTCGATCGGGGCCAAGCTGTTCAACCGCTCGAAACAGGGGGTCCACCTGACCTCGGCGGGCGAGTTCTACGCCGAGGATATCAGCCGCGTCATGGCCGATATCGTCGCCTCGACCGAAAGGCTGCGTTCCTGGGTCGGGCCGCGACAGGTGACCATCGCCGCCTCGACGGCGGTGGCGGACATGTGGCTGCTGCCGCGCTTGCCGCTGCTGATGCAGCATTTCCCGGGGCTGGAGCTGCGCGTCCATTCCGAGGACCAGTTCGAGCGGCTGACACTGGACGAATTCGATCTGGCGATCTTCTTTCAGGCCCGTCAGCGCAATGACGTGAAATGCGTCGAACTGGGCCGCGAGGAGCTGATCGCGGTCTCGGCCCCCGGCTCGGCCCCGCTGGTCGAACAGGAAAACCCGGTGCTGATTTCCATCGACGGCTCACTGCGGGACTGGACCGACTGGGACGATTGGCTGCGTGACGCCAAGGTCGAGATGCCCGCCCAGACCCGGCGCTGGCGTCTGGGGGCCTATCGCATGGTGGTCGAGGCTGCGGCGCAGGGTCTGGGCACGGCCATCGGCTGGACATGGCTGGTCGAGGAAATGCTGGAACAGCAGCGCCTGACCTTGGTCCATGACCATGTCTTTCAGGCGCCGGGCAGTTTCTATCTGATGCGCCCTGCCCACCGGCATCAGCGCAAGATTGCGCGCGGCGTCACCGAATGGCTGATCGAAAGCAACCGGGGGACGCGCGCGCTTTAGGTCAGGCCGTGCGGTTCGTGCGCATGTTGCGCAGGAAGCCGACGACGGTAAAGATCAGCCATGCGACCTGCGTGATCATCGCGCCCAGATTGAAATTTTCTTGCAGCGACCAGATCAGGGCGACGCCGCCCAGAATGTTGAGATAGGTGTAGGAACTGTCCCTCAAGCTCAGCACGCCGGTCTGCAGCAGGGCATAGGCAAGCAGATAGGCACACGCACCGATTATCCCGGCAACGTCGGCTAGCATCATCAAAGTCTCCGCAAAAATATCGTCCGCACCGGCTGTCCCGGCCCGGAATCTGGTCGCTCTCCTATGGCGAGGATCGGCGGAATGCACATGCGGAAATCTGATCAGGTCATGATTTTATATCATGACGGAATCCGGCCCGGACCCCTTCCGCCATGGCTTCGGCTGCCAGTATGACAGCCCGAAAACCTAAGGGCCGCAGGGCCCCGCCAGCAAGGAGCCCATCCCATGACCCGCGACAACATTCCCTCGATCGGCCGGCGCCAATTCCTGGCCGCGCTGGGTGCAACGGCGCTTGCCTCGGGGCTGATCGTGCCCGCCTCGGTGGCCCGCGCACAGGACGCGCAGGCAGCCCCGGTCAAGGGTGGCGTGCTGAAGCTGGGGATCGGCGGCGGTTCGACCACGGACAATCTGGACCCGCGCATCCTGACCGACTGGGTGCCGGTGAACCAAGCCTACATGCTGATGAACGGTCTGGTCGAAATCGACGCCCAGAACAATGTCGTCCCGGAACTGCTGGAGAGCTGGCAGCCCGAGGAAGGTGCCAAGGTCTGGCATCTGAAGGTCCGGCAGGGCGTCACCTTCCACAATGGCAAGGTGCTGAATGCCGATGACGTGCTGTATTCGCTGAACCTGCACCGGGGCGAGACGACCTCGGCGGCGCGTTCGGTCGCGGCACCGATCACCGCGCTGGAAAAGACCGGCGAATACGACATCAAGCTGGTGCTTGAATCGGGCAATGCCGACCTGCCCTACATGCTGTCGGATTACCACTTCCTGATCGTGCCGGATGGCTGGAGCGATTTCGCCAAGCCCGTCGGCACTGGTCCCTTCATCTATGAAAGCTATGAGCCGGGCGTGCGCTCGCGCTTTACCCGCAACCCGAATTACTGGAAGCCCGACACCGCATGGGTCGATGCGGTCGAGGTGATCGTGATCAACGACATCTCTGCGCGCACAAATGCGATGATGTCGGGTCAGGTCCATGCCATCAACCGGCTGGACTTCAAGACCGTCGACCTGCTCAAGCGCAACAAGAACCTGTCGGTCGTGCAATCGGCGGGCGGTCAGCATTTCAACTTCCTGATGGATTGCACGCAGGCTCCCTTCACCGACCAGAACATCCGTCTGGCGCTGAAGCACGGCATCAACCGCGAGCAGCTGCTGAAAACCGCGCTGATGGGCTATGGCTCGGTCGGGAACGACCATCCCGTGCCCAAGACCGACCGCTTCTTTGCCAAGGACCTGCCGCAGCGCCCCTACGATCCGGAAAAGGCCAAGTTCCATCTGAAACAGGCCGGGCTGGACAGCCTGAAGGTGACGCTGGCGGCCTCGGACGCGGCCTTTGGCGGCGCGGTCGATGCGGCGGCGGTCTATCGCCAGAACGCCATGGCCGGCGGCATCCAGATCGATATCAAGCGCGAGCCCGCTGACGGCTACTGGGACAATGTCTGGATGAAGGCGCCGTTCTGCATGTCCTATTGGGGCGGGCGTCCGACCGCCGACCAGATGCTGACGGCGGCCTATTTCTCGAAATCCTCGCAGAACGACACGCATTGGGCCAACCCCACCTTCGACGCCAAGCTGATCGAGGCCCGCGCCCTGCTGGACGATGCCAAGCGCGCCGAGATCTATACCGAACTGCAGCAGATCGTCTCGGATGATGGCGGGGCGATCATCCCGATGTTTGGCGATTACCTTGACGCCGTGTCCAACAAGCTGGGCGGCGTGACCAGCCACCCGATGTTCAACTTCATGGGCGCGCGTCTGGCCGAGAAAGTCTGGCTGAAAGCATGAGCCGCCTGATCCTGAAACGACTGGGCCTGGGGGTATTCACCCTCTGGCTGGTCTCGGTGCTGGTCTTTGCCGGAACGCAGGTGCTGCCCGGCGACGTGGCATCGGCCATCCTTGGTCAGAACGCCACCCCCGAGGCGCTGGACGTGCTGCGCCGCGATCTGGGGCTGAACGATCCTCTGGTGCTGCGCTATGTCACCTGGCTCAAGGGCTTTGCCACCGGCGATCTGGGCAATTCGCTGGCCTCGGGCCAGCCGGTATCCGAGCTGATCGGGTCGCGGCTGATGAACACGCTGATGCTGGCCGCCTATGCGGCGGTGATCTCGGTCCCGCTGGCGGTGGTGCTGGGAATTCTGGTTGCGGTATTCCGTGGCTCGATCTTTGACCGGGTGATGAACGTGCTGGCGCTGGCCTGCGTGGCGCTGCCGGAATATTTTCTGGGCCTGCTACTGGTCCTGTGGTTCTCGGTTCAGCTGGGCTGGCTGCCCGCACTGGCCGACACCTATCCCGGCATGGGGCTTGGCGAATGGATCAAGGCCACGACCCTGCCCGCGTTGACGCTGGTGCTGGTCACCATGGCGCAGATGATGCGGATGACCCGCACCGCGCTGCTGGGCGTCATGGATCAAAGCTATGTCGAGACCGCCTGGCTGAAGGGGCTGCGCGCGCCGCGCGTGGTCCTGCGCCATGCCCTGCCCAATGCCGCCGCCCCCATCGTCAATGTCGTCGCCTTCAACATCGCCTATCTGATCACCGGCGTCGTGCTGGTCGAGGCAGTGTTCAACTATAACGGTCTCGGCCGCTTCATGGTCGATGCCGTGGCCAAGCGCGACCTGCCCTTGGTGCAGGCCTCGGCGCTGGCTTTCGCGGCGGCCTTCGTCCTGCTCAACATGATCGCGGATATCGCGGCCATCGCGCTGAACCCGCGCCTGCGTCATCCCCGCTGAGGTCCCCCATGCGCAAACCAACTTTTACCGCATGGATCGGGCTGGCCATCCTTGCCGCCTATCTGGTGATCCTGATCGCAGGCCCGCATCTGGCCCCCTTCGGCCAGGAGGACATCATCGGCTCGCCCTTTGGCGACCCCGAGCCGGGCCACCCGCTGGGCTTTGACCAGAATGGCCGGGACATGCTGTCGCGGCTGCTTTACGGCGGCCAGATGTCGATCGGCGTGTCGCTGGCGGCGGTGCTGATTTCCTTTGCCGTCGGCATCCCCATGGGCTTCATGGCCGCGATCCGGGGCGGCTGGTTCGACACCATCCTGTCGCGTCTGGTCGACACCATCATGTGCGTGCCGGTGCTGATCTCGGCGCTGGTCGTGCTGCAGGCGCTGGGATCGTCGCTGCCGGTTCTGGTCCTGACCATCGCGCTTCTGGACAGCACGCGGGTCTTCCGCCTGTCGCGGGTTCTGGCACAGGGCGTCGGCGCGCTGGAATTCGCCGAGGTCGCCCGTCTGCGCGGCGAGGGCAACTGGTGGCTGATCCGCAAGGAGATCCTGCCCAATGTCGCCTCGCCGCTGGTCGCGGAATTCGGCCTGCGCTTCTGCTTCACCTTCCTGTTCGTCGCGGGCCTGTCCTTCCTTGGCCTTGGCGTGCAACCGCCCTTCGCCGATTGGGGCGGCATGGTGAAGGATAACCAGCAGGCCATCGTCTATGGCCTATACGCGCCGCTTTATCCCGCCGCCGCCATCGCCATCCTGACCGTGGGCGTGAACCTGGTCGTGGACTGGATGCTGGCCGGGCGTTCTGCCCCGCAAGGAGACAACAGATGAGCGTTCCCATCCTGCGCATCCGCAATCTTCAGGTCACCGCCCCCGACGGGCGCGCGTTGACCCGCGGGATCGATGTCGATCTGGCCGCGGGCGAGGTTCTGGGCCTCATCGGGGAATCCGGGGCTGGCAAGTCCACCATCGGCCTGGCCGCACTTGGCTATGGCCGGGGCGGTTGCCGGATCAGCGGCGGCACGGTCGAGGTCGCCGGCCGCCAGATCGTCCCCGGCACCCGGCGCGACCGCGAACAGGTCCGCGGCGCCCGCGTGGCCTATGTCGCGCAATCGGCTGCCGCCGCCTTCAACCCGGCGCAGCGTTTGGGCGAACAGATGATCGAGGCCGCGCTGTATCACGGCACGATGACCCGCCCCGAGGCCGAGGCATGGCGCGATGAGCTGATCCGCGTCCTGCAACTGCCCAATCCCGAAACCTTCCCGGACCGCTATCCGCATCAGGTCTCGGGCGGGCAATTGCAGCGGGCGATGATCGCCATGGCCATGGCCTGCCGCCCCGATATCCTTGTGCTGGATGAACCCACGACCGCCTTGGACGTGACCACCCAGATCGAGGTGCTGGTGCTGCTGCGCGGATTGATCCGGCGCTATGGCACGGCGGCGCTTTACATCACCCACGACCTTGCCGTGGTCGCCCAGATCGCCGATCGCATCATGGTGCTGCGCCATGGCGAACTGGTCGAACAGGGCACGGCTCAGGCCATTCTGGAAGCCCCGCAACAGGATTACACCCGCCGTCTGGTGGCCGAGCGCGGCGCGCATGAGCGGTTGGCCGCGACCCGCAGCCCCGGCGCGGAAATCCTGTCGGTCGAACGACTCAAGGTCTTTTACGGCCATAATCAGGCGCTGCATGACGTGTCCCTGACCCTTGGGCGTGGCGAGACGCTGGCCATCGTCGGCGAAAGCGGCTCGGGCAAGTCCACATTGGCGCGCGCCATTGCCGGGCTGCCGCCCTTCTCGCAAGGTAGGATGCGCTTTGACGGGGCCGACCTGCCCGCGCGCTTCCAGAAACGGTCGCAGGACATGCTGCGCCGGATCCAGCTGGTCTATCAGCTGCCCGATGTCGCCCTGAACCCGCGCCAGACCATTGCCGAGATCATCGGCCGCCCGCTGCAACTGTATTTCGGGCTGCGCGGCAAGGCCTTGGCCGACGGCGTAGCGCGGCTGCTGGCGGATGTCGGCCTGCCCGCCGATTTCGCCGCGCGGCTGCCCGGCGCGCTGTCGGGCGGACAGAAACAGCGCGTCTGCGTTGCCCGCGCCCTGGCGGCTCAGCCCGATCTGATCATCTGCGACGAGGTGACATCCGCCCTTGACCCGCTGGTCGCCGAGGAAGTCCTGCAGCTTCTGGCGCGACTGCAGCAGGAACGCGGGCTGGCATATCTGTTCATCACCCATGACCTTGGGGTGGTGCGCCGGATCGCCGACCGCACGCTGGTCATGCAAAAGGGGCGCGTGGTCGAGGAAGGCCCGACCGAGGCGATCTTCACGCCCCCATGGCAGGGCTATACCGGCGAACTCATCACATCCGTCCCGGAAATGCGGCGCGACTGGCTGGATGGCCTGCTGGCCACCCGTGGACAAGCTCTGGAGACTGCGAAATGACCATCGAGGAACATGTCTGGATTCCGCTTGCCGACGGCACGCGGCTGGGTGCCCGCATCTGGCATCCTGACGGCGATGCCCCTGCCCCGGCGATCCTGGAATACATCCCCTATCGCAAGCGCGAAGGCACCCGTGGCCGGGATGAGCCGATGCATGGCTATTTCGCGTCCCGTGGCTATGTCGCCATCCGTGTCGATATGCGCGGTACCGGCGAATCCGACGGACATATGGCCGATGAATACCTGCTGCAGGAACAGGACGACGCGCTGGAGGTCATCGCCTGGATCGCCGCTCAGGACTGGTGCGACGGCAATGTGGGCATGATGGGCAAAAGCTGGGGCGGCTTCAATTCGCTTCAGGTCGCCGCCCGCCGTCCCCCGGCGCTCAAGGCGATCATCTCGGCCTATTCGACCGATGACCGTTTCCGCGACGACATCCATTACATGGGCGGGGCACTGCTGAACGACAACTTGTGGTGGGGCACGATCATGCTGGCCTATCAGTCGCGCCCGCTGGACCCGGAAATCGTGGGCGAGGACTGGCGCAAGGCATGGCTTGACCGGATCGAGAAGCTGCCCTTCTTCCCCGCCATCTGGGCCAGCCACCAGCGCTACGACGACTATTGGAAGCATGGCTCGGTGCAGGAAGACTGGTCCGCGATCGAATGCCCGGTGCTGGTGATCGGCGGCTGGTCGGACAGCTACACCAATACCGTGCCGCGTCTGGTTGCGAACCTGCAGGCCCCGGCATGGGGCATCATCGGGCCTTGGGGGCATATCTATCCGATGGATGGCGTGCCCGGCCCGGCCATCGGCTTCCTGCAGGAAGCCACCGACTGGTGGGACCATTGGCTGCGCGGCATCGACCGCGGCATCGAGGCGCAGCCCAAGATGCGCTTCTATGAACAGGACAGCTTTGCACCGACCGGCACCCGGTTGGCAAATCCGGGGCGCTGGATCGCCGAGGCCGAATGGCCCTCGCCCCGGCTGGACTGGACCGATTTCCCGCTGGGCGCGGATGGGGTGCTGGGATCGGCGGCCATCGGCGATCTGGCGATCTGCTCTCCGCAAAGCCACGGCAAGGCGGCGGGCGAATGGATGGGTGTCGGCTGCGTCGGCGAGAATCCGACCGATCAGCGGCTGGATGATGGCGGCTCATTGAACTTCGATTCCGCGCCGCTGGTAGATAACATGTCGGTGGTGGGCGCGCCCCGGTTGCGGCTGCGGCTGGCCTCGGACAAGCCGGTGGCGCAGTTGGTCGCGCGGCTGTCGGAAATCCTGCCCTGTGGGCAGGTCACGCGGGTCAGCTATCAGGTGCTGAACCTGACCCATCGCGACAGCCACGAGACCCCGGAAGCGCTGGAACCGGGTCGCTTCTATGACGTGACCGTCACGATGAACGCCCTGGCCCATCGCTTCGCCAAGGGCAACCGGGTGCGGGTGTCGATCGGGACGGCCTATTGGCCGATGATCTGGCCCGCGCCGGAACGCGCGACGCTGACCATTCGCGGCGGCGAAAGCCGGGCGGAACTGCCGTTGCGGGCGCCGAGCCCGCTGGACGCGCAGGTCAGCTTTGCGCCCCCTCAACCCGGTCCGGCCTGCGCCATCACGCAGGTCGATCCGGGCACCGTCCGGCGCTGGACCGAACAGGACCACGTCTCGGGTGAAACCACCTACCACACCGAGGGTATCGGCGGCCTGTTCGGAGAAGGCATCCTGCGTTTCGACGATATCGGCACGACCATCGGCCATTCGCTGAAACGCACGCTGACCATCCGCGACGTCGACCCGCTTTCGGCGCATTACCACCTGCGCCAGTCCTATGACATCGGGCGCGAAGGCTGGCAGATCCGCATCGAGAGCGTGACCGAGATGCGCTCGGATCGGGGTGATTTCCTGATCTCGGGGCAGTTGCAGGCCTTTGAAAACGGCGCGCTGGTCGCGACCCGCGACTGGGACGAACGCATTCCGCGCCAGTTGATCTGAGCCTGAAACCTGCGGGCCGCCCCTAGCGGGCGGCCTGATCCCGCAGCATCTGATCCATGCTGTAGTAACCCGGCCCCTGCTGCGCGATCCATTCCGCCGCCCGCAGGGTGGTCGCCGCAAAGGCCCGGTAATCGGTCACCCGACTGATGATCTCCAGCCGCTGGCCCGCCCCCGCGAAAAAGACGGTATTCTCGCAGACCACCTCGCCCCCTCGGGCCGAGGAAAATCCGATGCTGCCACGCTTGCGTCGGCCGGTTTCGCCATGCCGGGCAAAGACCGTCAGATCCGACAGCTCGGCCCCTCGCCCCTCGGCCGCATATTCGGCCAGCTCCAGTGCCGTACCCGATGGCGCGTCGATCTTGTCCCAGGGGTGGAAATCGAAGATCTCGATATCGAAATCGTCGCCCAGCAGCCGAGCGGCGGTTTTCACCAGCTCATACATGGCGATGACCGAGGCGCTCATGTTCGCGCCGACAAGGATGGGGATGGACCGACCCGCATCGGCCAGGGCGGCCTTCTGGTCGGTATCAAAGCCCGTGGTGCAGACCAGCACCGGCGTTCGATGCGAGATGGCCACCGGCAGCAGCGCCATGGTCGCGGCAGCAGAGCTGTAATCGACGATCACGTCCGAGACATCGCAGACCGCGCCCGCATCATCGGTGACCGCGATCCCCAGCGCGGGCAGCCCGCCAAGCATGCCGATATCCCGCCCCAGATCCGGCGAACCCGGCCTGTCGCAGCCTCCTGATATCGTGCAACTCTCGCTGGCGTTGATTTCCCCGATCAGCGTCCGGCCCATGTGACCGGCGACACCATAAAGCCCGATCCTCGTCATGCGCAGCCCTCTCGCAAAGGTTCAACAGCACGTTTGAGGCAGCATACGCCTGAACTCGATTTCTGTCGCGGGCTGCAAGCTGGGTATGACGCGCCGGCAGTGGGGATTGCTCCCGTTTTCCGATCATTAGTACGTAGTCGGCTGCGGCTGATCCTCATCATTTCATCGCAAGAAGTCCCCGAGATCGTACCAATCATCAAGCGAATGTCAGGTGCAGAGGTTAAGTCTGGTCGATGCACTGTGAATGGCCGGCTCGGGAGTTCAATATGCTGACCACATAGGTAGTCTACACGGCCATTGATGACGCGTTTCTGAAGAGGATCGGCGTCATCGGCACGGATGCACTGCGCGGTGCGGTCGATGCCTATCGCGACAATTGCAACGCTCCAGTTCGACGTCGAGGCGGTAACAATCTGGCCCTTTGGCCCACAGATGTTCGTCTGCTCGAAGCCGATCAACTCGGTTGCCGACCCTCAGAACATGAACTGGCGCCGCTTCACCGCCTCGATGTCGGAGACGCTGACTGAACTTGGCGCGCGCTCCGTCCCCCTTTCCATCCTCAAGCTTTACCCGGCGCTGGAGCGGGAAGTCACCAGTTGCAGCGTGACCTCGCCAATCTCGGCCAATGCCGGGAAACGGCCAGAGGCCACCGAATTCCCGATACCGCTGTCGGGCTCGGTTCAGGCGCATCTGCTCAATCTGGGCTGGTGGCGCTGTTAAGGGTCGTCCAGTCTGGAGGAGCAGATGGCCCGCATGTCGTCACCACGCTGTTCCTGACCGCGATCACCGCCATCGTGATCTATATCGTCGGGATGCGTCTGCAGATCTACGAGGCGGCTGTGGACCCTCGATGCAGGATTACATCATGTGCTCAATCCCGCTCGATATCCTGCTGGGCAAGATCATGGTAGACGCGGGCATGACGCACAGCGTCATTCAGGCCGTCCAGCGCGAGGGGAATGGCGCGGTCCTTACCGATACCATCCCTCCGTATTGGCGGTGACGGCGGGGCTGATCCATTTCCGCGACATGGCAGCCTGAGCCTCGCCCCCGTGGCGCTGGCAGGGGCGTCAATGCCCCTGCTGGCCGCGGTTCCCCAGCAGTAGGTCGCGGCCGCCATAGATGCCTTCGACCGTCTGGACGGCAAAGCGTTCGCGGTCGCGGGCGCGCATGCCCTCGATCAACTCGTCGGCCTCGTCCTCATCGGCGCCAAGACGCAGCAAGGCCTCGCGGCCCATGGCGACGGCGCTTTCAAAGGTCTCGCGGATCTGCCAGTCGACGCCCTTGTTCACCAGTTCCAGCGCATGGCCGCGGTCAAAGGCGCGGGCAAGGACCGGGACCAGCGGGAACTCATCCTTGAGCAATTCAACGATCCGGGTCGTGGTCTCGGCCTTGTCGACGGCGACCACGATCAGGCTGGCGCGTCCCGCGCCCGCCGCATGCAGCACGTCCAGCCGGGCGCCGTCACCATACCAGACCTTGAAGCCAAAGGTCTCGGCGGCCTGAATCATCTCGGTATCGGTTTCGATCGCGGAAATATGGTGGCCGCGTGCCAGCAGCGGCTGGCTGACGATCTGGCCCATGCGCCCGAAGCCGATCAGCAGGACCGGGGCGGTCAGGTCGCTGGCCTCCTCGATCCCCTCCATCGATCCCGGCTCGGGCTTGATCAGCCGGTCGTGCAGGATGATCATCAGCGGCGTCAGCACCATCGAGATAATGATGATCGCGGTCAGGTTGGCGTTCCATTCCGGCTCCAGCACCCCGAATTGCGTGGCGCTGGCGTAAAGGACAAAGGCGAATTCGCCGCCCTGCGCCATCAGCACCGCGCGTTCTATCGCCTCGGCCCGGTCGGATTTCGTGACCCGCGCGACCAGATAGATCACCAGCATCTTGAGGATCATGAAAGCCGGAACCGAGATGGCGATGACTGCCCAGTTCTTGGCAATGATCGCCAGATCCAACGCCATGCCGACGCCCAGAAAGAACAGGCCCAGCAGCAGGCCGCGGAACGGTTCCACATCCGCCTCAAGCTGGTGGCGAAAGCTCGATTCCGACAGCAGAACGCCGGCAAGAAAGGCCCCCATTGCCATCGACAGACCCCCGGCCTGCATCAGCACCGCCGCGCCCAGAACCACCAGCAGCGCGGCGGCGGTCATCACCTCGCGCGCGCCGAAACGGGCCAGCAGGCGGAACATCGGGTCCAGCAGATAGCGCCCGGCAAAAACCAGAACCACGATGCAACCGATGCCGATGGCCACGCCCGTCAACCGGTCGGACATGGTCGTCTCGGCCCCGCCCGGCGCCAGAAAGGCGACCAGCGCCAGCAGCGGCACAATGGCCAGATCCTCGAACAGCAGGATCGAGATGATGCGGCGGCCCTTGGGCGTTGCCATCTCGCGGCGCTCCTCCAGCATCTGCATGACGATGGCGGTCGAAGTCAGGACGAAGCCCGTGCCGGAAACAAAGCTGGCGGCGGCCGGATAGCCCAGAAGGATGCCGACCCAGATCAGCGCGCCGATGGCCAGCACCACCTGCAACAGGCCAAGGCCGAATATCTCGCCCCGCATCGACCACAACCGCGAGGGCTGCATTTCCAGACCGATGATGAACAGGAACATCACCACGCCCAGTTCGGCGACATGGATGATCGACTGCGCGTCCTGGAAAAAGCCCAGCCCCCACGGCCCGATGGCCAGCCCCGCCGCCAGATAGCCCAGCACCGAGCCAAGCCCCGCCCGTCGGAACAGCGGCACGGCCACCACCGCCGCCGCCAGAAGCACCACCACCGAGGTCAGATCGACCCCGCCCGCGTGATGCGTTGCCTCGGCTACTGCCGCTTCTGCTGCCATTCCCGATCTCCGTCCCGCAACGCGCTTTCCTTTCTCATAGCCGGGTTTCGGCTGCGGTCACCCCGAAATCTGGCATAGCCGGCAATCGTGGGGATTTCGGGACACATGAGCCCCGCCCCGCGCAATCGCGGGACGGGGCATGGTCGCGTGGTGATCCTGCGGCGTGATCGACCACGGTTTCCGCCACCTTACCTGACGCGATTGTCGGCCTGCGCCCGGACCGAGAGGCGACCCATCGCCGAAATGCGGTAAGGGTTGGAATTGCGCGACTCGATCAGCCGCTTGCGGCGCAGTTTCGCCACGATGTCGAGCGTGCATCCCACCAGCAGCGCGCCGTCATGCGTGACGCATTCGGCATGGATCAAGCGGCCATTCGGCCCGCGCGCATAGCTTATCTGCCCACCCTGGGCCAGCACGTGCAGCACGCGCTGTTCGTTCTTGGAGATATTCATGTAAAAAGCCTGTCAGTGAACCACGAAGGCACAGGCGTCAGCGACCACGCGCCACGCCCGGCATTCGATCACCCCGAGATTTCGGCGGTGATCAGGGGTTCAGAACAAGCTCGGACATCGACAATTCCCTTATCCGCAGGAACGGACGACAATATGCCTGCCGATGGGGTCGCCCGTCAAGCATGGGTCGTCTGGGAAATCCCATGGTCACGACACCCCGGTTGTAGCCCTCTCAGCAAGGGGCGATGACGCGAATAGGATGGACTTTCGCATCAAATTTCAGCTAATCATGATGCAAATAGGAAAGACATTCGCATCATGCCCTGGATATGGCAAAGCCCGTCATGGCCGGATTTCGGCTATGACGCCCAGATCATCGAAGCCGATCTGGCCCGCGCCACCGAGGTGATCGGCGAAATTTCAGGCATGCGGCAGGGCCTTGGCGCCGAGGAACGCGAGGAACTGCACCTGCGCCAGATCGTGCAGGAGGCCTTGGGGTCATTCGGCATCGAAGGGGTCTTACTGGACCCGGCTCAGCTTGAAGTCTCGGTCGTGGCCTCGCTCAAGCATCGCGACCGGCATGCCTTCAGCCGCCGCTCGGACGCCATCGCGACGCTGCTGCTGACCGCGCGCGAGGATCACGCGCCGATCACCGCGGAAACGCTGTGGGAATGGCACCGACTGCTGTTTTTCGGCATGGAGGTCGAGGATCTGGGCCGCTGGCGCGAAAGCGGCATCGAGATCGTGCGTTCGGCCACGGCGGGGCGGCATGACGTGCTGTTTGTGGCCCCTCCTGCCGACCGCATCCCGGCCGAGATGGCCCGCCTGCTGGATTGGATCGCGCAGGAACAGCGCATGCCGCTGGCGATCAAGGCCGCGATCGCGCATCTGTGGTTCGAGACCATCCACCCCTTTGCCGATGGCAATGGCCGGATCGGGCGGGCGCTGATCGAACATATCTTTGCACAGGCACGGGCGCTGCCCTTTTCCCTGTCCCGCCAGATCGAGGCCGAAAAGCGCGCCTATTACGAGGCTTTGCAGGCCGGTCGCCGCGACGACGGCAACCGGATCGATGCCACCGCCTTTGTCCTGTGGTTCCTGCAATGCCTTGCCCGCGCCGCCGAGGCCGCCCGCGCCGAGGCGCAGTTCCTGCTGGCCCGGAACCGTTTCTTCCTTCGCTTTGCCGACCGGCTGCATCCAAGACAGGAAACCGTGCTGAGAAAGCTGTTCGCCCAAGGTCCGCAGCGGGTCGCCGAAGGAATCAGCGCACGCAGCTATGCCCGGATCGCGGGCGTGTCCGGCCCGACCGCCACCCGCGACCTGAACGCCATCGCCGCGACGGGCGCGTTGCGCAGGTCCGATGCGGGCGGGCGATCAACCAGCTATGCCTTGATGCTGGACTAAGCCGCCATTCGTTGTAGCCTTCCACCGGACAGGAGAACGCACATGGACCAGTTCACCGGCGGCTGCCTGTGCGGCCGCGTCCGGATCGTGGCGCGGGGCCAGCCCTACCGGGTCGGGCTGTGCCATTGTCTTGATTGCCGCAAGCATCACGGCGCGCTGTTTCATGCCTCGGCGATCTTCCCGCAGGACGCGGTGACGATCACCGGCGAAACCCGCGACTACCGCGGGCGGCATTTCTGCCCGCATTGCGGATCGCCGGTCTTTGGCCGCTCGGATGACGAGATCGAGGTCAATCTGGGTTCGCTGGATGCCACCGACCAGCTGATGCCGACCTATGAGCTGTGGACCATCCGGCGCGAGGCATGGTTGCCGCCCTTTCCGATCGCCCGGCTTTACCCTCGTGACCGCGACAGCAGCAGCAGCCACGAGGGGTAATCACTTCAGCAGCCCGATATCGACACCCTCGGCCATAGCCTTGTTGCCTGCTGCACCCGGATGCAGCCTGTCGCCGCTGTCATAGGCCTCAAGCAGCCGCGCCGGAGCCGCAGGATCGCGCAATATCTGGTCGAAATCGACCAGCCCATCATGGAAGTCCGCCCCGCGCAGCCAATCGTTGAAACGGTTCCGCAAGTCGTCCTTGTCGGCGGACCAGTAGCTGTCCTCCATCGGCGTGCCGGGCAAAGCACCCTTAAACGGCGGCAGTGTTCCAACGATCAGGCGGATGCCTTGGGCATGCAGCCTTTCGGCCAGTTGCAGATAACCCGCCTGCAACCGCTCCAGCACCATCGGCGGCTCATCTGGCGCAAAGGGAGAGCCGGGCCAGGCGATGTCATTGGTCCCGATCAACAGGATCAGCGCATCCGCATCGGGCAGGGACAGCAGGTCACTATCCAGGCGCGCCAGGACGCTTTGCCCCATGCCGTCGGTCAAAAGCCGCCCACCCGAGATCCCGGCATTGACCACCGCCACGCCCTGCGGCGCAAGGCGGCGGGCCAGCTGATCCGGCCAGCGCGCCTGCCCGTCCATCGGTGCGCCATTGCCGTCGGTGATCGAGTCCCCCATCGCGACCACGACCTGATCCGCCGGATGATCGACCAGAACGCCCGCCAGCGCGATCCGGGTCGCGATTTCCTGCGCCACCTGCGGATCGGTTGCGGTCGGATCACCGCCCTTCAGGACAAAGCTGGTCTCGCGCGCGTCCCAGTGGAAATCCTGCGCCTGTGCGTCCGGACCAAAGCGCAGGGTCGCGGCGATGCGCTGACCCGCCGTAACGGGCAGATCGACCGCGTCGGAAACAAGGCTGGCCCCCGGCGCAATCTGCGCCTCGGGGCGCCCGCCAAATGTCACCACCCGGGCAGGGCCAGTTGTCCGCGCGCCGTCATCCGCTGGCGCGACCGCAGCCGCCGTGATGGCAAGCGGTTGGGTGCCATGGATATTCGACAGCACCAGCCGCAGTCGATCGCCAGACCATGCCAATGTCAGCGGCTGGCGGATGACCTGCCCGGCAATGGTCGGGGGCAGGCCGGTCGGCAGCGGGAAATCCGCGCTCCAGACCGGCTGCGGGCTGGCCAGCCATGCCGGGGTCCAGGGATCGGCCTTGGCCGCACCTATCCCGACCGCAATGGATACCGCCAGCAGCGCGGCGCGACTCGCCAGACGGGTCATCATGCCCTCCGCACGGTGTGCAGGGCGATCAGGCCCGCGGCAATCGGCGGGACGGCGGCCAGCAGGAACAGGCTGGACAGACCCCAATGCGCGGCCAGCGCCAATCCACCTGCCCATGCGCCAAGCGCATTGCCCAGGTTGAAGGCCGAGATGTTCAGCGTCGAGGCCAGCGCCTGCCCGGTCCCCCGCACCTGCCGCAGGATGAAGGATTGCAGCGGTGCCACGGTGGCAAAGGCAGCCGCGCCAAAGACAAAGATCAGCGCCGAAGCAAAGACCCGGTTGCCCATG
Organism: Paracoccus sp. PAR01; assembly: GCF_014851995.1. NCBI lineage: Bacteria > Pseudomonadati > Pseudomonadota > Alphaproteobacteria > Rhodobacterales > Paracoccaceae > Paracoccus > Paracoccus sp. PAR01. Next base: position 113,986 of record NZ_JACVAW010000012.1, read on the forward strand.
CCCAGCCACATCACCAGCAGCGTCGCGGCCAGCGTGAACAGCGTCAGCGGGATACTGGCGCGCGGCCAACGATCAGCCAGCTTGCCGCCAAGGATATTGCCCAGAACCAACCCGGTCCCGAACAGCACCAACAGCGCCGACACGCGCGAGGCCGGGAAGCCCGCCAGATCGGTCAGGATCGGCGCGATATAGGTAAAGACCAGAAACACCCCGGCATAACCCAGCACCGTCATCATCAGCGCCCGCGCGGGGGCCGGGGCGAACATGCCGCGCAGATCGCCCAGGGACATCGGCTCGGGTTTTTCGCGGTCCTCGGGCAAGGCGACGGCAATGGCCGCAATGGCGACGACGCCGATGCTGGCCACCGCCCAGAAGGTCGAGCGCCAGCCAAAACCCTGCCCCAGCCACGTGCCCAGCGGCAGGCCAAGCACGGTGGCAAGGGTCAAACCCGTGAACATCAGCGCGATGGCCGAGGCCTTGCGTTCCGGCGGGACCAGCGATTGCGCGACCAGCGCGCCGACGCCAAAGAAGGTGCCATGCGCGAACCCGGTCACGATCCGGCCCGCCAGCAGGCTGCCAAAGGACGGCGCAATCGCGCAAAGCAGGTTGCCCAGCGTAAAGATCGCCATCAGCGCCAGAAGCACATTGCGCCGCGCCATCTTGGCGGTCAGCAGCGTCAGCAGCGGCCCGCCGATGGTCACGGCCAGCGCATAGCCGCTGATCAGCAGGCCTGCCCTTGGGATCGAGACACCGACCGAGCCTGCGACCTCGGGCAGCAGACCCATGATCACGAATTCCGTCAAGCCGATGCCGAATGCGCCGATGCCAAGCGCCACCAGCGCCGGGGTCGTGCCGGACATCACTTGGTCCGTGCGGGAACTTTCATACATTGTTCAGATCCTGATTTCATTTGCGCTGAAGATCGGGCCAAGCAGCTTGTGAAAACAGTCGCTGAAAACTACAAAGACTTGTTCCCTGATGTCACAGATGGCGGTGATGCGAGACTCGAACCGGCTGGCCGAGCTGGAAACCTTCCTTGCCGTCACCGATGCGGGCAGCTTTTCGGCTGCGGCGCGGCTGCGCGGGATGACACCATCTGCCGTATCGCGGATGATGACCCGGCTGGAGCAACGGCTGGGCGCGTTGCTGCTGAAGCGCTCGACCCGCAAGCTGCAGGTGACGGATGAGGGCCAGCGCTTTGCCCGCCGCGCCGCCGAGATCCTTGAGGCGCTGGCGGCTGCGGAACGAGAGGCGGGATGCGGCAATATCGCGGGGATCGTGCGCATCGCCACCAGCTCGGCCTATGCCAATCACATCCTGTCACGCATTCTGGGGCCCTTGCTGCGGGAATACCCGGAACTGACGGTCGAACTGGTGATCGGGGATCTGGTCAGCGACCTTTACAGCGAGGCGATCGATCTGGCGGTACGCGCCGGTCCCCTGCCCGATTCATCCATCGTCGCGCGCTCGCTGGGCCGTAGCGAACTGGTGGACGTGATCGGCAGCGCCCATGCCAATGACCCCGATCCGATCCAGGGCGGCTTTTCCTATGGCCGCCGCGACCGGATCTGGAGCGTGCAGACCGCGCAACTCAAGGCGACGGACGGGAACACGCTGGCGATGATGGCCGTCCATGCCGGGGTCCGGGTGCGCGCGGGGCTGTTCGTGGTCGCGGATGAGATCGCGGACGGGCGTCTGGTCCGGCTAGACAGCGGCAGCCCCCCGGCGCATGAGGAATTCCACGTCCTCTACCTTGGTCAGGCCAAGGCACTGCCGCGCCGGGTCAGCATCGTGCTGGATCATATCGTGAAATTCGGGCGGGTTGATCAGCCGCGCGGAGAAGGGCCGATGCGGAACCGGCCCTGCGCGGTTCAAGCGATCAGCTTGGCGGTCACCTCGACCAGCCGTTTCGCCTGATGAGCGACGGCGGCGCGGCCCTTGTCGTCGAACTTGCCCGCCTCGGTCGAGAAACCATAGGGGTTGCCGCCCGCCTCATACAGCACCGCATCGGTATAACCTGGCGCGACGATGATCGCGCCCCAATGCATCGCGGTGGTGTAAAGGCCAAGGATCGTCGCTTCTTGTCCGCCATGCGGGTTCTGGGCGCTGGTGGTCGCGGTGAAGGTCTTGTTGGCCAGCTTGCCGCCCGCCCAGACCCCGCCCAGCATGTCGATGAAGGCGCGCAGCTGGCTGGGGCTGGAGCCGAACCGGGTGGGCGCGCTGATGAAATAGCCATCCGCCCAGACCATGTCGTCAGCGGTGACGACGGGAATGTCCTTGACCCTTTCGACCTGCACCTTCCACGCCTCCTGTCCGTTCACCACGGCCTCGGGGGCGGTCTCGGCGACGCGCAGCAGGCGCACTTCGGCCCCGGCGGCGCTGGCGGCCTCGGCGGCGGCAAGGGCGACCTGATGGTTCGTGCCATAAGTCGAATAGAAAACAACGGCGATCTTGGGCTGTCCCATCCTCGGGCTCCTTCGGGTTTGGCCGATAGTCGCGGTGCAGCTTGCTCAAGTCCCGTTCAGAAAGCAATCGCCACGACTATTCCTGATCCGGACTGCCCGCGCGGGCGGCAGCGTCAATGACGGCGGCGCGGACCGCGCCAAGCCAGGGCGCGTCGCCCGCCGCCTCGCCCAGCACCCGCGCGCCGATCATCGCCGCAAACAGCAGCAGCGCATCGGGATCTGCCTGCGCTTCGCCGGATTGCGGACCGACAAAGAATTTCTCCAGCAGCGCGCCCGTGCCCCGATCATAGGTCCCACGCGCCGCATCACTGGCATTGCCGCTGGCAGCATGAGGGGCAAAGGCGATGATCGGGCAATGCCGCTGCGGATCAGGGCGCAGGTAATGCGCCACCAGCCGTGCCCGCAGCTCGCCCGCCTCGCGGTCGGTCTTGGCAAAGATCTTGGTCCAGATCTCGATCGCCTCATCAAAGGCCAGCCCGGCGGCTTCCTCGACCAGTGCTTCCTTGGACGCGAAATGCTTGTAGAAGCCGCCGACGGTCATATCGACCGCCGCCATGATATCGGCGACCGAGACCGCCTCGACCCCGTTTTCGCGAAACAGGCGGCTGGCGGCCTCGACAATCCGTGTCCGGTTTTGTGCCGCCTGCTCCGCCGAGGACCGCCCCATGCCTAGCTTCCTTTCCTGAATACCAGCAGCTTCGCCTTGAAGTCCTGCAGGACCTCATCCGCCTGATTGAGCGTCAGGCTATGCGCCAGCACGATGCCCCGATCGGGCCGCGAACGCGAGGGCAGGATATCGACCACCGTGCTTTTCACCCGCAGGATATCGCCGGGACGGGTCGGGCGCGGCCATGCGACCTCGCCGCCCGCACCGATCAGACCCTGCGCGAGGGGCAGGCAGTCGACCAGCAGCTTCATCGTAATCGACATGGTGTGCCAGCCGCTGGCGGCAAGGCCCTGAAAGAAGGTCTGCTCGGCCGCCTCGGGGTCGATATGGAAGGGCTGCGGATCGAACTGAGTCGCAAAGGCGATGATCTGTTCGGCGTCCAAAGCGTGCTCGCGGCTGTGGAATTCCTGCCCGACCCACAGGTCTTCAAGATACAGCTTTTCCGGCAAGCGATTGTCATGCATGTCGATTTTCCTCCTCATCCGGCAAGTCCCGACCCGCGTATCGGTCGGGACTTGCCATTTTAGATTATATACGACATCTATTTTAGACAAGCCTGACGTGGCGTCGGGCAGATCCCCTTTGCAGCCGGATTGTCCCCATGCCTCCGCCCATTGTTTCCTCGCCCCGAAACCCATGGATCGTGCTGTTCTGCGCGGCCGCGCTGGTCACCATCGCCATGGGCATCCGGCAATCCTTTGGCCTGTTCCTGCGCCCGATCGAGCTGGACCTTGGCATCGGGCGCGAGGCTTTTGGTCTGGCCATCGCGGTCCAGAACCTGATCCTTGGCCTCGCGCAGCCCTTTGTCGGGGCCTTGGCCGACAGGCACGGGGCGGGCCGAGTCGCGGCTGCGGGCGGACTGCTTTACGCGCTGGGGCTGGTGCTGGTCTCGACGATTTCGGGCGCGGTCGGGTTGAACCTGACGCTGGGTCTGCTGGTCGGCATGTCGATGACCGGGGTGACCTTTGTCGTGGCGATTGGCGCGGCGGTCCGGGCCGTGCCCAGCGACAAGCGCGGCCTTGCCGCCGGGATTGTCACGGCGGGCGGTTCGGTCGGGCAGTTCCTGCTGGTCCCGATCGCGCAGGGGCTGATCGGTGCCTTTGGCTGGCGCGAGACCTTTCTGATCTACGCCGCGCTTGCCGCGACCATGGCGCTGCTGGCCATCGGCATCTCGGGTCGCGCCGCACCCGCCACGCCCCTCGACCAGCCCACCCAAAGCTTTGCCGAGGCGCTGCGCGAGGCCGCCAGCCATTCCGGCTTCTGGCTGCTGAATGCCGGCTTCTTCGTCTGTGGCTTCCATGTCGCCTTCATCGGCACCCATCTGCCGGCATTCCTGACCGACAAGGGGCTGGACCCGGCCATCGGAGCACGGGCGCTGGCTTTGGTCGGGCTGTTCAATATCCTCGGCTCATATGTGTTCGGAATGTCCGCCGACAACTGGCGCAAGAAACACGTGCTGGCCGCGATCTATCTGGGCCGGGCGGTGGTGATGGCGCTGTTCCTGGCCTTTCCGGTCACGCCGCTATCCGCCACGATCTTTGCCTGCGCCATGGGCTTTCTGTGGCTGGGGACCGTGCCGCTGACCAGCGGGCTGATCGGCCAGATCTTCGGCATCCGCTACATGTCGACGCTGTTCGGCATCGTCTTTCTGTCCCATCAGGTCGGCTCATTCTTTGGGGCATGGGGGGCGGGATATGCCTATCGCGTGACGGGCTCCTACGATTTCGCATGGCAGGCCTCGATCGCCGTCGCCATCATTGCTGCGGCGCTGCATTGGCCGATCAGGGACGCCCCCATGCCGCGACTGGACCCCGCGGAATGAAGGCGGCGCTGGCCCCCCTTACCGCTGTTCAACGGGCCGTCATCTGGGCCGTCATCCTTGGCATTCTGTTGGCCGGAGCGATCCTATGGGACGCTTACGGCCTGCCCGTCGCGCTGCTGAGCGCCTTTCTGCTGTGCTAGCCGCGGGCTGCGGCACCAAGATCGCCATCATCGTCCGCGACGACCTCGCAACCTGGCAAAAGCTGAACGTCACCGCCTTCCTGATGAGCGGGGTCGTGGGCGCCGCGCCCGAGATCATCGGCGAGCCCTATCAGGACGCCGAGGCGAACAGCTATCACAGCCTTTGCGTGCAGCCGATCATCGTCCTGTCCGCCAGTTCCGATACGCTGAAAACCATCCACCGCCGCGCCCTGGATCGCGCCGTGCCGCATGGGCTTTACATCGAGGAGATGTTCTCGACCGGGCAGACGATGCGAACCGTGCCGTATTCGCCGAACACGGCCGAGGCCGCCAAGGTCGTCGGCATCGCCTTGCGCGAGGACAGGAAACTCGTCGACAAGATCCCCAAGGGCGCAAGGATGCACCCCTAGCTAGCTCTTCCATCGACGATGAGTTGTGGTTTTCCTTTTGAGCAGGGTTCGATGCGGGCGGTGACGTCGAAGACGTGGCGCAGGAGGTCTGGGGTGACGACCTCGGGGGTGGGGCCGCAG
>NZ_JACVAW010000013.1:0-108748 GCF_014851995.1 Paracoccus sp. PAR01
CGCACACTGGTTCATGAGCCTTGCGGACGCGGCCGAAAAGCTGGAGGATTGGCGCAGACACTACAATGACGACCGACCCCACAGCGCCATCGGATACAACGTCCCGAGCGCGCTGCACTTTCCCGGCGGCGTCACCAGCCCGCCGCCATGACCAAGGCCGGAAACTCCGGCTTTAGATGGTCCAAAATTGGTAGGCAGGGCAAAGCCGGAAGAACTCCAGCATCCGGCGGTCCAAGGGCGGGGAGCAGCGCAGAAGCCCGGAAACTCCAGTTCCCGGCGTTCCCAAATCGGTTGGCGGGGCAGCAGCAGTTTCACTGCGTGCATTTTGGTGAGGATATTTTGGGGCACGCTTCCCTGCCAACCTAAACCCTCCATCAAGGATCGACATTACTATCCCGGTAGAGGGCGAGGTGAGAGAAGGTCTTCTTGGAGATGTGTTGAGCGTCGTCGAAGCCTAGGCAGGAGTTGGTCGACATGAGGAGAGTGAGCCGAACCGTGAGGCCACCTGCGTTGGTATGAGCCAAGCGGCGTTCATATCGCAAGAGTCTGAAATGCATCCGCTTCTGGGCCATGCTCTCGCTTGGATCGCGATAGTCATTGTCTCCTATCGGATGCGCTGCCGCTAAGTGCATCTAGCGCATGGGTGAAAAAGCTGGTCCTGCCGAAATTCCCGGACTTCAATGCCAGTGCGATGCCACGTTTCTGGCTGATCAGGATCGGCACGCCGGGATCTATCTCGGGACCGATGCGCAGATCGCCAAGGTCGAGCGCTTGGGCCACGGCACCAGAGGTTTCGCCACCGGCGACGACAAGGCGCCTGACTCCGCCGTCAACGAGCTGCCGGGCCGTGTCGGCAAACAGCTCGTCCAACCTGCCCGCGACGGCTTCCCGGCCATATCGCGTCTGGGTAGCGGCGACCTCATGGGGATTGCCAGAGGAAAAGGCCAATGGCTGCTTGCCGACATTCTGGCGAAAGAAACCGATCAGATCATGGCTCGTCGTGATGCCATTCATCACATCGTCGACCGAAATGGCGAGAGCCGGATGGTCGCGCCGATGAACCTCGATCTGGTCGCGGGTGGCACCCGAGCAGGAGCCGGCGAGAATGGCCTCGGGACCGGTCACGCCTTCGAAGCGGGTCGCCGTCCCTGCCTCCAGCCCGGCCCGGATGAAATTCGCGGGCAGACCGATGGCGATACCCGAGCCGCCGGTGATCAAGGGGGCCCAGGCCGCCGCCCGACCCAATGTGACCAGATCTTCGTCGGTGGCAGCATCGGCGATGGCAAGCGTTTCACCCTTCGTGGCCGCCGCGCGCAGGGCCGTGGCGACAGCCTCGGGACCGGCGCGCACGACAGCGGCAGGCACCAGCCCGACCGGGGCCTTTGACTGACGGCCAAGCCAGCGGCGAATATCGGCGTCGCGCATGGACGTCAGTGGATGGTTCTGCATGCCGGATTCGTTCAACGGGCGGTCGTGCGCGAAAAGATGGCCTTGATGCACGGTGCGGCCAAGCGTCGGAAAAGCGGGACAGGCAATGACGCCCGCGACGCCGAGCGCATTGGCCAGTGCCTCGGCAACCGGACCGATATTGCCTTCTGGCGTTGAATCGAAGGTCGAGCAATATTTGAACACAATCTGCCGACAGCCTTGGGCCTGCAACCATTTGAGCGCCGCCAGCGACTGCGCCACTGCCTGATCGGCGGGGATCGACCGGGTCTTGAGGGACACCACACCGGCCTCGATTGCCGGATCGGCCTGCCTGTCCGGCACGCCCATATATTGCGCCACGACCAGCCCCCCAGCCTGACCCGTCACGTCGGGCATCCCCTTGGCCAAAGTATTGGCGATGTCGCCAGCTCCGGTAAAATCGTCGGCAATGACCCCCAGCAGCATGGTCAGTCCCCTGTCACCAACCCGCGCATGCGGGTCACCGCCGCGTCGGGGGCAGAAAGCACCGGCACGCTCACGACCGCCCGCACCGCCTCGGCCGCGCGCGAGGTCGAGAAATGCGCCAGCATGATCGCGTCATGGCGCTCCAACTCATGCGCGCGCGCCGCCACCAGCCGGTTATGGCTTGCGGCATCGCCATTTTTCAGATGATCGATGGCTTCGCCGACGACGATGGTGTTGAGCATCGCCTTGCTTCCAACCTCACAGACGAAGGCCTCGAACTCAGCCATCATCGTCGGAACCGCCGGTGCGAAGGTCGCGAGCATCCCGATGTTGCCCCCCGCCGCAATGGCCGCACGAAACATCGCCTCATTGGGTTTCAGCACCGGGATCGGCAGCGCCTTAGCCATGCGATCAATCGCCGGACCGAAGGCCGAGCAGGTCACCAGAATGCCATCCGCACCGATCCGGTGCGCATAGCGACCGAAATCGACGAAGCGGCCAATCAGCCCCTCGGACAGGTCGGCCCCCTCTTTGGCGCGATCGATGCTCAATGCGTCGTCGAGCAGGTTTACTGCCTCGGCCTCGGGCCAGTGCCGCGCCATCGCTTGGTTCACCGGCTCCATTGCAACAGGCGTCGCGTGAAAAAGGACAATGCGCGGGGCGGGCATCAGGCGGTCTCCAACGGGTCGGTCGGGGCCATTGTTGCGGATGTCAGGAAGGTCCGATCCTGCTGGCGTCTTAGCGCCCAAAGCGGCGAAGCTTCGGGTTCCTCGACCATGTCATAGGTGATCAGCGTGCCTGCGGGGATGTCCCTGATGGCGCGGTTGCCGACCAGCAGATGCGCGCAGGCCGCATTGCCCATTGCGACCGGAATTGCGGGGACGATGCGGGCTGTCAGTTGCGGGCTGTGGTCATTGCCGAAGATCTCGCCCGCCTTGATGTCGCGCGCGGCCACCTTCACCAGATCGTAGCGCGGCAGATAGTCGTCCGAGCCGGTATCGATACCAAGCAACCCGGCCATCAGGATCGAACTTGATGTCTCGACGCCGCACAGATGATAGGGCCGGTAAATGACGGCAGCGGTGTCGTCGTAATTAGCGATCTGGCCCTTGGTCGTCAGCACATGGTTCGAATAGGCATTGTCGCAGCGCACCACCAGAAAGACACCGCCGCCAAGGCCCGACTCGGCAGGCGCGCGCAGACAGGTCGCAAGGTCGATCTTGCCCGCCCGGTCGAAAACCCCTCCATGCGCCTGCTCGCAATAGGCGACCGGAATTTCCGTAACGCGCAGCGGCGCATGAACAAGCGTATCCACCGCCGGTTCCAGCCCGGTATAATTGGCGGCGATCGTCATTTCGCACAGATCATATGAGCCGGGCTGCGGCAGCTTGGCCAATATTCTGGCGCGCTGCGCGACATATTCGGCCGTGCGCCCCTGAGGGATCATCTGCAGGAATTCGCGATCCTCGGGCGCGACGATGATTGAGGCCTGATAGGGCGCGTGGATCGGCTTGTCGGTCATGATGCGGGCCTCGCCGGTTTCGGCGTCGTAGATGAACTCGCCATCCGTCGCCTTACCGCCGCTGATCACCGACAGGCCGACGGATTTCGCCCATTCGTAAAGCTGGATCAGCAGACCGTGCTGATCGCCGTCAACGGGGGTGTAGACGACGCCCGCTTCCTTCGCCAATTTCTTCAGCATCGGCCCGACCGTCACGTCGCAATCCTTGGTGATCATCGCGACATGCTTGCCGTTCTTGATCGCGCGCAGCGCATAGACCACGCTTGCCTCGGGGATGCCGGTGCTTTCGCAGACGATATCGACCGAGGGCAGGTCCGCCACCAACAATGGCTTGTCGGTATAGACCCGCTTGCCGTCATCGATGGCGCATTGGGCGGCCTCGGCGCTGTCGGCATAGACCAGCAAGGACGGATCGAACCCGGCCTTCAGATAAGCGCCCTTGGCGGCATCAAGCGACAGATCTGCAACCACGACAACGGAAAGAAGCGGCGTATGGGGATCTTGGGTGACAATCGCGGTGCCGTAATTTCCCGCACCGATGACGCCCGCACGGACATGGTCCTTTTTGGCGAATTTCGAATAAAGGTGGTGATAGACCATGGCATCGGTCTCCGCTCTGGTTTCAGATGAGGGGGATCGGGAAGCGAAGGACGGTCAGGGACCGACCTTCGGCGTCAGTTCAGGGTGGTCGGCAGGCGCGTGCCGTGCGCGCCGGTTCATCCACCACGGAAGGATGATCAAGGCGGCCGTAAGCGCGAAGATGACCAGCGCAATCGGGCTTTGGAAAAACACGCCGACATCGCCGTCGGAGCCGATTAACGTGCGGCGGATGCCGCGTTCAAGGATGGGACCAAGGATCATGCCAAGCACCAGCGGCACCGGCGGATAATCCAGCTTCATCATGATATAACCGACGACCCCGAAACCAATGGCCAGCAGGACCTGGAACATCGAATTGTCGATCGAATAGATGCCGAACATCACGATCGACATCACCGCAGGGAACAGGAAACCCGGTTTCACGAAGGCGGCGGTGGCAAGGATCGGCGTCAGCAGAATGGTGATGGCGACCAACGCCAGATTGCCGATGTAGAAGCTGCCAAAGATCGTCCAGACGAACGTGGACTGGGTCTGAAACAGCATCGGGCCCGGCTGCAGCCCGATCATCAGCAAGCCCCCCATCAGCACCGCAGTCGTCCCCGAGCCCGGTATGCCCAGGGCAAACATCGGGATCATATTGCCGTAAGAGGCGCTGTTATTGGCGGCCTCGGGCGCGGCCACGCCCTCCATCGCGCCCTTGCCAAAACGCTCAGGATTCTTGGCGAAGCGCTTGGCGAAGGCATAGGAAATCATCGTCGCCGCCGTCGCGCCCGCACCCGGAAGCACGCCGACAAAGAAGCCGATGAGCGAACCCGAGATCAGCTCGCGCCAGCAGCGCAGGGTCTCGCGCACATTCGGCAAAAGCTCGCGGAACCGGAAGCGGGCACGATTTGTCTCATCCTCCGATAGGGGGGCTGTGGCATACATCTCGGCCAGACCGAACAACCCGACGGCAAGGATCGAGAACTCGATGCCATCGAACAGGTAGATGCTGCCGAATTCGAAACGGGGCACGCCCATGATCGGATCAAGGCCGATCGTTCCGATCCAAAGCCCGCCAAACAGCGAAACGCCAGCCTTGATCGGGTCCCTTCCGCCAAGCACGCTGACCAGCGACAGCGAAAAGATCATCAGCGCGGTCATCTCGATCGGGCCGAAGGCAATCGCGGCGCGTGCAATGGTCGTGGCGAAGGCCGTCAGCAGCAGCAGCCCGATCAGGCCACCCACGAAGGATGCGGCAATGCTGATGCCAAGTGCCGGTCCCGCCTTGCCCTGCTTCGCAAGCTGGTAGCCGTCGATCACGGTCATCGTCGCCGAGGCATCGCCGGGAATACCCAGCAGGATCGCGGTCACCGCACCGCCATATTGCGCGCCGTAATAGACCGCACCAAGTGCCGCGATGGCTGCCGTCCCGTCAAATCCGACGGCGACCGGCAACAGGATCGCGACGCCGGCAGTCGGCCCAAGTCCCGGCAGCGCACCAATGAACAGGCCGATGACCGAGCCGATGAAGATGGCCAGCAGGATGGAGGGCTCGGACGCGGCCGCCAGCCCGTTGAAAAGAAGTCCCCAAGCCTCGAACATGATGGTCTACCTTCCGCGCTTAAAGCAGGGGGACGGCAAGCAGGCTGCCGAAAACGACGTAGAGGATTGCGGTCATCGCCGCCGAGACGACGGCCAGAATGCTGTAGAACCTTGAATTTCGCGGGCCAAAGATCGCGCCAATGGCAAGCATCAGCAAAAACCCGGCAGCGATCATGCCGATAAGGCCAGACAGCCAGACAAAGGCGATCATCGCGACGGTGCAAAGCGCGACCCGGACGATCTCGGCCTTGCCGATGGTTTCGATCAGCTCCAAGCGCCGGACTGCGTTGAACAGATTTGCGCCCGAGAAGATCAGAATGCCAAGCCCGATCCAGAAGGGAAAGAAGCCCGCGGATGGGTTGCCTTCCTCGATATAGCCGTAGCCCATGCCCTGATAGGCGACATAGGCGCCAAACAGGATGAGCAGCGCCGAAACGGCAATGTCGGCGTGACGAATTTTGACCATGTTATCCTCCCTGCGGTGACGACCGGCCAAGCTGGCCGGCCGCTTCGATCCTGTCCGGCCTACTTGGCCAGTCCAAGGTCGCGCATGACGCTTTCATAGCGGGCGCTGGTCTCGACCATCGCGGCTCCGAATTCGGCGCTGTTCAGATAAAGCGGGGTTTCGTTGAAGCGGTCGACATATTGGGCCTGCCATTCCGGGCTTTCGGCGACGGTCTTCAAGATGCCTTCCCAATAGGCGACGGTTTCGGCGGGCACGCCTGAGGGCATGATGATGCCGCGCAGCTGCGTGTGGACGATGTCATATCCCAGTTCCTTGAAGGTCGGCACCTCGGCAAGCGAGGTCATCCGCTCGGGCGAGGTCACCGCCAGAGGCCGCAGCGTGCCCGCCTTAACCTGCTCAAGGATCTCGTTCGGATTGCCGTAAAGCAGATCAAGATGCCCGCCAAGGATCGCGGCAATAACCTCGCCCTCGCCATCATAGGGCACCACCTTGATATCGGTGCCGAGCTGCTTGTTGGTGATATGGGCAAGGATTGCCGGGTCAGAGACGGCGCCCGCCGTGCCGATCTTCAGCCCCTTGGCGGCCTTCAGATCGTCGATGGTCTTGATCGGCGAGGTATTGGCCACCGCAAGGATATAGGGCGAGCGCGCAATGGCCGCGAGCGGCGTGAAATTCTTGTAGTTGATCGGCATCTTGCCCAGCAATGGCGTGGTGAAGAAGCTGACGCCGACGCCGCCAAGCGTATAGGAATTCCCCTCTTGCGCGTTGATGTAGCTGTAGCCGACCGCACCCGACCCGCCGGTGCGGTTCTCGACCAGAATGTTCACCGGAATAAGCTGCTTTTCCTGAATGACCTTGGCCAGCGTGCGCGCCAGAATGTCGCTGCCGCCGCCAACGCCGGCGGTCACGACATATTGGATGTCCTTGGCCGGATAGTCGGATGCCTGCGCGGCGGTGATCGCAAATTGCGATGCCGTCAGAAGTGCTGCGCAACCGATCGCGAATGCGCGACGGGTCACGCCCCTCATGTTCGAACCCATGTTTTCCTCCCGGGTCGAACGCCCCCGCCGGTTTCTCCTCCCAGCACATTCGACCGAATGACAATTCGCGGACACCCGCGACAAGATGAAGCCTAGCGATTGCCTTCTGGCAGAACAAACCACAAAATCATCACGATTGGTCTGGTTTGCAAACCAATAGAATGGGGGCCCCGTGGACATCATCGGCAATGTCAACATGAAGGTGTTGCAGACGTTTCTGGTGGTGGCCGAGGAAGGCAGTTTCCGCGCCGCCGCCGAGAAGCTGCACCGTTCGCATTCGGCGGTCAGCGCTCAGATCATGCAGATCGAGGCCCAGCTTGGCGTCGCCCTGTTCGAACGCACGACGCGCAGCGTGAAGCTGACGCCGGAAGGAGCGCATCTGCGCGACAGCACCAGAAAGGCGTTCTACGAGATCCATCTTGGCCTGCGCCGCATCCGCGAGGAAAACGATGCCAAGCGTGGCCAGCTGTCCCTGGCCTGTTCGTCGCATATGGCCTCGATCCACCTGCCCCCGGTGCTGACCGAATTCGTTCGGACCTATCCCGGCATTGCCGTCACCGTCAGGGAACTGACGTCGAAAGACCTGTATGAGGCGCTACGGCAGAAAGAGGTCGATTTCGCCGTCGGCCCCGAGGATCAGGACGAGGCCTTCGATTTCACCACGATCATGGTCGAGCCGTTGCAGGCCTTGGTACCGCATCACTTCCTTGACGGGCCGCGCGACAGCATCACCTTGGCCGAGCTTTCACAACTGCCGATGCTCGTGCAAACTCAGGCGACGGCAGTGCGCAGAATGCTGGACGCGGCCATGCGCGCCAAGGGTCTGGACCTGCCGACACGCTATCAGTTCATTCAGGCCGAGACGATCATGGCGATGGCCGAGGCTGGTCTTGGGGTTGCCGTCCAGCCCGCGACGCGTCTTGCCAAGGGCAATCTCAAGGCAACGGTGATCCTTGATATCACCGAGCCGACCATCACCCGCAGCATGGCGCTGATCACGCTGCGAAATCAGCGCCTGTCGCCCGCCGCCCAAAACCTTGCCGACAAGATTGTGGACGATGTCCGCTCGACGACCGGATTCGTCGCGGAAGGTCTGGAATAAGAAACGGCCACTCCGGCGATATGGCCCACGGCTTAGCCAACAGAAATCACGCGACTATTTCGGACGGCGGAGCAGCAAGACCACGGGTGTCATCGCAAGGATCATGACCCCCATCAGCCAGAAGCAATCGCTATAGGTCATGACCAGCGCCTGCCGCTCGATCAGGCTGGACAGTTGGGCGACGGCGCGCAGCTTCGCGGTGGCCGCGTCGATGCCTTGGCTTACCCCGTCCGCGGCCAGCCGCGCCTGTCCGGCCAGCGAATTCGCGGTCAGCGTCTCGCGAATGGCATCCGAATGAACCGCACTGCGCTGGTCGATGACGACGCCGCTTAACGCCAGGCCCATCGAGCCGCCCAGATTGCGCGCCATGCTGTAGATGCCTGCCCCGTCGGCGGCATTCTCGCGTCCGATGGCGGCCATGGACACCTGATTAAGCGGCATCGAGGCCAGAATTTGGCCGATCCCGCGCAGCAATTGCGAGACGGTGAAATCCGACCCGGCGCTGTCGGGGCTAAGCCCGATATCGACAAAGCAGCTTGCCGCGTAGCAGACCAGACCCAGCGCGACCATGACCCTCGCATCGAAGCGGCCGATGACGCGGGGCAGAATGGGCACGAGCAGGAACACCGGAACTGCCGAAAGCGCCATGATTGCACCGGCCTGCCGCGGATTATACCCGGCGATGGTGCTGAGAAACTGCGGCAGGATGAAGGTCGCGCCATAGGAGGCCGCACCGACCGCCATCGCGATCAGCGCGGCGCTGGAGAATGCGCGGTTCCCAAGAAGGGACAGCTTGATGACCGGGTCGGCGCTTGTCCTTTGCGCCAGCAGAAGAATGGCGAAACCCAGCAGCGAGGCCAGCGTCAGGCCAAGGATGGTCGGGGATTCAAACCAGCCTTCGCGCTGGCCCTCTTCAAAAACGACGGTCAGGCAGCTGAAGGCCAGCGTCATGCCAAGAATGCCCCACCAATCCGCCTTCGCCAAAAGGCCCAGATTGGCCCTTTGCCGGGGAAGGCCGACCAGCAGCAGTACGGCCAGCGCGATGCCGACCGGCAGGTTCAGGAAGAAGCACCAGCGCCAGCTAACCTCTTCGGCCAGATAGCCGCCAAGCACCGGCCCAAGGATGGGGCCGATCAGGACGATGATGCCGAAAATGCTCATCCCGACCGGCATCTGGCGCGCGGGTAACCGGGTGCGGACGATGACCTGCGCGGTCGGGATCAGCGCGCCGCCGAAAAAGCCCTGCCCGATGCGCCCGATGATCATCGCAAGCAGGCTGCCCGACAGCCCGCAGAAGATCGAGAACAGCACGAAGGCCGTGGTGGTCACCAACAGCAGCGTCCGCAGCCCCAGCAGGCGTGTGAACCATGCCGTCAGCGGGATCATGATCACCTCGGCGACCAGATAGCCGGTACCGATCCACGTGCCCTCGGTGCCGCTGGCCCCGATCGCGCCTTGGATCTGCGGCAAGGCGGTGTTCGTGATCGAGATATCCAGCGTCGCCATCAGCGCGCCGACGGCTCCGGCGACGACGGCGATCCAATCGGTCAGGCCCGCCGTTTCGGGACCGGGCCCGGTCGGGGCGGTCATCTGCCCGGTCATTGTCCTGATGCCAGCTTCACATGCTCGGTCGCGCCGGTATCGACCGAGACCTCGATCGACAGGCCCGGCAGCAACGGCGGCAGACCGGTCGGGCCGGGCTCAAGCCTGATGCGGACGGGAACGCGCTGGACGATCTTGGTGAAATTGCCGGTGGCATTTTCGGGCGGCAGCAGCGCGAATTGCGCCCCGGTTCCGGGGGCGAAACTGTCAACGATCCCGGTCAGTTTCAGATCGGGATAGGCGTCGATGTCGATGCGGACGGGCTGGCCCGCGCGCATATCCGCGATCTGCGTTTCCTTGAAATTCGCGACCAGATAGATGTCGTCGGTCGGCACGATGGTCAGCAGCGGCGTGCCGGGCTGGACGAACTGCCCAAGTTGCGCCGTACGGTCGCCCAACCTCCCCGAGATGGCAGCGCGCAGGACCGTGTCCTCAAGGTCGATCTCGGCCCGCCCAAGGCTTTCGCGGGCAGCGGCAAGGTCGGCCTGAGCTTTCTCGACCTGCGCCTTCAGGGCTGTGGTCTGCTGGCGGGCCTCGTCCAATACGGCCTGCTTCAGATGGGTGATGGACCCGGCCTGATCCAGCGCCGTCCGTGCCCGCTCGACCTTTTGCTGGCTTTCGACCCCACGGGCCGCCAAAGGCGACATCCGGTCGAAATCCTTTTGGGCCAGCTTGGCATCCTCGGCGGCGCTTTCCAGATCGGCCTGCGCCTGCGCAATGACCGACGCCTGACTTGCAAGATCGGCCTGACTTTTCACCAGCTCGGCCTTGCGGCCATCGACGGTGGCCCTAGCCTCGCGCATTGCGAATTCGTAGCGACGCGGGTCGATTTTCAGCAAGGGCTGGCCTGCGACCACCTCTTGGTTATCCGCGACATAGATCTGGTCGATCTTGCCCGAGACCACCGGCGCCATCGAAACCTTGTCGGCCCGCAGATAGGCGTTGTCGGTGCGCTCAATGAAGCGCCCGTTCGCGTACCAATCATAGAAGAAGAACCCGCCGATCATCACGGCAAGGACCAGCAGGACGGCCAGAACTTGCCGCACCCGGCTGCGTTTTTGCGGAATCGCCGTCTGGGCCGCAGTGATGGATTGCGGGGATGGGTTTGCGTTCATCTGCGGTTGGCCTGACATTGACGGGATCGGCTGAATTATTCCAGTTGGAACATTTCTGTCAATTGGCAAAAGTTTTCCACTTGGAATAATTTCTCGGCCCGTGCTACCCTTCTCCCTGCAAGGAGGTGTCATGACGAGTTTAAGAAGACGCAACGCCGAAAGCGGCTATGCTCGTGGCGAGGAAACGCGGGCAAAGATCATCCAGACCGCGATCACCCTTTTTGGAGAGAAGGGCTTTGCGGGCGTCTCGACCCGTGAGATTGCCGGTGCAGCGGGTGTGCCTGCCCCCTCGATCCAGTATTATTTCGAGAACAAGGAAGGGCTTTACCAAGCTTGTGTCGACAATCTGCACATGTCCGCCTGGGAAGCGGTCGGCCCGGTCATTGCCGCGGTTGAAACCCTGCTGGCGGACAAGGCCGACAGCGACAGGCTGATCGACGGCTATTGCCGGATCTTGGAAAGGCTTGCGGATTTCCTGTTCGCCATGCCCGACGCTGGCAGCCGTGCGCTGTTCGTGGCCCAGCACCGCGCCCTGACGAACTGGCAGAAAAGCACGCCTTCGGGTCAGCAGGCCACCGGTCGTCGGATTCAGGATTGCTGCGCCGCCGTGGTCGCGCGGATTGCTGACGGTCGCCTTTCTTCTGAGGATAGTAAGATCGTCTCGACCACGGTCAATGGCCAGCTGATGATCGTTCATCTGGCCCGCGATCATGTCGAGGACATGCTGGGCTGGACCGAGATCACCTCAGCGCGGAACGAGGCGCTGAAATCGGTGGTCAGACGACAGACCACCCTGCTTCTGAATTCCTACCGGTCAGGGTGACGGATTGGCGATCTGCTGACCAGCATGCCGGTCAGGTCGCCTCCGGAACAAAAATGTGTCGAGGACAATCCAATTCCTGCCACGCGGGAAGGTGACCCCCCGCATGGCAAGCAGATAATGGTTAGGCGTATTGCTCTCAGGCCGGGACGGACTCGGCGGGGTCGGGACGGACGATGACGGTGGTGGCCACCGGATAGAACTCCTCGCCCGGCATGCCGACGCGGCGGGCATGTTCGCGGATCGCCTCGCCGTTCATCGCCTCATAGATGCAGAAGGTGCCGATGCGCCCGTCTGGTTCGTGAACCACATAGCTGCGGATCCAGCGCAGTTGATCGGACATCTCATCATTGCCGATCCGGGCCGATTTTGCCCCGGCCATTTCCAGATC
Source organism: Paracoccus sp. PAR01 (assembly GCF_014851995.1). Classification (NCBI taxonomy): domain Bacteria; kingdom Pseudomonadati; phylum Pseudomonadota; class Alphaproteobacteria; order Rhodobacterales; family Paracoccaceae; genus Paracoccus; species Paracoccus sp. PAR01. The sequence continues at coordinate 12,136 of NZ_JACVAW010000013.1, forward strand.
CGCAAGAGTGGCCCAAGCACTGGGGCGGCGGATGACGTATAGCTGCATGTGACTATTCCCTTGTCGGGCCGGAAATTCCGGCCGTTGCGGTTCAACCGCGCCATTGACGCGAGAGACCAGAATATCAGCGAGGGCCGCCGCTAATCCTTATCGCCGGCTGATCCTTGGCCGATCCTGCTCGGCGCGCCTGCGGGCATCAGTTCGTGACAGGTGCCGCCAGCGACGCGGCTTCGACCTGCAACCGGGGTGAGCCGATGCGCTCGGCGCTGCGCAGACAGGCCGAGATTTCAGCCCGCGCCGCCGTCTCGTCGCCCGCGCGCAGATACAGCCGCGCAAGGTCAAGCCGCACCCGTGCCGCGTGATATTCAATCCCGGCGCCGGTCCAAAGCTGGCGCGCCAGCATCAGGAAACGCGCGGCCTCGGGGTCTTCGGGGTCCAGCCAATGGCGGGCCTCGTTCATCAGCGCATGCGCGGCGGGCTGGCTCCAGCGGCCCGGCTGGGATTGCAACTCATCCAGTGCGGCACGCGCCACATCACCGCGACCAGCAAGCGCCGCGATCCGCGCCTTATGCGCCAGCAGCATGCCGCGCCGTTGCAGGTGATACCACGTCGCCCCCGACAGCGTGCGATCCAGCGCGGCCAATGCCGGGTCGTGCTGACCGGTTTCGGCCAGCAGGAAGGCATTGCCCGGCTCGGCATCCCAGCCGCTGGCATAGGCGGCGGCGTAATCGGCCCGCGCCCCGTCCAGATCGCCCATCATCGCGCGCAGATCGCCGCGCACGCGGTAACCTTCCCCGATCGAGAAGGCCTCTTCGTCGGAAAGCTTCGGGATCGCCGTTTCGATCGCCTGCAAGGCCTCGGGCAGGCGGCGCTGCGTGCCAAGGATCTCGGCGCGGTGCAAATCACATGAGCCGGGCACCTCGGCAAAGCTGGCGGCGCACCAGCTTTCAAAGCCAATGCTCCATTGCCGTGCCCGCGCCCAATCCGAGAAGGTCCGGCAGCTCCACAGGATATTGCAATAGACAAGGCTGCCGGTCACGGGATCGACCTGACTGGACAGCGCGATGGCGGCGGCATGGTTCTGCTGGTCGATCCCTTGCGCGGTATCGCCAAGCGCGATGTTGTAGAAGCCCTCATAGGTCAGGGTCAGCGCGATCAGACCGGCATCGCCACAGATGCGGGCGGCTTCGCTGGCGCGCATCGACAGCGACAAGGCCTCATCCGCGCGGCCCGAGAAGGTCGCAAGGCGCGAGCGCATCCACAGCAGATAGGCGGCCAGACGCGGATCCTGATGGCTGCCCGTCAGCGCCTCGGCCCGATCAAGCCAGCCCGCGGCGGCGGCGGCGGCGCTGCGCTCAAGTTCCAGCTTCGCGATGGTCACCGCTGCCCGCGCGGCAAGCTCGGGGCGGTTCTCGGACAGATGCGCGGCAACCCCGCGGATCAACACCGGGATCGCTTCGAAGGGGCGGCCCCGGCATTCCACCGCGAAGGCCCAAAGATCAAGATCCGCCCCGCCCAGACCGCCCTGCCCGTCCAGCGCCTCGAACCGATGGACCAGTCCGGCCCAGTCGTGCAGGCGGGCGAGGTCTGCGGCCTCAATCCGGTTGTCCGGAACCGGGTCGGTCATCGCCTCCAGATGCGCCAGCCCGGGCCGATCCAGCGCGAAACGGTAGCCATGGCGCACGAAGCTGCGGATCGCATCGCCCATGCCGCCCGGCTCCAGCGCGCGGCGCGCCAGACTGACCAAGCGCTGCAAGGAGGCCTCGGTGACGATGACATCCGGCCACAGCGCGTCCATCAGCTCATCCTTGGGTACGACCCGGCCCGCATTGCGCAACAGATGTGCGAGCAGGTCGAAGACAAGGGGCTGCACCTTCTGGTCGGCCCCATTCAGGCGCAGGCTGCGCGCGTCCTCGTCCAGTTCGAAGGCGCCGAAACTGTGGATCATGGCGATTGTCCCGGGCGGGCGGACCCATGCGCTGATGATACGCCAAAGATCAGGCGCTGATAAGGACGCTGGGCGAGGCCCGGATGTAGGTCCTTGGGCATGCGGCAGGGCCGCGTTGCACAGCGACAGGATATCCCGATGACCCGTCATGTTCGACCATCATTTCCCGTCATCCCAGGCGTGGCGGTTGCCGTTCCGGTTCTCGAACCCGTCCCGCCAGCAGCGTGCCGCAGGTCGCGGCCTGAAGGCTGGCTATGGGGCCTTGGCGCCGCCGTGATCTGGAGCGGTTGGTGGACCGTCACCCGCATCGGCGCAAGCGACGGCCTGCCCGCCCCCGACCTTGCCGCGTTGCGCTTTGGCATCTCGGGGGTGCTGCTGCTGCCGCTGGCTTGGCGCATGCGCCTGAAGATCCGCAAGGCGGGTGCCGCGAACCTGTTCTTCATGGCCGTCGGGGCTGGCGCGCCCTATGCGCTGGTGGCGGCAACGGGGGTCAGGCTGGCCTCGGCCGGAACCGGAGGCGCGGTCACCGTCGGGCTGATGCCGCTGTTCACGGCCGCGCTGGCCGTGCCCCTGCTGGGCGAGCGGATGACACGCGGGCAAGTCGCGGGGCTAGGCTGCATTCTGACCGGCGTCGCCTGTATTGCATTGCAAAGCATAGGTGGCCCGCATGGCCGCGCGGGGCTGGGGCTTTTCATCCTCGGGGCCATGATGTGGTCGGGCTATGCCGTGGCGATGCGCCGCTCGGGCCTGCCGGCGATGGTCGCGGCGGCGGTGGTCTGTCTGGCCTCGCTGCTGCTGTATCTGCCGGGCTGGATGATCCTGCGCGGACCCGGAACCCTGATGGCCGCCGCGCCATCCGACCTGATGTTGCAGGCCGTTTATCAATCCCTGCTTTCCGCAATCGCGGCGCTTTACTGCTTCAGCCGCGCCGTCCACCTGCTGGGCGCGGCGCGGGCCTCGGTCTTTGCGGCGCTTGTGCCCGGCCTTTCGGTCATCATCGCCGCGCTGGTCCTGCATGAAGCGCCGGGCCCTTGGCAGGCGGGCGGCGCGGGCCTGCTTTCCATCGGGGCGGTGGTTGCGGGTGGCGCGTCTGCCAAGATGTCCCTACCCGGCTTCGGTCTGTTGGCACGGGTATGGGCAGGCTGGCGACACCGCCATCAGATCGCGGCGACCCGGCGCACCCTTTCGCGGCTCTCGGATATGGGGCTGAAGGATATCGGCCTTCATCGCTCGGAACTTATCGGAAGCAGTTTCCACAATCGCTGATTCCACCGGACATCTGATCGAAAGGAACAGGACATGACCGGATTGCATGCATCCATTCTGGACACCATCGGCAACACGCCGGTCGTGCGCCTTGCGCGGCTGGCCCCCGAGGGCGTCGAAATCCATGCCAAGCTTGAGGCCTTCAATCCCCTCGGTTCGGTCAAGGACCGGATGGCCTTGGGCATCATCAATGAGGCCGAGCGGACCGGTGCCCTGCGCCCCGGTCAGACCGTGATCGAGGCGACCAGCGGCAATACCGGCATCGGCCTTGCCATGGTCTGCGCCCGCAAGGGCTATCCGCTGGTCGTGGTCATGGCCGAAAACTTCTCGGTCGAGCGGCGTCGGCTGATGCGCTTTCTGGGCGCAAAGGTGGTGCTGACGCCGGCCTCGGAAAAGGGCTCGGGCATGGTCGACAAGGCGCGCGAGCTGGCCGCCACCCATGGCTGGTTCTGGACCCGGCAATTCGACAATGAGGCCAATGCCCAGACCCATAGCCGCACCACCGCCCGCGAGATTTTACGGGATTTCGGCGGAAACGGACCGGATTATTTCGTCACCGGGTCCGGCACCGGCGGCACGCTGAAAGGTGTGGCCAAGGTGCTGCGGGCGGAAAGCCCGGCGACACGGATCATTCTGGCCGAACCCGAAAACGCCCCGATGCTGGCCAGCGGACTGGCCCAACCCTATCGCCCGGATGGCAGGCCCGAGAGCCATCCGCATTTCCGCCCCCATCCGATGCAAGGCTGGTCGCCGGATTTCATCCCCGACCTGACTCGCGACGCGATCGCGGCCGGATGGGTCGATGCGGTCCAGCCGGTCTCGGGGACCGAGGCGATCCGGCTTGCGCGCGAACTGGCGCGGCAAGAGGGGATCTTTTGCGGCATCTCGGCCGGGGCGACGCTTGCCGCGGCATTGGTCGTGGCCCGGACGGCGCAGCCGGGCAGCCGTATCCTGTTCATGGTCCCCGATACCGGAGAACGCTACCTGTCCACCCCGCTTTTCGAACAGATCGGGCAAGAGATGGACAAGGAAGAACGGGCGATTTCGGAATCGACGCCGCTATGCCGTTTCGGCGCGCCCGCAGCGCGGCCCGCAATCGCCGCCCAGCCGATCCCGCACCCCTCGGCGCAGGCGCGCGCCTTCGTCGAGGCCGCGATCACCTCGCGCGATCAGCCCGTGGTAATGTTCGCGCTGGAATGGTGCGAGTTTTCGTGGTCGGTCCGACGCTTCCTGCAGGATCTTGGCGTGACCTATCGTTCGGTCGATCTCGACTCGGTCGAGATGCAAGCCAGCGCTTCCGAAATTCGGCGGGCCCTGCACCAGCAGACCGGGCAGCCGACGATCCCACAAGTCTTCATCGGCGGGACCCATATCGGCGGCGCAACCGATCTGCTGGCCCAGCATGATCGCGGTGATCTGTTGCCGGTGCTGGCCAAGGCGGGCATCCAGCCCACGGGCCCCGAGGCGTTGAACGCGCTCAGCTACCTGCCAAAATGGCAAGCGGCGAGGCCGACGGCGTAAGCGACAAACGATGGAGTTTGATCCGGGCGCGGGCAGGCTGCGATGAGAAGGCCGACCTTACGTGCCGCGCTGGCCTGCATCGCGCCCGAACTCCCCAGATGAACGACGTCGAGAAGAGGGATTGGCAAGCTTTTTTGGGCATGATTGAGCCGCGTGAGCCTCCGGTCTGTCAGGGCGCTCATTTCGGCCGCATAGCCGCTCCAGAGGCCGAAAGCATCGGCTCTGGCATGACGGTACGAGGCAGCGGGCGAAAGACGGTGTTGATCTGGTCGTGAGCTGCCAGAAACCTTTGGGCCTGCCTGGGTAAGTTGAACCGCCCCATGATCTTCTCGGGCCTTCGGGTTGGCCTGTACGATCCCTCGATCCGGTTGTTCATGCCCTTGTGCGCGCGACGACCCGCACCTGGCACAATTTCACGAACCGGTTTGAAAACACGTGGCTCGCTGAACCGGGCGATCAGCTTTGTCAGAAAGCGCCTTGCGGCTTTGGCATTGCGCTGTGGCTAGACAAGAATATCCAGCACGCCCCGCTCGCATCCATTGCCCGCCACAGCCAGCATTTCCGCCAGTTGATCGGGGACGACCTCCTCGAGATGCCATTTGTCAGCCGCACCGAGCCTGTCGCGCCTGATGCAGGCAGCAAAATGGCGGCCGAAGCAGTTTACCCATTGGCGAATGTATCCCGGCTGACCGTCACATCGCCTCCGCAAGCAGGTCCTCGACATCGGCAGCGCTTAGCGCAAAGCGGTGATACAGCCAGACGACATAGGCGATGATTTGACGAGGAAAACCGAAGCCTTTCAGGCGCGGTAATGTCGATCGTATCACCATGTCCTTGCTCTAATCGGAAGAAAGAAAAATTTGGCATTGCCGGTCTCGCTGCCCCCGAAGGCTCGGCAAGCTAGGTATTGTCCCACGGTTTGATGGTGCGATCCTTTCGAATGAATGGAAGCCATATGGGACAAGTCCGTCGCGAAGCGACACGACCACGGACGCCGTGCGAGCAGCAATACAGCGCTTCGACCGTGGCGCTGAATCTGTAGCCTTGCCTCGAACGTGCCCATGAAGGCCATGGCCAGATTGTCAGGATACTTCGCCGCTGAAACGGCTGTTCAGTTCGCCCAGCGGCGCGGCGATTGAGGTATCAAGTCCGGGGATCGAGGTGGAAAATTTCGTCGAATGTCCAACCTGAGTTCTGCACCAGAACCCTGCATGGAGGGACGCATATCAGTGGCAATGCAGCGAAGGCCGGGTTTGGTCGCGAGACAAACCAGCCCTCTGGGAGATGCGTCGCCGATCGGGCACGTCGTTGATCTGGGACGGTAGCAAACCACCGATCACGCTGATGAACGGCTCAGGCGCGGTTCCGCCACCCTTACGCGCACCGACAGCCCTGCAGCGTAAAGACCGATGATCTTGTCGTCGAGATCGTCGATCCGGGTCTGGCCCTTCTGAACCAATTCCGGCTCGAAACTGCCGTCCCGGTCGCGAAGCACCGAAAGCGGCACTTCACCCGCTTCGTGGCAACACCATCCGCCGGTCGGTCTGTTCAGGGGGCGGCCCGCGTCGGCCTCATAGCCCAGATGCCGTCAATTCGGCCCCCGGCATCTGCGTTATCAGCCGGACCTTCAGCTCTTTCATCAGCCCTGTGTCGCTCAGTATATACTCAGGTCGCTTGCAGCCCTTCAGTGACCCGTCCAGCAGTTCGTTCTGTCATCGCCCTTGCCCCCCTCAAGAAGCATGGACCCAATCAGCCACACACAGAATGCCGCGCACTCTCATGCAGGACCGCCATCCGCCATGACCTGATCACCGACGAGTTGGGTTTTCGCAGCGAATGCCATGCCGACCGCTACCTGAAACCGCACGAGGAAATGCAACGCCTAGTGGTCTACCTCGCAGATCTATCGTCGGCGCTCGCCAGCATCGACGAGCGCGATGCCGACTGCGCCATATCACATGACCGCGCCGACAGGTTCGATCATGGCAGCGTGATGAGCGGTGCTGGTCGTCGGCGATAGGACCCGCATCACCGTGACACGTATGTCCGTGACATGCATCTTGATAGCGGAGCAGGGAAAAACGCTTGCCGTGTCCGGATTGGCCAGAAGCACTTGCTGTCTCCCGCCAGTACCTCGCAAAGCTGGCGTCGCTCCGACTGTTTTTTGATTATTTGAAAGCAGGGGTGACCCCACGCTCAGACTGGCGCGCACGGCCAATCCAGTTGGCGCGATGAACCAAGACTCAAGACCTGCCCCCGTCCCATCCTGCCGCAGGCCGCAGAGTGTCAATCGCAGGAGGAACGGATGACGAGGGACAGCACAGAAAAAGGGATGAGCCGGCGCGGCTTCATTGGGCGCACTGCCGTGGCTTCGGGCGTTCTTAGCCTTGGCGGCGGATTGTGGGGTGCCAGCGTGAACCCTGCCGATGCGACGGAAAAATCCTACGACTATGTTATCTGCGGCGCGGGCTCGGCAGGGTGTGTGTTGGCGAACCGACTGTCGGCGAATGGTGCTTCGGTCTTGCTGATCGAGGCGGGTGGACCCGACAGCAGCGAGATGATTTCGACGCCGATGCGCCTGATCGAGCTTTGGGGAACCGAATACGACTGGGGCTATGGCACCGTGCCTCAGCAGCATGCCCATGACCGCGTGCTTTACTGGCCACGTGGCAAGACACTGGGCGGCTCCTCCTCGCTGAACGGCATGATCTATGTTCGTGGCAATGCCTCGGACTACGATCAGTGGGCCAATGAATTCGGCTGCGAGGGTTGGGATTATGCATCGGTCCTGCCCTATTTCCGAAAATCCGAGGATTTCTCGCGCGGCGAGGATGAGTTCCACGGTGCGGGAGGACCTTTGCATGTGACCGCGGATTACGAACCGCATCCGGTCACCAAGGCCATCGTCGAGGCCGCCATCCAGGCTGGCCACACATATAACGACGATACCAACGGCCGGGCACAGGACGGCGTCGCCTATGTCGATCTGAACACCAAGGACGGTAAGCGCGCCTCGACCGCGGTGGCCTTCCTGCGCCCGGCGCTGGAGCGTCCGAACCTGACGCTGATTACCAATGCTCGCGTCCACCGCGTCGAGATCGAGGGCAATCGCGCGACCGGCGTGACCTATATGCAAGACGGCAAGCTGCATACAGTCGCGGCCGCGCGCGAGGTTGTGGTCTCGGGCGGGGCAGTCGAAAGCCCGCGCATCCTGATGCTGTCCGGAATCGGTGCCAAGGAGGAGCTTGAGAAAATCGGTGTTCCGGTGAAGCTGGACCTGCCGGGCGTCGGCAAGAATCTGCATGACCACACGCTTTGCCCGGTGATCTATGAGGGTGCCAAGGAACTGCCCGCTCCCACGGATCTGACGATCACGCCTTTGCACGCGCATCTTTTCGCCAAGTCCGATCCGGAACTGCCGGGCATCGACATGCAGCCGCTGTTCTTCTTCGTGCCCTATTACGCGCCCGAACAAGAGAAGCCGACGATGAACGGGTTCAGCCTGATGGCATCGGGGGTGCGTCCGACCTCGCGCGGTGCGATCCGCCTGACCTCGGCCGATCCGGATGACGTCATGCAGATAGATCCGCAGGTGCTGCAGACACAATATGACGTCGATATCCTGGTCCGCTCGATCAAGCAGATGCGCGAGATCGCGAAGCAATCGGCTTTGGACGAATGGCGCGGGCGCGAGATCTATCCCGGTGCGGAGGTACAAAGCGACGAGCAGCTTGCGGATTACGCCCGCTCGGCGGTGATGTCCTATCACCACCAGAACGGCACCTGCAAAATGGGTGTGGACGAGGCGGCAGTGGTCGATCCGAAGCTGCGTGTGCGCGGGATCGAAGGGTTGCGCGTCGCGGATGCGTCGATTTTCCCCTTCGTCATGGCGGGGAATACCAATGCACCGACGATCATGGTGGCCGAAAAGGCCGCCGACATGATCCTGACTGACCATCAGGCGTAATCTTCGGGCGGCCCTTCGGGGCCGCTCTGCTTTGACAGGCCCGGGTGACCGGGCGGACATTCTGGGTCTGCAGCGTGACGGTCCTTGCTGCCGTTCATCCTGCGATGCTCAGGCAGAAAATCTTGGCGTCAGCGTAGCGGCAACAGAATCTCTCACCCACTGGACCCTACAGGGCCAGAGCCTGTTCATGGCCCGAAGCCATAGATTCGGCGCGAGGGGCGGCAGGTCAATCAGTCCCGGCACGAGCCCTGCGGGACGGGCGATGAAATCAGGCAGCACGGCCCAGCCTGCGCTTCCCCTGACCGCCTCGACCAGCGCGGCAAATGAGGTCAGATCAGCTGCGATGCGTGGACCGGTCACTCAGGCGGTGCGCAGTAAAAAGCTGAGGGGCACGATCCAGCCGGGCGGATTGCTGCCGGTGGCGGGGGATCTTCGCATTTATAGCGGGCGCGTCTGGATGCAGTCTGAAAGCTGCCGGTGAGTGCAGCGCGCGTGATGTGACCTTTATCTTTACCAAGGGAAAGGCGTGGGCAGGTGCTGGCCAGCTTGCTCAATGCCTCATTCGCGGATGGCGCTGCTTCCCGCGGCGGCGATTTCCGGCTCGCTCATGCCGCGACGCCAATGGGCGTAGCCGGTGATCCTGTCACGGGGCAACCCCAGCGCGCGGGCTGCGCGCGACAATTCCACGAATGCATCTCTTTCGGCACCGCACCAGAAGGCCGCCCGGGCAAGATCCTGCGGCCAGTCTATATTGGCGAAGGCATCGGCAAGCAGGCGGGTCGTGCCTGCAGGAGCACCCTGCCGATGGAGCCAGCGGATATCACAGCCCGGCGGTGCCCAGATGATCTGCTCGTCCTGCGGGCCGTCGATTTCGATCAGGGCGGCCCCCTTTGTCTCCGGCCCAAGTGCGGCGAGGCATCTGGCGATGCCCGGCAGGCCGGTTTCATCGCCCGCAAAGACGTGGAACTCGGCCTCGACCAAGCCCTGCGCGGCCGGGCCGATGAAGCCCACGCCGTCGCCGGGCTGGGCCCCGCGTGCCCAGTCGGTCGCGGGGCCAGCATGGCTGCCAAGGTGGAAATCCACCGCCAGCCGCACCCCTGCCAGATCGACATGGCGGATGGTGAACAGGCGGGTATCCAGCAGGGCGCGACCCTCGGGCCACCGGATGCGACCCGCATCCGTCATCATCGGCCATGCTTCGGGCACCCCTCGTCCCCGCTTGAAAAGAAGCCGGCAATGCAGCTGCGCGACCGTGTCGTAGCGGGCAAGGTCCGCACCCGTGAACCAGATGCGGCGGAAATTGGGGCCAAGGGTCTCGGTCCCAACGACATGCAGCACCTGCAATTCGGCGGGCAGCGTGTCGCCCGCCATGTCGCCCTGCCACGCGATGGTCAAAGCCGCCTCGCGCGCGTTGAAATCGATTAGGCTGGTGACCGAGTAACGCATCGAATTGAGCTGAGCCGGGTCATCCGAGCGGATGTCCACGTCCAAACGGCCGTCCTGAATGCACAGGTGGATTTCGTCCTGTGTGCCAGCCACGGCCTCATGCGGGCCGATGCGGCGGGTGGGCAACATATGGGCGTCGAGCGCGTCGAGGATGGTCTGAAAATAGTCTTCGACGGCTGGGAAAGCGATCCTGGCATGGGCCTGCATCAGTCGTCTCCGAGTGAGAGCCAGAGCGGCCCCGGCAACGGATGGACCAGATAGGCGTTCAGCGCAGCCAGCGTCTTTTCCGGGTCCAGCGCGGCACAGCTACCGGGTTGCAGCCATTTGCCCAGGCATTCGGCCAGAACCGGGACCAGCAGCGGCGAGGTGATCAGCCCGGACCAGATGCCGTGGACGCGCCCGTCACGCAGCGCCGCCGATCCGGCAATGGCCGGGCACATGGCCGCCCTGCGCAATCCTTCGCGGCCCTTTGCGGGGTCCAGCCCCGGCCCGATTCCCGGCTGCATATCCGGCGCGAAGCCTGCCCCGGTGGCGACATAGACCTGCGGTTGCTGGGCAAGCAATCCTTCGGTCGATAGCTTCGCGCTCCAACCGTCGGAGCTGGCGATCAGGTCACCCCCGGCCATGCCGATCAGATCGCCCCAAAAGGCCCGCCCGGCAGACCAGCAGCAATCGTCAAAGGTGGACATGATCTCCATATAGACTCGCGGCCGGTCAGCGCCCTGCGCGCAAGCCCGGACCGCATCCAGACGCGACAGGCCGAACCGGGTCAGTTCCGCCGCCCGATCCTGTCGTTGCAGGACCGCGCCCCAGAAGCCCATGGCGCGGGTCAACTGTTCGGCTGCGGGCAATGCACCGTCATGCCCGCTGGTCCAGGCGACCGGGATGCCCGCCGCTTGCAGGTGCTGGACCAGCAGCGATCCCTCGGGCGGCAGCATATAGGCGCTGGCGACCACCAGATCGGGTTTCAACCCGATGATCCCCTCGACCGAGACCGTATCCGGCGACAGCTGCCCCACCTCGGGGATTTGGCCGACGAATTTCGGGGTCAGCAGCCCCAGATCCAGCCGTGCGGCGCTGGCCATGCCCACGACGCGCGCCCCCGGATCGGGCAGCAGGGCCGCCATGGTCAGCAGGTCCGTCGCGTCAAGCAAGATGATCCGCTCGGGCGCTTTTGGCAGCGAGATGGCATTGCCAAGCACATCCGTCGCCTGAATGCCCCCGGCCCAGACAAAACGAGGGGCCGCGACAAGCGCCGTCCCCAGCCCCAGAACCGTGCGCCGCGTCACCATGTCTTGCGCAGACCCGCGGTGATCGTGCGGCCCTCTCCGTATTGGCAATAGAAGTTGTAGCTGCAGCTGGAGTAATAGGTCTCATCCAGCAGGTTGCGCACGTTCAGCGTGGCCTCTAGCCCTTCCAAAGCGGGGTTCGTCGCGCCAATATCTTGCCGCATGGCAAGATCGACCAGCGTGTAGCCATCGGATTTCAGCTCATTGGCATCGTCGCCATAGCTGGAACCAACCATGCGGACGCCGCCGCCCAGCTCGAACCCTTCCATCGCGCCGGCAAAGGCATAGTTGAGCCAGATCGAGCCGAAATGCTCGGGCACGGCCTGCGGGCGGTTGCCCTCGACGCCGGGAACGGTCGTGCGGGCGATTTCGGTATCAAGCAGCGTATAGGCGGCAATGACTTCAAGCTGTGGCGTCACCTGACCACGCGCCTCGAACTCCAGCCCGCGCGAGCGGATCTCGCCGGTCTGCTGCGAGAAGCCCGGCATCTCGCCTGGGGTCAGGACGTTTTCCTGCCGGATGTCGAAGGCGGCGACGGTAAACAGCGCCTCGACGTCCTGAGGCTGGTATTTCAGGCCCAACTCCCATTGCTTGGCGCGGGTCGGCTCAAAGGGTTGGCCCGCTGCATCGACGCCGATCACCGGCTCGAACGAGGTCGCATAGCTAAGATAGGGGGCGGCCCCATTGTCGAAATGGTAAAGCAGCGCCGCGCGATACGAAGCAGCCTCGCTGTCCTGCTTGGTCGTGGCTCCGGCAAGGCGGTTCTCGCTTTCCGTCTCGATCCAGTCGTAGCGCGCGCCCAGAACGGCATGCAGGCGACCCATGGTGATCTGGTCCGAGAGGTATACCCCGTTCTGGCGGACGGTCTGCTTGCTGTCAGTCAGCGGGAAGAACGGACCCGACACGCCCGCATAGACCGGGTTGGTCACGTCAAGCGGCGGCGCAAGCGTGTATTCGTATTGCCAGTCGCTTTCGTTCCATTGCAAATCGACCCCGGCCAGCAGGCGATGCTCGGCGGCCCCGGTCCGAAGCCCGTATTCCAGATTGCTGTCCCAGGCAAAGCCGCGCACTTCCTCATGCGAACGGACGGCGAGACGGGTCAGAACACCCTCGGGGGAAATCGGCGCAGCCATCTGGATGCCCTGCATATCCGCATCGACACCGCTGAAACGCAGTTTCGAACGCAGGGTCAGCGAGGGCGAAATCAGATGCTCGATCCCGGCATAGACGCCCCATTGCTCGCGCTCGAATGAGTCGAAATTCGGGTCGCCGACATTCAGATCGCGGTCCAGATCGCCCGCGAATTCCGGGGCCAATTGGGTCGGATAGATCGAGTTGAAATAGCCGCCTTCCGGGTCTTTTTGCCAATAGGCACCGACGGTCAAGCGTGTCTGATCGCTGGGCGTCCAGACAAGGTTGGGCGCGATTGCGAAACGGTCTTCGTCGACATGATCGTAGCGCGATCCCGCAACCCGACCCATGGCAGAGACACTGTATTGCAGGGTCCCTTCTTCATCCAGCACGCCTTGCTGGGCGAAACCGGCCTGAACGCGGTCATGGTTGCCGAATTCCAGACGAGCCTCGCCTCCGGTGCTGCCATCGGGGCTGCGACTTACCATGTTCACCAGCCCGCCCGGACCCGACTGGCCATAGAGCAGCGCCGAGGGGCCCTTCAGCACGTCCACTCGGTCAAGCAGGAAAGGATCGATCGCGGATTGCGCAAATCCCTGACCCCGCGGCAGACGCAATCCATCAAGAAAGCCCACGAATTGCGACGAGGTGCCAAAACCGCCAAAGCCGCGCAGGAAGACGCTGTCATAACGTGTCGAGGCGTCGATTTCCGACAGCACGCCCGATGTATAGCGCAACGCCTGACCCACCGTCTGGGTATTCTGGTCGTCGAACTGCTTGCGCGTCACCACCGTCAGGGCCTGCGGAGTCTCGACCACCGGCGTATCGGTCTTTGTCGCTGAACGCATTTCAGGCAGGGCGTATGAGCTTGCGGTCTCCGCCACGTCGGCTTCGAGCACGATGGTGTCAAGCTTCACCACCTGTGCAGCCGCGGCCGAAGCCACGATGCCCATTGCGGTGCTCAATGCTGCGGCCTTGCGTTTCATGCGGGATCTCCAAAATTCGCTTGGCGCCGCTTTAGCAATAACGGGACGTTTACGTCCAGATATTTTCTGATTAATTCACTTAACAATTCCCAGTGGTTGAAGAGATCCGGTAATTTTGCCCATAATACCGGCGACCTAGAGAAAGTTCGGACAGACATGACGACCACGACTCGGCGCACCACCCGCAGCGGAAGGCCGACCAAAGAGGATTCCGAACGCATCGCCTCCGAGATCGAGACTGCCGCGCGGGACCTGTTCGTCACTCAAGGCTTCGCAGCCACCACGATGGAGCAGGTGATCGACGCCTGCGGCATTGGCAAGGACACGCTCTATCGCCGCTACCCCACCAAGGAGGCGCTGTTTGCCTGTATCGCCGACAAGGCGCGCCAGCGCGCCCTGGCCTGGTTCAACGAAGCCGATGCCGCGAGCCCCGCAGCGCCGCTCGCGCGCGTCAAGCATCTGGCACGCTGGTTTCTGGATGCCAATCTGGACGAGGAGTTGCTGGCGTTGCAGCGCGAGGCCTTGATCGAGGCAATGCGCGCCCGGCCTCTTGTCGGCGATGATCGGTTCACGCCCTTGCTTGCCGATGCGGTGTCAAAGGCACATGAGGCAGGCGAACTCTGTGCACCCGATCCGGAATTCATGGCGCGGCAGTTGATCGCGGCCGTCGTGCTGGGACCCAGCAACGAAGCCCTCATGGGAGGGACGACACTGTCCACGGAAGAGAACCGAACGATCTGGTTTGAGCGCGCATGGCACTTGTTCGTAAATGGGGCGGCGTCAAAAGACTCTGGACGGCAACCAACCCCTGTTGCGCCAGGCTCTCGTGCCTAACGAAAGAGTGGAAGAAGCACAAAGTGAGCTACGCCCCGATCCTTGGACAGTTTCCGGGGGTGATTTCAGCTACTGCCTGCAACGCGGTCGCAGCCTCGGTACGGTATTGGGTGTAAAGCCAGATGCTCGATTGCGGGTCTGACCTCGATCTGCTGCCCCAGCAGCCCGCCCTTCTGGTTGATCTGGTCGACGGCAAGTTTAAGTCAGGCATCGATCGGCTGAACATAGATCGCCAGCCCACCGGAGAGATCGAAGACGGCGCGATCTGGACCGCGCGTCCGGGAAGGCTAGGCGGGAAGAATGTTGCCAGAACAGTGGCGGTGCCTTGAAGCAGTCAGAGACGCTCCAATGACATTCATACTCTCCCGGTTGTTCGTGGCACATCCGGCGCGGCATTGTCAGGAGACGGTTACACACCACGGATACGAAACTGGCCGGTGTGAAATGTAGGCCAGCTTGAGCAAACAGGTTTCACCCCGGGAGTACTTTCGCTTTCGAGGCTCTATGCCGATACAATAACCCGAGCGCTACATGTCCTCCCCTGGCTCAAGCCAGGCGAAACCATTGCCGGGCAGCTTCAACCGCTTCTTGTCCAATGTGGCGCGGGATGGTCCAAGAAGGCGTGTGCCTTCGCCCGCGACAAACTGCGCTGGCATCTTCGACAGGTTGAAAACGCAGGTCACCTCCTGCCCTTCGAACCTGCGGCGAAAGGCCAGAAGTGGTTCGCGGGTGCGAATGAATTCGATCTCGCCCCAGCGCAGCGCCGGTTGCGACCTGCGAAACGCCAAGGTGGCCCGATAGGCTGACAACACGCTGTCGGGATCGGCGGATTGGGTATCCACCGCCCGGGCCGCCTGCTCGGGCTTGACTGGCAGCCAGGGACGCGCGGTCGAGAAACCCGCATTGGGCGCCGATTTTTCCCAGACCATCGGTGTGCGGCAGCCGTCCCTGCCCCGGATCTCGGGCCAGAAGCGCAATGCCTGCGGATCGGTCAGTTCCTCGTAAAGCAGCTCGGTCTCGGTCTGGCCGAGCTCCTCGCCCTGATAAAGGCAGATGGTGCCGGGGAACGAGACCAGCATTGCGATGGCTTGCTGCGCCAGTTCCGATGACCCGACGCCGTATTCAGCCCAGCGGGTGACATGACGCACGACATCGTGATTCGAGAAGCTCCAGCAGGAATGCCCGTCCGGCGCGCCATCGCGGACGCCCTCGATGACCCGGCGAAAGTGCTTTGCCGTGAATTCCGGGCTGAGCATCTCGAATGAGTAGCACATGTGCAGCCGCCCTGAACCGGCGGTATATTCGGCCATGATGTCGATCGCGGCCTGACCGCCATCGCCCACCTCGCCCACCATCATCCGGTCGTCATATTGATCGGTCAGCGCGCGCAGGCGCTGCAGAAATGCGATGTTCTCGGGCTGGTTTTTCGAATGGATATGGCGTTGGAAGCCGTAGGTGTCGGGGCCGGTATGCTTGCGGTTCGCAGGATTGTCGCGCAACTCCTTGTCGTGGAAGTAGTAATTCACCGTGTCCAGCCGGAACCCGTCCACGCCGCGTTCCAGCCAGAAGCGCATCGCGTCCAGCAGCGCCTGCTGCACGTCGGGGTTCCACATGTTCAGGTCGGGCTGCTCGTTCAGGAAATTATGCAGGTAATATTGCCGCCGACGCGGTTCCCACTCCCAAGCCGGGCCGCCAAAGACCGAGGGCCAGTTGTTGGGCGGCGTCCCGTCCGGTCTGGGATCGGCCCAGACATACCAGTCGGCCTTGGGGTTTGTGCGGTCCTTGCGGCTTTCGACGAACCACGGATGCTGGTCGCTGGAATGGCTGATCACCTGATCGATGATGACCTTCAGGCCCAGTTCATGCGCCCGCGCGATCAGCGCATCGAAGTCGTCAAGGCTGCCAAAGACCGGGTCGATACCCGTGTAATCCGACACATCATAACCCATGTCCTTCATCGGCGAGGTGAAGATCGGCGACAGCCAGATCGCATCCGCGCCCAAGCCCGCGACATGATCCAACCGTCGGGTGATCCCGCGCAGGTCGCCGATGCCGTTGCCGTCGCTGTCCTGAAAACTGCGCGGATAGATCTGATAGATCACCGCATCGCGCCACCACTCCGCCATCTCTGCCCTCTTTTTCATCCCGGATCCTGCCGCCACTGAAACATGACACGGCCGTTGCGCAAAACATCTTGTCTAATTGTCTGAGTGGATTGCCCGAATCTTCGGCCTTGCTAGAGTGATCGCAATGGGAAAGCTGAAATCGCCTACAGTTCCAAGCAATGACGACATGATCGCCCTGCAACAGGGGCGATGCGGCGACGCATTTCGCATCCTTGGTCCGCATGTGACCGACGCAGCACGGCGGCTGACCGTCTTTCATCCCGACCTTGCGGCGGTGCATGCGATCTGCGCCGACGGGCCGCAGGAATTGCCACGCCTCAAGGGGGATGTGTTTTCCGGCCCGATCCCGCCCGGTCCCTACCGCTTGCGGGCGCAGGACGGCGCGGGTCGGGAATGGGAATTCGAGGACCCCTATCGCTTCGGCCCTATCTTGGGCGAGATCGACCTGCATCTGATCGGCGAAGGGACGCATCATCGCCTGTGGCAAGCACTTGGCGCGCATATCAGGACGCATGAGGACGCGTCCGGCACACATTTCGCGGTCTGGGCGCCCAATGCCCGGCGGGTCTCGGTGGTCGGCGATTTCAACAATTGGGACGGGCGGCGCCATGTCATGCGCCGATGCGACGGCAGCGGCATCTGGGAGATCTTCCTGCCCGGCATCGGCGAAGGCGCGCTTTACAAATTCGAAATCCTGGATGCGCAGGGCGACCTGATCCTGAAGGCCGATCCCGTGGGCTTTGGCAGCCAGCACCCGCCGGAAAAGGCCAGCATGGTGCGCGACATCGCGGGCTATGGCTGGCATGACGCTGCTTGGATGGACCGACGGGCAAAGGCGCAGGACCGCGGCGCGCCGATCTCGATCTACGAAGTGCATCTGGGCAGTTGGCGGCGCAAGCGTGACGAAGGTGGACGGTATCTTTCGTACAAGGAACTCGCCAAGGAACTGGTCGCCTATGCGGTCGAGATGGGCTTTACCCATCTTGAGCTTCTGCCGGTCAGCGAATTTCCCTTTGACGGGTCATGGGGCTATCAGCCGGTCGGCCTTTACGCGCCGACCATCCGCTTCGGCCCGCCGCATGAATTCCGCGATCTGGTCGATGCCGCGCATCAAGCCGGGCTGGGCGTGCTGCTGGACTGGGTGCCCGGACATTTCCCGACGGATGCGCATGGCCTTGTCCGCTTTGATGGCACCGCGCTTTATGAACATGCCGACCCGCGCGAAGGCTTCCATCAGGATTGGAACACGCTGATCTACAATTACGGCAGGACCGAGGTCAAAAACTACCTCATCGCCAATGCCGTCTATTGGCTTCAGGAATATCACGTCGACGGGCTGCGGGTGGATGCGGTGGCCTCGATGCTTTACCGCGACTATTCCAGAAAGCCCGGCCAATGGGTCCCGAACAAGGATGGCGGGCGCGAGAATTATGAGGCCATCGCCTTCCTGCAGGACATGAACATCGCCGCTTACGCCGAGGCCCCCGGCATCATGACCGTGGCCGAGGAAAGCACCTCGTTTCCCAAGGTCTCGGCCCCGGTCGATGCGGGCGGCCTTGGCTTTGGCTACAAATGGAACATGGGTTGGATGAACGACACTCTGCGCTACATGTCCCGCGCGCCGATCCATCGCAAATACCATCACGACCAGATGACCTTCGGGTTGATGTATGCCTTTTCCGAAAACTTCGTGCTGCCGATCAGCCATGATGAGGTGGTGCATGGCAAGGGCAGCATGCTGCGCAAGATGCCGGGCGACGAATGGCAGCAATTTGCCAATCTGCGGACCTATTACGGCTTCATGTGGACCCATCCCGGCAAGAAACTGCTGTTCATGGGCTGCGAATTCGGTCAGCCCGAGGAATGGAACCATAATGGTGAGCTGAACTGGCAGGCCGCCGCACGACCGCTGAATGCGGGCCTGAGCCGACTGGTGCGCGATCTGAACCACCTTTACCGCGACACGCCCGCGCTGCATCTGCTGGATGCTGAAGCCGAGGGGTTCCAGTGGCTGCGCAGCGATGCCGAGCAGTCGATCCTTGCCTATCTGCGCCTTGGCGGGGCGGGACATCCGCCGGTCGCGGTGCTGTGCAACATGACGCCGGTGCCGCGCCACGGCTTCCGCATCGGCCTGCCCCACGCAGGCGCTTGGCGCGAGGCCATCAATACCGATGCCACGATCTATGGTGGCAGCGGTCAGGGCAACCTTGGCGGTGTCACGGCCGAGGCGAAATCGTTGGACGGCCAACCGGCCTCGGCCAGCGTGACCCTGCCGCCGCTTTCGGTTGTGGTGCTGATAGCCGAAGAGTGATGTTTATCAGGGAATTGGGGAGGATTGTTCAATGGTCGAGAACGGGCGACTGACACGCCGGGCAATGGCCTTCGTGCTGGCCGGTGGGCGCGGCAGCAGACTTCACGAATTGACCGACCGCCGCGTGAAACCCGCCGTCTATTTCGGCGGCAAGACCCGGATCATCGATTTCGCCCTGTCGAACGCGGTCAATTCCGGCATCCGCAAGATCGCCATCGCCACGCAATACAAGGCCCATAGCCTGATCCGGCATTGCCACCGCGGCTGGAGCTTCTTTCGCGCCGAACGCAATGAGTTTCTGGATATCCTGCCCGCCTCGCAGCGTACCTCGGACGAACATTGGTATCGCGGCACGGCGGACGCCGTGACCCAGAACATCGACATCGTCGACAGCTACGATGTCGATCACATCATCATTCTGGCGGGCGACCACATCTACAAGATGGATTACGAGATCATGCTGCGCCAGCACGTCCAAAGCGGCGCGGACGTGACCATCGGCTGCCTGACCGTGCCTCTGGCCGAGGCCAGCGCCTTTGGCGTCATGGCGGTGGATGAAACCGGGCGCATCACGTCCTTTCTTGAGAAGCCGAAGGATCCCCCCGCCATGCCGGGCGATCCCAAACATGCGCTGGCCTCGATGGGGATCTATGTCTTCAACTGGGCCTTCCTGCGCGACCTGCTGCTGAAGGATGCCGAGGACCCGAATTCCAGCCATGATTTCGGCAATGACCTGATCCCGGACATCGTCGCCAAGGGCAAGGCGATGGCACATCGCTTCGATGTCTCCTGCGTTCGGGACGAAGGCGCGCCCGCCTATTGGAAGGATGTCGGCACCATCGACGCCTTCTGGCAGGCCAATATCGACCTGACCGATTTCGTCCCCGAGCTGAACCTGTGGGACCGGGAATGGCCGGTCTGGACCAATGCGATCAGCGTGCCCCCGGCCAAGTTCATCCATGACGAAAAGGACCGGCGCGGCGTCGCGATCTCCTCGATGGTCTCGGGCGGCTGCATCGTCTCGGGGACCGAGATCCGCAACTCACTTCTGTTCACCGAGGTCCATACCAACAGCTATGCCGTTCTGGATTACGCGGTGGTGCTGCCCTATGTCACGGTCCATCGCTCGGCCCGGTTGCGCAAGGTGGTGATCGACCGGGGCGTGGTGATCCCCGAGGGGCTGGTCGTGGGCGAGGACCCGCTGGAGGATGCCAAGTGGTTCCGCGTCAGCCCTCGCGGGGTGACGCTGATCACGCAGGACATGCTGGACAAGCGGGCGGCAAGCCTTTGATGCGGGTTCTGTCCGTCGCCTCGGAATGCGCGCCGCTGGTCAAGACCGGTGGACTGGCAGATGTCACTGGTGCCCTGCCCCGCGCGCTGGCCGCCGAGGGCGTCGAGATGCGCGTCCTGCTGCCCGGCTATCCCGCTGTCATGGCGGCGCTGGAGGACGTGGCACCGGTCATCGATTTCGACGATCTGTTCGGCGGGCCCGCACGGCTGCTTGCGGGCATGGCTGCGGGGCTGGACCTGTTGGTGATCGACGCCCCGCATCTTTATGATCGGGCGGGCGGTCCCTATCACGCGCCGGACGGCACCGACTGGCACGATAATCCCGAACGCTTCGCCGCGCTGTCATGGGTCGCGGCCCATGTGGCGGCGCATGGTGCCGGGGATTGGCACCCGCAGATCCTGCATGGCCATGATTGGCAGGCAGGGCTGATGACCGAATATCTGCGCGGTATGGATGCCCCCGCGATCCGAACCGTGCTGACCATCCACAACATCGCCTTCCACGGCAATGTCGGCGCGGATCGTCTGGGCGCGCTGCGGCTGGACCCGTCGCGCTTCACCCATGACGGCTTTGAGTATTGGGGCATGATCTCGGCGCTGAAGGCCGGGCTGGTCGGGGCCGATGCACTGACCACCGTCTCGCCCCGCTATGCCGAGGAACTGATGACGCCGGAATTCGGCATGGGCATGGACGGGGTGATGCGCCATCGCCGCGACGATCTCAGCGGCATCCTGAACGGCATCGATCATGAGGTCTGGAACCCGACCAAAGACCCGCTGGTCACGCCCTATGAGAAGCCCGCGGGCAAGCTGGCGAACAAGGCCGCCCTACGCGCCGAATTCGGCCTGCCCGAGGCCGCCGGACCGCTTTGCATCGTCGTCTCGCGCATGACCTTTCAGAAGGGGCTGGACCTGCTGCTGGAGGCCCTGCCCGCCCTGACCGCACGCGGTGGGCAACTGGCGCTGCTGGGTTCGGGCGAACGCGAGCTTGAAAATGCCTTTCGCAATGCCGCCGGGCAGGACCCGAATGTCGCCGTCCGCATTGGCTATGATGAGGGCCTGTCGCATCGCATGATGGCGGGGGGCGACGCGATCCTTGTCCCCTCGCGCTTCGAGCCCTGCGGCCTGACCCAGCTTTACGGGCTGCGCTACGGCACGCTGCCGCTGGTGGCGCTGACCGGGGGACTGGCCGATACGGTGATCAATGCCTCACCCGCCGCGATGGCGCAGGGTGTGGCGACCGGGCTGCAATTCGCCCCGGTCACGGTCGAGGCACTCAGGAACGCGCTGGCGCATCTTTGCGACCTCTACGCCCAGCCCAAGATCTGGGCCCGAATGCAACGTAACGCCATGAGCCAGCCGGTCGGCTGGGACCAGTCGGCGCGGGAATACGCCCGGCTCTATCACCGGCTGGCGGCCGGAAAATGACCGCAGGACACGCGATCACTGCCGGATACGCCTCGCCGCTGGGTGCGACCTTCGATGGGGCCGGGGTGAATTTCGCGCTGTTCTCGCAGCATGGAGAGCGGGTGGTGCTGTGCCTGTTCGACGCCAAGGGCCGCGAGACCCGGCTGGACCTGCCCGAGCGCGACGGCCACGTCTGGCACGGCTATATCTCGGGGCTGCGGCCGGGGCAGCAATATGGCTATCGCGTGCATGGCCCCTACAAGCCGCGAGAGGGCCATCGCTTCAACCCCAACAAACTGCTGATCGACCCCTATGCCAAGCGCCTGACCGGCAGCCCGATCCAGCATGACGCGATCTTCGGCTACAAGACCCGCGACCCCAGTGCCGATCTTAGCTTTGATCCGCGCGACAGCGCTCCCTTCATGCCGCGCTCGGTGGTGATCGATCCCAGCTATTCATGGGGCAACGACTTCCCCCCGCGCCTTCCCCTGACCGAGACCATCATCTATGAGGCCCATGTGAAGGGCCTGACGGCAGCGCGCGCCGACATTCCCGATCGTGGTACCTTTCTGGCCATGGCCTCGGACCCGATCCTTGACCACTTGACCCGCCTTGGCATCACCGCGATCGAACTGATGCCCGTCCAAGCCTTCACCGATGACGCCTTTCTGGTCGAGAAGGGCCTGCGGAACTACTGGGGCTACATGTCCTATGGCTTCTTCGCCCCCGAGCCACGTTACATGCGCGACGGTGACATTGCCGAGTTCCAGCAGATGGTCTCGCGCTTCCATCAGGCCGGGATCGAGGTGATCCTCGACGTGGTCTATAACCACACCGCCGAAGGCAACGAACGCGGCCCCACCCTGTCTTTTCGCGGCCTCGACAATGCCGCCTATTACCGTCTGGCCGAGGATCGCCGCTTCTACGTCAACGACGCAGGCACGGGAAACGTGCTGGACCTTGATAACCCCTTCGCGCTGCGGCTGGTGATGGATTCGCTGCGCTACTGGGTTCAGGTCATGCATGTCGACGGCTTCCGTTTTGATTTGTGTTCGGTTCTGGGCCGCTCGCATGGGGTCTTTGACCGGGACGGGTCCTTCTTTCGCGCGGTGCGGCAGGACCCGGTCCTGAACCGCGTCAAGCTGATCGCCGAGCCATGGGACATCGGCGAGGGCGGCTATCAGCTGGGCAACTACCCTGCCCCCTTCGCCGAATGGAACGACCGTTTCCGCGACCAGATCCGCGGCTTTTGGCGGGGCGATCCGGGGCTGATCGGCAAGCTGGCCAAGCGCATCGCCGGATCGGCGGCGCGCTTTGACCATGACGGGCGGGCGGCAACCGCCTCGGTCAATTTCATCGCCGCGCATGACGGCTTCACGCTGATGGATACGGTCAGCTACGACCAGAAGCACAACGAGGCCAATGGCGAAGACAATCGCGACGGCCACGACCACAACCTGTCCGACAATTGCGGGGTCGAGGGGCCGAGCAGTGACCCCGACATCACCGAGCGCCGCGCCCGCCGCCGTCGCAACCTGATGGCGACGTTGCTGCTGTCGCAAGGCACGCCGATGATCCTTGCCGGGGACGAACTGGGCAACAGCCAGCAGGGCAACAACAATGCCTATTGTCAGGACAACCCGATCGGCTGGATCGACTGGGACGATGCCGATGCCGGTTTCCTTGAGTTTTGCCAGCGGGTTGTCGCCTTTCGCAAGGCCCATCCTATCCTGCGGCAGAAGCGGTTCCTGCACAGTCATGCCCGCGAACAGGACGGCATTCCCGACCTGTTCTGGCGCCGCGCCGATGGTCAACCAATGCGGGTCGAGGACTGGTCCGACCCAGAGTTGCGCCTTGTCGCGGCGGAAATGCGCATGGCATCGGGCACGCCAGAATATGCCGCCTTGCGCGGTGCGGTCTTTCTGGTCCTGAACGCCGGACCCCAGACCGAAGTGCACCTGCCCGATACCAGCCAGCGCGGCAATTGGCGCAGGCAGCTTGACAGCAGCCGCTTTGGCCCGGTGGACGAACCCGCCCGCGACACCGAGACCGTCGCCGCCGACAGTGTGGTGGCCTTTGTCCTTTCCGATGCGCCGGGGCGGTAATGAAGGGGCCTCATTGGCGGGCAATCACATCAAAATCCGGGCAATATGCGACCCAGCCCAGCCCCGGCCCACGCCTTGCTAGGCAATGCCCCGGAAAGCTGCCACCAAGATACGGGCTGCTGCCCGCGCGATCTGTCTTCCTCTCAGCCATGAGGCCAGAATTGTCCCAGCTTCCTACCGCGCAAGACCTGTCCGAGCAGATCCTCCATCACCTCACGCATACTCAGGGCCGGGGGCCGGAATTCGCCACGGTCTTCGACTGGCGGCTGGCGGTCAGCTACACCATCCGCGACCTGATCGTCACGCCTTGGATGGCCGGGCACCGCGCATCGCGCGATGGCAAGCTGAAGCGGGTCTATTACCTGTCGATGGAGTTTCTGATCGGCCGAATCTTGGGCGACGCGATCATCAATCTGGGTCTTGATGCGCAGATGGATCAGGCGCTGGCCACGCTGGGTCTGGACCGCACCGAGATCCTTGAGGACGAACCGGATGCCGCGCTGGGGAATGGCGGCCTTGGCCGGCTTGCAGCCTGTTTCATGGAATCTTTGTCCAGCCTTGGCGTCCCCGCCTTTGGCTATGGCATCCGCTACGAACACGGCCTGTTCCGCCAGCGCTTCGAGGGCGGCCAACAGGTCGAGGCCCCCGAGGACTGGCTGAACCAGCCCCATCCATGGGAATTCGTCCGGGTCGATTACAGCTACACGGTCGGCTTCAAGGGCCATGTCGAGACCGTCGACGGCAAAAGCGTCTGGAGGCCCGGCGAAAGCGTCATCGCGCGGGCCTATGATACGCCGGTCATCGGCTGGGAGGGGAACTGGGCCAATACCCTGCGCCTGTGGGGCGCGCAGCCGACGAACCTGTTCGACCTGCATCGCTTCAATGCGGGCGACTATGCCGCCGCCGCCGAGCCCGAGGCCTTGGCCCGCACCCTCTCGCGCGTGCTTTATCCCGACGACACCACCGAAAGCGGCAAGGAGCTGCGGCTGAAACAGGAGTATTTCCTGACCTCGGCCGCGCTGCAGGACATCATCCGCCGCTTCGTCGCCGAGCATGGCGAGGATCTGGCCCACCTGCCCGATAAGGTCGCCATCCAGCTGAACGACACCCACCCCGCCATCGCTGGCCCCGAACTGATCCGCATCCTGATGGATGAGCACGGCTTCGGCTTCACCGAGGCCCTTGGCCTTGCCCGGCGGACGCTAAACTACACCAACCACACCCTGCTGCCCGAGGCGCTCGAGCGCTGGTCGACCTGGCTGATGGGCCATGTTCTGCCCCGCCACCTGCAGATCATCGAGATGATCGACGCCGAGCATCGCGCGACGACAGGCCGCCCCACCCATGTCAGCATCCTGCAACATGATCAGGTGCTGATGGGGGAGCTGGCCTTCATCATGGCGGGCAAGGTGAACGGGGTTTCGGCGCTGCATACCGACCTTGTCCGCAGCACGGTCTTTTCCGATCTGCACAAGCTGCATCCCGACCGCATCGTCAATGAAACGAACGGCGTGACCCCGCGGCGCTGGCTGCGCATGGCGAATCCGCCCTTGGCGAAGCTGCTCGACCAGTCCATCGGCACCGGCTGGACCGGCGATCTGGATCAGCTCAAAGGGCTTGAGGCCCATGCCGATGACCCCGCCTTCCTTCACGCCCTGCGCGCCGCCAAACGCCTGAACAAGGTGGCGCTGTCGAACGGGCTGCTGGCCGGGCTGGGGATCAAGGCCGACCCGGATGCGATTTTCGATGTGCAGGTCAAGCGTATGCACGAATACAAGCGCCAGCTTCTGAACATCCTTGAGGCGATCGCACTATGGCACCGCATCCACGAATCCCCGAACGGCGACTGGACGCCACGCCTGAAGATCTTTGGCGGCAAGGCCGCGCCGGGCTATTGGATGGCCAAGTCGATCATCCACCTGATCAATGACGTGGCCGCAACCATCAACAAGGACCCGGTGACCGCGCCCTATCTGCAGATCGCCTATCCGCCGAATTACAACGTCTCGATGGCCGAGCATCTGATCCCCGCCGCCGACCTGTCCGAGCAGATCTCGACCGCCGGCAAAGAGGCCTCGGGCACCGGCAACATGAAATTCACCATGAACGGCGCCCTTACCATCGGCACGCTGGACGGTGCCAATGTCGAAATCCGCGAGCAGGTCGGACCCGAGAACTTCTTCCTGTTCGGCCTGACCGCCGACGAGGCCGCCACCGAGAAGGCCAAGCCCGGCCATGCCCGCGCCGCCATCGAAAAAAGCGAAGACATGAAGATTGCCCTGCAACTGATCGCCGAGGGGCGCTTCGGCCGGGCCGAGCATTACTTCTCGTTGCTCGACCGGACATGGAACGACGACCCCTTCTTGGTCGCCTCGGATTTCGCCAGCTACTTCGCCTGCCAGCGCAAGGTCGACGCCGCCTATCGCGATGCCCGCGACTGGGACCGGATGGCCGCCCTGAACATCGCGCGATCGGGCTTCTTCTCGTCCGACCGCACGATCCGGGGCTATATGGCCGATATCTGGAAGGTCGAGGCCGCCACGCTTTGATGCCGCGCGGGTCTGAGACCGGTCAGATCCGCGCAGTTCCGGCCAGACGATTTGCGCGGAGTTGCGGCAGCACCGCACCCAGATCAACGGGCCTGCCCTCGCCAAAGCCGAAATAGAGTTCGCGGAACAGCGCGAACAGCGCATCATAGCCAAGGCGGGCTTCCGGGCGGGGGCTAAAGACACGACTGGGCGGGCATAGCACCTGCTGGGCGGCCTCGAAGCTTTCGAAAGCGCCCGCCGCCACGGCGGCAAAGATGCAGGAACCAGTGCCTACGGGCGAGGTCGCGGGCACATGCACCTCGCGATTGAGCACATCCGCATAGATCTGGTTCAGGACGGCATTCTTTTGCGGAATGCCGCCCGCATTGACGATGCGCGCGGTTGGGGCCCCGCCGCTTTCGATGCGCTCGGTGACGATGCGCACATGCATGGCCATGCCCTCGATGGCCGCATGCATTTCATCGGCGGCGGTGTGGTTGAGGTCCCAGCCCAGCGTGACGGCGCCAAGGTCCGAGCGGACCAGAACCGTGCGATCGCCATTGTCCCAGTTCAGCCGCATCAGCCCGCTGCCGCCCGGTGGCACGGATTCCAGCCCTTCGCACAGCGTCGCGACATCGCTGCCGGCACGCCGGGCGATCGCCTCGAACACGTCGCCGGTGGCGGATTGCCCGGCCTCGATCCCGGTCCAGCCGGGCAACACGCTGCCCGGCACGACGCCGCAAAGACCAGGCACCGGCGGAAAGCCCTCGGGTCCCATGCCGATGATGCAGGTCGATGTCCCGACCACGTTCACGATATCGCCGGGTCGCGCCCCTGCCCCGATCGCGTCCCAATGCGCATCGAATGCGCCCACCGGGATCGGGATGCCGGCGCTGAGGCCAAGCTTCTCGGCCCATTCCGCCGACAAATGCCCGGCAATCGCATCCGAGGTCACGTGGCGGCCCGCGAGTCGGTCATTGATGCCGTCAAACAACGGATCAACGCGGCTGAGGAAATCCTGCGGCGGCAGACCACCCCAGCGCGCGCCATACATCCATTTGTGACCGGCAGCGCAGATGCTGCGCGGCAGTTCGTGCAGATCGGTGATGCCGCAAAGCGTCGCCGCCACCATGTCGCAATGTTCCAGCGCGGTCGCGAAACGGTCCCGCAGGTCTGGATTGTGGCGCAGGAAATGCAGGACCTTGGCATAGCCCCATTCATGGGAATAGGTGCCACCGCACCAGTTCAGCGCCTCAAGCCCTTCGGCCCGGCCAAGCGCGGTGATCTCGGCGGCCTCGTGATGGGCCCGGTGATCGCACCACAGGTAGTAATCGGCCAGCGGTTGCAGGTCAGCGTCCACCATCACCACGCTTGAGCCTGTCGTGTCGCAGGCCAGCGCGGCAACATGCCTGCCGTCGATACCGGCCTTGGCAATCGCCTCGCGCATGGCGGCTGCCAAGGCGGTCATGTGGTCGGCATGGGCCTGCGCCCCCAGAAGCGGGTCGGCCGCGCTGCGTTTCAACGGATAGCCCGCGGTCGCGCCCGCCAGCGTCGCACCTGTCTTGGTTTCCATCAGGGTCACGCGCACGCTGAGCGTGCCGAAATCGACACCGGCAACGATCATCGCCTAGTTTCCTTGTCCGTAAGTCGCCTGCGCACCATGCTTGCGCAGATAATGACGATCCAGCAGCGCCTGCGAGATCGGCTGCGGCTCCGGGTTCAGCGCCATGACATGCCAAGCCGTGCGCGCCACCTCTTCGAGGATCACGGCGTTATGGACGGCTTCATCGGGGGTGCGCCCCCAGACGAAGGGGCCATGCCCGGCAACCAGCACGGCGGGAATGCTCAGCGGGTCGATACCCGCGAATGTCTCGACGATGACCTTGCCGGTATTCAGGACGTAGTCCTCGGAAATCTCGTCGGGGGTCAGATCGCGTGTCACCGGGATCGTGCCGTAGAAATAATCGGCATGGGTCGTGCCCAAAGCCGGGATCGGGCGGCGGGCCTGAGCCATGATCGTGGCATAGGTGGAATGGGTGTGGATCACGGCCCCGATGCCCGGAAATTCGCGGTAAAGCACCGCATGCGTCGCCAGATCCGACGAAGGCCGCAGCCGGTTGTCCAGCGCCCGCCCGTCCAGATCGCAGGGCACCATGTCCTCGGGCGTCAGGCTGTCATAGGGCACGCCGCTGGGCTTGATCAGGATGCGCCCCGTTTCGCGGTCGATGCCACTGGCATTGCCAAAGGTCGACAGCACCAGCCCGTATCGCACGGTGTCCAGATTGGCCTGCAGAACGGCAGCGCGAAGGGTTTCGTCAGTCATGGGAGCGCCTTGAAAAATTCCGGAAGCGGTCGCGCGGATTTCTCCGCGCGACCTTTTGGCTTAGCGGGGCGAGGTCCAGCCCTTGTAGCCTTCGATATTGTCCTTGGTGATCAACTCGGGCTCAAGCAGGACGGTGTCCTTTTCGGGCTTTTCGCCCTGAAGCACCTTGTAGCCCAGATCCAGCGCCTGACCCGCCATGGTATAGGGGTCCTGCGAGGCCGAGGCCTTGATCAGCCCGTCACCCGATTTCAGTTCGCCCTCGATATCGGGCGCCCCGTCAACCGCGGTGATGATGAACTCACTGCGACCGGCCTGTTTCGCGGCCAGCGCAAAGCCGATCGCGGTCGGATCGTTGATGGCAAAGACGCCATCGATCTTATCGAAGCGGGTCAGCAGGTTCTGGCCGACATTCAGACCGCCATCGCGCGAACCCTGAGCGTTCTGATCATCCGACAGCACCTTGATGTCGGGGTGCTTGGCAAAGGCCTCCTTGCAGCCCTTGACCCGGTCAAGGATCGAGGACGAGGCCGGGCCGTTCACGATGACCACATTGCCTTTGCCGCCCAGATGTTCCGTGATGTAGTCGCAGGCCTTGGTGCCGGCCATGACGTTGTCGGTCATCACGGTCACGTCCGAACCGGGGGCCGACACGTCGAAGGCCGCGACGACGACGCCGGCATCCCGTGCTCGTTTCACCGCGGGCGCAATGGCTGCAGCATCAACCGCGTTCAGCATGATGATGTCGACGCCCGCCGCGATGAAGCTGTCGATCTGGCCGACCTGCTTGTTCAGGTCGTAATCGGCCGAAACCGAGGTCACCTGCACGTTCGGATTGATCTTCTTGGCCGCGTCCTCGATGCCCTTGATGGTGGCAACGAAGAACGGGTTGCCCAACAGGCCGACCGAGATGCCGACGCTGTTGAGGTCTTTTGCGGCGACGGGCACCGCCGAAACTGCCGCCAGCGCAAGTGCCGAGGCCAAGGTTTTCGCAAGACGCATGTGGTTTCCTCCCATTTTATGCGTGGTTCGAATTGGATCAGGTCCGCGCGCCGGTCTGGCGGTAACGGTCCAGTGCCACGGCCGCGATGATCACGAGGCCTTTGACGATGTATTGCCAGATGTCCGAGACGCCGATCAGGATCAGCCCGTTCGACAGCACGGCGATGATCAGCGCGCCGATCAGCGTCCCCCAGATCGAGCCGACGCCGCCGACAAAGCTGGTGCCACCCAGAATGACCGCGGCGATGGCGTCCAGCTCATAGGCCTGCCCCAGCTGCAGCCCGTTCGCGGCGTACAGCCGTGCCGCAGCCATTGCGCCGCCCAGCCCTGCGAACAACCCCGAGACGCCATAGACGAACAGCAGCACCAGCGGCACCTTGATCCCGGTCAGTCGCGCCGCCTCGGCATTGCCGCCGGTGGCATAGATCCACGTGCCCAGCACTGTCCGCTTCAGAATGAACCATGACAGCAGCACCACGGCGACGGCGATGATTGCCAGCCACGGAATGCCGAACAGGCTGCCATTGCCGATCACGTCAAAGGGCAGGTCGGCGTTGAAAACGGTCGTGTCATTGCCCAGTAGCCGGGCGATGCCTCGGACTGCGGTCAATGAGCCTAAGGTCACGATGAATGGTGGCAGGTTCAGCGCCGAGATCAGGATACCGTTCGCCAGACCGCAGGCCAGTCCTACCCCCATGGCGGCAGGAATACCCAGCCAGCCAATGCCGGGGATCAACGAGACGATCACCGCCACCATCGCCGAGGTGGCAAGAATCGAGCCAACCGACAGGTCGATGCCTCCGGTCAGGATGACGAAGGTCATCCCCGAGGCGAGCACGATATTGATCGAGGCCTGCTGCATGACGTTCGAGATGTTGTTGACGCTCATGAAGCGCCCGCTCATCAGTTCGAACACCACTGCCAGCAGGATCAGCACCGGCAGCATCCCGACGATGCTCATCATGGTGCGCAGGCGCTGCTTGGCCGCGGCCGAGGCAGGGGCTGAATTTGTATCCGTCATTGCATTGCTCCTTCCGTCGCCGTGGCCGGTTCCGAAACCGAGCCGGTCGAAAGCTCCATGATGGCTTCCTGGCTGATCGCCTGTCCAAGCTGCGCGGGCACCTGCCCGGCAATATGCCCCTCGCGCATGACCAAGACCCGGTCAGCGACGCCGATGATCTCGGCGAGTTCGCTTGAGATCATGACGACGCCGACGCCCTTGCGCGCCAGACCGTCGATCAGCTTGTAGATTTCCGATTTGGCCCCGACATCAACGCCGCGGGTGGGTTCGTCCAGGATCACCACCTTGGGGCCGGTTTCCAGCAGCCGCGCGATCAGCACCTTTTGCTGGTTGCCCCCTGACAGTCCGCCCACCGGCATCCGGGCCGTCGGTGCCTTGACGGCCAGCGCCTTGATCGCGTCATTGGCACGGCGCGCCGCGGCGCGGAAATCCAGCCTGCCGCCGGATTTCGCATCCCTTTCGATCACGCCGACATTGACATTGTCCGAGATGGACATGTCGAGGAAAAGACCCAGCTTCTTGCGGTCCTCGGTCAGATAGGCGACCCCGGCATCAAGCGCCGCACGCGGGCTGGAGGTGTCGATGTCGCGGCCGTCAATCGCAACCGTCCCGCTGGTGCGCGGGTCCGCGCCATAGATCAGCCGCGCCAGTTCGGTACGACCCGAGCCGACAAGCCCGGCAATGCCCAGCACCTCGCCGCGATACAGGTCAAAGGAGCAGCCCTTGACCAACCCGCCATCCGACATGTCGCGCACCGACAGCAGCGGCGTGCCCGTATGATCGGGTGAGGCGATGTGGCCCTTTTTGTAAAAGCTATCCAGATCGCGGCCAACCATCATCGAAACCAGCTTCTGGGCCGACAGCTCGGACCGGTCCAAAGTCCCGATATACACACCGTCCCGCAGGACCGAACAGCGGTCGGCCAGCGCATAGACCTCCTCCATGCGGTGGCTGATATAGATGATGGCGATGCCATGCGATTTCAGCCGGGCGATCACCTCGAACAGGCGCTCGGTTTCGCGTGCGGAAAGCGAGGTGGTCGGCTCATCCATGACGATCAGCCGCGCATCCGTCGTCAGGGCACGCGCAATCTCAACCATTTGGCGCTCACCCAGCGACAGGTCGCCGACCTTGCTGCGCGCATCGAAATGGACGCCCAGACGATCCAGAATGGGTTGGGCGCGCTCCAGCGTGGCGCTGCGGTTCAGGATGCCGCGATTGGCGATCTCGCGGCCAAGGAACATGTTCTCGGCCACGGTCAGGTTCGGGGCCAGCGACAGTTCCTGATAGATCACCGCGACACTGCCAGCGGCCTCGGTCCGGGAATGCCCCTCGATGATCACGGTACCGCCCGGATCGGCGGTATAGGCCCCCGAGAGGATCTTCATCAGTGTGGATTTCCCGGCGCCGTTCTCGCCCATCAGGGCATGCAACTCTCCGGGCAGGACCGACAGGCTGACATCCTTCAATGCCCGCACGGCACCGAAAGTCTTCGAGATGTTGCGCATCTCCAGAATGGGAGACTGGCTCATTGTTCCCTCTCGATCTGGGCGATGATGACCTCGACCCCGGCGCGCTCCAGCATGCGGGCATGGACATCGGACAGGCCATCATCAGTGACCACGCGCGAAATGCGCGAGAACGGCAGCGAAACGGTCGGCGGATGGATGCTGAACTTGCGGCTGTCCGCCAGCAGGATGACTTCGGATGCGGTGCGGCTCATCTCGTCGGCCAGACGGACCAGCAGCGGGTGTTGTTCAAGAATGCCATGTTCGCTGATTCCCAGCGCGCCCACAAAGAACTGAGAGGCATAGAAACGATGCTCCGTGGCCGAGACATCGTAAAGGATTCCCGGCTCGCGGTGCAGATCGCCGCCACCTACCGTCAGTTGGCAGGTACCATACTCTCCCAGATAGGCGGCCAGCGGCAGAGAGTTGGTAAAGACCCGGACATTGCGGTTGGCGATGCGACAGCCGAAATGAAAGCAGGTCGAACCGCCATGGATGATGATCGCACTGCCATCCTTGACCAGCCTCTCGGCCTCGCGCGCGATCGAGCGTTTGGCAGACACGGCGATGTCGCGGTTTTCGACAAAGGGCAATGAGGCCGCACGACCGCCCCGCTCAACCGCAGCCACGCCGCCATAGACCTTGCGCGCACGTCCCGCTTCGTTGAGCTTTTCGACATCGCGCCGGATCGTCGCCCCCGACACGCCAATCAGATGCTGAAGATCGCGCACCGATGCAAAAGGTCGCTCATCAAGCAGCGAGAGAATCTTTTCATGCCGCTCAAATTCGGTCAAATTCCCCTCGCTCGCGCCGGTTAGATCAGCAAAACGATAAGACAGAACCTTGTAGGTGTAAATACTTCATCACACTTTGATCATACTGCATCGCAGCATGACGAAGCATGCACATCTTTCGTCTTAGCTACCAGTCCGGCAAATCCCATTCAGCGCTTGGGCCGAGGTACCCGCTTAATGACCGGCGGGCTGGTCCTTGTCCGTACGCATATAAAGAAGAAAGTGTCGGTTCGAGGTCAGACGGCGAGGTCAATGCGCTGATCTACCCAGATCGTCCTCGGGTCGTCCGAGGCTTGGCAGATTTTTTCCAAGGTCTGGGCGACATCCCCTCCACAAGACTGAAGCGCGGATCGATCGCGGGACTGAAGCGAGAATGCGTGCCCACAATCGGCAGGACGCTCGGCTTCCGCCTGGTCACGAGTTGATGTCGGACATTCGGCGAAAGATCGAGCCACGGAACAGCCCATGTCGCTGGCACTCGACTTTGGACTGCACTTTCCTTCACCCGCTGCCCTGAAGACAAACGGAAAGCGCTGCCAACTGGCGCAGGCAACGGTCGATATCCGCCAGCGATCGCGCTGAATAAATAAGGCGTGCGTTTCGAAAAAATGAGCACGTTCAACGAAGCAGGCTGAGGCCGGTGCTCAACGGGAAATCTTCCCGCACGTTGCAAGCCCCATCCCCGCAACGCCTGACCTCAAGGCGGATAATGGCGCCGATCAGCCATCCCGATGAGATGACCTTGCCGAACAAAGCCACAGTCTCGGGCGTCCTTGTCGACGCCACCCTTTCGCCCATCGCGCAGGGCAAGATCATTGCGACCCTCAGCGGTTCGGATGTGTTCGACGACGGCATGCGCATCGTGACCCAGAAGGTCGAGGCCACGACCAATGCCCGTGGAGAATGGTCGATGCAATTGATCGTCAACGGCGACGGCCACAATGCCGCGACCAGCTGGACGCTTGAGGGCTACAACGAATTTGTCGCGAAGGTGTTCGAGGTCAAGTCGCTGTTCATCGCCTCGGCCCTGCCGGTCAATCTGGGCGATCTGGAAAAGACCAGCGCGCAGAACCTCAAGGCCGCAAGGGACGGTGGCAGCTGCCGTCTGCTCGCCGTGACGGATTACGCGGATTACGCGGCCCTTGCCGAAAATCAGCGCCGCGACAGCGACATTATCCTTGTCGGCGCGGCTTGAAGACGCGAAAGGGCGCGGTCCAAAGCCGCGCCCCTTTGCTTAGGGAATGTAGGTCTTGCCCAGCGAGGCCACGCCGTTCACCTTCAGCAGGCGTCGGTTCGACGAGATCACGCCTAGCACGAGGATGGTGACGATATAGGGCAGGCTCGCCAGCAGTTGCGAGTTCAGGTTCACCCCGCCCGCCTGCGCCGCCAGTTGCGCCAGCGACACCGCCCCGAACAGCACCGCGCCAAAGAACACCCGTCCGGTCATCCAGGTTGCAAAGACCACCAACGCCAGCGCGATCCAGCCCCGCCCGGCGATCATCCCGTCTGCCCAAAGCGGGGTATAGACGGTCGCCGCATAGGCCCCGGCGAAACCCGCCATCAGCCCGCCGAACATGACGCAGCCATAGCGGATCGCGATCACCGGATAGCCCAGCGAGCGCGCGGCCGAGGGGTTTTCGCCCACGGCACGGATCACCAGCCCCAGCTTGGTGAAGCGCAGCGCGGCCCAGATCGTCAGGGTCGCAAGCAACCCCAGCCAGACGACCGCATCCTGCGAGAAAAGCCCGCCGACCACCGGAATTTCGGACAGGCTGGGGATCGAGAGCTTGGGCAGGCCCGCAACGGTGCGGCTTTCGTAGCTTTTGCCGAACAGCGCGGACAGCCCCTGCCCCAGAATGCCGATCGCCAGCCCCGCCGCGACCTGATTGGCGCGCAGCGTCAGGGCCAGCCAGGCAAAGACCAGCGACAACGCCGCACCCGCCAGACCGGCCAGCAGAAAGCCCAGGGCATGGGTGCCGAAATGATGCACCGACAGAAAGGCGATGACCGCGCCGACCGCCATCATCCCCTCGATACCAAGGTTCATGACGCCCGAACGCTCGGCCACCAGCTCGCCCAGAGCGGCCAGCAGGAAGGGCATCGCGGCGGCCAGCATCCCAGCCAGAACGAAGGTCAGTGCGTTCATGCCCGCACCTCGGATTTCACTCGCACCAGCCGGTAGCGGACCAGCGTGATCGCGGCCAGATAGCAGACCAGCAACGAGCCTTGAAACACCCGCACCGCTGCCACCGGCAATTCCGCCGAGACCATGGCGTTGTCACCACCGATATAAAGGATGGCGATCAGCAACGACGAAAACAGGATGCCGATCGGGTTCAACCCGCCCAGATAGGCCACGATGATCGCCGCATAGCCATAGCCCGAGGCGACCGAGCGTTGCAGCTGCCCCAGCGGACCCGCGACCTCGGCGGCGCCGGCCAGACCGGCGGCAAAGCCACCGATCAGCAGTGACAACCAGACGGCGCGGCTTTCCGAGAAACCGGCATAGGCGCTGGCCTGCGGTGCCAGCCCGCCGACGACCAGTTGATAGCCCTGAAAGCTGCGCTGCATATAAACCCATGCCGCCAGCGTCACCACCAGCGCCAACACCAGCGCGACGTTGACCCGCGTGCCGGGGATCAGCAGCGGCAGGGTCGCGTCCATCTGGAACATCACCGATTGCGGGAAGTTGAAGCCCATCGGGTCTTTCCACGGCCCGACCAGCAGATAGGCCAGAAGCTGCGTCGCAATCAGGCTCATCATCAGGGTCACTAGGATTTCCGACGCGTTCAGCCGCACCCGCCAGAAGGCCGGGACCACCGCCCAAAGCGCGCCGCCGATCCCACCCAGAAGCAGCATCAGCGGCCAGATCCAGCCGCCCGTGGCCTGCGGGAACCAGACCGGGATCGAGGCCGCAAAGATCGCGCCAAGGATGAACTGCCCCTCGGCCCCGATATTGACGACATTGGCGCGAAACCCGATGGCCAGCCCCTGCGCGATCAGCAGCAGCGGCGTCATCTTCAGCAGCACCTCGGAGAAGGACGACCACGACACCAGCGGCTCGACCAGCATGGCATGGAACACCGCGCCCGCATCCTTGCCCATGGCCAGATACAGGCACAGGTTCAGGACGATGGTCGCCACCAGCGCGCCCAAAGGCGCCAGCACCGCGACCTTGCGCGAGGCGCTGCTGCGCCGGACAAGCCGATAGGCAGAAAGAACGGACATCAGACGCCTGCCCGTTCTTCGGCGCCGATCATGTAGCGGCCAATGTCTTCCACGCGTGTCTGGGACACCTGCAGCGCGGCAGAAAGCCGCCCCTCGCGGATGACCTGGATGCGGTCGCAGATTTCGAACAATTCTTCGATTTCCTCAGAGATGATCAGCACCGCCACGCCGTCATTGCGCAGATCGACAAGGCGGCGGCGGATGGCACTGGCCGCGCCGATATCGACGCCCCATGTCGGCTGCGAGACGAAAAGCAGCCTGGGCGCCAGCATGATCTCGCGGCCGACGATGAATTTTTGCAGGTTGCCGCCCGACAGCGCCCCGGCCTCGGCCTGCGGGCCGGGGGTGCGCACGTCGTAATCGGCGATGCAGCGCGCGGTAAAGGCGGCCTCGCGCAGACGATTGATCATGCCGCGCCGCACCAGCCCCTGCCGATGCGCGGTCAGCAGCGTATTGTCGGCCAGGGACATTTCCGGCACCGCGCCACGCCCCAGACGCTCTTCGGGGACGAATGCAAAGCCCAGCCTGCGCCGCGCGGCGGCGTTCAGATGCCCGACCGGCCGGCCCATCATGCGGATCTGGTCGGAGGCGGCGGGATCGGTGGTCTCACCCGAGATCAGCCGGGCCAATTCGCCCTGACCGTTGCCGGACACGCCGGCGATGCCCAGAATCTCACCCGCGCGAAGCTGCAGGTTGATCCCCGACAGGGACTGGGCAAAGGGATCGTCGGGCTGATGGTCCAGCCCTGCCAATTCCAGCCGCAATTCGCCCGGCTCACGCGCAACCGCGGGGCGCGTCTCGGGCATGTCGCGGCCGATCATCATCCGCGCCAGATCATGCGCGTCATGTTCGCGCGGATCGATATTCCCGGTCACCTGCCCATCGCGCAGGATCGTCGCCCGATCGCAGATTGAGCGGATTTCCTCAAGCTTGTGCGAGATGAACAGGATCGAGACGCCGCGATCACGCAGCCGCGTCAGGGTCTGGAACAGGCGCTGAACCGATTGCGGCGGCAGGACCGAGGTCGGTTCATCCAAGATCAGCAGCTTCGGATCGGTCATCAGGCAACGGATGATCTCGACCCGCTGGCGTTCGCCGACGGACAACGCATGGACATGGGCGCGCGGCTCGACCTCCAGCCCGTATTCCTGCCCCAGCGTGCGAATGCGCGCGGTCAGCTCGGCCTTGCTGCCCGGCACGATCAGCGAAATGTTTTCGACGACGGTCAGCGTCTCGAACAGCGAGAAATGCTGGAAAACCATGCCGATGCCCTGACGGCGGGCCTCGGCGGGCGAAGACAGCGCGACATGCTGCCCCCGCCAGATTACTTCGCCGGCATCGGGGGTTTCGACGCCGTAGATCAGCTTCATCAGCGTCGATTTGCCCGCGCCGTTCTCGCCCAAAATCGCATGGATCGAACCCTCGGCCAGATCAAGGTCGATGCCGCGATTGGCGCGGACGGTGCCATAGGTCTTGGTCAACCCGCGAAGGGACAGAAGCGGCGCGGGCATGGGATCAGTTCGGCAGCGGCGTGGTCACGCCCTTGACGTGCCAATCCATGGCGACGATTTCCTCATCCTTCATGGCCGCCCCGGCAGCGACGCCTTCGGAGCCGTCCTGCTTGGCGATCGGCCCGGCAAAGACCGGAGCCTCGCCCGAGGTGATGCCAGCTTCGCGCGCCTTGATCTTTTCCATCACATCTGCAGGGATGTCGGCGCTCCAGTCCACGACCTTCTCGACCTTCTCGGCCATGCCGAGGAAGGCGTTGTGGCCCTTGAAGGTGCCGTCGAAATGCGCCTTCACCTGCTCAAGGAAGAAGGGCGACCAGTCGGTGGCCGCGCAACCCAGATATTTCGTCGCCGAATAGGCCTTCATCGACGAGTTCAGGTTGCAGACATAGACGCCCGATTTCTCGCAGACATCCACGACCGAGGGCGTATCCTGCGCGTTCGAGAAGATCACGTCGCAGCCCTGCGCGATCAGCGCCTTGGCGGATTCCTGCTCCTTGGCCGGGTCGAACCACGAGTTAACCCAGACCACGGCGACTTCCGCCGCCGGGTTGATCGCCTGCGCGCCCAGCGTGAACGCGTTGATCGAGGTGATCAGTTCCGGGATGGCGAAGGCCGAGACCACGCCCAGCTTGCCCGATTTCGACAGCGCCGCTGCGGCCATGCCCAGCAGGTAGGTGCCCTCGTAGTTGCGCGCGGCGAAGGGGGTGAAGTTCGGCGCGACCATGAAGCCCGAGGCGTGCAACACGCTGACATCGGCATTGCGACGCGCGATCTGCAGCGCGCCGTTCTGGTAGCCGAAGGAACCCGCGATCAGGAACTTGCTGCCATCCGCGACCGTCTTGGTCATGATGCGGTCGGCATCCGGGCCTTCCATGATGTTTTCAAGGATGGTGACCTTGACCTTGTCGCCATAGGCGGCCTTGACCGGTTCCAGCCCGTTGGCCAGCGCCCGGCCCCAGCCCACATCTCCCAGCGGCGAAGGCAGGACCAGCGTGATGCCCAGCGTGCCGTCTTCGGCCAGTGCCATGGCGGGCGCGAAGCCAGCGGCAAGGCCCATCGCGGCAGTGGTCCGCAGGAAGTTGCGGCGGTTCAGGGTGGAGGTCATCGGTTCATCTCCTTGTCAGAATTGGATGGTCGCAAGGGCGGCTTCTGCTTCGGCCGCCATTTGCATCTCGTCGAGGCCGGGGAAGCCTTCGCCGTCCCAGACGATCCGGCCATTGACCATGGTCAGGTCGGTCGGCATGCCGATGCCGACGCGGGCGATCAGGCTTTCGGGATCGTGGCGGGTGCCGACGTAATCCATGCGGCGGGTGTCGATGGCGAACAGATCCGCCGCCATCCCCGGTGCCAGTTTGCCGATATCCGCGCGCCCCAGCAGCGAAGCCCCGCCCGAGGTGCCATAGCGCAGGAAATCTGCGGGCAGCGGCACCGGATGGCTGCGACCCGATGCGACAAGGCATTGCAGCATATAGGCCGAATGCAGGCAGTGCATCAGGTTCGAATTGTCATTCGAGGCCGCGCCGTCGCAGCCCAGACCGATCCGCACACCCAGCGCCTGCATTGCGGGCAGCGGCGTGACCTCGGCGCCCACCAGATAGACCGGTTCGGGGCAATGCGAGATGCCGGTCCCCGAGGCGGCCAGCTGGGCCAACTCACCCTCGGTCAGCTCCCAGCCATGCGCATAGAAGGTGTCAGGCCCGCAGAAGCCCATCTGTTCAAGGTAATCCACGGTGCGCAGACCGTGACGGGCGCGGATGACCTCGCTCTCGCCCTCGCCCGCATGGGTATGCAGGATCAACCCGTGCTGGCGGGCCAGAGACAGGGACTCGGTGAAGGTTTCCTTGTGGCAGTTCACCGGCTGGCAGGGGGCCAGTGCCACCTGCCGCATCGAGAAGCGGCCGCCGTCGTGATAAGCCGCGATCAGGCGTTCGCAATCGGCCAGATATTCATCGGTCGTCTCAAGCATCTCATCGGGGATGGTCGAGCCCATGGATTTCGGCAGCGTGTTGACGCCCCGCCCGGCATGGAAGCGCAGGCCGATCTTTTCGGCGGCCTCGAACTGGCGATCGATGATGCGTTTGCCCGCGCTGCGCGGGTAGCAATATTGGTGGTCAAAGGCCGTGGTGCAGCCGTGCTTGGCCAATTCCGCCAGCGCCGTGACCGAGGCGTGATAGAAGCAATCCTCGCTGAGGCGCGCAAAGATCGGATAGATCCGGTCCAGCCACTCGATCAACGACAGCCGCGTCCAATCCAGATCGACGCGATTGCGCACGAAGCACTGGAAGAAATGGTGATGCGTGTTGACGAGGCCCGGATAGACAAACCAGCCGCGCGCATCGATCACCTGCGTGCCGGGCGGCGCGGCTGCTGAAAGATCCTTGCCAATGGCGTGAATGGCGGGGCCGCTAATCAGGATGTCGACATCCCGCAGAACCTGATCCCCGGTCACGACGGCGGCGCAATCTTTCAGCAGGGTGCCAGTCATGTCAGGCGCGTTCCTTGCGGATCACATCGGGCTGGGGGCCGGGCTCGGGCATCAGCTCATGCAGACGGTGGATGCCCGGCATCTCGACAAAACCCGGCAGCCCGCGGATCGCCCGCATCCACAGCCGGATCGAGGGATAGGCGTCCAGCGGCAGACCTCCGTCCGGTGCCAGCGCCACATAGGGGAAGCAGGCAATATCGGCGATTGTCGGACGGTCCCCGACAAGGAAGATGCCGCCGCGACGGCGCGCCGCGCTGATCGCGGCCTCAAGCTCGCGCAGGGTGCGGGTCGCCGCGCGGCGCAGCGCCACGATGTCGCCCGGCATTTGCAGCATGTCATGCAGACGGGCCGCGCCCGCGCTGTCGGTCAGGCGCTGCGCAAAGGCCAGCCATTGCCCCACCTGTGCCCGCATGGCCGGGGTATCGTCGCCCAGCCATTCCGGGGCGTGGCTCGCCGCGATATAGGTCAGCATGGCGGTGGACTGGGTCAGCACCAGATCGCCATCGGTCAGG
The DNA here is from genome assembly GCF_014851995.1 of Paracoccus sp. PAR01. Classification (NCBI taxonomy): domain Bacteria; kingdom Pseudomonadati; phylum Pseudomonadota; class Alphaproteobacteria; order Rhodobacterales; family Paracoccaceae; genus Paracoccus; species Paracoccus sp. PAR01. The sequence goes on from NZ_JACVAW010000013.1 coordinate 52,672, forward strand.
ATCGGGATCGTCCCCGCCGGGTTCAGCGCCAGCAGTTCCGGCCCGCGATGCTCGGCACCGGGATGGAAATCGACCGCGCGCAGGTCCAGCTTGATCCCGGCCAAAGCCGCCATCAGCCGGACGCGGTAGCACGAGGGCGACAGGATATAATCGTAAAGTCTCATGCCGCCACCAGTTGCGCGCCGTAGGTATAGCCGTGCCGTTTCAGCCAGCGCCGATAGGCGATCGAGGTCATGTCGGCGCGGGTCGGAATCTCCATCCCCGGATCCAGCGGCAGCAGCGCCGGGATCTGGTTCTCAAGGATCGAGCGGTCCTGAACAAAGATCATCTGCTGGAAATGGATCATGTCGGTCATGGAGCTGTCTTCGTCGAACAGCGCCATCCATGGCCAGACCTGACAGGTGGTCTCGGTCAGCGGCTGGACGAACAGGGTGATGACATCCCATTCCTCGGGCCGCGCCGGGCAGGTCTTGTACAGCACCGAACAGGTCGGCGCGGGCACACGGTACATGTATTCGGCATTGATCCCGCCCTGCGCCGATTTCGCGGCCTGCGGCTGGTAGAAGCTGACCTTGGTGGCCCAGACCTCATCGACATCGTCGCGGATCTCGACCTCGTAGCGCTGGACCTCGGTATGGGGTTCCGAGCCAAGGATATCAGTATGGACGAAGGGGAAATGCGCGATATCAAGAAAATTCTCGACCGCGCGCAGCGGCGAGCAGCGCACCAGAACCGTGCCGACATCGACCAGACGGCGACCGGGTTGATCGGCCTCGGGGATGGTGAACAGGTCGCGCTCGGGCTGGCCGAGAGTGGTCCAGACATGGCCGAAACGGGTGATGACCGGCAGGACGCGCCCTGCCCCGTCAGTGACCAGAGCCGCGCCATCGGCGTCACAGGCGATGTGGATAGGTTCGGCCAGCAACAGGCTGTCGCGGCCTGCCGGGGTCAGCTGCGCCGCAATACCCACGGGATACCATTGGTCGCGCATGGCTTCACCGTTCATGCTGCGATCTCCTCGGCGGTTTCAGCCTGACGGCGCAATGCTTCAAGCGCGGCGGACACGCGGTCCAGCGTCGCTGTATCGGCACCTTTGGCGGCAAGGGCATGCAGGTTGCACTGATCGCCCTGCAGCAGCTGGATCAGGACGACAACCGCGCAGCCACCAAGTTCGCCGCGCAGGTCAAGCCCCGTGCCACCAAAGGCCGCGGCAACGGTCTCGGGCCGGGCCGACAGGCGCAGGGTGCGCAAGGGTGAAAAGCCGGCCAACCCGGGCGGAGGGGCCTCGGGCTCGGCATCCTTCTGGGCAACCCAGACGACGCCATCGCTTTCGGTCACGGCAAAAACCGGAACCTTGATCGCGTCAGGCGGCGTGAGTTCGGGATGGGCCGGGATGCGGTGGCACTGGCCGCCGTCGCCGTAACGCCAGCCGTGGTAGATGCAGGAAAGAAATTCGCCGCGAACGAAACCATGCGACAGGCGCATGCCGCGATGGGGGCAGCGATCCGACCAGGCGGCAATGCGCCCCGAGGCGCTGCGCCAGATCACGATGTCCTTGTCGCCCAGCTGTCCGGGCGCGGCGCTGCCTGAGGGAATGTCCTGGGATAGCGCGGCAGGGGTCCAGTTCATGGCACTCTAACTTATTGCGTGTTGAACAGGGCGCCTCTCATCACAATGACGCAAGAAAGGCCATGACAAACTGTCGCAGTTTGTCATTAATTCTGTGATGCCTCGCGACGGGTTGCGCAATAATTGGGCAGACCACCCGCGAAGCGTGTCCCGGTTACGCCGCCTCGCGCGTGACGGATTCGACCCACACATCGATCGGTCCCAGCAGGCAGGCCATCTCCATCGCGTCCAGAAGCGCGGGCGGCCCGTCCACGGTGACCAGCACCGCATCCGCATCGGCCCGGCCGATCTGCGCCGAGATGCCGATGCGCCGGGCGTGACCTTGCAGCCAGCGCTGAAAGCCCGGAGCCGAAAGCTCACCCTCGATCAGAAATCGTTCCGACGACATATCCCCTCGCAAACCGATGCGTCCGAAGACGCCTGCCCGCCCCTATCATGCAAAAGACGGATCGTTCCAGTTCCGATCTGGCCTTGCCGGAGGGCGCTGGAAGGGTGGCACAAATGCCCGGATCGACCGTGGCAACACAACTTGGCCGCGTCTGGTTCCAGATCGCCCCCTGCCTTTCATGAAAAATTGTGTTCCTGGCGCAACAATCATGGCGCTTATGCAACGCCACCCTGATGCCTAATCACGCATCACTGCGGCACTCGCCGCGCGGTTGTTTCAATCAACACACAAAGCGTGAACATCACTGTTAATCATAATTAACCGGAATCAAAAAATATTTCATGTAATACATTAGTAAACTAAATGGTTTCATCACGAAATCGCGCGCGCCATTTTCCGCTGATGCAGAAATGACGCGCAATTTTCACGTTTTCGAGAGATATGCGGAATTTCGCCCAAGCCTTTATGCAACCCTCCCTCAGGTCTAATTCTGTCCCAGCAGAGATGCTCGTGGTTAATGAAACAGGCACCACGGACACGAACACGGTTCAGAAAAAGGACTGAGACGATGAAAGCACTTGCTTATCTCGCTGGCGCAACCGCCATGGCCATGGCCTTTACCTCGCCCGCCTTTGCACAGTCGGAGATCGCCACCGGCGCCAATGCAACCGGCATTTCGGATGTTCACGAGGGCATGAAGGACGTTGAAGAAGCCGTCCGCGATGATTTCGACCGCTCCGCTGACGCGCAGCGTTTTGGCCCCCCCGAACGGCAGGAAGGCGTCTACGGCTCGGTCGCGCTAAGCTATGTCGGCCGCTCCGGCAATTCCGAGAACCAGGATTTCAGCCTGTCGGGCCGTTTGTCCAGCAATGCGGGCGCGTTCTCGCAATCGGTCGGCATCCTGCTTGAATATGGCGAGGATAATAGCGGCACCACCGATACCGAAAAAACCTCGACCATTTATGAGGGGCTCTACAATATCAATGACCGCTTCTATGGTTTTGCCCTTGGTCGCCTGACGACCGATGCGCTGGCCGATGATCCGGTGAGCCTTGACGAGGGCGACTCCTTCGAAGATCTCGATGGTCGGATGAAACGGGATGCCTATTTCGGCTTCGGTCCGGGCTACCGCATCATCAATAACGACACCACCGCATGGCGTGTTCAGGCGGCTGTCGGTATTCGCTACACCAAGCAGGTCAACGTGATCGATCCGGTCGCCGAAACTCTGGAAACCGACTCGGATACCGGCGTCGGCTACCTGGTGTCGTCGCGCTTCTACCACCGCTTCAACGAAACGGTGTTCCTGACCAACGACACCGACTACCTGACCTCGGACGCGAACGACACCGCGACCAACGAACTGGGTGTGAACTTCAAGATGTCGGACGCTTTCGCGACCCGGATCTCGTACAAGACCGAATATGTGTCGGATCGTGCGATCCGCACCGACAACACGCTGGGCGTGTCGCTGGTCTACGGGTTCTAAGTCCCGAAATTCCCTTCTCTCTACACCATCTGGGGCGGCCTTCGGGCCGTCCTTTTTTGTCTGGGAAGGGTGGCGGGAACCGCTGCAACCGTGGCAGCGCAGGTTTCCCCGAAAGCCTGGATGTCCAGGTGGGGACCAGGTAACGAAACCAGGGCCTCGTCAGAGCCAGCCCCCTCGGTGAAATTATAGGCCAGTGGAAAAAAAGGCCACACACGCGAAGAGCAGAAACCCGCCGCCCCCTAGATAGGCTGATGGCCGCGCCTTCGCAAGCCGGGCGGCGGAAGCTTGCAGGATGTTCGCGCTTGGTTCATGTTTGATCCATGACCGATCCCGCCATCATCCCCGACGATCTGCCCACTGCCCGACCGGGGCAAAGGCTGCAACGCGGCGTGGCACGGATGTTGACGGCACTGGGTCACGCAGCGCTGCCGGAGTTTGTGCCGGTGGGCGGCTTGCGGGTCGATGTGATCTCGATTTCACCCAAGGGTGAAATCTGGGTGGTCGAATGCAAAAGCTGCCGGGCGGATTTCATCGGAGATCGCAAGTGGCAGGGCTATCTGGATTACTGCGACCGCTTCTTCTGGGCGGTCGACACCGATTTCCCCGATGATCTGCTGCCCGAGGATTGCGGCCTGATCCGCGCCGACAGTTGGGGGGCCGAGCTGTTGCGCATGGCCCCCGAGGTTCGGCTGGCCGGAGCCCGGCGCAGCCGTATCCTGCGGGATATTGCTCGGGTCTCGACCGCGCGTCTGCTGGCGATGACCGACCCGATGGGGTTCAGCGCTTAGGCTTCTTGCCCGGCTTGCCGCTCTGCCCCGCCATGTCGCGGGCGGCCTCTGCTGCGGCCAGCAGTTCTTCGGCGATTTCCTCGGCTTCCTCGGGATCGAAATCCAAAGGAAGGTCGACGCCCTCAGCCTCGATATAGATGCGGACCATGCCACGATCGGTCGGCCCGATCTGGATGTTCGCCGCAATTTCGCTTTCGCTGTTGATGCCCATGATCGGCCCTTCCGGCTTCTGTTGGTGGTGATGAAAAAATCCTTACATCGGGTGAAGATTTCCGGCAAGTCGGGCTTGCATCCCCCGGAATCCGGTTATAGTAGAGCGCCAGTGCCGCTTTAGCTCAGTTGGTTAGAGCGCTAGATTGTGGATCTAGAGGTCCCCCGTTCGAGCCGGGGAAGCGGTACCATCCTTCTCCTTGAAATCGTTGATGTTTGCTGGCGCCCGACGCCGTGGCCTGCTGTCTGGCGGGCCGTTTGCGATTCTGACGCATCGCGCCGGTTCCTCCTTCCGGACGTTGCGCCAAATGCAAATGCGGCGGACCTTTCAGCCCGCCGCATGCTTGTTCCTGATGTCCCGTCGCGCCCGGTGTCAGAACAGCGCGATCTTCAGCATATGTCCGTTGCTGTGCAGCCAGTTGATGACCTCGGCCAGCGGCAGCGCGGTAAGGAAAACCAGCGCATCGAACAGGTTCCGGCGCAGCGTATCGGTGCGGAAGGTGACCTCGCGGCGGGTATGGAATCCCGACAGGCGTGGCAGGATCATCGGAACCTGCGATTGGTACTCGGCATAGGCTTCGCCGAACTTGCCCCGCAGAAAACGCTCCTCGGCCCGCGCGGTTTGCGACAGCACCAGCAGCGCCGCGCCACCAAAGCCGATCGCCAACGTCAGGCTTTGCAGAAGCAGCCCGAAGCCGACAACACCAAGGGTCGAGAACAGGTAAAGCGGGTGGCGGCAGAGCGAATAGGGACCGTCCCGCATCACATCGGCATTCTTGCGACCGCCGATGTAAAGGATCGCCCAGAACCGTCCCAGCACCGCGGCAAAGACGCAAAGCGTGCCCGCCAGATGCAGGATCGCGGCCGGCCCTTCGGCCCATCGCGTGTACCCCCACAGCATTGGCAGCAGGGCCGCCACAAAGGCCAGCCGCAATACGTTCAGCCGCAGCCGTTGATTGGCGGGGGCCACGCTTGGGATATTGTCAACGATCAGCGACATCTTGTTTCCTTCAGCTTTCGAAACCGAACATCGGCTCGGCGGCTTCCCAGCTTTGATCCATGGCCCATGCAGCGCTGACCGGCAGCCCGACATGACCGAAACGGAAGGAAAGCTGGCCCTCGGCCAGATGTTCGCGCGCGCCTTGCGCGGCAAGGTAAAGTGCGGCGGCAAGGCCGGTACGGTCCGCCCCCGCCTTGCAATGGATCAGGACAGGCTTGGGCAGGCTTGCGATCAGCGCGACCAGTTCGGCGGCGCGGGCCGGATCAAGCTGTTCGCTGTCCTTCATGGCGAAATCGGCATGGGTCAGGCCAAGGCGGCGCGCGGTTGCGACCTCGGTGTCGTACCAAGCCGCGTCAGATGCGCCGCGCAGGTTGATGACGCTGCGCAAGCCGTGGGCCTTGCTCCAATCTTGCAGCTTCAGCGCATCCGGCTGGGCCGAGCGGTAAAGCTCTCCGGCGATGACCGGGTGGAAGTTCCCACTGGATTGCAGCCAAGCCGCCCAGCCCGATGCCCCGGCAACGCAAAGCACCGCCCCTAAAAGGAGCGGTCGCAAAAGCCGTTTCAGGCCAACCCTACCGAATGGGGTGCGGGTGAGCGGCCGGTTAGCTGGATTGGGAACAGGCATCAAATCTTCCATCGTCACACGATGGAGCGCTTCTGCCCGACGATTCTTACCGCAACCTTACGGCTGGGCGGGTGGAAGCTGGATACGGGCCTGAAATCCGCCATCGCGGTCCGGCACGGGCGAGGCCAGTTCCAGCGCCGTCCCTGCCTGTCGTGCAATCTGGCTGACGATATGCAGGCCCAAGCCAAAGCCACCGCCCTTGCGATGCGAGAACCTTTTCCCCATCTGCGCCAATTGCGCAGCGGGCAGAACCGGACCGGGATTGCTGACCGAGAGCAGGCCTTGATCGTTCAGGCTGACCTCGACCCTGCTGTCGGGCGGGCTGTGCTGCAAGGCGTTCTCGATCAGGTTTCCGGCGACAATCGCCAGCGCATCGGCATCCATCACCGTCCAGACCGGACCCTGTGTCACCGACAGCGCCAGCCTGTCGGCGTCGCGGCCAATCTCGCGGAGCACATGCGGCAGAAGTGCTGCGGCATCGACGCGCTCTTCGCCCAGACCGATCCCGGATTCGGCCCGCGCCAGCTGCAGCAGCCGCGCGACCAGCCGCGCCATACGGCGCAACGCCGTCTCGACCGAGGCGATGCGGGCGGATGCGGCGGGGTCGCCGGTTTCCTGCGCCAGCCGCTGCACCTGCGCCAGCGCCACCGCAACCGGCGTGCGCAGCTCATGCGCGGCATTGGTGGCAAAGGCGCGCTCGCCATCCAGCGCCTGCGACACCCGCGCCATGAACCCGTTCAGCGTGGTCACGATCTGGGCCAGTTCGGCGGGATGGGCGTCGGCATCCATCGGCTCCAGCCTCAGCCCGTCGCGCTGCGCCATTTCGGCACGCAGATCCTCGACCGGACGCAGGGCCAGCCGGGTCACCCAGCCACCCGCCAGCCAACCCAAGGGCAGCAACGCCAGCATCGGCAGCAGGAAGGCCAGAAAGCTTTCGCGCCAAGCCTCGCGCCGTTCGGCCAGAGGATCGGCCAGCTGCAATGCCATATCCTGCGCCGTGTACTTGGTCGTATAGACCGTATGGGTCAGCGTCCGCTTGACCTTGCCGGGCCGGGGCGTGTCAGGAAATTGCGCGGCCTCGGACATCGGGGATGCGGCCAGCACGCGGCCCTGACGGTCGATCAGCCGCCAGACCAACGCCTCATTGGGATCGTCGTGAGCCGAGGACATCTGGGCCGAGGCCCGGGCCGCGTCACTGGCCAGCGTTGGCAGCAGCGCCTCGGCCGAGGTGATCAGGATCTGGTCGTATAGCTCGTCCTGCTCATGATGCAGGATCAGCGCCATCGCGGCGATGGCGACCACCCATGCCGCCGCCAGCACCGCGCTGATCAGCAGCGCCAGCCGCCGCGCCAATGTCGGACGACGCGGCGTCACGCCTGCCCCATCCGGTAGCCCATGCCGCGCACGGTCTCGACCACGGCGCGGCCCAACTTGGCGCGCAGGCGGCTGATATGGGCCTCGATCGCATTGCTTTCGACTTCGGCCCCGAATTCATACAGCGTGTCCTCAAGCTCCTGTCGGCTGACGATCACGCCGGGACGACGGCTCAGGCGTTCGAGCAGCGCCCATTCGCGCGCGGTCAGGTGGATGGTGACATCCTCCAGCAGGGCCTGCTTGCGTTCGGGCAGCAGTCGAAGCGGGCCAAAGCGCCGTTCGGGTTCGGCGCGGCCATCGCTGCGGCGGCGGATGGCGGCGATGCGCGCCAGCATCTCGTCAAGGTCATAGGGCTTGACCAGATAGTCGTCCGCGCCCGCCTGCAGCCCGGCAATGCGTTCGGTGATGCGGTCGCGGGCGGTGGCAATCAGAACCGGCGTGGCGTCGCCCCGTTGCCGCAACCAGCGCAGCAGCGCCAGCCCGTCCCCGTCGGGCAGTTGCAGGTCCAGCAGGATCAGGTCAAAGCCCGTGCCCTGCAGCGCCGCCTCGGCCAGATCGCGGCTGACGGCAATATCGACAGCATGGCCCGCGGCGCAAAGATGGTCGCGGACGGCAGTGGCCAGATCGGCCTCGTCCTCAATCACTAGCAGGCGCATCCCGTCCCCAATCCGATCCTTGGCCGCATTCGGCCATCATGCCGCTTGCTTTGCAATCTATCGCGGCGCGGTCAATCCGACTTCGGCTCAACGATCTGGCCCTCGCGGACCAGTTCGGCGAACAGCCCGTCCTGTTGCGCCAGATCATGATAACTGCCGCGCTCGACGATCCGTCCCCCCCTCAAGCACAAGGATCTGATCAGCCGAGGCCACGGTGGACAGCCTGTGCGCAATGATCAGGGTGGTGCGGTTGGCGCGCAGCTTGTCGATGGCGCGCTTGATCTTGGCCTCGGTCGCGGGATCAAGGGCCGAGGTGGCCTCATCAAGGATCAGGATCGGAGCATTCTTCAGAACCGCGCGGGCAATGGCGATCCGCTGCCGCTCACCCCCGGACAGGGCATTGCCGCGTTCGCCGATGACGAAGCCGTAATTGCCGGGTTTGCGCAGGATGAAGTGATGCGCCTCGGCCAGACGGGCGGCCTGCTCGACCTCGGCATCGGTGGCCTCGGGACGGCCGACGCGGATGTTTTCGGCAATCGAGCGGTTGAACAGCCCGGCCTCCTGAAACACCACCGCGATATTGGCACGCAAGGATGCCAGCTTCAGCCCGGCAATATCGTGCCCATCGACGCTGATCGAGCCCGCGTCCGGCTGGCGCAGGCGCTGCAGCAAGGCCAGCGTCGTGGTCTTGCCCGAACCGGTCGGCCCCACCAGCGCGATGGTCTGGCCGGGCTTTGCCTCAAAGCTCAGGTCGAACACGCCCTGATCGCTGCCGGGAAAGCAGTAGCTGACATCGCGATATTCGATCTGCCCCAGCACCGGCGCGACAAGGGCCTTGGCCTTCTGCGTATCGGTGACATCGGCGGGCGCGTCCAGCAGCTCGAAATAGCTGCGGATGGTCGGGGTCGAGCGAAAGATATTGCCGACGAATGCCGACAGCCGGTCAAGCTGCCCGATCATCAGCCCGGCAAAAGCCCCGAAGGACACAATCTCGCCCACGGTGATCTCACCCCGCTGCGCCAGAACCGCGCCCGCGGCAAAGACCACCACCATCGTCACCGTGGCGGCGGCGCGGGTCAGGACCGTCAGCAATCCCCACCATGTCAGCACCGGATATTGCGCGGCCAGCAGGTTCGCGGTGATCTGGCGCATCGCCTGCATTTCGCGGGCAAAGCGGGAATAGCTTTGCACCACGGTGACATTGCCCAGAACGTCCCCCACCCGGCCATAAAGACGGCCCGAGTGCTTTTCGACCTGCGCCTGCCCTTCGCGCGTCTTGCGGATGACAAGGATGTTGATCACCAGATAGACCAAACCCAGCATTGCAAGGATCGCGGCCATGCGCGCGTCCAGACTGATCGCTGTCGGGATCAGCAGGATGATCCCGGCCAGCGCGGTCAGCTGCTCGCGCAGAATGCCCAGCCACAGGGCGAACAACGCGTCGGTCCCGGCAAGGATGGCGCGCACCACCGATCCGGTGCCCTTTTCCGCATGGTAGGAAATCGGCAGGGTGATCGCGCGGCTGTAAGCCTCGCCCAGCGCCGACAGCCGCGCGCGATGCGCCAGCCGGTCAGAGGAAACCGCAGTGATCGCGGATGCAAAGATCCCGAACAGCCCGAAGGCCGCCCATGTGCCAATCAGGGTGAAGGCCCCCGACCCTTCTGCCAGCCGGTCGACCATGCGGCCGAACAGCACCGGCTCGGCCAGTTGCACGATGGCGATGGCCACGCCCGTTGCCGACAGCAGCGCGGCCAGCCATTTCTCGCCGCCCAACAGGGTGAGGGTGCGCCAATAGACATCCGCCGTGGTCATTGCAGGCTGAGACATGCGGGCTTTCCCTGCTGCGGGGCGCGCATGCTGTCGGATGCGGCACGGCCCCCGGTTTCACCCCGAGACTGCGGTAATGGCGCGATTGGTCAAGAGGGAATGCGCGGGGGCCGCAAAGCCCCCGACGCGAAGTTCATTCCATGAAGAAGGCGAAGCGGATGACGAACAGGGCGGCGACCACCCAGGTGGCCAGATGCACCTCGCGCGCGCGGCCCGTCAGCAGCTTGATCAGCGCATAGCTGACAAAACCGAAAGCCAGACCATTGGCGATGGAATAGGTAAAGGGCATCATCAGCGCGGTCAGCACGGCGGGCGCGCTTTCCGTGACATCGCGCCATTCGATTTCCTCGAACTCGCGCACCATCAGACAGGCCACGTAAAGCAGCGCTGGCGCGGTCGCATAGGCCGGGACCGAGCCCGCCAGCGGCGCAAAGAACATCGCCAGCAGGAACAGCACCGCCACGACCAGCGCGGTCAGACCCGTCCGCCCCCCTGCCTGCACACCCGAGGCGCTTTCGACATAGGCGGTGGTCGAGCTGGTCCCCAGCATCGAACCGGCAAGGATCGCCGTCGAATCCGCCATCAGCGCACGGCCAAGCCCGGTATTGGTATGGGTCGGCCCCTCGGTCAGCAGGCCCGCGCGTTTGGCGACGCCGATCAGCGTGCCGGTGGCGTCAAACACCTCGACCAGCACCATGACAAGGATGACGTGGAAGATGCCCACGGTCAGCGCGCCTGCGATATCCAGCTGCATGAAGGTCGGCAGGATCGAGGGCGGCATGGACATGATGCCTCCGAACTCGCTGGCCCCGATCAGGATCGAGACGACGGTGACCGCAAGGATGCCGATCAGGATCGAGCCCCGCACCTTCAGCGCATCCAGCGCCGCGATGATGAAGAAGCCCGCCGCCGCCAGCAACGTCGGTGCCTGCGTCAGATCGCCCAGGGCAACCAGCGTCGCCGGGTTGTCGACGACCAGCCCGGCATTCTTCAGCGCGATCAGACCAAGGAACATCCCGATCCCCGCAGCAATGGCGCTGCGCATGGATGTCGGAATGCCCGCGATCAGCCAGCGCCGTATCCCCGTCACCGACAGGAACAGAAACACCAGACCCGAGATGAACACCGCCCCCAGCGCCTGCTGCCAGGTAAAGCCCAAGCCCGCCACCACGGTGAAGGCGAAGAAGGCGTTCAAGCCCATGCCCGGTGCCATGCCGATGGGCCAGTTCGCCCAAAGCGCCATGATGGCCGAGCCCAGCGCCGCGGCCAGACAGGTCGCGACAAAGACTGCATTCCGGTCCATCCCGGTTGTTGACAGGATGTCGGGGTTCACGAAAATAATATAGGCCATGGTCAGGAAAGTAGTGATCCCAGCGATCACCTCGGTCCTGACATTGGTCCCCTTGGCCGCTAGGCCGAATTGCTTTTCCAGCATCAATCCTCCCACTGGCAGTTCGCCCGCCATCACGGCAGACTAGGATCAGTGACCTGTTACGCAAATGCAGGCTCTGGCGACAGAGTTTCAACGCGTCATTTAGAAACGGCATTTTCAACCGCGCCTCGCGTTTGTTTATACGAATTCCGCTCTTGCCGGAACCCGCCCAAGGGTGATGACTGCGGCAAACGGCCTGAACAGAAGGAAATGGCGATGCGATACAGCCGCGACATGATCGGATATGGCGAAAATACCCCCGACCCGCGCTGGCCGGGAGGCGCCCGGATCGCGGTCCAGATCGTCATGAACTACGAGGAAGGCGGCGAAAACAGCATCGAGCATGGCGATGCCGCGTCGGAAGCCTTCCTGTCCGAGATCATCGGCGCCCAGCCCTGGCCCGGCAAGCGCCACTGGAACATGGAATCGATCTACGACTACGGCGCGCGGGCGGGCTTCTGGCGGCTGCACCGGATGCTGAAGGACGTGCCCGTCACCGTCTATGGCGTGGCGACGGCCCTTGAACGCGCCCCCGAGCAGGTCGCCGCCATGCAGGCCTCGGGTTGGGAGATTGCGACCCATGGCCTGAAATGGATCGACTACCGCGACGTGCCGCCCGAGGTCGAGGCCGAGCATATCGCCCGCGCCGTTGAGCTGCATACCCGGGTCACCGGAGAACGCCCGCGCGGCTTCTATCAGGGCCGCACCTCGATGAACACGGTGGCGCTTGGTTGCGAGGAAGGTGGCTTCGAGTATCTGGCCGACACCATTGCCGATGACCTGCCCTATTGGCATGTGCACAATGACAAGCCGCAGTTGATGGTGCCCTATACGATGGACGCCAATGACATGCGGTTTTCCTCGGGTCAGGGTTTCGGCACCGGGGTCGAGTTCTTCGACTATCTGCGCGATAGCTTCGACGTGCTTTACGCCGAAGGCGAGGCCGGTGTGCCCAAGATGATGTCGATCGGGCTGCATTGCCGGTTGATGGGCCGTCCGGGCCGGGCCATTGCCCTACAACGCTTCCTTGAGCATGCCCGTGCGCATGAAGGCGTCTGGTTCGCCACCCGTCTGGACATTGCCCGCCACTGGGCGAAGGAACATCCCTATACCCCGCGCCTGCGCCCCTCGCAGATGGAGCGTGATGCCTTCGTCCAAAAATTCGGCGGCATCTATGAGCATTCCCCCTTCATCGCCGAGCGCGTCTGGGACGCCGAGATGGGCGCGATCCACGACACCCCCGCGGGTCTGTCGGGGCGGATGGCGCAGATCTTCCGTTCCGCCAGCGATCAGGAACGTCTGGGCGTGCTGATCGCCCACCCGGATCTGGCCGGGAAACTGGCCCTTGCCAAGCGCCTGACGGCGGAAAGCACCTCGGAACAGGCCTCGGCGGGCTTGGACGCCCTGACCGACACCGAGCGCGCCGAGTTCCAGCGCGTGAACACCGAATATGTGGCCAAGCACGGCTTCCCCTTCATCATCGCCGTGCGTGACCATGACAAGGCAGGCATCATGGCGGCCATGCAGGCCCGCCTGGCCAACGACACCGAAACCGAGCGCGACACGGCCGAACGTCAGGTCATGCGCATCGCCCAGCTGCGCCTGCAGGACGCGCTGAAAGGATGAACAAGATGAGCCACCCGAAAGCCGCCCCCCTTTACGCCGGACCCTATGCGGGCCTGCCGCCGCAGACCGACCTGTCCACCGACACCGCCGTCTTTACCGAGGCCTATGCGGTGATCCCGGCCAGCACGATGCGCGATATCGTCACCAGCTTCCTGCCGGGCTGGACGGGCATGCGCATGTGGGTGATCGCCCGCCCCCTGTCGGGCTTTGCCGAGACCTTCAGCCAATATGTCGTGGAATTGCAGCCCGGCGGCGGTTCCACCCGCCCCGAGACCGATGAAGGCGTGCAATCCGCGATCTTCGTCACCGATGGCGACGTGACCCTGACCATCGACGGCGAGACCCACGAACTGACCCCCGGTGGCTTTGCCTATATCCCTGCGGGCATGGCGTGGTCTGTCGCGAATGGCGATCAGGTCTCGCGCTTCCATTGGTGGCGGAAACGCTGGCAGGCGGTCGAGGGTCTGGACAAGCCCGATGTCATCATCGCCAATGAACGCGAGATCGCGCCGATTGCGATGCCCGATACTGGCGGCAGCTGGGCCACCACCCGCTTCATGGACCCGAATGATCTGCGCCATGACATGCATATCACCATCGTCACGCTGACCCCCGGCGGCACCATCCCCTTTGCCGAGACGCATGTCATGGAACACGGGCTGTTCGTCATCGAGGGCAAGGCGGTCTATCGCCTGAACCGCGACTGGGTCGAGGTCGGCCCCGGCGACTTCATGTGGCTGCGCGCCTTCTGCCCGCAATGCTGCTACGCGGGCGGCCCCGGCAACTTCCGCTACCTGCTTTACAAGGACGTGAACCGTCACGCCACACTGTGGCGCTAAGCCAAGGGGCCTTCGGGCCCCTTTCGCATTCCCCCGCCCTGCGCTTAAAGTGCCGCAAACCGACAAGGGGACAATCATGGCCAAGGCAATCCATTCGATGATCCGCGTGCTGGATGAGGCGCGCTCACTGGCATTCTACGAAACCGCCTTCGGCCTGACCGTGGCCGAGCGGCTGGATTATGAGACATTCACCCTGATCTACCTGTCGAACCCAGAATCCGAGTTCGAGCTGGAGTTGACGGTGAACAAGGGCCGGACCGAGCCCTACAATCTGGGCGATGGCTATGGTCATATCGCGGTCTCGGTCGCCGATGTGACCGCCGAACATGCCCGACTGTCGGAAGCCGGCCTTGCCCCGCGCAAGCTGGTCGATTTCGCACCGGGCGGCGAGGTGATCGCGCGCTTCTTCTTTATCGCCGATCCCGATGGCTACCAGATCGAGGTTTTGCAGCGCGGCGGCCGCTACCTGTAACCGGCCTGCCTGAATGTCAGGTTCAGCCGGGTCGCCCCCGTTTCGGGATGCTGGCCCGGCTTCAGGGTCAAGATGCCGTGCCATGCCAGCCGCGACACGCCGCCCCAGACCACAACATCGCCATGTTGCAGCGTATGGCGGGCGACCGGGTCGCGGCGATCCGTACCACCGAACTGGAACGTCGCAGGCAACCCCAACGAGACCGAAACGATGGGCGCGTCAAAGCCCGCCTCGTCCCGGTCCTGATGCAGGCCCATCTTCACCCCCGGCGCGTAGCGGTTGATCAGGCAGGCATCGGGGCGAAAGCCGGAAAAGCCCGCCTGCTGCGCGGCGCGAGTGGCCAGCGACAGGAACAGATCGGGCATCCTTGGCCAAGGCAGGTCGGTCAGCGGATCGCGTGGGGCATAGCGGTAGCCGCGACGGTCACTGACCCAGCCAAGCGCGCCGCAATTCGTCATCTCGACCCCGATCTGCTTGCCGCCCGGGGTCAGCATATGCCGGAACGGTGCCTGTGCCGCGACGGCGGCAATCCCGACAAGCAGCCCGACATCCAGCGCAAAGCCGCGCAGGATCATCGCGCCGGGGCCGATGCTTTCCTCGCGGTTTGCTCCGAACAGGTCTTCCTGCATCACCCCTCCCACGCGAATGTCATTGCCTTGTGCTTGACCTGACCGCCGGGCGCGGTCAGATCGGATCATATCCAAGGAGCATCCCATGCATCGCCGCCTTGCCGCAATCGCCACCGTGCTGACCCTCATCCTGTCTCCGGCACTGGCGCAGGATTTCACCGAGTCGCAGATCGCCGAGATCAAGCAGGGCGTCTTCAATGACCCCGACGCCCCGGTCATGGGCAATCCCAAGGGCGATGTGACGCTGGTCGAATTCTCGGATTACAATTGCGGCTTCTGCCGCAAGACCGCGCCGGATGTGGCGGCCTTCCTGAAATCCGATCCGAACGTCAAGCTGGTGGTCCATGAGATCCCGATCTTTGGCGAAGGCTCGCGTGAGGCCGCGATGGCCGCGCTGGCAGCCCAGCGGCAGGGCAAGTATCCCGAATTCCATAGCGCCCTGATGGCGATGAAGGGCCGGGCCGAAAAGGCATCGGTCCTGCGCGTCGCCCGTCAGGTCGGGCTGGATGTGGACCGGCTGGAACGCGACATGGCCGATCCCGCGATCACCGCCCAGATCGAACAATCCCTGCTGCTGGCCGATCAGATCGGGCTGGCGGGGACGCCCAGCTTTGTCGCGGGCGACCGGGCCGTCTTTGGCGCGCTGCCCCCCGAGGATCTGGCCGAACTGGTGGCCGAGGCCCGCGCGCAGAAGAAATAGGGCAAGGCGCAGGCGCGCCCTGCCCTTGCGCGGTCAGCTGTTGTCGGCAAGCTCTTTCCAGTCTGAGCGCTCGCTGGCGCCGATCAGTCGGCCGGTCGAGCTGTCATAGACCAGCGTCACCAGTTCGTAGTCATGGTCGCCCATGACCTTGACCCGGCCAGGGTCGTGATAGACCCGCAGATCCTTGAAGTTCTGTTGCTGCAGCGGCGCGGTCAGCACCATATCCGTGGTGCGCGCGCTTTCATGCGGCGGGTAGTGACGAACCGCCATGAAGCTGTCGGCATGGGCCATGCCGCCCGCCAATACCGGCGCGGCGGCAAGCAGTGCGATCGTCAGGGTTCGGGTGAACATCTTGGCCTCCTGTGGCCTGTCATTGCGACAGGGCAGGAACGCAAAGCGCGACCGACAGTTGCCTGCGGTCGCGCCCTTGGTATCCGGTTTGATCGCCCGCGATCAGGTCTTGATGTCGAAGCCCAGGTGCTTGGCCACCGCGAAGATGTCCTTGTCGCCCCGACCCGACAGGTTGACCACGATGATGTGGTCCTTGGGCAGCTCCGGCGCGATCTTGATGACATGGGCCAGCGCATGGCTGGGCTCCAGCGCGGGGATGATCCCCTCAAGGCGGCAAAGCGTCTGGAAGGCGGCCAGAGCCTCGGTATCGGTCACGCTGACATATTCGGCGCGGCCCTGTTCCTTCAGCCAGGCATGTTCCGGGCCGATGCCGGGATAATCGAGACCCGCGCTGATCGAATGCCCCTCAAGGATCTGGCCTTCGTGATCCATCAGCAGATAGGTGCGGTTGCCGTGCAGCACGCCCGGACGACCGCCGGTCAGGCTGGCGCAATGCTGCATGCGCTCATCGACGCCCTTGCCACCGGCCTCGACGCCGATGATGCGGACCGAGGCGTCATCAAGGAACGGGTGGAACAGGCCCATCGCGTTCGAGCCGCCACCGATGGCTGCAATGACGGTATCGGGCAGACGGCCTTCGCCCTCTTGCTCGGCCAGTTGCTCGCGGGTTTCGCGGCCGATGATGCATTGGAAATCGCGTACCATCGCCGGATAGGGATGCGGGCCTGCAACAGTGCCGATGCAGTAGAAGGTGTCGCGCACATTGGTCACCCAGTCGCGCAGCGCGTCGTTCATCGCATCCTTCAGCGTGCCGCGACCCGAGGTGACCGGGACGACCTCGGCCCCCAGCAGGCGCATGCGGAAGACGTTCGGGGCCTGACGTTCCACGTCATGCGCGCCCATATAAACCACGCATTGCAGCCCGAAGCGGGCGCAGACGGTCGCCGTGGCTACGCCATGCTGGCCCGCACCGGTTTCCGCAATGATCCGGGTCTTGCCCATGCGGCGCGCCAGCAGGATCTGACCCAGCACATTGTTGATCTTGTGGCTGCCCGTGTGGTTCAGCTCTTCGCGCTTGAGATAGATCTTCGCGCCGCCCAGCTCCTCGGTCAGGCGGGGGGCGAAATATAGCGGGCTGGGACGACCGACATAATATTTCCACAGATCGTCCATCTCGGCCCAGAAGCCGGGATCGGTCTTGGCGCGTTCGTATTCGGCCTGCAGGTCAAGGATCAGCGGCATCAGCGTTTCGCTGACGAAGCGTCCGCCAAAGATGCCGAAACGCCCCTGTTCGTCCGGGCCGTTCATGAAGCTGTTGATGAGATCTTCGGCCATGGCTCTCCTCGTGCGCGGT
The DNA here is from genome assembly GCF_014851995.1 of Paracoccus sp. PAR01. Taxonomy (NCBI): domain Bacteria; kingdom Pseudomonadati; phylum Pseudomonadota; class Alphaproteobacteria; order Rhodobacterales; family Paracoccaceae; genus Paracoccus; species Paracoccus sp. PAR01. The sequence continues at coordinate 70,061 of NZ_JACVAW010000013.1, forward strand.
CGCGATTTGGGTATTTGTGAAACGGTGAAAGCCCGTCAGAGGGATTTCTTATAGCCGATATGAGAGGCGGTAAAGCCGAGCCTGTCGTAGAAACGATGGGCCTCAAGGCGGGCCTTGTTGGTGGTGAACTGCAGCAGCGTGCAACCCGCTGCGCGGGCGCGGTTTTCGGCGTCGTGGATCAGGTCTGCCCCGATGCCCTGCCCCCGCAGATCGGGCGCGACGCGCACGCCCTCGATCTGGGCGCGGCGGGCCGCGGTCAGCGACAGACCCGAAATGAAGGTGATCTGGTAGCAGGCGATGATGTCGGGACCGATGGTCCCGACGATCAGCTGGTTCGCGGCCTCGGCCTGCATCGCCTCGAACGCGGCCAGATAAGGTGCAAGGTCGGTGCCTTCGCGTCCCCGGCCCAGAATGTCGTCGGCCAGCAGGGCCACCACCGCGGCCACGTCGGCGGCTTGGGCGGGGCGAAAGCTGACAGCAGTCACAGGATCGGGGCCGTGGCGCGGGCGATGAAGCTACGGATCTTCTCGGCATCCTTGACGCCCGGGGCGCTTTCGACGCCGGACGAAACATCGACGCCCTGCGCGCGGGTCAGGCGGATCGCGGTGTTGACGTTTTGCGGGGTCAGCCCGCCCGCCAGCAGCCAGGGCTTCAGGATCTGACGCCCGGCCAGCAGCCGCCAGTCAAAGGCCAGCCCGTTTCCACCCGGCAGCACCGCATCTTTCGGTGCCTTGGCGTCGATCAGCAGCATGTCCGCGGCCAAACCGTATTCCCAAAGCGCGTCCAGATCCTTCGGCTCGGCAACGCCAACGGCCTTCATCACCGGCAAGCCGGTCAGGGCCTTGACCTCGGCCACGCGGGCCGGGCTTTCATCGCCATGCAGCTGGATTATGTCCAACGCCACCTGCGCCAGCGTCTGTTCCAGCGTGGGATCGTCAGGATTGACGAACAACCCGACGCGCGCGATCCCCAAGGGAACCGGCGCCACCAATGCGGCGGCGGTTTCCGGGGTCACATGACGCGGCGATTTGGGGAAGAACACGAAACCCAGATAGCGCGCACCCGCCTGGATGGCCGCATCGACGGCCTCGGGCGTGTTCAACCCGCAGATCTTGACCGAAACGGACATGGTTAACGCGTCGCCGGCAGGCCGGCCCCGGCCGAACCGGGACGTGCGGCGGATTCGTCGAGGATCGCCAGCACCTCATCCTTGGGCTTGGCATGCGTACGGCGCAGATCGCCAAGCTCACGCTCCAGCCGGGCCAGTTCGCGGGCGCGGGCCTTGGCTTCCGAGCGTTGGCCGGATTCGCGCAGCCATTCCCAGACCAGCCCGACGATCAGACCAAAGACCATGGCCACGAACAGCGCCAGGAAGGCCGGCGCGGTCAGCGACCATTGGCCATTGGTAAAGCGGGCCAGCCCCTCGGGGACAAGGTTGACGGTGATCGGATCGCGATTGGCAAGCGCGACGAGGATCAGCACCACGGCCAGAACAAGAAGAAGGGACAGCCGGATCACGCGCATGACTTACCTCGCAGCAGAAATTTCCGCCGCCAATCTGGCCTATTCCTCAAGCCCGTTCAACCGCTCGCGCAGGAGTTTACCGGTCTTGAAGAACGGGACGTGCTTCTCGTCGACGCTGACGGATTCGCCGGTGCGCGGATTGCGCCCCTGACGCGAGTCGCGCTTCTTGACCGAGAAGGCCCCGAAGCCGCGCAGTTCAACCCGGTCGCCGCGGGCCATCGCATCAATGATCTCGTCGAAGACCGTATTCACGATCCGTTCGACGTCTCGCTGGAACAGATGCGGATTCTCTTCTGAAATCTTCTGGATCAGTTCGGATCGGATCATCTTGGTTCCCGAATTTTGGCAAGTTCCAACAACGACCTGCTTTCCCAATCTTAATTCAGCGGGACAGGCTTTCAATGCCTGAACGTGCCCAAGGGCAAAAGGTTGCCGAATTTTTCAGAAAGATCACGCGCTTCGACCGAATTTCGGTCTTTTGCGGCCTGTCGGGGCGATCCGCTGGCCCGGATCGACGGCGCGACATGACGTGGCGGCAGCTATCGGGCGCGCGACAGGCACGGTTTCAGACATGAAAACGCCCCCGGTCACATGGACCGGGGGCGCGAAAGACGCTGATCCGGGGATCAGTTCTTGTTCTTCAGCGCGGCGCCGAGGATGTCGCCCAGCGAAGCGCCCGAGTCGGACGAACCGAACTGCTCGACGGCTTCACGCTCTTCGGCGATTTCGCGTGCCTTGATCGACAGGCCCAGACGACGGGTCTTGGTGTCGATGTTGGTGACGCGGACGTCCACGTTGTCGCCGACCTGGAAGCGCTCGGGGCGCTGGTCCTGACGGTCGCGGGCCAGGTCCGAACGACGGATGAAGGATTTCATGCCGTTGTATTCGACCTCGATGCCGCCATCTTCGATCGCGGTGACCGCGACGGTGATGACCGAACCACGCTTCACGCCTTCGACGGCTTCAGCCATGGCTTCGTTTTCCAGAGCCTTGATCGAGAGCGAAATGCGCTCTTTCTCGACGTCGACTTCCTGGACAACGGCTTTCACCATGTCGCCCTTGCGGAAGTCCTGGATGGCGTCTTCGCCACGGGTATCCCACGAGATGTCCGACAAGTGAACCATGCCGTCGATATCGCCTTCGAGGCCAACGAACAGACCGAATTCGGTGATGTTCTTGACTTCGCCTTCGATGACGGTGCCGACCGGGTGGGTCTCGGCGAAGACTTCCCACGGGTTGCGCATGGTCTGCTTGAGACCCAGCGACACGCGGCGTTTGGCTTCGTCGATTTCCAGGACCATGACGTCGACTTCTTGCGAGGTCGAGACGATCTTGCCGGGATGGACGTTTTTCTTGGTCCAGGACATTTCCGAAACGTGGACCAGACCTTCGACGCCGGCTTCGAGTTCAACGAACGCGCCGTAATCGGTGATGTTGGTCACGCGGCCGGAGTGAACCGAGCCGATCGGGAACTTGTTGGCAACCGTATCCCACGGATCGGCTTGGAGCTGTTTCATGCCCAGGCTGATACGGTGGGTGTCTTTGTTGATCTTGACGACCTGGACCTTGACGGTCTCGCCGATCGACAGGATCTCGGACGGGTGGTTGACGCGGCGCCAGGCCATGTCGGTGACGTGCAGCAGACCGTCAACACCGCCGAGGTCAACGAACGCACCGTATTCGGTGATGTTCTTGACAACGCCCTCGACCGTCTGACCTTCGGTCAGGTTGGCGATGACTTCGGCGCGCTGTTCGGCGCGGCTTTCTTCCAGGATCGCGCGACGCGAGACAACGATGTTGCCACGGCGACGGTCCATTTTCAGGATTTGGAACGGCTGCTTCAGACCCATCAGCGGGCCGGCATCGCGAACCGGACGGACGTCGACTTGCGAGCCCGGCAGGAAGGCAACAGCGCCGCCCAGATCGACGGTGAAACCGCCTTTGACGCGACCGAAGATAGCGCCTTCAACGCGCTCTTCAGCGGCGTAGGCTTTTTCCAGACGGTCCCAGGCCTCTTCGCGGCGAGCTTTCTCGCGCGAGATCGAGGCTTCGCCGCGGGCGTTTTCGACGCGATCGAGGTAAACCTCGACTTCGTCGCCAACCGCGATCGAGGGAGCTTCGCCGGGATTTGCGAATTCTTTCAGATCAACGCGGCCTTCCATCTTGTAGCCGACGTCGATGATGGCCTGACCCGCCTCGATGGCGATGACACGGCCTTTGACAACCGAACCTTCGTCCGGGGTGTCAATTGCGAGGCTTTCGTTCAGGAGGGCCTCGAATTCCTCCATGGTCGCTTTAGCGCACATATGTAATACAGTTTCCTTTGCGTGGTTTTCTGGCCTTGCGGTTGGCTCCGCCGGTCTTTTGTAGCCCTGGGTCAAGCACAAAGGGTCGCGGCAAAGCCCGACCCCTGAGTGATTTGGCCTGTTATGGCCTTATCTCTTGTCCCAACGCGGGCGATATAGCGATTAATCCACAGGCTGGCAAGCATTTCCGGGTATTTCCGCGGCCAGCAAGAGCGATGTGACAGCTTCCACGGGCCGCAAAACCGGATTGGGTGTTTAAGAAACGATGAAAGCCCCAGACGGGTCAGGCCCCTGCCCGCCTGGCAAGGTTGATCGCCAGCTCAACCGCCTCGTCGATGCTCAGTGCCGAGGTGTCGATCAGCACCGCATCATCGGCCTGCCGCATCGGTGCCACGTCCCGCGCCGCGTCGCGGGCGTCGCGTTCGCGCAGTTCGGTCAGGATCACGCCTTCATCCGCGCCAAGCTCAAGTGCGCGGCGACGAGCGCGGATTTCGTCCGAGGCGGTGACGTACAGCTTCACCTCGGCCTCGGGACAGATCACGGTGCCGATGTCGCGCCCGTCAAGCACCGCACCGGGTTCCGTCCGCGCGAAGCGGCGCTGGAAATCGACCAGAGCCGAGCGGACCTCGGGGATGGCGGCAACGCGGCTGGCGGCCTGTCCGGCAGCGGCGCTGCGCAGGTCGTCACGGCGCAGGTCATCGGGTGTGAGTTCGCGTGCTGCAAGGATCGGATCGCCGCCAAGCGCGCCGACCGCACGGTAAAGCAGCCCCGTGTCCAGATGCGCAAAGCCGAAGCGGGCGGCAAGGGCGCGGGCGATGGTGCCCTTGCCCGAAGCGGCGGGACCGTCGATGGCAATGGTAAAGGACATATATGGGCTTTCCTGTTGGATCCGGCTTTTCACCGGGGGCTAACCATCGCGCGGCACCTTGGTCAAGTTCGTTATCGTTACCGGTTGTGGCCGGGGTGCCTTGCCTCTGGGTTCTGACGGTTCATAATTACCGCTCCAGAGCTGATGAGGATGACGAACAACACCATGCCGACAATTGACTCCTTCAAACATGTCCTGTCGGCAAGGACCGTCGAAGATGCCTGGGACAGATATGTCGAGCGACTGACCTATTTCGGTTTTCCCCATCTGCTTTACTTCACCCATCGGATCATCCGCACGGGAGAGGAGAACGTGGTGGACGAGGCGATCGAGCTGACCTCGCTGCCCGGTCGGCTGCTGTCCGAGGTTCTGGATCAGGGGCTGATGCATCACGTGCCGATGCTGCGCTGGATCGTCCGCAATCTGGGCTGCCAGAGTTTTGACTGGCTGCACGAGCGTCAGGCTCAAGGGCGGCTGCAGCCCGATGATGCCCGCTGTCTGGCGTTGTTTCGCGATCACGGACTGGGCCATGGCATGGCGATCAGTCTGGCCGATCGCGCCCCCCGTCTGCGCGGAGGTGCGTTGATCCTTGGCCCGATTGGCGCGACGCAGGCCGAGCTTGACGGAATCTGGCAGACCCGCGGGCGCGAGGTAGAAACGCTGACCCTGTTGCTGCATCAGCGGCTGGCCAACCTGCCCTTCCGCAGCCCCGAGCAGATCCTGACCGAGCGCCAGCGCGAGGCGCTGGAACTGGCGGGCATCGGCTTCAACACGCAGGAGATCGCCACCCGTCTGGACCTGAGCGCCGCCACGGTCGAAAAGCACATGCGTCTGGCGCGGCATGCGCTGGGGGCACGGACCACGGCGCAGGCCGTAATGATCGCGGTCACCCGGCGCCAGATCTTTGTCGATCCGGGCGAAGGTTGCAGCGCGGTCAGCGAAACCGGGCGACGGGGGCCGACCGGGCCTTGGACCTATCGGCAGTTCCCGGATTCCGCCGGGCACGAACCGTCCGGGACCTGACATGCGAAAACGCCGGCCCCTGAGGACCGGCGTTTCGTAATCATCGAAGACAGGGCAGGATCAGTTGCCGCCGAGGGTCTTGGCGACCTCGGCTGCGAAGTCCTCTTCTTTCTTCTCGATGCCGTCGCCGACCATCACGCGGGCATAGCCGGTGATCTCGACGCCAGCTTCTTTCGCCGCAGCCTCGACCGTCAAGTCGGGGTTGATGACGAAAGCCTGGCCCAGCAGGGTGTTTTCAGCGACGAACTTCTTCATCCGGCCCGGGATGATGTTGTTCTGGATCACGGCTTCCGGCTTCGGCTTGTCCGAGGTCGCGTTCTCTTCCAGAGCCTTGGCGGTCTGAACTTCCAGCTCACGGGCCAGCAGCGTCGGGTCGAGGGTCGCTTCCGACAGCGAGACCGGGTTGGTCGCAGCAATGTGCATGGCGAATTGCTTGCCAATCGCCTGCGCCTTGTCGGCATCGCCTTTCAGCGCAACCAGAACGCCGATGCGGCCCAGACCGTCAGCGGCAGCGTTATGGACGTAGGAAACGACGGTGTCGCCTTCCAGAACGTGCATGCGGCGCAGCGTCAGGTTCTCGCCGATACGGGCGATGGCATCGGTCACGACTTCCGAAACCGGCTTGCCGTTCAGATGGGTGGCTTTCAGCACCTCGACATCATTCGAGGTCGACAGCGCGACATCGGTAATCTCGCGGACCAGCTGCTGGAAGTCGGCATTCTTGGCGACGAAGTCGGTTTCCGAGTTGATCTCGACCGCAACGCCGCGGCCATCGACAACCTGCACGCCGACAAGGCCTTCGGCCGCAACGCGGTCAGCCTTCTTGGCGGCTTTGGCCAGGCCCTTGGTGCGCAGCCAGTCGATGGCGGCTTCCATGTTGCCGTCGGTCTCGGTCAGCGCCTTCTTGGCGTCCATCATGCCTGCGCCGGTCGTTTCGCGCAGCTCTTTCACCATAGCAGCGGTGATAGCCATCCGATGTCTCCTTGTTCTGAAATTGCGTCAGGCGGGGCTTATCCCCGCCTGATGAATGTTCCATGAAGCCCCGCAAGGGCGGAGCTACCGGCCCGGCCCAAGGCCAGGCCGTGGCCCGATCAGGCTTCGGCGACGACTTCGGTTTCGCCTTCCAGCTCTTCCTCGATGCTGGCTTCCAGCGCGCCGAGGTCGACACCGGCAGCGCCCATCTGAGCGGTCATGCCGTCCAGAGCAGCGCGCGAGGCCAGGTCGCAATACAGAGCGATGGCGCGAGCGGCGTCGTCGTTGCCCGGGATGACATAGTCAACGCCTTTGGGCGAGCAGTTGGTGTCGACGATGGCGACGACCGGGATGCCAAGTTTCTTGGCTTCCAGGATGGCCAGGTCTTCTTTGTTCACGTCGATGACGAACAGCAGGTCCGGCAGGCCGCCCATTTCGCGGATGCCGCCCAGCGACGCTTGCAGTTTCGCCTGCTCGCGATCCATCTGCAGACGCTCTTTTTTCGTCAGACCTTCGGCGCCACCGGCCAGGGTCTCGTCGATGGCTTTCAGGCGCTGGATCGACTGGGAAACGGTTTTCCAGTTGGTCAGCGTGCCACCCAGCCAACGGTGGTTCATGTAGTACTGAGCCGATTTTTCGGCGGCTTCGGCGACGGCTTTCTGAGCCTGACGCTTGGTGCCGACAAACAGAACGCGGCCGCCTTTGGCGACGGTGTCACGGATCGCCTGCAGAGCGGCGTCCAGCATCGGGACGGTCTGGGTCAGGTCGAAAATGTGGATGCCGTTACGTTCACCATAGATGAACTCGGCCATACGGGGGTTCCAGCGCTGGGTCTGGTGGCCGTAGTGAACGCCAGCTTCAAGCAGCTGACGCATGGAGAATTCAGGAAGCGCCATATCAAGGTCCTTTCCGGTTTGAGCCTGGGCGGGGTTTTCAGGGACCAAGGCCCCAACCGGTGGACCTGCGAGGGATTTCTCCCCTCGTCGGCCCGACCCCACCTGTGAAGTGCGCGCCATCTAGTCCGTTTTCAGCTTGAATGCAAGCCCCCGCGCATCAAGCGCCACACAATCCCCACGCATGGCCCCTGCCATGACGCCAGCCTCCGGAACGCGGGTCGGTTTAGCTCAGCGGACAGAGCAGCTGATTTGTAATCATGTAGAAACCAAATGATTGCAGCCCACTAAACCAAAAATATCCCACAGACATATCGTGAACAAACCCGAAACGTGGGAACAGCTCTACAGTTCATCCGTCCTGCGAAATCTCGGCGCTTACGGTTGTCGACCAGCCAGCCGCGCCCAGCGCGTGAACGACCTCCGAGATCAGCCATTCCCCATTAACGCCGTCTCGGAAACCTGCAAGAGCCACACGGCCCTCGGCCATCAGGCCGGCCCGTCCCGGAAGCTGCAGCCGCAGTGTCCGCGCCCCTCGCTGTCCGCGCCGCGCCTCTGCGGCCGCGGCGGTCCGGGCTGCCGCTTCGGTGGGATAGATCTTCTTCAGCCGCTTCACTTGCGTTACGCCCGCAACCCCGGCAGGCACGCCATCCGCTTCGACCTCGACGGGCTCCGACTTGCCAAAATCACGATAGCTGGCGATCACCCTGGCGAAGGCCCCGCGGCGCGTGATCCGCATCGACCAGGCCGAGACCTGTTTTGGGGTCAGCGCAATGACCGGCAGTTTCGTTCCCTTGCCACTGACGCTCTCGCCGGTCTGGCAAACGATGAGGGCACCGCCTCCGGGCTTGAACACCAACCCGTTCTCGCGCGCGATGCGTGTCAGCAGGTTCATGTCGCTTTCGTCGATCTGGTCGATATGCGGCAGGCTCACCTTGCCGGCCGCCTCGGTGACCGACGCCTTGAAGCCGCTCTCGGCCGCGATCGTCCCGACCAGCTTCGCCACCGTCGTTCCATCCGGCCAGCTACGGGTGCGCGCGTTCGAAATCGCCGACTTGCCCTGATCGCTCGTGCCGTGGGCCGCAGCATAGGCGGTGATCCGCATCCGGTTCGGCGGCCCGGTCACCTCGACTTCATCGACGATGTAGACGCCAATCACCTGTGAGCTGAAGAGATAGCCGAGGGCGATCTGGATCTCGGCACCCGTTTCCGGGATCACCAAGGGCATCAGCGGCAGGTGATCCGTCAGCTCGATCTCGCATTGGTCCGACTGGATCCCGGCGGTGTCCGAGATCCTGATTGAACTGACGCGCGGCAGGAAGGCCGACGTTTGGTCCTTGCCATTGACCGTCACCTTCAGCGCGGGCTTCCATTCCGTCAGCCCCACAGCCGCACCCCCTCGGCTTGTGCTGGCGCCGGCTCATCGGGGATCAGGATCAACAGGCCGGCGGGAAGTTCTTCGCCCTGCCCGGCCAGACCCGGATTCGCATCAAGAATGCCCTCGACCAGTAACCCGTCCTGGCGATCATAAACGCGCCAAGCAATGCTATCGGCGGTGTCGCCTGCCTTAGAACGGTAGAAGCGCACGCAAGCCTCCATCATAGCGTGATAGCCGAAGATCGAACTCGATCCGCTTGGCCGCACCGCGCGGCATGAAGATGGATTGCCGTTCGCTGATCTGTTCGAGGGCCCACAGCCCCCAGACCTTTCCCAAACCGTCGATCAGCGGCAGCGGCACACCGAGCGAAGCCTGGGCCCGCATCCTCTTGACCTGGTCCAGCCCGCCCCGAAACAGCGGGAAGACGACCCCGCGCAGTTCGAGCGTTTCAGGACCGAGACCAGTGAACTGCAGCGCATCGTTGGTGCCGATCCGCTCCTGCCGCGCCCATCGGTATTCCGCCGTCCGGCTCAGCTCCTGATAGGCCGCCGTGTCCAGGCTGAACTTGTAGACCCCGAGCCGCATCATGATCGAGCCCATCAATAGCCCCCATCGAAGAGGGCACCGCGGGCGCGGCTCTCCAACTCGCGCAGGACAGCATCGGCGATCTGGCGCGGGTCTTGCCCGGGCTGGGCATAGACGGTGATCCCACCGACATTAACCTGTGGCGCCGCAGTCGCCGCGACCTGATGTCCGGCGGCCCTGCGCGGTGCAGCCGGCATGATGTCCTCGATCGAGGCCGCTGCGGAAGGCATTGCCCTGAGGGCGCTGCCCAGGGCCGCGATCTTCCCGGCATTGCGGGCCATCGCCAGCAACTGGCGGTTATGGGCAATGAAGCCGGCACGGTGTTCGTACATCGCCTCAGGCCCGCGTTCGCCGACGATCAGCGGGCCGGGACGGAATGCCCCGCCGACGGCACGCATCTGCGGCGCGCCATTGACGCGGCGGTTCCATTCACCTTCGGCGGTTTCGCCCGGCTGCCGACCAGTGAACCAGCCCGAGACCTTGTCCCCGATGGCAGCGCCATTTTCCTTGACCCATGTCAGGCCGTCGAGAACCGGCTTCAGGACGCCTCCGAGCCAGGCAAACTTGTCGCCGATCCACTGCAGCACCGGCCCGAAATAGGCCTTCAATCCGTCCCATGCCGCCTTGATCGGTTCGAGCATCCCGAGGTTGCCGAGAACTGGCGCGATCCAGTTGGTCCACGCCACGGTGAAGATGTTCGCCACACCTTCCCACAATGTTTCCCAGTATCCGGTCATCCCACTCCAGACGGTCTTGATGCCCTGCCAAGCCTGCCCGAGATCGCCGGTGAAGACGCCACTGACGAACTGGGCGAAGCCGATGAAGGTCTTGCCGACATTCCCCCAGAGCTTCTGGAACCACGGCCCGACCGTGTCCCAATTCCGGTAAATCAAGTAGGCCGCACCAGCGATCGCCGTGATCGTCGCGCCAATCGGGTTCGCGGCGATGGCCAGAGAGACAAGCCGAAAACCGGTCGAAACAAGACCGAGGCTGACGCTAATGGCATTGAGCCCGATGGAGAGCGTACGCAAGGCGCCGCCAAGGGCGAACAGCCCGGCAAAGCGAAGCGCGGCGAGCGCACCCCGGAAGGCGATGAAACCGCCGGCGGCGAGCGCGAGATTACCGATCAGCTTGGGATGGGCTGCTGCGAGGGCGGTCACTTGATCGATCACCGGCCCGAAAATCTCCATGAGCTGCCGCAGCGGCGGGATCAGGGCATCGCCGATCGCGATGGCAAGATCCGTGATCCGGTTGCCGAAGGTGATCAGCTGGGAGGCAAAGACCCCATTCCGGGTCTGGAACTCTTTGAAAGCCGAGCCTGCATAGCTCGCCTCATTCGAGACCATGCCGACACTGTCCCTGATCAGATCAAGGTTGGTCAACAGCGGTCCAAGCGCCCGGGCCTCATCGCCAAAGATGTCCGAAGAGACCGAGGCCTGAACATGCTTCGGCAGCTTTGCGAGGCGTTCCATGACATCGATGGTCGTTTCGACTGCATCCTCCTGCATGCGGCGCGCGACTTTCTCGCTGTCCAGACCAAGCGCTCGCATGGCAGCGGCCTGACGCTTGGTGGCGCTGCTGCCCTTGGTCAGGGCACGCCCCATATTGAGGAAGCTGGTGGCCGCAACCTCGCTTTGCGCGCCAGAGGACAGCATGGCCGAACCGAAGGCCGCGGTCTGTTCCGCGGTAAAGCCGAACTGCTTGCCCATGGCCCCAACCCTACGCACCACGTCGAGAACATCTGCCGCACTCGACGCCTGGGCATTGGAAAGATGGTTCATGGCGTCGAAAAGCTTGACCGTCTCGCCGATGGTCAGCCCGAGACCGGTCTTCAGCTTCGCCATCGCATCACCGGCATCGCCCGCGGCGATATCGAATGCGGTGCCGATTTTGGCGGCGCTTTCGGTAAAGGTAATGAGATCATCGCCGGCGATCCCCGCCTGCCCTGCAGCGGCCGCAATCTCGGCCAGGCCGGTGACGGTCATTGGGACTTCCTTCGACAGGTCCCGCAGATCCTTCTTGAACAGTTGCAAAGCTTCCGGGGAGTCGAAGTCGACCACCTTGGTGACATCGGCCATGGCGCTTTCAAAATCCATGGCGGCCTTCACCGGTGCCCCGATTGCGCCTTTCAACGCATAGAATGCGCCGACGGCATCGAGCACGCCACCGCGGGCCTTTTCGATCGCGGCATCATTCTGGCGGATCGCGGTGCCGATCTGGTTTTGTGCAGAACCAAGCGCACTCCCGATCACACCAAGCTTGGCATTGGCCTCGGAAACGGCGCGGCTGAGCGTGGCCGCAACCACGCCGCCGATGGTGATCGTTGCATTAAGTCTTTGGTTTCCGGCCACGGGGCAGCCCCTCTATCCACCAGATGAAACGGCTGACGGGCATTGCCCCAATTTCTGCGGCGCCCCAACCGGTGTGGGAGGCAAGCGCCAAAGCGAAGTGGCGGATCTCTTCCGGCTTCAGTCCAAAAAACTGGTGAGCGCGTTCTGCAGGCGGCGATAATTGCGGCTGGTCAGCTTGCCGATCTCATCCGGGGCAAGGCTGCACAAATTGCCCAGCATGGCGATCTCGCGCTGCTCGGCCGTACCCTTGGTGGCCAGCTGATCCTCGACCAGCGGCTCGCGCATGGTCACAAACGATCCGCCATGCATCGCAACGGTGAGGCTGCCATCGGCGTTTTCGGAGATGTAGTCATGTCTGTCGGTCATTTGCGTGCTCGCTTCGAAGATCAGATACCCAGCGCGGCGCGCTGAGCTGCCAGGCGATCGGTGCCGCCAGTGATGCGGATCATGTTGATCACGTCGATTTCGCTGATCACCACGCCGTCGACCACTTCCTTGTAGTAATCGAGGCGCATGGTGACGGTCAGCTGAGGCTTCTGGCCCGCCGCCCAGGTGCCGCGGGCCAGCGTCACGATCTTGCCGCGCATGGTATGAACCACCGGCTTGACCGTGCCGTCATAGCTTTCGAGAGCACCGCGCGCGGTGAAGGGCACAACCTGCCCCTCGGCCACGCCCCACAGCGCCAGAACATCGGCGTCATAGGAGATCAGGGCAAAGGACGACTCCATGACCTCCTGCCCCATGTCGAGGGTGGTGAAGCCGTCCATACCGCCGCCACGATAGTCTTCAGTCTGCAGCGAGAGGTCGGGCGGATTGTATTCGTCGATCTGGCCGGCATAGCCGCGGCCATCAACGAAGAGATTGATGTTCTTCAGAACGTCGCGCGCGGCCATCAGACCAGCTCCTCGAGATAATCGGTGGTCAGGATCGAGCGGAAGGTGATGTGCTCGGCCGGATAGGGGGCGGTGAAGTCGAAGTTGAAGAACACCTTGCCGTCGGTGATCGCGGCAGCGGTGTTCAGATCCGGATCGGCCCAGCAGCGACCGCCGATCAGCGCCCCCTGCGCGACGAGCTGGCGGATATAGGCGTTCACGCCCTCCTCGACCTCGCGCAGGTAGTTCTTGGTGATGTTGCGATCGACGGCCCAGAGATGCGCCTTCAGGATGCCGTCGTTCAGCATGTCCGCCGTGCGGCGCACCGAGAGGAACGCCCATTTCGCGTCGGAGGACAGGGTGCGGTTGCCCCAAAGCCGGAAGCCGTCCTGGCGGATGATCGTGGCGATATTCTGTTCGTTCAGCAGATTGGCCCGGGCATTGGCATCGCCAAGCGTGAAGTCGACAGCACGCACCGTGCCGACGATGCCGTTGATCACTTGGTTCGATGGCGACCACCAGAAGCCGCGATCATTGTCGATCTTGGCAATCAGGCCAGCAACGCGGGCCGAGGCCGGTTCGGAGGTGAGGGCACCGGCACTGTCGGAAACCAGCACCCATGGATCCACGACATAGACGCGAGGCGATCCGAAATCGCCGCCATAGGCGATGGCGGCCGCATCCGTGGTGTTCGGGCCGTCGGCGATGATCACCGCGCGAATGCGCTCGGCGATACCGACCAGCTCGGCCACGACGGCATTGCCGACAGTGCCGCGGGTCGAGGTGAAGGTCGCGCCGGTGCCAACGCCCGCGCCCGCAGGCAGGGCGAAGGTTGGGGCCGAAGTATAGCCGGAACCCGGATTGACGATGGTCACCGCGGTGACACTGCCGCCGGCAATCGTCGCGTCGATTGCGGCCCCCGAACCGGTGCCGGTCACGGTCAGGCGGTGGATGCCATTGGTATATCCCGAACCGCCGGCAGTGATGGTGACGCCGGTGATCCCATTCGCGGAACGCTGATGGGTGAAGCCCGGGACGCAGAGGATCCGGGGCGAATAGCCGACGACACTCTCGGCCGAGAGTAGCGCGTGCACGCCTTCATACTGGCCATTGATCGCATTCACCCCGCCAAGGATATTGGCCAGAGTCTCGGCCTCGGTCGTGCCTTCCTCGACGCGCACCACGATGACCACGGCGCCGATTTGGTCGAGAATGCCGTCCAGCGCGGCAGGAAGCGTCCCCTCCCCGGTCTGCGCCTCGGTCATGTCGAGTTTGGCCGCCTCAGTGCGGCTGCCCGCGATCAGGACCGGGGTATCGAGCGGAAACGCGGCCGGGTCCGCATCAGGGGCAGTCCCGACGATACCGATCACGGACGACCGAACCGTGCGAATGGGGCGCGGGCCGGTGTCGATCTCGATCACCTCGACGCCGTGAAGGAAAGTTTCGGGCATGATGCCTCACCTGCGGGGTTGAAATCCTTCCCGCAGGATGGCCGCCAGCACCTCGCCAATCCTCTGGCGGTTTTTCAGAGAGCTGAAGTCACAAAATGATTGCCAAACCGGTTGCAGACCGTTCCCCTGAAACCATTGTTTGTTATTGATGATGGAGTTCGAGCATGCAGGTCGAGGAAGATCTGGAGATTGCAATTCGTCTCGACGTTTCGACATCCGCGACAGTTTTGCCGACTAACGCCGTTCCTCCTTCAGCAGATCCAAACAGCGCTGGTCTCGAGGCAATCGCTTTCTCCACCCAAAAGGCAATCGCGTTCGAGGCGATCACAAGATGCTTGTGGTCAATTGGCGAAACCGAGCAACATCCATCGGTTGCAAGCCTTCTGTCATTTTCGCTCGAAAACTCCTTCACCGAGCTTCCTGATCATCAGGACAATTTCCTGGCACAACTGGGCTTCAGGCGTCGGTATGACGACAGCTATGAGATCTCTCTCCCCAATCTTGGGTTAACCGTCCTCATAGCCTTCGAGAGACAAGAGATCGAACGCGGGAGCATCTATCGCAAGACGCGGACCAGGGTTCTGATCACCTCGAAAGATACAAAGGATGTCGTCAAGGCAGTGCTTGCGACCCTTATCGGCTCGGCTCTTGCGAGCTGTGCGATCAGTCCCGAGCCAATGGATTTTGCTTACAGTCTTCGTACCCAACCCATTTACATCTGTACGATCAACGCCTCGATGCACGGGACCAACGACGAGATTGTACGAGAAGCCGCAGAAATGCTGTCGACGACCGAATTCCGCTCCAAAGAGCATGAGATGGAAGTTTGGAAAGCACGACAAATGTGTCTAGCGGCCGCCGGATTCGATCCAGGTCCAATTGATGGAATCCCGGGAAACAGGACGATGAAGGCGGCGGAGAGCTATTCTGCGGCTTTCGATAACGTTCAAATCCTCTGGTCGTCTTCAGTTTTCGCGCGACACCTCATCTACCACAGCTTCGTGCGGCACGAATTACTCCGCCAGATGAAATAGTTCTGCCATCAACTTCAACTGATCTCGATGCCGTCGATCCGCACCGGAGTCCCGGTTGGGGTGTAGACGCCCACCAGCGACAGGTGAACCTTGCCCGGTGCCGGGATGCTGGCAGTGACCTGTTCGACATCGATGCGCGGTTCCCATGTCGCCAGCGCGATGAAGGTTTCGGCATAGAGATCGACCAGCGTTTCGTCGTTCAACGGTGCATCGACCAACTCGGGCAGGCGCGAGCCGTATGCGCGACGCATCACGCGTGTGCCAATCGGCGTGGTCAGGATGTCGCGGATACTCTGCCGCAGGTGATCGATGCCATCGAGACGGCGTCCGGTCGTGGCATTCATGCCTGCCATTGCCTCACCCCACTGGCCCGCTGGTTTGGCTGCCGCCCGAACTGACCCCGCCATGAACATGCTGCGTCAGGCTGATGCCATTGGCGACGACATCGCCATTCACGATGATCTTGCCCGGTGCCGTCACCGATATCGACCCGCCGGCGACCGAGATCGAGACGCCGCCCGGCATGTCGATGCGGTAGGTGCCACCATTCGAGCTGGGTGCCGGATAGGCGTCGCTGGGCAGACTGCCGATGATGACGCCCTGCCCCGTGTCACCCATCGGCGATAAGATCACGACCTGCTCCCCGGGCACCGGTGGCGACCAGATCCTTGCCCCACCCGCCCGCGCAGTGCTGAAGCGCAACCAGGCGCTTTCGGTCTCGCCGCCGAAGGTAACCTTCGCCTTGGCCGCCGCGGGGTCGACCTCGGTGATCGTCGCGAAGCGGACCAGGTTGGCAAGCCGCCGCTCCAGCTCGGCCCTGGCAAGCTGCCCCATGTCGGCACCGCGCATCAGATGCCCCCAACGGGGGTATAATCCCCCTCATGTGGCACGCCGATATTCGGGGCATGGCTGATCAGCACCTCGGACGGGAGGGGATCACCATCGTCCCAGATGCTCCTGCCGATATGGATGGTCTGTCGCCATTCCACGGCCCAGACCTCGAACTGGTCCAGGTCTGGATCAAAATCGCTGGGCGCGATCGCGCTGATTGTCGCCGCTTCGACCGGAAGACCCCAGCGCTGCCCTTGCACGTGATGTGCGATATCGGCCGCTAGCTTGGCCACCTGAACCTTGGCGCCAATATCCCGAAAGTCCACGATCACCGTCGCCTCGATATGGGCGACGACGGCCAGCTGCTCGGTTCCGGGATTGTCCGTCGGCTCCAGTTCGACCAGTTCGATCAGGCAGGCGGGCAGCGCCAAGTTGCTGCGATCGGTCCGGAACGCCTCCACCAGCTGAAGCCGGGGGTAAGCCGACCAGATCGATTTCACGATGGCCGCGAAGAACCGATCGAGATCCAGCGTGGTATCCGGCTGTGGCATTCTATGTCCTCACACCTGAATGGAACGACGCGCTGCGTATCTCATTCGCGCCTCACCTGTAGATGATACCATTGGCCGTCAGGGTGTTGACCGCGATGTTGGTGCCGCCGATGGCACCGTAGGCGCTGATCCGGCTCCCGCGAGTCGCGACAATGTCGCTGGTGCTGTCGGAGGCACCCTTCCGGCATTGGGCATTCCCTGCATAGATGATCGCGCCGTCGCGGGCCTCGATGCCCACCGAGCCCGCCCCGGTACAGATGCCATTGCCGATATTCACCGAGGCCAGGTTCTGCGCCAGAACGCCGCGCACCGCGCAACCGCTGACATCGACATCGATGGCGCTGACCGTGGTCGATCCGCCGGCATTGATCCCGTTCTCGCCCGCGTTCGAGAAGATTGCACCCGTCGCACTCAGTCGCCCGCCCATGGCCACGTTCGCGCCATCTGCACCGGCCAACTTGACCCCGGCACCGCCGAGCACCGTCGCCCCGCCACCGTCGCCGCACAACACCCCGCAACGATCGGTCGCGCTGCCGGTGTTCATCATGGTGAACAGCTGCCCGATCCGGGGCAGGACGCCACCATCGAGCACCCCGAAGGCCGGGATGCGGATACCGAATTGCTGGGTCAGATAGGCCCGGTCAATGAAGGTTTCGGCATCGTCTCCGGTGATGGTGATCCAGCCCATGTTGAGGCCTGAAATCAGCACCTGCTCGGCCATGATGAAGCCCGAGAGCAGCCGCAGTTCGGTGATGAAGCCTCCCGGTTTGTAGGCCGGTCGGCGTTCGGACAGCGCGATCAGCGCCTCATTGATGGTAAGGAATTCCCCACCTGCCCCGACCGTGACCAGATCCGCAGCCTTGACCGCCATATTGTCGATCCGGGTCTTCAGATAACGCGTGCGATCAGTAAGCTCGCGCAGCGGCCAGTTCAGCAGGCCTTGGTTATCCGCGGGATCCACCGGGCCACCGGTCGGCTGCCAGCCGTTCTGCAGCATCGGCACGCTCTCGGGGAACTGCTCGAGTTCGGCAAAGGTGGGGACTGATGCGACATCAACCATTTTGGCCCTCGTAGATATAGGTGTTGCCAATCGCGACGCGGTTGCCGATCAGCCATTGATCGTCGCCGAGCAGATAGCGCTGGTCAGAAAGGGAAATGCGCCGCAGCCGGCACCGCGCCGGAACCACGGTTTCAAGGCGCAAGGCAATGCGATCTGCCTCACCGTGGCGGATCCGCGTCGGGATCTGGATCCAGTAATCCGCCCAGAATGGATCTTCCGGTCCCAACCGCCATGCCCCACCCAACTCAAGGTCCGCGCCTCCGATACGGGGCAGGTCGCGGTCCTCGATCAGGATTGCAGCCGGATGGCCGAGCATCGCCAGAAACTGCCCAACTGCCGGGCGCGTGCCCTTGATGCGGTGAAACGCGATCGAGGCCGTCATTGCCGCGCGCTTCTCGGCCTCGGTCCAGTCGGGATTCCATTCATCGACGGACAGCGCCCAGGCCAGCCATGGCAGGAATTCCACCGGCACATCGGCCGGGTCCCACATCTGCCCTGCCGGAGTTGGGATGAGGTTCGCACGTGCCATCGCGGTCGAAATCGCCCGTTCGGTCGCCGTCGCATTGTTCGGCAAGAGGTCAGTCACGACATCACCTCATGACCGATCGCGATCGAACTGGCCCGTGCCACGCCGGTGCGGCCCGGGTTGATATCGGATGTGGGTGAGGTCAGCACCACGCTTTCGACTCCGGGCTGGTGCAACCGGGCGAGCAGCGCCGTCAATCGGACGACCCGACCGACAGCCAGCTCATCCGCGACATAGGCTTGCACGGCCGCACGCGCCGCCGCCTGCACTACCTCGGCGCCCGGTCCATGCGACAGGACCAAGGTGGCATCCACCGCGAAGTCAGTGAAGCTCGGGGCGGCGACGACCGGATCATCGCAAAGCGGCCGGACATCCTCCAGCGCGTCGGCGACGACGGCGAGCAGCCCGGCCGATGGCATCCCGCCCGCTTCATGGGACAGCACGGTGATCAGCACCCGCCCTGGAGCCGGGCTGGTGACGGCCACCCCGCGCACGCGGCCATCGGCACTGAGCGCATGGAAGCTATAGGCCCCGACCGTGCCGGCGGTGGTCAGCGCCTCGAGCGACAGCTGGGTGCGCTTGCGCAAAGCGGCATCGTCTTCGCGGATCTCGGCAACCGGCGGGGTCGCATCGGGATTGGCCGCGACCACGACCTGCCGGGTCACCCCGTAAAGCGCCGCCAAATTCTCAAGATCCGTGCCGGTCGCGGTGGCCAGCAAGACCGCACGAACCGAATCGTTGGCCCGAGCCCGCATGATCACTTCGCGATAGGCCCCGACCTCAAGCAGCTTGTTGATCGGCTCGCTTTCCAGCTCGAGCACGTCGGCAAGTTCCGGCGCCAGCGCCAACAGCTGCGCCCTGATTTCGGAAAGGATCAGCTCGAAGTCGAGGTCTTCGACCGCATCGGGTGCCGACAGGCCGGCCAGGTCAATCGGATCAGCCATTTCTGCCCACCCGGAACACTGTCCTGGCGCGGAGATCGGACAGGAAGTGCTTCATGAATATCGCCACCGCATCCGGCAGGATCTCGTCTTCCAGGATCACGTCCACCTGATCCTTGATTGGCAGTTTTTCCTCGGCCAAGGGGAAGCGGGCGGAACGTTTCCGCCGAAAGATCGAGCGCCGTCCGTCCTTGCCCTTTGCCACGAATGCGCCCGCGAATTCCTGATCGCGGAAGGACGCGCCAGCGCCCGTTTCCTTGACCCTTCCCTTGAACTTCGACACGCCCATGTCATTCAGGCCGACCCAGATGCCGACCGTGCCACCCTCCCGGTTGATCCTGGCGCGCATGGCGCGAAGCCGGCGGCGAAAGTCGCCTGCCCGGCGCAGTTCCAGTTCTGGCACCACGCGTTTCGAGGCCTGAACCCGCAACGTGGTCGCGGTGCGGCGCAGCGCCCGCGACATCGATTTGCGAACATCGGATTCGCTGGCCTTCAACTCGGCGATCACGCGATCGAGGTCATCCTCCAGATCGAGGACAACATCGGCCCCGCGGATCCGGCGGCTCCAGCGCCTCATCGCGCCCCCTGCCCGTGCTTCGGCGCCAGCCGCAAGGTCGCCATGCCGGTGCCATCGACCTGCGGCAGGGACATGATATCAAACTCCCGGCCCGCGATGATGATCGTATCGAAGCGATTGACCCCGGCAAAATCCGCCGCCTTGCCCAACAGGCGCGGCTGCGTGGTATCGAGCCGGTATTCGCCCATCTCGGCATCAAGAAACGGCTCGTCGAAGATGCCGCGGAGCGACCGAATTGCACCGCCTGCCAGCCGAAGCTCGCAGGCATGGGCGAATTCGTCCTCTTGCAGGAAGCTGTCCAGATCCTCGACGAAAGGCATGGGGGCGGTCCTCAGCCGTATTGCTTCTGGCCGACCACAGCGACCGCCAGCGTGGCGGACGCCCCGGCGGAAACCGTGCAATGCACGCGCACCTCGTCCTTGAAGCCGTCGGCATCGACCTCGATCATCTGGCTGCCGCCCGCGGCATTGGTGATCGTCGCGAATACCGCGTCCTCGATATCCTCCCAGGCGTCGGTGCCATTGCGATGCTGCAGCTTCACGGCCACCGTCTGGCCCGCGCCACCGCTCGGGCCGTGCATCAGCATCACCTTGGCATGGCCATGGAACTCGTCCAGCGCCACCCCGGTCAGACCGGCGGTCGCGCTGATCGCCGCCAGCGCGGCCAGCGGTTTAATCGACAGTTTCATTTTGCCTCTCCGTTGCTCTGCGCGCCATCAGCCGCCTTGGGCTTGGTGCGGTTGTTCTTGGCCGGGGCCGTTTCGGGTGCGTCCGGCACCGTGGGTTCGCCCGATGGACCGGGCTCGTTCGATGGACCGGCATCGACATCGGCGGCGGTCGCCAACTCGGCTTTGCCGTTGTCCAGCAAGCGGCGCGCCATGGCCTCATCGACCTCGACCACGCTGCCGGCCCGGGTGGGCACACCGCCGACCACCACGGCCGAGCACAGCTTCACCTTGAAAGTCTTCGACATGGATTCCTCATGGACTGGCAGGACCGAAGGGTCGTCCCGCGGTTGCAGGATCAGAGGTTCCGGCCCAGGCACAGCGACGCGGCGCGGCGCACGGCAATATCGACATCCTGCATCATCACGATGCGGATCCGGCCGCGGGCCGAATGCGTGAACGGATCGACGGTCACGTCGAGGCCGCCCCACATGCCGATCAGCACATCGGCAAAATTGCCGTGGAAGACATCGCCGTTCGCAATCTGGTTCGTGACCTCGCTGCGATAGCCGTTCACCGTCCCGCCGCTTTCCCAGATGACGCCCTGGTCAGTGCCCGAGGCGAACTTGGGTGTGGTCTTGGCATGACCGCGCATGCGGGCATTGAAGACATAGGCCATGCTGTTCACATCGGCATTGTCGGCCGAGATCTCGGTCTCCATCGCGACCAGTTCGGCATAGGTCGGGTTTGCCCCGGCAAAATCGACGACATTCAGGCCGGGGGTGCGGGCGATGCCGCGTGGCGTATGATCGGAGCCGGCGCCGTAATAGCCGGCATAGTCCACCGCCTGTGCCAGCGCCGCTGACATGTCACGACGCATCATCGCCTCGACATCAAGGCTGGACTGCATGATCAGCTTGCGCGTGACCTCGGTCATGCCCGCGACGGTCTTCGGACGCAGGCCGAACTGGTCGAAGGACATGGCCGAAAGGGTCGCCTCATCGTCCTCGCCCAGCCAGTAACCGGACGCGCCGCCCGCCTGCGTCGGCACATCGATATTGCCCACAAGGCCGCCGATGGGGGTTGCCAGCTGCAGCAGGGTCGTGCGGTTGCGCAGCATGTCGACAAAGGATTGCGACAGCATGTCCGTCGCGACCAGGATGCCACCAGTATCGCCGGCATTGGCACCACCGGTGCCGGTGTTCAGCGCCCGGGTCAGCACATCGACCGGGATCAAGGTGCCTTTCGGGCTGCGTTCGGCGCGCTCGGTCGCGGCCGCGGCGCATTCGAATTCAAAGGCCGCCGCTTCACGCAGGCCGCGATCATTGGGATTGGTCAGCGACTGGAACAGCCGCATGAACGAATAGCGGCGCACCTCGCCATCGGTCATGCCAATCGGGTTTCCGCCTTCGGTCAGGGGACGGCCGCGATTGGTCCCCATTTGCGCGAGCAGGTCGGCCCGGAACTGGTCCACCCCGCGCCCGTCGCGCACCGCGGCATTGGCCAGATCGCCCGCGTCATATTGGCGGCCCAGTTCCAGGATCGTGCCCACACGCGCGCGCTCGGCGGTTTCGCCTGCGCCACGTTCGGCCCCGGC
Organism: Paracoccus sp. PAR01; assembly: GCF_014851995.1. Lineage (NCBI taxonomy): Bacteria > Pseudomonadati > Pseudomonadota > Alphaproteobacteria > Rhodobacterales > Paracoccaceae > Paracoccus > Paracoccus sp. PAR01. Next base: position 92,065 of record NZ_JACVAW010000013.1, read on the forward strand.
CTCCTCGACCACCTCCAGTTCGCGGACAATCTTGCCGTCATCATCGAGCTCGGCCCAGACCAGCTGACCGGTGGCATTGCGAACGAGTTTCTTCTTCATGGAACGGTTCCCATTGGGGGGTTGCTGATCGGGCGCTGCCCGCGTGGTCGCAGGTTGACCCGGCAAATCACTCGGTTCCTCTGGCGTGATTTCATGCGAGCGTCCGACGCCGACCGTCGGATCCGCGGGCACGCTGACCAGGGAAATCTCGTAGGGTTCCCAGTCGGTGACACGCACCAGGTCGGCCGCGCCATGTCGCTTCTCGATCTCGATCGCATGCACGGCATAGCCGAAAGACACATGGCGACGGATACCGTCAGCCACATCTCGCAAGATCTCGTCGGCCCGTGCGCTGCGCCCGAAGCGGACCTTGGCCCGGCCGCGCCGATCCTCCCCGATCTCCACGCTTTCCACGACGCCGATCTGGTCGTCCCAATCATGATTGACCAGGAGCGCTGCGCCGCTTTGAAGACGATCCATGCGGATCGCCCCCTCCCTGTGATCCAGCACCTCGTCGCCGAACCACCGCACCACCGGCATCTCGCTCGAAAAGGCGAGCTCGACCGTCCGATTCTCGAAATCGATCTGCCGGACCTCGCCCAGATGCCGGAACTCACCGGCCCCGCGGGTCCGCGCGTTGATCTGTTCAGGGGTGATGGATCGGGTCAGGAAGGACCCGATGATGCTCGCATGCTTCATGCCGCCCTCTTGAGTTACGAAGGCATTAGGCGGCATCGCACCCCGCCGATCCTCTGGCGGGATTTCAGGCCGGAATCGTCGGCGCGACCCGCGCCATTGACAGAATCGCTGGTCAGGTGCAGCCTTTAGAGGTTCAATCTTGTTCTGCGGACAAGACGGAAAGACAAAGACAGTGAAGCCTCGCCTCTCACCGGCGAGGCTTCATTCTTTTCGTCCGGCCACCGGGTGGCAGTCCGCGAGGGCAGAGGCAGACTGAACGATAAGCGCCTCTTTTACCGAAGCAAACGCCGATCAGGATTATCATACACCAAGAATTTTTAGGCACGATAAAGCCCTCTGTCACGGCAAGGAGGGATTGCCAGTCAAAGAGGCAGCCCCCGGAGCGCGCTCGAACCTAGCAAGATTTGGGGCGACTGGTGTTGACAAAGCGGGAACTATCCGCGCCTAACGGCACTGTAGCTCGGTTATTGGTAAAAAGTTCTTCGTCTCAACAGCGCCAGTTCTGGCCCAGGTTATCTCGTATAAAAGCAGGAATTACCTATGAAAGTTGGTTTGCTCTGGGAAAATAAAAATCCAGGCCTTTATTCAAATGCCGAGTTTAAGACCCTTTATCGTCAGGTCGGGCACAACAACGGAAATTTGGCATTCGTTCATGCTGTAAAGCATCAGATTGAAGCTGATATTATCCATTATTCATGGAACGTTAAAGCCGAGCGTGTGAATGATGAGGTGGATTTCCTCGTTATCCCCTGCGCAAATCAACTCGGCAAGCACACCAACCTCGCGGCTTCGGCTGCAATTCTCTCCAAGGTGACAAAACCCATCGTTGCGATAGGGCTCGGCGCGCAGTCGAAGACCTTCGATTCCGATGTCGAACTTACCGAAGGCACCCGCGCCTGGCTCGATGTTCTGATCGAAAACGGGCAGCGCCATGGAATTCAGAACGTCTACACCCGTGGGCCGTATACGTCCGATCAGATCCGCAAACTGACTGGTGCCGAGACCTTAGCAAATGGCTGCCCCACCCACTTCATCAACCCTCGCGCCGACCTCGGGCGTCGCATTCAAGCGCATTGGGAGCGAAACACGTTGCCGCAGCGCATCGCTGTCGCTGGCGGACACGAAGCCTGGACCAATGTGCGGGAAATCGAGCAGCAACTGATTGCGATGATGATGGACCCGCAATTTCCGGGGATCTACATCGTTCAGTCGATGGCGAACATGATCAAGACATCGCGGGGCCTGTTCGATGAAATCGAACCTGAAGATCTCAGCCGTCTGCACCGGCATATCGTGCCCCATTACAGCTTAGATCAGTTCAAGTCTTGGGCACTGAACTATGCCCGTTCGTATTACGATATCGCAGCGTGGATGGACGATCTGCGCCGTCACGACCTACTAATTGGCCCGCGTTTCCACGGTGCACAACTCGCCATTCAGGCCGAACGTATGGCCTGCACGGTGACGATTGACAGCCGCACAGAGGAAATGTGCCGGGAGACGGGCGTCCCCTATTTGCGTGCATCGGATTTGAAAGAGCCACTGACTCGTACCAACCTCAGGAACCTGATCAAATTTGACGGCGCGCAGTACGACCAGCATAGGTCCATGAAATGCGCGCGCTATACTGACTTCCTTCGCTCTGCTGGATTGAAGCCCGCTGCATATCTGGACGATATTGCCTCCGATAGCCGGACTGGTGCAGCACTTGAAATGGCTGAAGCAATCTAAGGCTCGAAAACCGGTTCAGCGGAGCTTGCTGACTAACTGAAACACCTCAAACACGATCCAGACGGTAGCGGCGTCTGGATCGTGGACGATGATCCCTAGGAAGCAGCGAGCTCCTGCGACGTCGTAACACTCGCCGAAACGAGCCTACCGGTATACAAGAGACATGCGATGGGCAGGCTGCGTTCCTCCCGAACAGGTTGGCGCGTTCCCGACTGGAGCATCTTACTTGGCTCAGATCCATCCGGAGCGATGGTCGTCAACATGAAGCGGTTGATGCCTTCGACTTGCTTGATATCAAACGTTAGCATGGCCATTAGGAATTTAAATGCTGGTTTGACCAAGCCAGGCTGCAGTGTTTGGCACTGATACCAGTCACCATTTCCTTGGATATAAAGCTGTGCTGCATCTGCGACACAGATATATTTTGCGCCTAGAAGCGTTCCGTCTTCGATTTCGAGAGCAATCCTACTTCCGGCCAACTGAAACGCATCTTCATCGTAGACTTTATTTTTGAAATTCACGACCTGAATATCAGGAAGCTCGGCATGATTGAGCAGAGAACCATTAGAGTAATCCGCCGCACAGACTTTGGGTGGTAGCATGGGTGGCGAACGATCTGACAGCAGGTACTCATAAGCGCACTCAGCAACAATCTCAGCTGCTATAGTAGTTATAATCGGTCGCTGATAATGTGCCGTGTCCTGATAGGTCCCGAGGAGTTCTGGAAACTCACTGCCAAAACGCTTTACGAACGTGGCATTCACGTCGGCAACGGCCAAGTCATAATATGACGAAAAATAATGCACCCCTCCATGCAGAGGGTTAACTCCAGTTCGGTGCACTCCGACACGCGAGGCAAATATTATGGGCACGATCTTTAGGTGATGATTTATTGATCGCGCGAAGCGAACAACCCCTTCAAATGCACGAGACCATTTTTCAAGGCCATCAGTTCCCTTAAAAAAACTTGAATCGTTTAGGGTGTATTCGACAAACAACACGTCTGCGGCACGAATAATTTCTGGGTTTGCCTTGAGCTGAATGAGTCCCATCAGCGTTGATGTGTGCCCCACCGCAAGATTCGCTGCAATGTTCAGATCGATTCCATATCGCTGGAAGCAACGAGAAAGCTCGGTCATGTAACCCGGCCGCATAACGGTGTTCGAACCACCAATCACCACGGCATTCAATTTTTTCATAGCGGTGTCCGTAACATAGTTGCCGATCACGATAGAACCGACAACTTGCGGCGGTGCAACTGGTGGGGGGCAATCTCCGCACAATTATTTCTTACTAGGTAGTATTTATGCAATCGTTCGCTGGATTTCGCACCAGTCTGTCGTAAGCCTCGACGGCAGGCATCGGACGGGCGCAGCTACAGCGGCTATCATCCTCTGCAGAACAGGCAGCGGGGTTCACCGATCGCCTGCATCACGCCGCACCACCCATTGCCTTCCGCATCGCCAAAAGAGCGGCATCGGACATGGCACGGGTAGCCCCGCAGCCGCCGCTCCTCTGGCGGGATTTCAGGCCGGAATCGTCGGCGCAATCCGCGCCATTGACAGAATCGCAGGTCAGGCGCAGCGTTCAGGGGCTCAATGTTGTTTTACCGACAAGACGGAAAGACGAAGACAGTGAAGCCTCGCCTCGCTCCGGCGAGGCTTCATTTCATTCCTATTCTCGCCTCAGACGCCTTCGCTCAATAGCGCCTGCATCTGTGCGATGGTCTTCGCATGGGTCCAGCCGATCGCCCGCTGCAGGTGGCCGTCGAATGCCTCCATCTCGACCGGCGAGGACAGCACGAAGGGCTGCGCGCCGACTGCCTGCGGAACCATCCCCTCATAGGTTTCCGACCCCATGACGAGGCGCAGGGTGCCGTCGCTGGCCACCGAAAACGCCGCTGTCACAATCTCACTGGGCTGCAGCACCCGGCTGAACTCATGCAGCACGCTGATGGTGTTCGACACCCTGCTGACCAGCGCCAGATTGCCCGCCGTGGTCGCGCGCAGGGAAACGCCCGTGGTCGCGCTTTGTCCGCTCGCCAGCGCGAACAGCACCGGCTGCCAGGTATTCAGCCAAGGCGAACAGCGGGCGCGGAGCGCGATGGTATAATCGGTGACGATGAACGGGGCCGCGAGGTTCAAACGATCCGACAGCACCGAAGCGTTGACCGGCAGCGGTGATCGCGGCGCCACCCGCGTCATCGTGGCGTTCGTCCAGAGCTTCGGCAGCCGCGCCTGCACCGGGCCGAGCGCACTGGCAGCCGCCGCTTCCTGCCGGGCCGAAGCGGCCGAGGCGATCAGCGAGACGGTCGGGGCCTCGATCCCGGCGATCGCCGAGCTGTATTGAATGTAGCAGATGCAGCCCTCGGCCGTCGGCAGCACGCCCGCGAAGGTCACGCCGCCGCCGTTCAGGGTCACCAGCTTGTTGACGACATCGAAATTGGCGAAATCCGTCGCCTCGCCCGGCATCCCCGAAGACAGCTGGACGAAGCGATGCCCGGCGCTTTTCAGCTCGATGGCGAAGGTCCGGCGGTGGCTTGCCGCAACCGCGGCCTCGGAGGCGAAGCGTAGATCATGACCAGCATCGCCGGTCGGGGTCAGGCTATACCAGCGGTCCCAGACCTGATCAGGGGCCGCGCCCGTCGCCACGGCCAGGCCGGTCGCCGTTGCCTGGCTAAGATCGGTGCGCATGGCGGCCGGAAGCAGCTGATTGGAGCCGCCCTCGACCAGCAGGCCGAGCTTCTGGCCGCTGGCATTGTATTCGCTGCGGACGGCAGCGGCGGCCGCGGCCAGCGTGTAGCCGCCAGCGGCATTGCGCAGATAGCGTTCCCGCATCGCGGAGAAATTGAACATCTGCGTCGGATCGGTGCCGCGCACGGCGGTCGTGATAAAGAGATCGTTCAGGAAATCGGCATACCAAGCGGCATCGGCTGGCATCGGGGCATTGAGCGGCGGCAGGTCCGCCAAAGCCCCGCGATAGGGCATGTTGGAGCGAAGCACGACAGACATTATTCAAGCTCCTTGCGAATCATGAGCGACCTCGAGACGAATGCCGCAGCAATCACCCGAGGGAACCCAGTGGTTATCGAGAACCAAACATTCAGGAACGAAACCATCGAGATAGATGGCATCGCATTTTCCATGTGCACCTTTGAGAACTGCACCCTTGTGTTCCGCGGAGGCAAACCGCCAGGGATAATGGGCTGCAGGTTCAATGACTGCTTCTGGTCCTTTGGTGGACCCGCCGCGAACACCATGAGCTTCCTGACCGGCCTCGCCCGCGGGGGGATGCAGAGTGTCGTCGAGAACACTTTCGCCAACATCATGACCGGCAAAGGCGGCGAGCGTATCGGGCCGCGTGACATCCATTGAATTGAACTCCTAGAAGCTGAGGCCGGGGTTGCGGCCAAGGGTGAGGTTGCTACGCGGCCCGATCAGGGCCGTTGGCGTGGCATGCCCGGTCTGCACGCATTCCGAGATGTCGACATTGGTCAGCGCACCGGATCCGGCGAGCGCGGTGGTCTGCAGAGCCGTCCCGAGGGTGGAGCGGGCGGTCAGGCCGAGGATGCGACTATCGGTCAGGGCGGCATCGATCTGCAGCGCCGCCCCGGTATTGTCGATCAACCGGGGATGCAGGATGTCTACCGCCCGGAAATTGCCCTGGGCGAACAGCATGCCATGGGCGCCGTTGCCCTTGATCTCGTCATTGCGGAAAGCGAAGTCGGTCATGGCCAGCGAGGCATGGCCGATCATCCGCATCCCGCATCCGGCATTGCGGTGAAGCTGGTTATGATCGGTGTAGAAGCCCGCCCGCCCGATGGATCGGGTCGCGTCATAGCGCAGCCCGTCCTGACCGTTCCCAGTCGCCACGTTCTCGGCAAACATTGTCTCGACGCCGGGATGCGGCCCGCCATGCGGCCCGATATGGATGGTGCCACTGTAGAGATAGAGCCCGTGGCGCAGGTTGTCGTTGGCCTGATTGCCGATGACCACGGTGCCACCGCCGCCGACCTCGCCAATGCCCCAGCCGTTCTCCGAGCAGATATTCTCGGAGATGATGTTCTGCCGGGACACGTAGAGATGGGCCTCTTGGTGCTGGCGCTCGAGGAAGATGCCGAAGTTCTTGTTCGACCGGCATATGTTGCGGCTGATGATCAGCGGTTCCTTGTCATAGACACCAGTGCCGATGCCGATCCCCGACGATCCCGGATCGCCGATCTGCGAACCGCGCCCGCAACCTTCATAGCGGCCATCGAGAATCCACGAACCGCCCGGTGAGAAGTCGATGCCAAGCCCCGTCGCCCAGGTATCGTGGATGAAGCAGCGCAGGAACTGGCAGTCCGACCAGCGCTGGAAGAACATACCCTTGGTGCCGACACGCGCGCCGGCCGGGTCGAATTGCTCACTGCCGTCGATCTCGACATCAATGAAATTGGCCCGTGTCAGCGGCGTCGCCCCGGAATAGTTGATGCCGCCATTCAGCCCGATCGGCAGCAGACGGGACTTGCCCCAACCCGCCATGACCAGCGTGACATTGCTGCGCGCCCAGAGATAGCGTTCGAGCCGATAGGCGCCCGGCGGCAGATAGAGGATGCTGGGACCGAGCAGGTTGGACTGCGAGGAAAGCTGGTCCAACGCGGCCTGAATCCTTGGAAAGGCATCGGTCAGCCCGTCATTCGGGACCGCAAAATCATGGACGCCATCGTAAACCCGGCGGCGCTTCAGCATTTCGGCCACGGCATTGCCGGGCAGTTCGGCGAATTTGTCGCGCAGCTCCAGAATGTGATCCTGCACCGATTTGTGCCCGAGGCGCGGGACATACCAGTTCCCGAGCTCGTCCATCAGGTCGATCACGTGGTTCTCGGCCGAGGTGGTGCGGCGGATATGCGGCGATGCGACGCGCTGGACGCTGTCGATGGCCGGGGCCGCTTCGACCAGCCGGTCCTGTGCAGCACGGATCTGATCCTGAACCGGGCGCGCGCCCATTTTGGCCAGATAGAGATTGCCGATATCATCCAGCAGCAGCGGCGACCGTCCGTCGCTGGTCAGGACGCGCCAGAGGGCGGTGCTGGTGGTCAGGTCGATGCTGGCAATCGCCGGTCCCACCTGTGCGACCTGTTCGTTCAGATCGACGATATGCTGCTGCAGCGACCGCGTACCCAGACGCGCCAGATGCCATTCAGCCAGGTCATCGAGATAGGCGACGGGTTGCCCGGCTGAATCATAGGCCACCAGCAGGAACTGATTGCCATTCGGCCCGACCAGGGCGTTGAGCCGATCAACCTCACTCGATGCCACGATCTCGACCATCACCGACTGTGCGGCAGCGCTGTCGCGACGGTAGATGGTGGCTCTGGTGAGGCCGTCCGCGCCACCAGCACGCACCGCGAAAGCCTCGTCATCGGCCACCCCCGCGCGTCCCGCAGCAATCGTGTCGAAATATCTGGCGTTGAGCGCCGCCGCGATCGCCGCCAGCTGCGCATCAATACGCGCCTGCTCCGCCGCCGCCCGATCCTGCCCGGTCGTTGTCCTGTCCTCTGTCGTGGCGGTGCGATCCTGCCCGGTTGCCGCGCGATGCCGCTCGGCGGCCTCAGCTGCCTCAACTGATTGCTCGCGAGCGGTTTCCATTTCCACTCGGACGGCGGTCAGGTTGGCGTTGACCTCGATCGCCGCGTCGATACGGGCCTGGGCTTCGGGAGAGACCTCGCCCGGATCGCCCTTGTCCCCCTTCAGCGTGGGAACGCCCAGCAGTGGAACTGCCAGAACCGTCGCTTGCGTAGTGGCCCCCCAGATCGTGATCTGCATCAGCGCGTCGCCCCCTCGATGATCTTCAGCGGCACATTGTGTGATCCTGGGAAGGGCAGCCGCTCGCCACCCTTGGTGATCCAATAATCGAAACTTGCCAGCCCGGTGCCGGTGATCGGCCAATTCGCGGTATCGTCGGCGACCGCAGTGATCTTGCGGTTCACCGGATCGACCGTGATGGCAAGGGGATAGCGCCGATGCCCGAACTTCACGGCGGCTTCGACGCTGTCATGCGGATAGACGAGCGCCCATTCGTCGTCGTCATCGAAGGACAGATCCGCCTTGAAGGTCGCGCCGCGCTTAAACTCAGCCGGTTGCATTGCCATCCCCCTCTTGCTCTGGGATTTTCGGGTTCAACTTCCGGCCCATGGCCTGAAGGATGTAGTCTTCGGGAATGCCTGCCGCGCGCATCTGCGTGATGTCCTCGGCCACTTCGCGCCAAACCGACTGTGGATCGCGGCCTTGGTCCCGGATGAACTGGCCGAAGCTACCCATCAGGTTGTTCTTCATCTCAACGGCCGCGGCGACATCGGCGCGCGGATCGATCCACGCCCAGCGGCGGGCCTGCCACGCGACGGCCCGATATTTCTCAAGGCCCTCAGCGCGCAGCGGTCGCCCGGCCACGCGGATCCTGCCGGCGAGCAGGGCGACACGAAGCCAGCTGCGATAGACACGGTCGATCATGGCCTCGATCAGCCATTCCTGCAGGTCCTTCCAATGCTCGCGCTCATCGAGCGCGCCCTGGCGGATGGAGCTAAAATTGACCCCTTCGAGATCGTTGGCGAGATTGTTGTAGGCCACGCCAAGCCCGGTCGAGATGCCGCGCAAGCTGGCTTTCACGAAGGCCGCAAACTCGCCATTCGGGTATTGCGGGTTCCATTCCTTGAACTCGAGCCCGGCTGGCAGCTCCTGGAACACGCCCGGCTCAGCCTCCATGGTGAGATCTTCATCCTCATCCGGTTCGGGTCCGTGATCGTCCTTCCATTGGAAGAATCCACCCTTGCTGGCCGCAACACGGGCATTGACCAAGGCGGAGTTTTCGAAGCCGCTGAGCATGCGCATGCGCCAGAGCGCGGTTGTCGCCCAGGGCAGGCCACGCTTCTGGCCGGTAAAATCCTCGACGAATCCATGGATGATCTCGCGCGCCGGGATGCGCTGGAAGGCACGCCCGCCATAGATGTAATCGGCCTCCTGCTCATCGGTGGTGGTGAACAGATAGGCGAGCGGCCTGCCGTATCGATTGAACTCGATGCCATGCCGGATGAAGCTGCCATCGGGTCGGCACTCCTCGTCATAGTCCAGCGGGCAGCGCTGCGGATCGAGGGCTTGGAGCGCATAACCCCAAGGCCCGGCATCAGCACCCCAGATCTCGCGGAACATGAATTCGCCATCGCGCGCGGCACCGGTGGCGGCGACACCCTGCAACAGCCGGAAGCTGCGCTTGCCCGAGACATCGCAATTCTCGCCCCGACACCATTCGTCCCAGGCGGACTCAATGGCATCGTTCGCGGTGGTTTCCAGCGTGCCGTCGGCGTTGCGGCTTTGTGCCTGCAGCCTGACCCCATGCGGGCCGACGATGTTTTGGCGCACCATGCGGAGAAACCCGCGCATGTAATCATTGTTCGCCGCCTGCTCGCGCGAGCGGGCGACAAGGATCTTCTGGTTCCGGCGCACCACGAAATCGGCCGGGATCGGCGTGCTGGGCCAGCTCGCGGTCAGTCGATCGGTCGCGGCGCTTTCAAACATGCGCAGCGACACGGTCGGGCCGCGGCGCGCAACAACCTTGGGCACGCGGCTCGGCAGGATCTCGGGCGCGCGCGCCAAGGCAGGTTCAACCTTCCGGGCAGCGAGATTGCGGGTGAATGGCCACGCCATCAGATGCGCACCTTCACTTGGCGGCCAAGCAGGGATTGCCCATGGCGCCCTGCCCGCTTCTCGCGACGCTCCTCGTCGCGATAGCGACTCCGCAACAGCAGGAGATCGGCGATCGGGGTCCGCCACAGCTCGCGATTGTTGATCGTATATTTCTGCTGGTCGATGGTGGCGCGGCCCTCGATCACCGCCTCGATCGCATCCAGCACCTTGCGGGCATGGCTGCGGGGATCGAACGCACCGGCGATTGCGGCAACATCCGGCGCGATGCGGATCCGGCCCTCATCGACGGTCAGCACCTCGCCCTCACGGGTTGCGCGCAGCGACCACAGATAAAGCCCGGTCAGCCAATCCGACGTCACCGCAGCCGCGGCCGCAAGCCGGTGCTGCGAGCCCTCGGCCACCCCGGTCACATCCACGGCCACCGGCCCGCGCAGGAACAGCATGACCTCCCAGTCGGGTGCCGGATAGGCGATCAGGGTCAGGAGCCGGTCAAACGTGGTCCCGGCCACGAAATTCTCAGGGATCACACAGGCCACGCCTCACCATCCGTTTACCCACCCGCCGCCAGACCGGCGACGGCGCGTGCGCTGTCCGCGCTTGGCAACAGACTGGGGTTTGGTGGGCTCTGGTTCCTCTGGCGGGATTTCAGTGCTGGCCGCCCGCGCCGCGGCGATCGCATCCACGGCGTCTTTCAGCCTTACCGTGGTCTTGACGATGGCTGCCGGAGCTGGTGCAACCTCTGCCTCTTCGACCTCGAAATTCTTTGCCAGGCGCGCGATATTCGGGTTGAGGATCTTCAACGCGGCGGTGGCGTAGACCCGGCAGTCGAAGGCCTCATTGCGATCACGGGTCTTGTGCCACTCCCGCACGCTGAAACCGCGAATGGTCTTCGTCATCAGTTTTTCGGCAGTCATCTGCGCGAAGAATTCGGGCTCCCGCGACATTGGAAAGTGGCAGTAGCCCGGCCCGGACCGTTGAATCCCGAGGCGGCGGGTGACAACCACCTTCGCCTCATCGACACCGACATTGAACAGATCGACCTTCCGCGCCCGCTTGCCGCTGGCCTTGCGCATGGGCGAGGTCACAATCGGCTTGCCCCAGCCAGGTACGCCTTTCACCGCAAAGAGGCGGCGCCCGGTCTTGCCACGCGCATATTCATAAGCTGCCTGCGTCATGCCGGCGGTGCCACCGGTATCGAGACAGGCCGCGCCGATCGACAGCATCGCCCCGCTTTCATGCTGCCAGGTTTCCGAAAGTACCGCGTCGAGTTCGTCCCAAACCTCGCCCTGCAGCGGGTCCCCCCAAAGCACCCGGTAATCGACCGACCAGCTCTCTTCGCCCAAGCCCCAGCCGACCACCTCGACCTCGAGGCGATCCTGCTGCATGTCGATGCCGGCGGTCAGGACAGCGGCCCCTGCGGGGACAGCAGCAGCAAAGTCCTCGGCACGCGCCATCAGGGATCCCGCCTCGACCTGTTCGCCCTGCTCTTCCCAGGTCTCGGCAAGCGAGACGTTGGTGAAGGTCTGCAGATCGTTCGCCGCCTTCTTGTCGAGGTAGGACTGGACGATTTCGCGCAGCTTCCTGAAGCAGGAATAGAGCTCGTTGAGGTGATAGGATGCATGGCCACGAAACGGCTTTGTTGCCTTCCAGCCCGCACCGAGCGCTTCCGCGTTCCGGATGGCCGCGACCCTTTCGCCGTCGGTCCAGCGCGACATGCACCGGATCTCGCCGGTCTCGGGATCATGGTGGTCACAGGCGTAGCGTGCCGATTCTGGTTGGTCTGTCCCATCTTCCTCTTTGTCCCAACGCACCCGCTCCCACCGCAGCACCTGGTGATGGCCGCAATGCGGACAGACAACATGGAAGCGACGTTGGTCGCCCTGAAGGAATGCCGCCTCGATGCGGCTCGTTCCCTTGAAGGTCGGCGTCGAGATATCGAGCATCAGCCGCTGATCGCCAAAGGTCGCCGCGCGTTGCGCCAGCAACTCGACGGGATCACCCTCTGCCGTGCGGTCATAACCATCGGTCTCATCGCAAACGATGAACGGTGCCGACCGGCCACGCATGGTCTTCGGGGATCCAGCCCATGAGAACATCATGAAGCCACCCGGATAGGATTTCATGCGCTGGTTGTTCACCCCGTCGCGGCCTCGGGGCTTGGCGATCAGCTCCTGCAACCTCTCATTGGCATCGACGAGAGGATTGAATTTCGTCTCAAGCCAGGTGTGAAGGTCGCCCTGGCTTGGCTGCATCATGATCTGCGAGGTGGGATTCTGTTCGATCCGGTATCCCTGCGCGCAGAGCGCGAGAAGGGTCTTGCCCACCTGCGCGCCCCACATCAGGGAAACCCGGAAGCAATCCGGGTTCGCGGTCATGTTCAGCGGCTCTCTCTGGTAAGGGGCATTGTCGAAACGGATCGGACCCGGCACTGCGTTGCCGATCGGGATCACGACGCTGCTTTCGGCCCAGACGCTGGGGGCCAGATCCGGCGGCGGTTCAAGGAAGCTCTGGGTCGAATAGACCGCGTCAACCACCGCTGCGCGGTTGCTGAACTGGATCGTCATTCGTCCTCGCCGTCCTCCTCGAGGTCATCTTCCTCGACCAGCGCCTCCTTCGACATCACCAGCAGGGCCTGATCGATCTCGGCCCGCAGGACATTCTTGATACGGCGCTCGTCGAGCTCGCCGACGATCATCCGCGGCACCCTGTCGGCGATGGTCCGCATGTTCGAACGCACACCTGCGAAAGCGATGGACAGCGCCCGGGTCAATTCCGTGACCGGTGCGACCTCGCGCTTTTCCCGGGCCAGCTTGAGCTCTGCCAGTTCGGTCTTGGCCGAAAGCTCGCGCCGCAGTAACTCGGTCTCGCTGGCGTCAGCAGTCGAAAGGAGGGAAGCCCTTTCCTCTTCGAGGAGCCATTCCTTCACGACAGCCGTGTTGAACTGATAGGCGCGACCGCGGCCGCCTTTATTTTCAACCGGGCAACCACGCACCACCCAGCGGTCGACAGTGGGAGGCGTTACTCCCATGACATCAGCGAGTTCCGCGCGGGACACCAGCTTGCCCTTACGGCTCATCCCTGCCCCTCAAACATAAAGATAAAGCGCGGCTGGCACGGCCACGCACAAATGAGTTTTCGCGGGGAATGGCCCCCCGCATGGCGTACCCCCCGCGGACGGACCCGTGGCACGGGGGGGTGTTGCTCGAATGCTACACATAGCCACCCCTGCCGAGCACGGAGAGGCACCGGTCCGTGTCGCCACCCCGCATCCGAGAGCCCGCTGGCGGCAGGCACCGCACGACGGGGGAAGGCCTCGACCACAGTGGAATGCGGCACCTGTTCACGGATCAGGCCGCGACCGCGCGCTTCAGGGCCTCGGCCAGCTTATCGACCACCACCTCCGAACTGCCCGTCCCCTTCTCGGCCGCGACCTGCTCGAGCTTGGCCTTGGCCAGATCACTCAGCACCTGAGACGACGGATTGAGACTGGCCATCGCGTCCGGAACGCTGCGGATCACATAGCCCTTGATCAGGTTGATGGCGGCTGGGCCGGTCAGCTTCTGGGCGATGGCGAGCTGGGCTGCGCTATAGAGCGCCCAATGCAACGCTTCCCGGTGCCGGGCTTCGATCTCGATACCAAATCGCTGCCGCAACATAAGCGCCAACCAGCCGATGAAGGCGGTCAGCACCGCGCCGATGAGTTCCACCGAACTGGGCGCGATGACATTGATGATGGTATCGAACGTGCCAGCAGATGCCGACATCGCCGGAAGCAGCAGGAACGCGGTCAGCACCGCGACAACACCGTGCCCGCTGCGCACCAAGATCGTCCACGCGATTGCGCCGACGATCAGTGCCAGGATGAGAAAGAGCAGCATTTCATTTCCTCTTGAGAAGCGCGACCCAGACGGCCGCGGTGATGATGCCGGTGGCAGGCAGGCCCTCGGCCTTCTGGAAGGCGACCACGGCGGCCCGGGTGAGCCTGCCGAAATCGCCATCGATCTGGCCAGGCGCGAAGCCGAGCCGGGTGAGAATGGTCTGGGCGCGCGTGACCAGCTCGCCGACATCGCCGCGCTGGATGCTGGGCAGGGAACTGGGCAAGGCGGGCGTTTCGATCTGCGCCGGGGCCGCGCCCATGGCGGCGACGATGCGGGCGCGGATCTTGTCGCCGACCTCGACCGGGTTGCCGGGCTTGGCCATGCCGGGCAGCCACACGATGTCCCACTTGCCGCGCTGTGCGATGCCAAGCGTCTGCTGCACCTCGGCATGGGACAGGATGGTCTGACGGGTCACGGGGATGCCGTAGCGCTTGCAGAGGTTCGCGCTGAGCGCCGCTAGCGCCTCAACCTGAACCTCACCCATCGGAAACGCCCCGGCTGTGAACGGCGCTTCCTCGGCCCCGGCCATGCCCGCCAGAGCGACACCGATCGCGCCGGTGTTGCAGTTCTGCGTATGCGCAGCGTAGCTGCCCTCGCGCAGCACCCCGAGATTGTCCTCGGGTGCATGAACGCCCTCACAGACGATGCCCGCGCCGTCGATAATGAAGTGATAGTGCTGACGATCGAGCGCGGAAACCGTGTTCCGCCCCGCCGTCCAGTGCAGGATGATCCTTGCGATGCCCGACATTCCGCCTCCTAGAGCCAACCGATTGACAGCAAGGCGAGGAAGCAGACGCCGACGAAGGCCCAGGTCTTGAGTTCTTCACGGATCCAGGCACGCACCCATTCAGGCATCGGACTGCCCACCCCCGGTGATGCGCCGCGTGCGCGCCTCAATCATGTCCAGGATCAGCTTGGCGATGCTCATGCCGGCAATACCGGCGGCAAAACCCGCCGTGCCGCTGGCGTCTCCCTTCAGCGGACCGAAATGGCTTTCGATCATCGCCAGCATCAGGGGCGCGGCATAAGTCGCCATCAACCAGCCCGCGACGACCGAAACGAAGAATTCGCGGATTCGGCGGCGCTCGGACATCAGCCAGCGAACAAACCCGCCAGCAGCGCCGGCCACCGAGGCGCGCCATGCCTCGCCGGTCAACCACGCCCAAACGAGCGCGGCGATCACCAAGAACTGGTCAGTCCAATGTGGTCCGTTCATTCCTCAGCCTCGCGTCAATGACGGCAAGGTGAGGGATCAGGCGAAGAGGTTCCTCTGGCGGGATTTCATCAGTAGTGCCTGCATCCTAATGGCTGAGACGCAGCAACCATGCGGACCTCGCTGCCTCTCGCGAGCGCAGCACACGAAGCGAGAGCGTTGCATCACATTCGATCTACTCGGTGGAAACCGCCTTTCGCACCGTTGCTGCAAATCGTGCTAGATGGGTCATACCCACCATCGCGCGATCAACCTACTCCGGGCCATGAGCCGGTGCTCTCGTAAAGCTCTTTCTTTCTATCGTTTACAGTCGCGTGGTGCGGAGGCGGTTCAACAGGACAAAAATATTCCTTGCAGGGAATAGTCGGAAATTCTATACGTTCGAAAAAAGAAAAGGGGCGTAAGTGGGCAAGCTCATCGGAAAAATCGTTGAGGCAGAGGCGGTTGAAAGCGTTCTGGGAGCAGCACGTGTCGGATCCGAGCTCAAGCGGCTGCGCATTATAGCGGGGCTTACCCAAGAGCAAGTCGCCGCGAGCATGGACGTGAAACAGGCCGCGATATCCAAGATCGAAAACGGCGGCGAAATCTACCTCAGCACCGTAGAGCGCTACGTCAAAGCGCTTGGTGCTTCGCTACGCCTGAACGCGCACTTTCCGACCGACGCCCCGATTGCCGCGCGGTTGCACAGCGCACCTTTCGACTTTGAGCAAGGCGACGACGATCAATTGGTCCTTCCGATATTTGGTGAGGAGCCGTTCAAACCGCAACGAGACGTGGTGCTGTCGATAAAGCCCGTCTATTCGGAGAAAATTCTCGCGGGAATGAAGACCGTCGAGCTGCGACGTCGTTTTCCGATCGTTGTTCCGAACGGGGCCTTAGCTTATATTTATTCGAGTTCGCCCGTAAAAGCGATGGTAGGCATTGCTTCGATCCGTGACGTCCTGAAACTACCAGTTGAACAAATCTGGACCGAGTTCGAAAGAACGGCGTTTATCGAACGTCCGCTTTTCGACAAGTACTTCGAGGGTCTCGATCACGGCTACGCACTAGTTTTCGGCGATGTGAAGTCTTTTTCCCGCCCGCTGCCGCTGCACGAACTTCGCGAGAAGTTCGGTTTTGAGCCTCCACAGTCCTTTTTGTATGCCAAGTACGATTTGAGAAAGGCCCTTCAAGATGAGCCAGCAATCGTATCTCATTGATACGAACATCCTGATCGGGCTCGAGGACGATCACACAGTCGAAGCGGCTTATTCGACATTTCTTGCTCTTGCGGCAACGCATAAAGTCGATGTTTTTGTGCATGAGGCCGCCAAGGGGCCTTGTTGCGCAAATGCGGCTAGGGATTCACTGCGCGAATCCAGCATGATAGCTGGCGGCCATGAGCAGACCGGCGAAGACCACGTACAAGACCACCAACTGGCATAGCTACAATCAGGCGCTGA
>NZ_JACVAW010000014.1:0-107196 GCF_014851995.1 Paracoccus sp. PAR01
AGTTTGACCGCGACCCGGGGGAGTGCAGATCCTTTGGCCCGACGCGCTATCCATGAAGGACAGCCGACAGTCTATCCCGGTCATGTCGGCAGTGCATTCGAGGACGGTTCAACCTGCGTCGCGCGTGGAAATAGGTCTGTCGTTCGACGTGACTACCTGCTCACAAGTTGGCTTACGCGAGGCGGGTTCGTCCCTGTGGGATCTCACGTGGTAATTAACGCGCAAGCATGCAGATGTTTTGCTGGGGCAAGAGAGATTTGCGATGCGGCATTGATGGCTTAAAACCGCTAGGTCGCGCCGATGACCGGGCCGCGCAACTGCATATCATAGCCATGCCCATCATCCCTGTAATTGAAGACAAGCACCTTGTAACCAACCGATAGCGAGGCATTCGTCGGAGACGATTTACCATCGCCAGTAGCGACAGGTTTTGTCCGCACCTATGCTCAAACCGCCAATATCCTCTTGGCCTGTACGCACCATGCCTCTTTGGCAGTTGCAAATATCCGCGCCCCGGCAAGAGGGTTCAACCACGAGAAGTTTTCCTTGAACCGACGAGACTGGCCCAATGCCGAAACCGTCAGGCAGTTCGAGATGGGCCAATACCGCGCTCCTGCCAGTGCATCCAGCATGATATTATCGGACTCGTAGAATCGATAGCCTTCCTGCAGGGTCAGATTGAACTGCTTGGTATCGACCTCTTCGTCGATGCTGAGGCCCGACGATAAACCGTTCTGGGCGGGAAGCGGCCCAATAGTTCTGCTTTCGGTCAACGACAAGCAGCATGTCAGCCGACCAGACCCATTTCCCTTTTCGCCCCAGACATTCAGGAAGCCGGCCAGAGTGAAGCTCAGCACCACGGCCATACTGTGGCCAACTCTCCGGCCCGTCTTATCGATATTGGCGCCAACGGAAACTCTTTCCCAAGGCGGGTCTTTTGCGAAACTCCTCGATAAAGCTGCCATGAGCATAAGCGGAAATCGCCCTTTCCTATCCCAATCGTCGCGGCGCTTATCGCCGGAACCACCTTGTCAGGCATGGCCGAGGCGTGCATCCGGTTGGTCTATCATCGCGCGCATGATCAGATCATCACGGCTCGATTATTGGACTGGAAGGTTGATACCGGGACCAATCTCTGGGTGTTTCTACGAGGCATGCAGCGCAATGGCGCGGCGCGGCCTAATTCGATCGAATGGACCTCAAAATATGGCAGTGTGATCGTCTCGGCCTAGACATCTCGACCACGGATGGGATGAATAAGATGGGGCTGGTTGCGGGTATCCTTTGGCAGCTTGAATCCAAGTATCAGGAATTCGACGGTAGCCAGATCGGGTTGAGCGTGGCCGCTTGGGCGCAATATCTGCTGGACAATTTCGCCACCCTCGCGAAGGCGGCGTCATCGGCGCTGGAGGCTGAGCCCTTCACGCATTTTGCGGGCGGTATGGCGGGTAAGGATTGACCGGCGACATTGCATCTGCCGATCTCGGGCAAGGCTGGCGACAGCACGATCATCGAGAATATCGACGGCAAGCGGGTGATCCATCATAGCCAAGAATATCAGGTGATGACCAATCCCCCGATCTTCGAAGAGCAGTCTGCGCTTGAAACCTATTGCCACAGATCGAGGGAGGGTCATGCTGCCCAGCACGACCGTGCCTCGAACCGTTTTGCTTGGGCGTCTTTTAGGCCAATGCGATCTCGAAGACCGAAGCCCCGGTTGAGAGTCTTGCCAGCGTCTTCGGGGGTGATCCGCAGTGCTTCGGTGCCCTACAGTATCTACACGCCGGATCAGCCGAACAGCGCGCCTCCGAAAAGGGACATAGCTGAGGATGGATATTAACTACGGTCAGCATTCGTAGCTTTTGGTCCAAGGCCAGTTGGTCATGCCCATTCGGCGGGACAACAATCCCCCGGACTTTTTCTGGTCCACCCCATTCCATTGCCCAAACATCCTTCGGAGCGACGGCCTCGGCACGATCTTCGCGCAACTTCGCCTTCACTCTCCGCTACGGCGTCTTGATCCTGGGCTGCATGCCCATCGACATCCAGCCCGTCGAGAACAACATGAAGCGCTCACGTGTTTCGCAGGTCTCCTTGATCCGCGCTTTCAGCGCAGGCGGATCGGTGCGGCGGGACTTCTCGTAGTAGCTTGAACAATCGACCCGCAAGGCCTCGCACGCCCAACGGATCGAGACTGCCAGTCAGCACACATCCCGCGAACCTGTTCACGCGTCCGTTCCGGCTTCAGAGCTTTCGCCGAGTAACGTCCTGCACAATCTCGCGAGGGGTGAGAGCTACGACGATTTTCTTGAGCCGCACATTCTCATCCTCGAGCAACTTCGGTCGCCACATCTCGTCAGGCAACAAGCCGCCGTACTTTTTCAGTTGAAGTAGGCCGCCTGGCTGATTGCTGCCTGAAGGCTGATCCATCCTCGCCTTGCTCCAAAATGAACGCCTTCTGCGCCTGCGTGAACTTCGATGCTTTCCTGCGTTTCCGCCCCTTTCCCAGCTTTCGACAGGCAGCGCAGATAGCAAATGCTTCCCTTTCGTCGCCCGCCTTTGGAATAGAGTCTGTCAGGAAACACGACTACAGTAATCGTGTTTCCTGACGCCACCCAAGGGCCAGTTCATGCTCATCAGCTCAGTCACATCCCAGCCCGCCGAGGTGGAAATCGCGCGCAGGCTGGGCGACGAATTCGCGACCACCGCTGCCGAAGACGATCAGGCCGCGCGGTTTCCGGGCCGCCACGTCGCGGCTCTGCGGGAGGCAGGTTTGCTGGCTCTGACCGCGCCCAAGGAATTGGGCGGGCAGGGCGGTGGTCTGGCCTTGGCCGCGCAGGTCATCCGCGAAATCGGCCGAGGCGATCCGGCCGTCGCGCTGATCTTGGTCATGCAATATGCCCATCTGGCGACGCTGCATCGTAGCCGCTGGCCCTTGGAACTCGCAACGCGGGTTGTGCGTGGCGCTGCCACCGAAGGCGCGCTGATCAACGCGCTGCGCGTCGAACCCGAACTGGGCACGCCGATGCGCGGAGGCCTGCCGGCCACGATCGCCCGCCGGACCGAGGACGGCTGGTTGCTGTCGGGGCGCAAGATTTATTCGACCGGCAGCGAGGGCCTGCGCTGGGGTGTCGTCTGGGCCCGCACCGACGAAGACGAGCCGCGCGTGGGGCAGTTCCTGGTGCCGATGGATGCGCTTGGGGTGCATATCCAGCCCAATTGGGACACGCTGGGCCTGCGGGCATCGTCAAGCCATGACGTGCAATTCGAGGATGTCTTCCTGCCCGCCGACCATGCCGCGGATATCCGGCGGCCCTCGGAATGGGCCATCCGCGGCGACGAGGCCGCCGCCTGGGCCAGCCTGCTGATCGCGGCACTTTACACCGGCGTGGCCGAGGCCGGGCGCGACTGGATCGTGAGCTTCCTGAAATCCCGCGTTCCGGCCAATCTGGGCAAGCCGCTGGCCGAATTGCCGCGAATGCAGGAAGCCCTTGGTGCGATCGAGGAACGGATCGCGGTGAACCTGCGGCTGATCCTGTCGGCCTCGGGGGAAGCCGATGCCGGAGAGCCACCTACCGCGCGCGAAACCGGGATCATCAAGCATGTCGCCACCGAAAACGCCATCGCCGCCGTCGAAGGCGCGCTGAAGCTGGCCGGCAATCACGGCATCAGCCGCCGCAATCCGCTGGAACGTCATTACCGCGACGTTCTGTGCGGCCGCATCCACAGCCCGCAAGAAGACAGCGTTCTGGTCACCGCCGGACGCGCCGCCCTGGGACTTTGACACAAGGAGAACCGCCATGTCCGTCGAATTCATCGGCTTCATCGGAAATCACAATGCCTCGGAAACGGTGGCCCGCCACGGTCCGATCATCGACCGTGAATTTATCCGCGCCTCGGCCGCGATCCACGAGGAAGGCGGCTTTGATCGGGTGCTGCTGGCCTTTCACTCGGCGACGCCCGACAGCCTGTTCGTCGGGCAATATGTCGCCAGCCGAACCACCCGGCTCAAGCTGATGCTGGCGCATCGGCCCGGCTTCACCGCGCCGACATTGGCGGCACGGCAGCTGGCCACGCTGGACCACCTGACCGATGGGCGTGTCGCGGTGCATATCATCACCGGCGGCAATGACCGCGAATTGCAGCAGGACGGCGACTGGCTGACCAAGGACGAACGTTACGCCCGTAGCCGCGAATATCTGGATATCATCCGTCAGGAATGGTCCAGCGCCGAACCCTTCGACTATGCTGGCGAATACTATCGCGTCAGGGGCGGGTTCTCGGATGTGAAGCCTCAAGGCCCCGAGGGCGTCCCGATCTATTTCGGCGGCTCATCGCCCGCCGCGATCGAGGTCGCGGGCCAGCATGCCGATGTCTATGCCCTATGGGGCGAGACCTACGATCAGGTTGCCGAGACCATCGCCGCCGTGCGCGCCGCTGCCGCGAAACATGGCCGCAATCCGCGCTTTTCGCTATCGCTGCGCCCGATCCTGGCCGAGACCGAGGATGCCGCCTGGGCCAAGGCAGCCCGCATCCTTGAAAGCGCCAAGGCCCTGCGCGCGGCGGGCGGCGGGCAGCAACTGGTCAATACGCTCAATCCGGCCCAGCCCCAGAACGAGGGCTCGCGCCGGTTGCTGGCGGCGGCGGCCAAGGGCGGGCGGCTGGACAAGCGGCTCTGGACCGAGATCGCCGCGCTGACCGGGGCAAATGGCAATTCGACCTCGCTGGTGGGCACGCCCGATCAGGTGGCCGAGGCGATGCTGGACTATTACCGGCTGGGCATCTCGACCTTCCTGATCCGCGGTTTCGACCCGTTGCCGGACGCGCTGCAATACGGGCGCGAACTGATCCCGCGCGTGCGCGCGCTGGTGGCCAATGAAACCCTTCACAGCCACGCTGCAGAATAAGGAACCTCCATCATGACCCAGAATGTTGTGACCACGTCGCGCCGGACGCTGCTGCGTTCGGGCCTTGGCGCGGCTTTGGCCGCCCCCTTCCTTGGCCTTGGCGTCGGGTCATTGGCCCGCGCACAGGGTGCGGCGGGGCTGAAGCCGATCAAGTTCGCCTCGAACGCCTCAGCGATCTGTCTTGCCCCGGTATTTGTCGCGCAAGAACATGGCATCTTTGAAAAGCACGGGTTGCAGGTCGAGATCGTGAACTTCGGCGCCTCGACCGAGGCGCTGCTAGAGGCGATCGCCACCGGCAAGGCGGATGGCGGCATCGGCATGGCGCTGCGCTGGCTGAAGGCCCTGGAGCAGGGCTTTGACGTCAAGATAACTGCGGGCACGCATGGCGGCTGTTCGCGTCTGGTGGCGCTGCAATCGACCGGGATCAAGGATCTGGCCGACCTGAAGGGCAAGACCATCGGCGTCACCGATCTTGCCGCGCCCGGCAAGAACTTCTTCTCGATCCTGCTGCATCAGGCGGGCATCAATCCGGAAACCGACGTGAAATGGCGCGCCTTCTCGACCGACGTGCTGGAGCTTGCTGCACAGCGGGGCGAGATTGATGCCATCGCCGACGGCGATCCGCGCGCCTATTTCTGGCTGAACGACACGCCCGGCAAATATGTGCAGGTCGCCTCGAACCTTGACCACGGTTTCGAGAACCGGGTCTGCTGCATCGCCGGTCTGTCGGGTAGCCTGTTGCGCGACGACCCCGATACCGCCCGCGCCCTGACCCGCGCGCTGCTGGAGGCGCAGGACTGGACGGTGGCCAAACCCGAGGACGCGGCCAAGGCGTTCCTGCCGCAGGCCCCCAAGAACCGGACCGTCGCGGATCTGATCGCGGTGCTTAAGGACCAGACCCATGACCACACGCCGACCGGTGCCGATCTCAAATCCGAGATCGCGCAATATGCCGAGGAGCTGCGCGCCATCAACATCTTCCGCCGCTCGACCGATCCGCAGGAATTCGCGGAACGGGTCTATGCCGACGTGCTGACCGCGTAAGGGGGACAAGATGGCTTCCATCGACATCGAGGCCGAGATACGGGCCGAACCACCGGCGCGTGCTCCGGTTCAGCGGGTCACCCTGCTGGCCGCGCTCAGCTGGTTTGCCGCAGCGGCGATCCTGCTGCTGTGGCAGGACCTAACCTATCAGCCGCTGGTCCGCGAACTGGCGCTGGTCTGGGGGGCAGTCGGCGTGGCGCTGGTGGCGCTTGGCCTTGCCGGGTCGCGGCTGGGCCGCGTCGGGCGCTGGACGGCCTTGCGGGCGCCGTGGCTTTTGGCCATCGGCATCGGCATGGCCGTCTGGACCGTGCTGACCGCCAAGACCGGGACGCTGCCGCAGCCCTTCTTTCCGACGCCGCAGGCCTTGCTTGAGGTCTTTATCTATGACTGGCCCAAGATCCTGCACAGCGCGTCCTTCTCGGTCTGGTTGCTGGCCAAGGGGTTCTTCTTTGGGGCGCTGGCGGGCTTTGCGATCGGCGTCGGCATGGGCTGGTCGCGGGCGGTCAGCTACTGGGTGACGCCGCTGTTGCGCTATATCGGCCCGTTGCCCGCGACGGCATGGCTGCCGCTGGCCTTCTTCATCTTTCCGACCTCGGGTTCGGCCAGCGTTTTCCTGATCGCGTTTTCCACGGCCTTCCCGGTTGCGGTCCTGACATGGTCGGGCATCGCCTCGGTCAACCGCGATTACTATGAGATCGCGCGGACGCTGGGTGCCTCGCCTTTGTTCCTGATCACCCGCGTGGCGATCCCGGCTGCCCTGCCGCATGTCTTTGTCGGGCTGTTCATGGGGCTGTCCACGTCCTTCGCCGTGCTGGTCGTGGCCGAGATGCTGGGCGTCGAGGCAGGCCTTGGCTGGTATCTGCAATGGGCACAGGGCTGGGCAGCTTACGCCAACATGTATGCTGCGCTGTTCGTGATGGCGGCGATGTGCTCGGGCCTGATCACGCTTCTGTTCCGCATCCGCGACCGCGTGCTGGTCTGGCAAAAAGGAGTCGTCCGTTGGTAGCTTCGGCACTGAAGACCGTCCCGCAAGCGGCGGGCACCGAGATCAACATCCAGACGGTCTCGCATCACTTCGATCTGGAAGGCGCGCCGCTGCCGGTGCTGGACGATATTACCTTCGATATCGAACCCGGCTCATTCGTCGCACTGCTTGGCCCCTCGGGTTGCGGCAAGTCCACGCTGCTGCGCCTGATCGCGGGGCTGGATCACCCGGCGCAGGGTCAGATCCAGGTCGCGGGGGAAAAGGTCGCCGATCCCGATCCCTCGCGCATTCTGGTGTTTCAGGACCCGACGTTGTTTCCCTGGCGAAATGTCCGGGCCAATGTCGCGCTGGGGCTTGAGGCGCAGGGCACCCTGAAATCCGAAGGCCATCGCGTCGACGAGGCGATCCGGCTGGTCGGGCTGAACGGCTTTGACAAGGCCTATCCGCATCAGCTTTCGGGTGGCATGGCGCAGCGCGTGGCACTGGCCCGCGCGCTGGTCAACCGTCCGAACGTCCTGCTGCTGGATGAGCCTTTGGGCAAGCTGGACAGCCTGACGCGAATGACGATGCAGACCGAACTGGTGCGGCTTTGGCAGCAAAGCGGCCTGACCGCCGTGCTGGTCACCCACGATGTCGAAGAGGCGCTGTATCTGGCGCAGCGGGTCATCGTCTTTGGCCCGCGTCCGGCGCGGATCGTCGCCGATCTGCAGGTCGATCTGCCCTATCCACGCCATCGCGGCGACCCGCGTCTGGCTGAACTGCGCCATCAGGCGCTTGGCCATCTGGGTCTGGATTCAAGCTGGTAACAACATGACAATGAAAACGACACGACTGACGGCGGCCATTCTGGCATCGCTGCTGCCCCTGCCTGCACTGGCGCATATCCACATCGCCCCCGAACAGGCCCGGCGCGGCGAGGCTGTCGAACTGGCGCTGGTCGTCGGACATGGTTGCGCCGGGGCCGCGACCACGGCGCTTCGCGTCGCCATTCCGGCGGGCCTCAGCGCCGAGCCTCTGGCCCAGCCGGGCTGGCAGCCGGTCATCGGCAATGGCGAGGTTGGCTGGCAGGGCGGGCCGCTGCCCGATCACGACAAGGCCCGCCTGATTCTGCGTGCCACCATCGCCGATGACGCGCCCGAGTCCATCGCGCTGCCGGTGGTGCAGGTCTGCGGCGACAAGCAGGTGCGCTGGATCGAGCCCGGCGCGCAATCCGAAAGCCCGGCCCCGGTCCTGCAGGTACTGCCCGCGCAATGAGCCTTGCCGCCCGTATCGCGGGGGCTCTGATCGCGCTACTCCTGTCCGCAGGGGTGGCGCTTTCCCATGCCAGCCTGATCGCCTCGGACCCCGCCGATGCCACGGTTCTGGAGGCATCCCCACCCTCGATCTCGCTGACCTTCAGCGAGCCGGTGCGCCCGCTGGTCGCGCGCCTGACCACGGCGGATGGCAAGACCCGGCTGCTGCCGCCGCCCGATCCGGCAGAGATGCGCCTGACCTATGCGCTGCCGCCGGATCTGGCGCAGGGCAGCCATCTGGTGTCATGGCGCGTGACCTCGGCGGACGGTCATCCGGTGGCCGGGGCCTTGCTGTTTTCGGTAGGCGCGCCAAGCGACGCGATTACGGTCCAGTCCGACGCGCCGATGCTCACCCGTGCGGGTGTCTGGGCGTTGCGGGCCATATTCATCGCGGCGCTGTTTTTCGGGATCGGAGGTGCCGTGAATGCGGCCTTCCTGACCGGGCGGCGCGCGGTATTTCCGCGCCTTGCGGCGGGGGCGGGGCTGTGCCTGCTGCCCGCTCTGGCCGGGTTTAACGGGCTGGAATTGCTGGCCTTGCCGCCCTCGGGCCTGCTGGGCACCGCGCCCTGGCGCGAGGCGGTGACAGGTCCGCCCGGTCTGGCCTTTGTGCTTGCCGGGACGGGGCTGGCGCTGGCGCTGCTGCCGGGACGCGTGGCGGCCGCGCTTGCTCTGATCATGGCCGGACTCGCTGCGGCGACGACGGGCCATGCGGCGACCGCTGCGCCGCAATTGCTGATGCGGCCTGCGGTCGCCCTGCATGTGATTGCGGCGGCTTTCTGGATCGGTGCTCTGGTGCCGCTTCTGGCCGATCTGGCGCAAGCGGGGCAGGGCGCGCTGCGGCGGTTCTCGGCGGCGATCCCTTGGGTTCTGGCGCTGCTTCTGGCCTCGGGCGTTGCGATTGCGCTGGTGCAACTAGGCCATCCGGCAGCACTGTGGTCCACGGCCTATGGGCGGGTGCTGTTGGTCAAGCTGGCGCTGGTCGCGCTGCTGCTGGTACTCGCGGCCCTGAACCGGCATTGGCTGACCCCGCGTGCCGAAAGCGGCAATCCGCGGCCCTTGCGCATCGCCATCGGGGTTGAGGTGGTTCTGGCGCTGCTGGTCATCGGCACCATCGCCCTGTGGCAGTTCACGCCGCCGCCTCGCAGCCTGCCGCAAGGCCCGCCCAGCACAGTCATGCAACTGAACGAAGGGGCAATTTCGGCGCGGCTGGAAGTGTCGCCCCCGCGCGTCGGCACGGTCACGCTGCGCCTGTCCGATCTGCGTCTGGACGGTCAGCCGGTCAACGACATGCCGGTCGAGATCGAACTTTCCAAGCCCGCCTATGGGTTGGGCCCATTTCGCCACCAGATCACCGCGGCGGCGGGCAGCGTTGATGCGGGCCGGTTCCTGCTGCCGCTGGACGGTTACTGGGTGCTGCGGCTGAAGGTTCTGGCCAGCGATTTCCGCGTCGAAGAACTGCGCGATCTGATCGAGATCGCGCCCGCCCGCTGACGGCGCGGGAATCCTGATCCGCAGGGGCGTGGTCGGGCAGCAGTTTCCTTCTCTCATCGGGGGCAAGTTTGGAATTCATCGGGACGCAAACACGGGGTTATCTGGCGGCAAGTAAACACGGCAAGAATCATCGTGATTTGCCAGGGAAAGGAATGCCAGATGAGTGCGCGTCAGCTGAAACTTGGCTTCATGATGCATGGCAACGGCACCGGCTGGGGCGATTGGCGTCATCCGCGCGCCACCGCCGGCGCCTCGACCGATTTCGCCTATTACAAGCGTCAGGCGCAATTGGCCGAGGCGGCGAAGTTCGATTTCCTGTTCGTTGCGGACAGCGTCCATATCACCCCGAAATCCAGCCCGCATTACCTGAACCGGTTCGAGCCGCTGACCATTCTGTCGGCGCTTGCGGCGGTGACCGAGCATATCGGGTTGGTCGGCACCCTGACCGTCAGCTATGCCGAGCCCTTCAATGTCGCGCGCCAGTTCGGCTCGCTCGACCATATCTCGGGCGGGCGCGCGGGTTGGAATGTGGTGACCAGCTGGCTTGAGGGCTCCGCCCGCAACTACTCGCGCGAGAAGCATTACGACCACGCCACCCGCTACCGTCTGGCGGCTGAGCATCTGGATGTCGTCCAGGGTCTGTGGGATTCATGGGAAGACGATGCCCTGACCCATGACAAGGCGGGCGGGCAGTTCTTCGACCCGACCAAGCTGCACCGCTTGGACCATCACGGCCAGTTCTTCCAGGTCGAGGGGCCGCTGAACCTGTCCCGTTCGCCGCAGGGCCAGCCGGTGATCTTTCAGGCCGGGGCCTCCGAGGATGGCAAGAACTTCGCCGCCGCGCGCTCGGACGCGATCTTTGTCCAGAATGACGACCTGCAATCGGCCAAGGCTTATTATGCCGACGTCAAGCGCCGCGCGGCGGGCTTCGGGCGCGACCCGGATGAGCTGTTCGTGCTGCCCGGCCTGCGCCCGGTCATCGGCTCGACCGAGGCCGAGGCCGAGCGCAAATATCAGGAATTCATCGCCCTGACCTCGATCGAGGACGCGCTGCTGATCATGGCGCGGTCGTTCAATGAGCACGACTTCTCGCAATATGACCTTGATGCGCCCTTCCCGGATGTGGCGCGGTTTGCGGAAAACTCGAACCGTTCGACCTCGGAGCGGGTGATCCGGCTGGCCCGCGATGAAAACCTGACACTGCGTCAGACCGCGCAGCGCTTCGCCACTCCGCGCACCGATTTCGTCGGCACCCCCGAACAGGTCGCGGATGCCTTCCAGCGCTGGTTCCTTGAGCCAGCCGCCGACGGGTTTGTCTACAACAACTCGCTGCCCGATGAACTGTCGGTCTTTGCCGAAACGGTCGTCCCGATCCTGCAGGATCGCGGGATTTACCGCCGCGAATATCAGGGCACGACTTTCCGCGAACAACTCGGGCTGCCCAAGCCCGCCAACCGTCACAGCATTCGCCGCATCGCGGCTGAATGAACCCGAAATAGGAGCCTCCCATGAGCACGATCACACGCCGCGCCCTTGCGGGCCTTGCCGCCGCCGCCACCCTGTCGCTGGCCCTGCCGGGTTTTGCGCAGGATCTGTCCACCGTCACCCTGCGCGTCGGCGATCAGGTCGGCGAACAGCGCGCCCGGCTTGAGGCCGCGGGCCTTCTGAACGACCTGCCCTACAAGATCGAATGGTCGGTCTATCCGGCCGCCGTCAACCTGCATGAGGCGCTGAAGGCTGGCGCGGTCGATATCGGCATGTCCGCCGACAGCCCCGCCGTCAGCGCCATTGCGGGCGGGTCGAAAATCAAGATCGCGGCGGCCTTCAACAATGGTGGGCTTGGCACCTCGATCATCGTTCCGAAGGACAGCCCGATCCAGACTTTGGCCGACCTGAAAGGCAAGACCATCTCGCCGACCACGCGGGGCAGCGTCGCGCATTACCTGACTTTGGGCAGCCTGAAACAGGCAGGGATCGACCAGAAGGACGTGAAACTGGCCTTCCTGACCCCGGCCGATGCCTCGGCCGCGTTCCAGTCCAAAGGCGTCGATGCCTGGGCGATCTGGGGCATCTACAAGGCCCGCAGCATCGGCGTCCTTGGCGCGCGTGAGATCTTCAACGGGCAGGGCGTCAATACCGGCAATATCGTCTATGCCGTGACCGAGCCGACCTTGGCCGATCCCGCCAAGCTGAAGGCAATTCAGGATTACCTGTCGCGGATCGACAAAAGCTACGCCTGGGCGCGCGACAACAAGGAAGACTTCCTGACCTTCTATGAAGGCTTTACCAAGCAGGACCGCGCCACGGTCGAGCCGCTTTTCCCGGAACAGACTGCCTATCAGCCCCGCGCCATCGATGATGAGTTTGTCGCCGGGCTGCAGAATGTCTTTGACACCTGGGTTGAAGCGGGCGTGCTGACCGGTTCGCTGAACCTTGGCGATTACGTCTATCGCGATCTGCCGAAACTGGCGCTGAACTGATGAGCATCACCGAGATCGCCCGCGGCTACGCCCCCCCGCGCGAGGCCGAAAGCGCCGCCGGTTCCTCGGGTCCGGCCCGCGCCGATCTGGTCCGCCTGACCCCCGCGACGGCGCGGGGGACACGGGTGCCGCGCTGGCTGCGACGCACGACGGGGCCGGTGGTGCTGGTGGCGCTGTGGCATCTGGCCTCAAGCACCGGCATCCTGCCCGCCGAGGTTCTGGCCGGACCAGGAACGGTCCTGTCCAGTGCCGCCAAGCTGATCGAAAGCGGTGAATTGCAGGCGGCCATCGTCGTCTCGATGAGCCGCGCGATGACTGGCCTTGCCATCGGCGGCAGCATCGGCGTGCTGCTGGCGGTGCTGTCCGGCCTGACCCGGCTGGGTGAGGATATGGTGGACGCGCCCATGCAGATGCTGCGCACGGTCCCGAACGTGGCGCTGATCCCGCTGCTGATCATCTGGTTCGGCATCGGCGAGGCACCCAAGATCGCGCTGATCGCGCTGGCCACGGCGTTCCCGCTGTATCTCAACGTCTATGCCGGCATCCGCGGCGTCGACCAGTCGCTGATCGAGGCAGGGCGGACGCTGGGCCTTAGCCGCTGGGGTCTTGTGCGCCATGTCATCCTGCCCGGCGCGCTGCCGAATGCCTTGGTCGGGCTGCGCTATTCGCTGGGCATCGCTTGGCTGGCGCTGGTCTTTGGCGAACAGATCAACGCGACGGCGGGCGTGGGCTACCTGATGGCCAATGCGCGCGAGTTCTTTCAGACCGACGTGATCGTCGTCTGCCTTGTCGTCTATGCCTTCCTCGGCCTTGCGGTCGATCTGGTTGTGCGCACACTTGAAAGGATCTTCCTGTCATGGCGACCCAGCTTCACCGGCGCCTGAGCGCGCCCGCCGCCGTGGCGGTTCATGGTCTGACCCGCAGCTTCGGCACGCGTCGGGTGATCGACAACCTTGACTTGAATATCCAGCCCGGTGAGTTCGTGGCCCTGCTGGGGGCCTCGGGCTGCGGCAAGTCCACGCTGTTGCGTATCCTTGGCGATCTGGACCCGGAATTTTCCGGTGAGGTCACCGTTCCCACCCGCCGCGCCATCGCCTTTCAGGCGCCCCGGCTGATGCCCTGGAAACGGGTCTGGCGCAATGTCCTGCTGGGCCTTCCGGGTCGCCCCGATCGCGCCCGCGCCGAACGCGCTTTGGACGAGGTCGGCATCGGTCACCGCGCCGATGTCTGGCCCAAGGTGTTGTCGGGGGGCGAGGCCCAGCGGGCCTCGCTGGCCCGCGCGCTGGTGCGCGAGCCGGACCTGCTGCTGCTGGACGAGCCATTTGCCGCGTTGGACGCGCTGACCCGGCTAAAGGCGCAGGCCTTGGTGGCCGAGTTGTGGCAGCGCCACGGCTGCGCGGTGCTGCTGGTCACCCATGATGTCGAAGAGGCGATCCTTCTGGCCGATCGTGTTCTGGTGATGAAGGACGGTGTCATCGCTCATCAGGAGAGCATTGCCCTGCCGCGTCCCCGCGACGTGGCTGACCCGGAATTTGCCCGTATCCGGGGCGAGTTGCTGGATTGGCTGGGCGTGCGACAGGGGGCAGCGCATTGAGGGCGGGCTTCTCCATCACCACCGATGTGCTGGTGATCGGCGGCGGCATGGCGGGCGCATGGGCCGCCATCGGCGCGCGCCGGGCCGGGGCCTCGGTGGTGCTGGTCGAAAAGGGTTGGTTGGGCACGTCGGGCGTTACCGCGACGGCCGGACCGGGCCATTGGTGGGTCGCCCCCGCCGACCGCCCCGCCGCCATCGCCAAGCGGCTGGCACAATCGGGCGGGCTGAACGACCCGGTCTGGATGGAGCGCATCCTCGAAACTACATGGGAAAGCCTGCCAACCATTTCCGATGTCTATGATTTTTCCCGCGATGAGCAAGGACAGCCGCGCTACCGCGCACTCCGCGGCCCGGAATATATGCGCGCGCTGCGCCGCCGGCTGGAGCAGATTGGCGTCACCATCATCGACCATGCCCCGGCGCGGGAACTGCTGCGCCATGCCGATGGCAGCATCGGCGGCGCGCGCGGTATTCGCCATCCCGGCGGCACCGATTGGCAGGTGGAAAGCGGCGCGGTCGTCCTTGCGACCGGGGGCACATCGTTCCGTTCGCATCTGCTGGGGTCGCATAACAACACTGGCGACGGCTACCTGATGGCCGCCGAGGCGGGCGCGCAGCTGTCGGGGATGGAGTTCACCTCGGTCTATTGCATCGCACCGGCGCGCACGACGCTGACCCGCTCGATGTCCTTTGCCTTTGCGACCTATTACGATGAGGCCGGGCAGGTCCTGCCCATTGGCGGACCGGATATCACCCGGCCCTTGGCGGCGGCGCTGCTGCAAGGCCCGGTCTTTGCCGATCTGGCCCGCACCCCCGCCGATATCCGCGCGCAGGTCCCGACCATTTCGCCGAATTTCCTGCTGCCCTTCCGGCGCTGGGGGATCGACCCCTACACCCAGAAATTCGAGGTCACCCTGCATGGCGAGGGCACGATCCGCGGCATTGGCGGCATCGCGGTCGAGGACAGGGATTGCGGCGCGGGCGTGCCCGGCCTGTTCGTTGCGGGCGACGCGGCGACCCGCGAACTGGTGGCGGGTGCGATCTCGGGCGGGGGGAACATCAATTCGGCATGGGCGCTGTCCTCGGGGCAATGGGCCGGGGCAGGGGCCGCGCGTTTCGCCGCGCGCAGCACCCGGCGCAGCGGCGCTCAGGGGATAGGCGGGGCCGGGCTGCATCCGGCCGGGGGACCACAGATCGACGCCCCCGCGATCCTTGCACAGGTGCAGGACGCGATGCTGTCCTATGACAAGGCGCTGTTCCGCGACGGGGTGCGTCTGCGCGCCAGCCTTGCCGTGCTGGATCAGGCCTGGTCCGTGCTGGCTGGCTCCGACCTGCGCGAGTTGGCGGCGATGACGGCCTCGGCCCGCTGGTCGCTGCTGGCGTCGATCACCCGCGCCGAAAGCCGCGGCATCCACCAACGCGAGGACCATCCGCAACCCGATCCCGCACTGGCGCGGCGCATCCGGGTGCATGGGCTTGATCGCCCGATTGCCGCGCCCGAACCGGAAAGGCAGGCCGCATGATAGAATTCATCCTGTCCGACAGCTGCAACGCCTGTGGGACCTGCGTCGAGGTCTGTCCGACTGGGGTTTTTGACGCCGTGCCCGGCCAGCCCCCGGTCATCGCACGGGCAGGGGATTGCCAGACCTGCTTCATGTGCGAACTTTACTGTCAGCAGGACGCGATCTTTGTCGGGCCGGATGCCGAGCGGGCCGAGGGCTTTGACGCCCAGACCACCCGTAGCAGCGGTCTGATGGGCGAGATGCGCCGCCATCACGGTTGGGACGAATGGGCCTTGGGTGGGCACTATCCGAACCAGCACTGGCGGATGGAGGATGTCTTTGCCCGCGCCCGTGCGGCGGCGGAATGAAATGGAAAGTAGCGGTCCATCGGGCCGCGGAAGGAGAGGCAGATGCCCCACGACCACGGCCATGACGGCCACCATCATCGTCACGATCACGACCATGACGACGTTCCGCGCTGGAAGCATGACGGCGTGCGCGTCATCAAGGGTGACCAGCTGGATTCCAACACCGCCCAGACCCCCGGCATGTTCCGGCAGGCTGCGATCAACCATGCCCGCGTCGGTGCGCAGAAAATCTGGGCCGGCACCGTGGCCATCCAGCCCGACGCCAAGACCGGCGTTCACCATCACGGGCCGCTGGAAAGCGTGATCTATGTTCTGCGCGGCAAGGCCCGCCTGCGCTGGGGCGAGCGGCTGGAATATGTGGCCGAAGCCGGACCCGGCGATTTCATCTATGTCCCGCCCTATGTGCCGCATCAGGAAATCAACGCCGATCCCGATCAGGTGTTGGAATGCGTCCTTGTCCGCTCGGACAACGAAGCCGTGGTGGTCAACATCACCGATGTCGATCCGATCGAGCCTCCCGAAACCGTCTATTGGGTCGACCCGATCCATTCCGCCCCCCAATCCTGAAGGAGAGTTTCCATGTCCAATACCCGCATCACCGCCGACGAACTGCCCGCCGATCTGGCCGGGACCGACCTGCTGATCGATGTGCGCGCCCCCAAGGGACGGGCCGAGAATGGCGAGATCGCCTCGGCGGTGATCCTGCCCAAGCAACTGGTGGCGAATGTCTTTTCCGGAGCCTTCGCCTCGGTGCCGAAGGACGCGCGGATCGTCGTCTTCTGCGGCTCGATCAATGGCTCGGGTCCGGTGGTCGAGACCCTGACCGGTCTTGGTTACACCAATGTCGTTGATGTCGACGGCGGCTTTGCTGCGCTGAAAGAGCGCGGCGTCGCCTGACGCCCGTAGACCACTGATCTCATGAGTGAAAGATCTGTTATGCTTCGCGTAATTACCGCCTGCCTGATCCTGTTGCCGGGCGTGGCGCTTGCCCATCCCGGCCATGTCGCGCATGGCGATTTCACGACCGGCTTCCTGCACCCGATGCTTGGGCCCGACCATGTGCTGGCCATGGTCGCGGTCGGGCTTTGGGCCGCCGTCATCGGCGCGCCCGCGACCTGGCTGCTGCCGCTGACCTTTCCGCTTGCCATGCTGGCCGGTGGCGCGCTGGGGGTTTTCGGCGTCGCCTTGCCTGCGGTCGAGGCTGGTATCGCCGCCTCGGCTATCGTGATCGGGGTGGCCGTGATGCTGGCACTGCGTCCGCCTATGTGGCTGGCGACCTTGGCGGTGGCCGTCTTTGCCGTTTTCCACGGGCATGCTCATGGCACCGAAATGCCCGGTGCTGCCGACCCGTTCCGCTATGCGCTTGGTTTCGTTCTGGCGACCGTGCTGCTGCATCTGGTCGGCATCGGACTTGGACGCATGACGCGGTCGGCCGCGCTGACGCTGCCATTGCGCGGTCTGGGCGGTCTGATCGCTGTCGGCGGATTGGGTTTTCTGGTCGGCTGACAGACCTGCCGCCGGGTCTGTCCCGGTAGCAAACAATGACGCCCTTGGCCGCAAGGTCGAGGGCGTCACCATGGTTTCAGGCACCGGCCTGATTTTGAAGGGTCATTTGATCAGGCGGATGATGATGCGTGGCAATCGGATGCGTGCGCAGACGTGGGGCATCCTGTCACGAAACCAACCCCAGAAGGCCGACCGCGATCAGGCTGAGCGCCCAGAATGTCTCGAGATTGAACCAGCTGCGAGAGACGAAGCCCAGTCCCAGCCAGCCATGCACGGCCAGCGCGACCCCGCCCCCCACGGTGACCATCGCCAGCGTATGCAGGACCGCGACCGCGATGGCCGTTCCGATGTTCCCCGAGGCAAGCGTCGATACCCCCGCATGATGCGCCTCGGCACCGCACAGGCCCAGATAGATCGGCAGGATCATCAGCCCCGCCCCGTGGATCAGCGCGATCGCAAAGGACCACAGCACCAGTTGCCCCGGCCTGATCCGCGCAAGTCGCCGGGGGTGGCGGCGTTCGACCAGCCGATAGATGCCGAAAAGGATCACCAGCAGGCTTGCCCCGGTCCGGATCTGGTTCTGATAGGCCACCAGCCAAAGGATCAGCGCGAAAGGCAGCAGCACCAGAAGGATCGAGGCCAGATGCCCGACCGCCAATTGCCCCATGCCCAGCAACAGGTCGCGCCGCCCGCGCCCCATCAAGCCCGCCGAGACCGCCAAGGGCCAGCCCATGCCGGGGCTTGCGCCGTGATAGGCTCCGCTCAGCAGTACCGAGAGCCACAGCCCGGCCTGCGCCCAGCCCTCCACCTCAGACCGAGGGGTAGCAGAAGGACTCGGTCGAACAATCCCCCCCTTCCAGCCGGATCTGATGCGCGCGGTAGCCCTGCGGAAACTCGGGCCAGAACGTGGGATCAAGGGTCAGCCCGCCCTTCGCGCCGACATCGGCCTTGACCATGGCAGAGGGCACGCCGCCGGGATAGAACTGGTCATCCCATGTCGAATACAGCGAGTTCGTCCAGTAGACGCGCTTGCCGTCGCGGCTGATTTCGACCATCTGCGGCCCACCGGTATAAGCCTTGCCGTTCGGATGCGGGGTCTTGCGCGCGATCCCGCCGACATGGACCGAGCCTGCCAGCTTGGGCTGCATCGGGTCGCTGACATCATACTGCCGCATTTCGCCGGTGCCCCAGCACGAGACGTAAAGAAAGCGGTCGTCCAGCGACAGGTCGATATCGGTGATCAGCGGCGGCACGGCACCAAAGCCTTGCAGAAGCGGCGGCAGGTCCGCGGCATCGGCGGGTTCGGGCGGGATGGTCGCGGTCTTGCGGCAATGGAACTGGCCGCCCTCGCGCCACCATGTCCAGATCGAGCCTTCCAGATTGGTCGTGTCCACCACCACGCCGACAAAGCCGTATTCCTTGACCGGATCATGAGCGGGCCGCACCTCGAGCGCCATCTGGTGGTTCTCGCCAAGGTCGATCATTTGCACATGCTTGCGCGCCCGCAGGTCCCAGAAATGCAGCCGGTGACCGTATTTGTTCGACAGCAATTGCTCGGGAACGATGCCGCCTTCGAATTGCGGCGGCAGCGCCCATTCGCTGGACACCATGTAATCGCGCGGCAGGTTCCACCAGAAATCGTAATGCTTGTCCTGCGGGCCGCGGTCGATCTCCCACCTGCCGATGACGTCGAAGGTCTGGCAATCCATGATAAAGATGCCGGGCGGTCCGTCAGTCCCGTCCGGGCCGCCCCCGCCAAGGGTCGAGACATAGATCCCCTCGGGGCCGCAATGGATGGTGTGGGGGCGCGAATAGCCGGTCTTGCGAAACACTTCTTCGGGCTCGATCACCCGGTGGATTGTCGGGTTGCGCGGGTCGGGCTTGGTATCGACGACATAGATGCGCGAGGACCGCAGCCCCGGAATGATGAGATATCGCCGTTCAAGGAAGGCATGACCGGTCAGCGGCGACAGCGAGGACGAACAGGCGTTCCAGCCGAAATGATGGAACTCGTCGCCCTTATGGGGCATCGCGAGCGTGCTGAGAACCTGCCCGAATGTCGCCGATTTCGGGTCAAGATCGACCACCGCCAAAGCATCGGGCTGCAAGAAATCGGGGCTGAGCAGCAGCGTGTAGGCCAGCTTTTCCGGCTCGGCCTCCATCGCCAGCCGGGGTGTCGCGTGGAATGTGGGATCTGGACGGATCGTCATGCACTTCCCCCTTTCATGATGCCGCGTGACGCGGGCAGTGCAGGATCGAAGCAGCGGCGGGCGCATGCGCAATGCGCAGTCCCGCACCAAGGCTGAACCCGCCCCGAAATCCGGGCAATGATTCGTTCACCCGCCTGTCGAACCCTGATCGGAAGCGAAGCGGTCCATCGCTGGTCACACCTGCTGTGATTGCGCATTGAGGTCCTTGACCTCGTTCTACTGCGGGCGCAGAGGCGGGCGACAGTTCAGGATTTCTGCATGACGACTCAGGATCTTTCCGGCACGGCAAATACAGTTTCGCCCTCGGTTCTTCATAATCGCAATTACAGGCATTTCCTCGTATCCCGGACCTGCTCATCCTTGGCGTTCCAGTCGCTGACGGTCGCGATGGGCTGGATGATCTATGAGCTGACAGGCTCGGCTTGGATGCTGGGATGGGTCGGGCTGTGTCAGTTCTTGCCCATGCTGATCCTGACCTTTGTCGTCGGTACCGTCGCTGACCGATATGATCGTCGCCGTATCGGGCTTGCCTGCCAGTGGGTCGAGGCCGCCACGGTCCTGGTTCTGGGCCTGCTCGTCTGGCAGGAGCGTCTGACTCCGACTGGTATCCTGGCGGCTGTCGCGGTTCTGGGGGCGGCGCAGGCCTTTGAGCGCCCGACCATGGCCTCGCTGGTGCCGGGCATCGTCGGGCCTGCCATGCTGCAACGGGCGATCGCCACCTCGACCTCGTTCATGCAGACCGCGCTGATTGTTGGTCCGGCACTTGGCGGGTTGCTTTATGGGCTGGGGCATATTGTGCCCTTCATTGCCTCTGGGTTGCTGTTTCTTGCTGCGGGCTACAGCGTCGGCACGATCCAGGTGCTGCATGCCGCGCCGGCGACGCGTGCCCCGGTCACGCTGCAAACCGTCTTTGCGGGTGTTTCCTTCATCCGGCGGACGCCGGCCGTGCTGGGCATGATCTCATTGGACCTGTTCGCGGTGCTGCTTGGCGGAGCGACGGCGCTTTTGCCAATCTACGCCTCCGACATCCTCGAGGCAGGTCCTTTCGGATTGGGCCTTCTGCGCGCCGCACCCGCCATCGGCGCGCTTGGCATGTCGATCTATCTTGGCCATATGCCGATTGTTTCGGGTGCAGGCCGGAAGATGTTCGCGGCCGTCGCGGTCTTCGGCCTTGCCACGATCTTGTTCGCGCTGTCCAAGGATGTCTGGATATCGATCATTGCGCTGCTGATCGTCGGGGCTTCCGACAATATCAGCGTCGTGGTGCGATCCTCGCTGGTGCAGTTGATGACGCCGGATGAGATGCGAGGGCGGGTCAATGCCGTGAACTCCTTGTTCATCGGCACGTCGAACCAGCTTGGGGAGTTCGAAAGCGGCATGATGGCGGGGCTTGTGGGGCCGGTCGCAGCGGGCGTAATCGGCGGGATTGGAACACTGGCGGTCGTCGCGATCTGGATGAGCGCGTTTCCCGTGTTGCGTCGTATCGAACGGCTTGACGGGGCGTGACCTGCGACCCCATCCGTGCCCCGACAAGCGGAACCTGGCGTATCGTCGCTAAAAAGCTGGTCGTCCTCCACCAATACGGGCGGAGGCGAATAGCCCCTTGCAAGCCGTGCAGCGACGCGCGCCGAGGCGACCATTCATGCTTAGGGGTGGCGTTTGCGTCCGGGCAGGTCAGGGGGGACGACGATGCAATCCATCGAACAAAGATGAGTCGCAGACCTCAACTAGCTCCGCGGATCGGGATATCCATGCCCATTCAAGACTACACCGGCTTGTCCGGCAAGCGGGCTGAGCGCCGGGATCGTCGTCACTTCGTGCCCAAGCATGCGCAATGCTGAAACCGTGTCCGGCCCCATGCTTTCTTCAAGCTTCAGGCTGTCGCGGCTGTCCGAAAACGTGCGACCTAGCAGAAAGCGCGGGGCCGCCAGGGCCTGTGCTGGTGTCTCGGCAAAATCGATCAGGCGCGTAAGCAGCATGGACAGAGTTTGTGGCTGACCATCAGCCCCTTGGGTTCCATAGACGAAGGCAGGACCGCTGTCGCGAAGCGCAATGCCGGGATTGAGCGTGTAGAATGGCAATTTCCCTGGTGCGAAGACGTTGACATGCCTTTGGTCTGTCGAAAAAGCGGCGCCGCGGTTTTGCCAAAGAATGCCGGTATCCCCGGCGACCACGCCGCTTCCCCAGTCAAAATAGGTACTTTGCAACACGCTCGCCGCATTGCCCTGCTCATCCATTGCCCCAAGGAAAACGGTATCTCCGTGCCGCCAGAGATCTGGCCAGACAAGTGCCCGGTCGGTCGAAATGCCAGCCGCTTTCTCATGCAGATATGGAGCGGCAAGCAGTTGCTCTGGCAGGGACGTCATATGCGCAGGATCCGCGATTGCGTCTCGGTCACGAAATGCGCGCTTTACGGCCTCGACACAAAGATGCACGTGCTCGGCGCTGCCGGGGCCTAGGGCGGACAGATCGAAATGGGACAGAATTCCCATGATCTGTAACGTCGTCAGGCCTTGGGTCGGAGGTGGCGGTGCCAGAAGCGTGACATCGCGGTAGCGCAGAGAGATCGGTGCGACCTCGCGCGTTCTGGTACGCCGCAAATCATCCAGTCCGATGATCGCGCCTGCCGCGTTCAGCCCGTCCACGATACGTCGCGCAAGTGATCCGCTATAAAACGCCGATGCGCCATGCTCGGCCAACAGGCTCAGGCTTTCCGCCAGTTCGGGTTGGCGAAGCATCTTACCAGCCGCAAGCGGTCGGCCCGCATCGAGGAAAATCCTGCCAAAATTCGGCCAGCTGGCGGTCTCATCTGCGCGATGACGTGCCCAGAATTCCTGCGAACCGGTCACGGCATAACCATTGCGTGCAAGGTTGATGGCCGGGGATAGAAGATCCTCCCAGCGACAGCGTCCATCAAGGTGGCGTCTTGCGTGGTCAAGCGCGTGGCGCCAGCCATCGACGACGGCGGCGGTCGTCAGGACTGCACCGGGTCCGCGCAGGGGCAGGGGGGCGGACGGCATCGCGCGGTCGATCCCTTGGCCGATGGCAAGGAAGGTCCGGCAAGCGCCGGTGCGGTCTGCAACCAGCCAGACCGCGTCTCCGCCCAGACCACAGAAATGTGGCATGACGACGGTCAGGACCGCGCCCGCAGCGATCAACGCCTCGGGGGCAGTGCCGCCTTGACGTAGCACCGCCAGTCCAGCCTCGGTCGCCAGCGGGTGCGGGGTCGTCACAGCGCCCTTCATTCTGTGGAACTCGTCAGCGAGGCAAGAACCATCCGCACGACTTCTTCGCGCCGGGCGATCAGAAAATCCGGGGCCGAAAGGTCGCGGCCCAGCACCACACCCATCGTGTGCCGGTTGGCGATATGGATTGTCGCCAGTCCAAGGATCGAGAGATAAAGCGAACCTGGATCGGGTCGATGCGCAAAGACCCCTTCGGCGACGCCACGATCCAGCACATTGCTGATCGCATTGAACAGCGTCTCGGCGCGGCTGTTCACCGTGGTCAATTCGCGGACATGCACGCCATCGGTCATGTTTTCGATCCGCATCATGCCCTGAAACTCGGGATGCGTCTCCATATAGTCGAAGGTGAACCGCGTCAGTTCGGCAATCGCCTGCTTGGGTGGCAAGTCCCAAAAGCTGGCCTCGGCCTCGGCGCGGCGAAGCTCCTCATAGACCTGTTCGATGCAAGCGCGATAGAGACCCAGCTTGCTGCCGAAATAGTGGTAGATCATTCGGACATTGCAATCGGCGGTTTCGATGATGCGCGAGACGCTTGCGCCCTGAAAGCCATGACGCTGAAACTCGGTCGTCGCTGCCGCGATCAATCGCTGGGCCACTCCGATTTGTGCAACGCCGGGTGTAGCCGGATCGGTCACCTTTTGCATCCGAACCCCCATCCCATTGCGCAAAAGTTAAGCGGGTTGAACAAATTTCGCGCGTCGCGCGCCGATCTTGGCGTCTGGAAGGGTGCTGTGGTCATGTTTGTGCTTTACGGTGAGTAAGTAAGCGTTCACTTACATAGTTACGCAAGCTGCGGCACAAAGCAAGTTCAAAATGAAATCAAAGACCTGTCTGGCGACACGGCCCATATGAACGGACGATGATGAAAAAAGCGCTTCTTTCTCTTCTCGCGACGGCAGCGATTTCGACCACTGCCTATGATGCCTCCGCCCAAACGCAGACAGACGCACGCGTCGCGGTCGCGATCACCGAGACGATCTCGGGCTACAACCCCTATGCAGATCCAGTCGTGCTGCTGTCGAACGTCTGGTGTCAGGTCTATGGCTGTGTCACGCGCTATGATTTCGACCGCAATGAATTTGTGCCCTACCTGGCCGAGACGGTGCAGTCAGTTGATCCTCTGACCTGGGAGATCCGCCTGCCCGAGGGGGCCAAGCGCCATAATGGCGAACCGGTGCTGGCGCAGGACATCGTTCATTCGATCGACTATCTGGGCAAGAACCCGTCCTCGGGGAAATCCTATCTTGTCGCAGGCTGGAGTAAGGTCGAGGCGATCGACGACCGCACCTTGCGTATCACCACGGCGACCCCCGACGCGACGGTGCCCGACAACCTTGCTGGCGTCGCCGTGACCTCGAAGGCGCTTTACGATCAGATGGGTGATGCGATGTTCAAGGACGCGCCGTTCGGTGCGGGGCCCTATAAGCTTGATGAGGTCAGTATCGGCGAGCATATCGTGATCTCGCGCAATGACGGCCACCCGATGCTGTCGCCCAACAATCCCGCGCAGATCATGTATCGCATCATGCCCGAGC
Organism: Paracoccus sp. PAR01; assembly: GCF_014851995.1. Classification (NCBI taxonomy): domain Bacteria; kingdom Pseudomonadati; phylum Pseudomonadota; class Alphaproteobacteria; order Rhodobacterales; family Paracoccaceae; genus Paracoccus; species Paracoccus sp. PAR01. The sequence continues at coordinate 24,163 of NZ_JACVAW010000014.1, forward strand.
CCGAACAGCGGGTGACCGCGCTTGCCAATGGCGAGGTCCAGATTGCGCAATCCGTGCCGCCCCAGCTGATGGCGCGGGTGGCAGACATGCCCAATGCCCAGATCGCCACGACCAACTCGGTCGAGATGATGTTTCTGGCAATGTCCCCCAAGACCCACCCGTGGGACCGCAAGGAAGCGCGGCAGGCCGTCGCCCATGCGATCAACCGCGAGGCCATCGTTCGCGCGATCCTGCAAGGGCAGGCCGACCTGCTGAACGGTCCTGTCAGTGCTGGCCAGATCGGTCATGATCCCGAATTCACCGGCGCCTATGACTACAATCCCGAAAAGGCCCGCGCGCTGTTGCAATCGGCCGGGCTGGAAGGGGTCGAGGTGACGCTTTCGACCCCGGTCGGCCGCTACACCGCCGACCGGCAGATCACCGAGGCGATGGTCCCGATGCTTGAGGCCGCAGGGTTCAAGGTGACGCTCGACACGCCGGAATGGGCAACGCTCTGGGCCAATGTCCAGCAGGGCAAGGTTCCCTTCTACTACATGGGCCGTGGTTCAATGATCGATCCTTCGCGGGCCTTGCACCAGTATTTCGCGACCGGAGGCTCGCCTCGGATCGGTTTCTCGGACCCCGAGCTGGACACATTGCTGGCAGCCGAGCGCGCCGAGTTCGATCCGGCGGCGCGTGACGAAAAGATGCAGGCGGCAGTGCGCTACCTGGTCGATGCGGCCCCGGCCGCCTTCATGTGGCAGCACAAGATGGCCTGGGGTGTTTCCAAGGAAATCAGCTTCCAGCCGCGCCCGGCCGATCAGGTCAATGGCTGGGAAGTCTTCGTCAACTGATCGCGGCATCCGGGTCGCCGCCAGGCGGCCCGTCCCAGAACCAAAGGACAGCCGATGCTGCTTTACGCCACGCGCCGCCTTGCCGGTGCCATTCCCGTGCTGATCGTGGTCGCGGCCGTGGTCTTTACGCTGATGCAGTTCGCGCCCGGAGACGCGGTCAGCATGCTGATCTCGGACGAGGCATCCGACGCGGACAAGGCGCGAATTCGCGAGGCATGGGGCCTCGACGATCCGCCGCTGATGCAGTTCCTGAATTTCCTTGGGAATGCGGTCACGGGCGATTTCGGAACCTCGTTCAAATACAAGATGCCGGTGATGGAACTGGTGCTTGAGCGCCTGCCGGCGACGATCGAGCTGGCCCTTGCAGCCACGCTGGTCGCGGTCGCGATCGGCATTCCGTTGGGGGTGCTGGCGGCGGCGCGGCCGGGTTCGCTCTGGGACAGCCTTGCATCGACGTTCAGCTTTGCCGGGATTTCTATGCCGAATTTCTGGATCGGCATCCTGCTGATCCTGCTTTTCGCCGGGCATTGGCATCTGCTGCCATCCGGCGGGCGCGCGCCCTGGGGAATGGGGGTTGAGCCGATCACCGGCTTCCTGTTGCTGGACACGCTGATCCAAGGGCGTTTGGACGCCTTCTGGGGCGCGTTGAAGCACCTGGCGCTGCCCGCGCTGGTTCTGGGCACGAACATGACCGGGATCATCACGCAACTGACCCGCGCCTCGGTGCAGGAAGCGCTGCACGAGGATTATGTGATGACCGCACGGGCCAAGGGGCTTGGCGGAATGCGCATCCTGTGGCGGCACGCCTTTCGCAACGCATTGGTCGGGGTGGTCACAATCATCGGACTGGAGTTCGGGGCGTTGCTGTCGGGGGCGATGATCGTCGAGACGGTATTCGCCTGGCCGGGGATCGGCAGCCTGCTGATCCAGGGGATCTCGTCGCGCGATTATCCGCTGATCATCGGATTGGTGCTGATCTACACCGCGATCTTCATCCTCGTGAACCTGCTGATCGACCTGCTCTACACCCTTATCGACCCCCGCATTCGGATCAACTGAGATGACGATGACAGCAGGCAATTCCATTCCCGCAGGGCAAGGCAGGTGGCAGCGCTTTCGCCGCAGCCATCGTCATCTGTCGGGCTTCAAGGCGGGCTTCGGCCTTGCCACCGTTGCGGCGCTGGTGATCATGGGACTGTTCAGCCCATGGCTTGCCCCGCATCCGCCCAACCAGCAGGATCTGATGGTCGCGATGATGCCGCCGGACTGGACCGGCCCGTATGTTCTGGGGACCGATCACGTCGGCCGCGATATTCTCAGCCGTATCATCTACGGCTCGCGCGTGTCGTTGATCATCGCGCTTTCGGTCGCGCTTTTCGCCAGCGTGACCGGGGTCGCGCTTGGTGTGACCGCGGGCTATTTCGGTGGCCGCATCGACGGGGCAATTCAGAAGGTCGTCGAGATCTTCTGGTCCTTTCCACCCCTGATGCTGGCTATCGCTATCGTGGCCTTTGTCGGTCAGGGCCTTGCGATTGTCATCATCGCCCTGACCGCGCAGCGCTGGATCCCTTATTGCCGCGTCACCCGGGCCGAGGCGATGGCCCTGCGCGAACGCGAATTCATCATGGCTGCGCGCACCCTTGGTGCCTCGGACGGGTTCATCATCCGACACCACATCCTGCCCAACGTAATGTTGTCGATCATCGTGATGACCAGCTTTGCCATGGCCAATGCGATCATCGCGGAATCTTCGCTCAGCTTCCTGGGGCTGGGCGTGCCGCCTGCGATCCCGACCTGGGGCGGCATGCTGTCCGACTCGCGCGCCTATATCTCCAGCGCGTGGTGGATGGCGCTGTTTCCCGGCCTCGCCATTTTTCTGACCGTGCTGGGCCTGAACCTGCTGGGCGACGCGCTGCGCAACCAGTTCGACCCCAAGCTAAAATCTCACTGACAAGGAACAAGACATGATCACTCGCAGCCATACCGAAACCATGGACGGGGCACGCCGTTCGCTGGTCTGCAAGACCGGGAACTGGACCCATTTCGTCGGGCTTCAGCCCCGCAATCTGGACGGCGACATCAAGGAACAGGCACGCGATGTGATCGCCCGTCTGGACGAACTGATGCGTGAGAACGGGATTGGGCAGTCCGACCTGTTCACCGTCACTATCTGGCTCAAGGACATGCGCTATTTTGCGGCGCTGAACTCGGTCTGGAACGGCTGGGTCGATGCCTCGAACCCGCCCGCCCGCACCTGTGTCTCGGGCGAGCTGTACCGCCCTGACCTTTTGCTGGAACTCGTCGCGGTTGCCTATCGCGAGGAAGCCGCAGCATGACGATCCAGAAAACCGGACGCATCGACAGCTGGGGCCCCAAGATTTTTCTGGGCTCGGCTGCAGGCGACATCGCCTCGGCCTGCCTGACCGCTCCCGACAAATCGCTGCCTTTTCCGGGTCAGACCCGCGCCATTCTTGGCGTGATCGATGATCTTCTGTCGCAAATGGGCAGCGGAAGTGAGGGCCTGATCCACGCCCAACTCTGGCTTGCCGACATGGCGCAATGGCCGGAATTCGTCCCGATCTGGAACGAATGGGTGGGCGAGGGGACGCCGCCCGGCCTGTCGGTCGTCCAGATGGCGGCCTCGCGGCGGGATTCGCTTCTGGAAATCCGGGTCTGGGCCGCCCGGCCGCACGTCTGAAAGAGAGGCGCCATGACCACGCATGAACCCCTGCTGTCGATCCAGAACCTCGACATCGCCTTTGGGGCCGACCGGGCAGGGGTCGTTCATGACCTCTCGCTGCGGCTTGATCGGGGTGAAATCCTCGCCCTTGTCGGGGAATCCGGCTCGGGCAAATCGGTGACGGTGAAGTCCGTGATGCGGCTGATCGACCAGCAGGGGGGGCATATCACCGGCGGGCGCATCCTTCTGGACACAGCCCGGCAAGAGCCACTTGATCTGGCCCTGATGAACGAACGTCAGATGCGCCAGATCAGGGGTGCAAGGATCGCGATGATCTTTCAGGACCCGATGACATCGCTGAACCCGGTGCTGACCGTTGGCGCGCAACTGGTCGAGGCGGTCCGCCAGCACCAGCCCTTTGACGATGGCTCGGCCAAGGCGCGGGCCATCGCGATGCTGGAAAAGGTGCGGATGACCGATCCGTTGCGCCGCTTTGACCAGTATCCGCATGAACTTTCGGGCGGCATGCGTCAGCGCGTCATGATCGCCATGGCGCTGATCTGCGAGCCCGATATCCTGATCGCGGACGAGCCGACCACCGCCCTTGACGTGACGGTGCAGGCCGAGATTCTTTGGCTGATCCGCAGCTTGCAGCGGCAGACCGGCATGGGGGTGCTGTTCATCACCCATGACATGGGCGTGGTGGCTGAAATCGCTGATCGCGTTGCCGTCATGCTACATGGGCGTATCGTCGAGGAAGGGCCGGTGCGGCGGGTCTTTGACGCCCCCGCGCATGACTATACCCGCAAGTTGCTGGACGCGGCACCCAAGTTCCGCCAGGCAGCGATCTCAGCCACGCAGGCCGGGCCATGCACGGCGCCCCCAGTGCTGTCGGTCAGCCATCTCAGCACGCGCTTCCCCGTCCGCTCGCGCATCCTGCGCCGCCATGTCGCGAACCTTCATGCCGTCGAGGATGTAAGCTTCGACCTGCACCCGCGCGAGACCGTGGCGATCATCGGCGAAAGCGGTTGTGGCAAGTCCTCGCTGGCAAAGTCGCTTTTGCGGCTGATCCCGACGCATGAGGGGCGGGCGCTGTTGGCCGGTCGCGATCTGCTGACCCTTGGCGGGCAGGCGCTACGGGTGGCGCGCGACGACATCCAGATGATCTTTCAGGACCCTTATGCCGCGGTTGATCCGCGCATGTCGGTTCGCCAGATCCTGTCCGAGCCGCTGCGCATCCGCGGCGTCGCGGCTGACGAGGATCACCTCCGCGCTTTGGTCGCACGCGTTGGGTTGCCCGAAGACAGCCTTGGTCGCTATCCGCACCAGTTTTCGGGTGGGCAACGCCAACGCATCTGCATCGCGCGGGCCTTGATCCTGCGGCCCAAGGTGTTGATCGCGGATGAGCCGGTCTCGGCGCTGGATGTCGCGATTCAGGCGCAAATTCTGAGCCTGCTCGACGAACTCAAGCGCGATGAGGATCTGGCGTTGTTGTTCATTTCGCACGACATGGCCGTCGTAGAACGCGTGGCGGACCGCATTCTGGTCATGCATCGCGGCATGATCGTCGAGCAGGGCCCGGCAGAGGCGGTGCTGTCGCGTCCAGCGCATCCATACACGCGGCGCTTGCTGGAGGCAGTCCCCGTTTCCCATCCCGCCGCGCGGTTTGAGCGCCTGTCACATCCGCCCGCTGCGACCGCGCCGATCTATCCTCTGGGCACCGACATTGAACCGGCTCTCTGGCGGACAGTCGGTCAGGATCATAAGCTACGCGAGGGGGAATATCGCTAGATCAACGCGGCAGCTTACGCGCGGCGATTTGCTGCAGATATTGAGTGGATGCGAGGAATCTGGACAGTTTACGACTGGAGTTCTTCGTGCCGATCTCTTGGTCGGAGAAAACGCGGGACGGCAGGCGGTCCAGGCTTGCGGGTCGGATCGGCGCAAGATGTTTAACCGTCATAAAGCGGGAACAGCTTCAACCGCTCGGCGCGTTCAAGGATGGCGCGAATGCAAGCCTGCACCTTGGGATGCGAGCGTCGCTCAGGCAGGACATGAATGCCCATCACCGCTTTCTTTGTGTCCTCGCCGACGCGGATCTCGATCTGCTCCAACCCTTGTTCGGCGAAATATCCTGCCAGGACCGTGCTGTGGATCAGCACCGCATCGGTCGCGTGAACGAATTCAAGACAGGCCTCGAGTGAGTTCGAGGTGAAGGCATGCCCAAGGCGGTTTGCGTCATATAGCTCACCGGCTGACACCAACCGCTTCTGGCTGGCATCGACAGGATAGGCCATGGTTGTGGGGTATGTGCGCACTTCATCCAGACCGCGCGCCGTACCTAGGAGCGGGTGGCCCCGGCGGACGAAATAGCCGTCTGTCGCATAGCCTATCGGGATGAAATCGACCGCGATTCCTTCCTTCAGCTGATCGATCCGATGTCCGATGAACAGGGAAATATCGCCCGCCAGCAGCTGGTCCATGCAGCGCATCATATTGCCGATGCTCAGGTTGATCGGCGCGTTCGGATGGGCCTTGAAATGCTCGATGACGTAGTCGCGAAGGATCAGAATCCAGGTCGAATAGCCGGTGCCGATGCTGATCCCCTCCTCCAGCTCGGCCTTTTGCCGCGCGATGGTCATCAGGGCGTTCGAGTGCAGCCGCCCGATCACCACTGCGCTGTTATAGAGCGTCTCGCCATAGTTCGTCAGTTGCACGCCGCGCGATGAGCGGTGAAACAGTTCGACCCCCAGCGATTGTTCAAGCCGCTTCAGATTGTAGCTGAGCGCGGGCTGCGACAGACGCAGCTTTTCAGCCGCCGCCATCAACGAGCCAGCCTCAGCGACTGCCACAAATTGCTCAAGAGCCCGGTCCATCCTCACCCCCCTTTTGAATGATCTTGGTATAAATAAATTCGATAGAACGTCCAATATTTTGTAGTTGTTCGTATGCCTCTCAATCCGTAACCTGATTTCACTATGATGCCGGAAAGCGCGTCATAGCCTGGTGGGGGGACACCGGCAGACGGGAGACAGGGATCGGCAACCGCATATGTCGGTGGTGCCATCCAGTTTGGGAGGATACACATGAACTCGACCAATATCGGTCGGCGCCGGCTTCTCGGCGCCGGGTTGGCCATGGCCAGCCTGCCATTTCTGGGGTTGGCCCCCGCGCTTGCGCAGCAGGCGGGAAATATCCGCATGATCTGGTGGGGCGGAGACGAGCGCGCCCGCCGGACCAATGCCGCGATCGACCTGTTCAAGCAGGCCAATCCCGGCGTGACCGTCGAATCCGAATTCATGGGCTGGGATGATTATTGGGCACGTCTGGCGACGCAGGTCGCCGGTGGCAATGCGCCAGATTTCATCCAGATGGATTACCGCTACATGTTCGAATATGCCCGGCGCGGCGCGATCCGCCCGCTGGACGAATTCCTTGGCAAGGAACTGGCCATTGCCGATTTCGGACAGGTCAATCTGGACAGTTGCTCGGTTGACGGCAAGCTTTACGGCGGCAATGTCGGCGTCAATGCCTTCTCGGTCGTGTTTGACGGCAAGGCTTGGGACGAGGCCGGGGTCAAGGCCCCGACCCTTGGGCTGAGCTGGGATGGCTTTGCCGAGCAATGCGCGGCCTTCACATCTGCCAACAAGCGCAGCCGCGTCTATGCGACCGCCGATGGCAGCTGTCAGGAGGGACTGTTCGAAGTCTGGCTGCGCACTCAGGGCAAGGCGCTTTATAACCCGGACGGGACGCTGGGCTATGACGCCGCCGATGCCGGGCGCTGGTTCGCTTACTGGACCGAGATGCGCAAAGCCAAAAGCTGTGTACCCGCAGATACGCAGGCCCTCTACAAGAACTCGCCCGAAACCTCGCCGATCGTCACCGGAAGCGCGGTCACCGATTTCGCGCATTCCAACCAATTCGAATCCTTCCAGAAACTGGTGCAGGCCGAGTTGTCGGTTGTGGGCGCGCCCGTGCAGGAGGGTGGCAAGCCCGGACAGTATCTGAAGCCCTCGCAGATGTTCTCGGTCTCGTCCACGTCCAAGGACCCTGCGCTGGCCGCGCGGATGATCAACTTCCTGGTCCGCGCACCCGAAGGTGCCAGGCTTCTGGGTCTGGATCGCGGTGTACCTGCCTCGCCCGAAATCCGCGAGACGATCATGCCCGATCTGAGCGAAACCAGCCGCAAGGTCGTGGAACTGATTTCCAGCCTGACGCCGCATATCGGGGCACTGCCGCCTTCGCCGCCGAAGGGCGCGGGTGAGATCAACGCCGTCCAGATCCGCATCAGCCAAGAAGTCGGATTCGAGGCCGTTTCGCCGGAGCAGGGCGGCGCCAGCCTTGTCGATGAGGCCGCAGCAATCCTGAAGCGGGCCTGAGGCATGGCGGCCTGCGACGCAATCAACGACAGCGAGACCAAGAAAGGTCCAGTTCCGGAAGGGTGGCTCAAACGGGCCATCCAACGGAATGGCGCGGGATACATGTTCCTTGCGCCATGGGTGATCGGCTTTTTCTGCCTGACACTGGGTCCGGCGCTGATCTCGCTTTACCTCTCGTTCACCAATTTCGACCTGCTGACCGCGCCTGAATTCGTCGGGGCTCAGAACTATGTCCGCATGGCCACGGCTGACCCCAAGTTCACCGCCGCGATCAAGGTGACGCTGCTCTATGTCGCGCTGTCGGTCCCGCTGAAGCTTGCCTTCGCCCTTGCGATCGCAATGGTTCTGAACCGGGGGATGCGCGGTTTGCCGGTCTATCGGGCGATCTTTTACCTGCCGTCGCTGCTGGGCACCTCAGTCGCCATCGCGGTCCTGTGGCGGCAGCTTTTTGCCTCGGATGGGTTGGTCAACTCCATGCTGGCGATGGTCGGGATCGAGGGGCCAAGCTGGATCTCGAACCCGAACTATTCGCTTTACACGCTGGTCGTGCTGTCGGTCTGGCAGTTCGGCTCACCGATGATCATCTTCCTTGCCGGGCTGCGTCAGATACCGACGGACATGTATGAGGCCGCAAGCCTCGACGGGGCCTCGCCAACGCGGCAATTCCTGCGGATCACCCTGCCTCTGCTGTCGCCGGTCATCTTCTTCAACTTCGTGATCCAGACCATCGAGGCCTTCAAGGCCTTCACTCCGGCCTTCGTCATCTCTGGCGGGTCGGGCGGGCCGATCAACTCGACGCTGTTCTACACGCTTTACCTGTATCAAGAGGCGTTCAGCTACTTCCGCATGGGCTATGCCTCGGCGCTGGCCTGGGTGCTGGTGATCATCATCGCGATCTTTACCGCGTTTTCATTCCTGACCACGAAATACTGGGTGCATTACGATGACTGATGCGGTCCATGACATGCCGGGCCGCGCATCGGCCCATCCCCGTCTGAACAGCGTCCTGCGCCACACGCTGCTGATCGCGGTCTGCTTCGTGATGATCTATCCGATCCTGTGGATGTTGTCGGGCTCGCTGCGCCCGGCTGCAGAGCTGTTCGGGGGCGAGGCGGGCCTGATCCCGTCGCAGGTGACGTTGCAAGCCTATCGGGATGGCTGGTTCGGGCTTCAGGTCAATTTCGGGCGTTTTTTCGTCAACTCGCTGATCATCGCGGTGCTGGCGACGGTGGGCAATGTTCTGGCTGCGTCGCTGGTCGCCTATGCCTTTGCCCGGTTGCAATTCGCCGGCCGGAAGCTGTGGTTCGCGCTGATGCTGGGCACGATGATGCTGCCCTATCACGTCACGCTGATCCCGCAATATGTGCTGTTCCGCGAGCTGGGCTGGGTGAACACTTGGTGGCCCCTGATCCTGCCCAAATATTTTGCGGTCGATGCCTTCTTCATCTTCCTGATGGTGCAGTTCTTTCGCGGCATTCCCCGCGAACTGGACGAAGCCGCCCGCATGGACGGATGCAGCCCGTGGCGGATCTATCGCAAGATCATCCTGCCCCTGTCGCTGCCGGTCCTGGCCACCGCCGCCATCTTTTCCTTCATCTGGACATGGGAGGATTTCTTTGGCCCCCTGATCTATATCAGCGAGATGGGCAACTATACCGTCCAGCTTGGCCTGCGGTCCTTCATCGACTCAAGCGGCACCTCCAGCTGGAACGAGCTGTTTGCGATGTCGATCCTGTCGCTTGTCCCGATCTTCCTGATCTTCCTCTTTTTCCAGCGGCTGCTCATCGAGGGCATCGCCACCACCGGCATGAAACGCTGAGATAACCGGAAACACGCATGGCAACCACAATCCAACTGAACAAGGTCGAAAAGCGATACGGCGCACATGACGTGATCCGTGGCATCGACCTCAAGATCGAGCCGGGGGCATTCACCGTCTTTGTGGGTCCCTCGGGCTGCGGCAAGTCCACCCTGCTGCGGATGATCGCGGGACTTGAAACGATCACGGACGGCGATCTGATGATCGACGGGGCACGGATGAACGATGTCGCCGCCGCCAAGCGTGGCATTGCGATGGTGTTCCAGTCCTATGCGCTGTACCCGCATATGAGCGTCTACAAGAACCTCGCCTTTGGACTTGAGACGGCGGGCTACAAGCGACCCGAGATCGACCGCCGCGTGCGGGACGCGGCCTCGACTTTGCAGATCACCGACTATCTGCACCGCAAGCCCAAGGCACTGTCTGGCGGCCAGCGCCAGCGCGTCGCCATCGGACGTTCGATTGTGCGCGACCCCAAGATCTTTCTTTTCGACGAGCCGCTCTCGAACCTTGATGCCGAGCTGCGCGTGCAGATGCGCGTCGAGATCACCAAGCTGCACGAGCGGCTTGGCAATACGATGATCTATGTCACCCATGATCAGGTCGAGGCGATGACCATGGCCGATCAGATCGTCGTCTTGCGCGGCGGTCAGGTGATGCAGGCGGGCTCTCCGCTGAAACTGTATAATGAACCGGAGAACCAGTTCGTCGCGGGCTTCATCGGTTCGCCCAAGATGAACTTCGTGCCGGTCAGCGTGGCCGATGCGACGGGGTTCAATCTTGATGGCCAGCGGATTGAGGCTGGGCGCTCCCTGCATTCGGCCGCGGGCGCGGCCCTGACCCTCGGCATCCGGCCCGAACATATCGTTGTCGGCGATGGCGAGGGCCAATCCCTTGGCGATGCACAGGTGGAGCTGGTCGAACATCTGGGCGGCAGCACCGTCCTGCATGTCCGCCCACGCTTTGGCGCCGAACCTCTGACCGTCGTCCTTCCGGGACAGCAGCCCTGTCGCAACGGCGACCGTGTGTCGCTGCGGATCGATCCCGCGCGGTGCCACTTCTTTACCCCCGAAGGCCGCGCGATCCGCGGCTGAAGCAGTTCCGAAATTCCAGCCAATACCCGAACGCCCACAGGCTTCGGACAGATCAACTTATCCCGTTGCAATCACCACGGGCAGACGACAGCAGGAGAATGAGATGCGCAAGAAATACGCGCTTGTCGGTACCGGTTCCCGTTCGCGGATGTTTTACGAAGCCATTGCCAAGGACTACCGCGACAATGCCGAACTGGTCGCGCTTTGCGACACCAACCAGACCCGGATGGATTACACCAACAGTGTCCTGCAGGATGAGTTCGGCCTGAACCCGCTGCCAGCCTACAAGGCCGAAGATTTCCACCAGATGCTGGACGAAACCGGTGCCGAGGTCGTCATCGTCACCTCGATCGACCGGACGCACCACATCTACATCATTGCCGCGCTGGAAGCCGGGCGCGACGTGATCACCGAAAAGCCGATGACGACCGATGCCAGCAAGTGCCAGCAGATCGTCGATGCGGTGAAGCGCACCGGACGCTCGGTCCGGGTCACGTTCAACTACCGCTACGCGCCCCATAACTCGGCGGTGCGCGAACTGATTTCATCCGGCGCCATCGGCGAAGTCTTCTCGGTCCATTTCGAATGGCTGCTGGATACCAAGCACGGCGCCGATTACTTCCGCCGCTGGCATCGCGACAAGCGCAATAGCGGCGGGCTGATGGTCCATAAATCGACCCATCATTTCGACCTGGTGAACTTCTGGCTGGAAAGTCAGCCCGAAACCGTCTTCGGCATGGGTGACCTGCGTTTCTATGGCCGCGCCAATGCCGAGGAGCGGGGGCATTTCACCCCCTATACCCGCACCACGGGGATTGAGGCCGCCAAGGACGATCCTTTCGCCATCGACCTGACAGCCAGCCCGGTGCAAAAGGCGCTCTACTGGGACGCCGAGCATGAGGACGGCTATCAGCGCGACCAGAATGTGTTCGGGGACGGCATCAGTATCGAAGACACGATGCAGGTCATGGTGCGCTACAAGAACCGCTCGGTCCTGACCTACTCGCTGAATGCCTATGCCCCGTGGGAGGGGTTCAATGTCAGCTTCAACGGTTCGGGCGGTCGGATCGAGCTGATGGTGCGCGAGACCTCATACATCAACGGAGGCGGCGCAAAAGAACAGGAAGGCGCGGCCGAGGGCATCCAGCTTTACCATTTCCCGCTGCACGGAACGCCTCGGGTCGTCCCCGTCGTCATGGCTGAGGGCGGGCATGGCGGCGGTGACAACCGCATGCTGGCCGATATTTTCGGCCAGTCGAATTCGGGCGGGGCCTATGCGGCGGGCTATCGTGACGGTGCGATGTCGATCCTGACCGGGATAGCCGCGAACCGCTCGTTTCAAACCGGACGGCCTGTCGAGGTCGGCCAGTTGATCAATCTGTAGCATCCCGATCCGTGGAAGCGCCCCGATTTAACGGGCGCTTCTTCACTTTCAGGGATTGTTTGGTCAAGATCTCCTCACCTTCGGGCACCTCAGTTTGAGAGGCCATTTTTCGTCCAAGCTCGTCATCTGTAACGGCTTTGAGGCCCGTTGAAGTCGCTCACTACCTTTCAGAGGGCACGATGCGCATAGAGATCAGACCAGCCGAAACCCGTGATATCGGGGAAATTTTCCATGTTCGGACTTCGGTAACCGAGAACGTGTTGTCGCACGCCGAACTGGCCAAGATGGGCATAACAGCGGCGTCCATTGCTGCGATGATCGAAAGCGACAAGTGTGCATGGGTCGCTGCCGATGGCGATAATATCGTTGGTTTTTCGATGATCGATGCGGACGAAGGCTCTCTGTTCGCCGCTTTTGTGCTGCCCTCCCATGAGGGAATGGGTGTGGGGCGACGGCTGGTCGAGGCGGCGGAAGCTCAACTTTTCTCTCACCATGCGGTAGCCTGGCTTGAAACGGGTGAAGCGACGCGTGCCGCCGGTTTTTACCGCCATCTCGGGTGGGGGAACGCGCAGGAGGTTGGTGACGGAGACATTCGCCTGGAGAAGCGGCGACCCTGATTGGCGGTTTTGCCCCGCCATCGCACCAAGTTTATCGTCGCGCTGTGCCTGACCGGCGACTTAGGGCCGATCTGTCTAAGGCTCGTGAGAGGGGCGGGCTGCCGTATGTCATTGATTGCGGCAAATGTGATCGTCTCAAGATCAAACCGCCTGCCGCAATACTTACTCCTTGGACCAGATTTTCATCGCCATATCAACGACCTCGATCAGTTCCTGCCGAGACGCGCCGCTTTTGGCCTGGACGGCCATTCCGGTCGCCACGGTCATCACATAGGCTGCCAGCGCCGGCGCTTTCCAGCCTAGCGGCAACTGACCGGCTTTCTGGAACTCTTCGAAGCGCGCGGCGACATCGACCTCGGCCTGACGCCTTTGCTTCGCCATTTCCTGCCGCACCAGCTCTGAATCCGGTCCGGTGGCAAGCGCGCCCTGTACCATAAGGCAGCCTTCCGGCGTCTCAGCGCCCGAAACGAGATCGACCTCGCCCATCAGGATGGCAAGCGCCACCTCGCAGGCAGATGTCTTTGCGAATGCCTCGCCATAGAGTTTATCGCCGTAGAGATCGTAAAGATCGACGGCCTTCATGAACAAGCTCTCCTTGTTTCCGAAGGCGTTGTAGAGGCTGGGCATGGTCATCCCCATCGCCTTGGCGAGCGTGGAAATCGATGTCCCCTCATAGCCATGACGCCAAAAAAGGCGCAGTGCGGTGTTCAGCGCCTCCTCCTCGTCGAACTGTCTCGGACGTCCTCGCGACAATTATATAGCCCTCGCTAGAAAATTGTTGACCCATCGGCCCACCGGATTATTATAGTGATCGATCTAATTATCAAGCGGTCGCGCTGGGGCGCGGATACCGCCATTGAGAGGAGATCGACATGCAGCCGACCTCCCAATCTTCAGCGGGTCGGAAGGAGTGGTTCGGTCTTGCCGTCCTCGCCCTTCCGACCCTGCTGGTGTCGATGGACATGACGATTCTACATCTTGCGACGCCATCGCTCAGCACCGCGCTGCAGCCGAGCGGTCCAGAACTGCTGTGGATAGCCGACATCTACGGCTTCCTGATGGCTGGCGCGCTTATTCCCATGGGCGCACTTGGCGATCGCATCGGCAGGCGTCGGTTGCTGCTGGTCGGATCGGTCTTTTTCGGGCTGGCATCAATTCTGGCGGCCTTTTCTGTCAGTGCGACAATGTTGATCCTCTCGCGGGCGATACTGGGCATCGCTGGGGCCACGCTGATGCCCGCGACGCTGGCGATGATCCGGAGCCTTTTCCTCCTGCCCCGCCAGCGCAGCGTCGCCATCGGCATCTGGACCACATGCTTTACGCTGGGCGGCGTGCTCGGCCCGCTTGTCGGTGGTCTGCTGCTGCAGCATTTCTGGTGGGGCTCGGTCTTTCTGGTGGGGGTTCCCGTCATGGCACTTCTGCTTGTGCTGGGCCCGATCTTCCTGCCCGAAGTCCGCGGATCCGATGATTACGCCGTCGATATGCCAAGTGTTGTCCTGTCAATGGCGGCCGTGCTGGCCATTGCCTATGCCGTCAAGCATCTCGCCGAGGTCGGAGTCACGGCCACCACGTCTGTAGCATTCTTGGTTGGTGTCGTTGCAGGCTGGGCCTTCATCCGCCGTCAGGCTCGGCTGAAAGCACCGCTGGTCGATCTGGGTCTATTCAGGAACAGCGCATTCCGCGCTGCGCTTGGCGCGAACATGATGGCGCTGTTCGCCTGGGTCGGGGCCTCTCTGCTGGTTGCGCAATATCTGCAACTCGTCATCGGCCTGTCGCCCCTGACCGCTGGACTGTGGACTATTCCGCCAGCAATTGCTTGTGTCGCAGGGTGCCTCGGTGCGCCTGTCGTCGTCCAGCGTGTCGCGCCGGTCGCCGTCGTCACCTTCGCCCTGCTGCTGGTGGCAGTGGGTTTCGCGATACTGGCGGCATTCACCTCTGGTCTCGGATTGGTGGCGATCATTTCGGGCATGTGCCTGCTGGGTCTCGGTGTCGCAACCATCGTCACGCTTGGCACCGACCTCATTCTGACTGCGGCACCGCCCGCCAAGGCCGGTGCGGCATCCGCAATTTCCGAAACGGGGGCCGAGCTTGGCGGTTCGTTCGGCGTGGCGGTGCTGGGCAGTGTCGGCGTGGCCGTCTACAGGGCCGCAGTTGCGATACCTGCAGAGATTGACGCAGAGCGCGCCGCTGCAGCACGCGGCACCTTGGGCGCGGCCGTCGAGATTGCCGATACGCTGCCGGGTTCCAGCGGTGCCGCTTTACTTGCATCCGCTCAGCAGGCCTTCGAGCGGGGGCTTGTCTTTGCCTCGGCAGCGGGATTCTGCATCCTTCTTTGCACCGCAATGCTTTTCGCATGGGCCAATCTGCGCCGGGGGGCTTCCGACACCATCGTTCACAGCAAAGGAGAGGCCTGATGACCCGTGAGCGTCGGGAGCAGGAGATCCGTGCTTTGATCGACGACTGGACCGATGCGATCTGCAACGGAGACATCAAGCGCGTGCTGGAAAATCGGACCGACGACATCGTCCTGTACGATGTACCGGAGCCGCTTCAGTCGACAGGGATCAAGGCTTACGAGGCGACCTGGAGCTTGTTCTTCGATCACAATCCGGCAGGCCCCGACCGCTTCCGCTTTCGCGACATCCAGATTGTCGCTGGCGAGGATGTCGCCTATGCGTTCGGACTTCTCATCATTGGTGGCGGCGATGCCCATTGCCGCCTCACCCTCGGGTTGCGGCGCGTCAACGGCGAATGGAAGGTAACGCACGAGCATCATTCGATGCCGATCAAGCTCGGCTGAGCGCGCCCCGAGATTTTTTCGCCGCTGTAGCTGCCGTCTGACCACGCGCGGAGATTGCTTAGTTTGCCCGCAACTTCGCGATGCGGCGGCTACGCCCATCCGCGATTTTCGACGCGTCGTGGCGTTACCGTCGGCAGCCTTTCCGCCACCAGATCCCCGAGGAAAAGTGACGAGGTGAGACCGGGGCTTTCAATGCCGAACAGGTTCACCAACCCCGGCACGCCATGCATTTCGGCCCCCTGCACAACGAAATCCTGCGATGCCGCCCCTTGCGGCACGATCTTGGGGCGGATGCCGGTATAACCCGGCACCAGCGCACCATCGGCCAGATCCGGCCAGTAGCGGCGAATGGCGCGGTAGAAGCTACCCTCGCGCCCCGGATCAAAGCTGTAATCCGGGCTGTCGATCCAGCTCACGTCGGGGCCGAACTTTGCCTGCCCGCCCAGATCCAGCGTCAGATGCACGCCAAGGCCGCCGGGAACCGGGACCGGATAGATCAGTCGCGAAAACGGTGCCCGGCCGCGCAAGAGAAAATAGTGCCCCTTGGCGAAATAGGCCGGCGGGACATGTGCTGGTTCCAGCCCCACGAATGTACGCGCCAGCTCCGGCGCGAAAAGCCCCGCGGCGTTGACGACAGAGCGCGCCCGCAGCAGCATCGGATCGGCATCCCCAACTTCCAGATCGATCCCCGCTGCCGTGACCCGGCCCGATCGCACCGGACTGTGGAAGGCAAAGATTGCGCCATGCGCCTCGGCATCGCCCTGAAGCGCCAGCATCAACCCATGGCTGTCGACAATCCCCGTCTCTGGAGAGAGCAATCCTGCGGTGCAATCAAGCGCGGGCTCCATCGCCCGCAACTCGCCCAGCCCCAGCAAGCGGATGTTCTCGACGCCATTCGCCTCGGCCCGGGCACGGATCGCGGCAAGCTGCTCCGCCTCGGACGCATCGGTGGCGACAATGATCTTTCCGCAGCGCCGGACATCGACCCCACGTGCTGCGCAATAGTCATAGAGGCGGCGCCGCCCCGCGACACAGGCCCGGGCCATCAGGCTGCCTTGCGGATAATAGATGCCGGCATGGATGACTTCGCTATTGCGCGAGGAAGTACCGGTTCCGATCGTTCCGGCAGCCTCCAGCACCAGGACCTCACGGCCCGCCATGGCAATCGCGCGGGCTGCGGCAAGACCCACAACCCCCGCACCGATCACCACGCAATCAACATTTTCCATTATTGCCCCTGAAGCAGTTCGGCGTCCGGATAACCTAAAGGTTGTTGCAGCCTATCCAAGGTATCTCGATCTTGCGCCAGTGGACGCGGTCGCCCGTAGCTGTGACGCGGGTGTCAGCGCCGACTGGAATTTCCCCACAAGCGCCGAGGCAAGGTTCCCCAGTTTTGGGCCTCGGTGATCAGCCGAGCAGGTGATCCTCCCGCTTTTTTGGCGGCAGTGGCGGCATGATCTTGACGTGTAAACGGGTGGCTTCCTAGGTCACCTTCGCTTCGAATTTTGCAGAGTAGCGCTTGCGTTTCGCCATTTCGGAGCGGGGTCTTCCTCAGACGCTAAAGCTTGGCGACTGATCCGAAATCCCGCGACCACCTCTGTTCCCTCCACGGCTGGAGCTGTCTAGGATTTCTATCCATGCCATTCATTAACAAGCATTTCTCTGAATCGAAGGGCAGAAGGTGACAGCCGCGCTCCTCGTCTTTCAACGACACCAATGGAGCGCGTAACCACCGGATCTATGAGCTTGACGGTCGCAATGAGAGGATGCTCTCGCTGCGGGGTGGCCAGTTGCGGAAGAACTGAGACACCCAACCCTGCCTCAACCAGCCCCAAGGACGTCGAAAGGTGGTTCACTTCGTAAAACCAGTTCAGGGTGAGTTGCTGATCCGCCATGGCAAGCGCGTGATCCAGCACCGCCCTGTTGCCCGATTTCTTTGATACCCCGATCAGCGGATGTCCCTGAAGCTCGGACCAGGGCAATGAGGATGTCATCGCGAAGGGATGATCGCGCCGGCAGGCAAGTACAAAGGGATCCTCCATCAAGGGGGTGAAGATCAGGTCGTCCCGTGTGGCGCCGACGATGTTGATCCCAAACTCCACTTCGCCATTGGCGACGGCGTCGAGGCCCTCGTTGGCGGACAGGTCCATGATGCGGAACCTGATCCCCGGAAAGCGCTGATTGAACGCCTCGATCACGCGCGGAAGAAAGTAGAAGGCGGCGGTCGGCACCGATGCCAGCGTCACCTGCGCGCGATGGCGCCCGCCAAGGTCGGATATGGACAGCAGCGACTCCTCGAACTCGTCAACCAGCCGCCTGACCAAGGGCATCAGCTCACGTCCGATTTGCGTCGGCGCGACACGCCGCGTCGTCCGTTCGATCAGCTGGGCACCCACCGCTTCCTCAAGGCCCTTGATCCGACGCGACAGGGCGGGAGTCGACAGGTTCAGAAGCCGCGCCGCCTCGCTGAAGGAAGAGAGCTCAAGCACGGCCAGAAAGGCCCGCAGATCCAGAAATTCAAAATTATTCCGCATGACGCAACAATCGCACAATTCTTCGCAATTCACAACATAGTCCGATCTGGCGCATCTGTTCCCCGAAGCGGCTCGACAGTCGCAATGGGAGAATCAGCGTGGACGACCAGATCCGCATTCCTTGCGTCTTGATGCGCGGCGGGACCTCGAAGGGCCCGTTTTTCCTGCACAGCGATCTGCCGAGTGATCCGCAGCAGCGCGACGAGTTGCTGATCGAAATCATGGGGTCGGGGCATCCGCTGCAGATTGACGGCATTGGCGGCGGCACGTCTCTCAGTTCGAAAGTGGCAATCGTCGGACCCACGACGCGTGACGGGGCTGATGTGGACTACCTGTTCGCGCAGGTGAAGGTGTCGGAACGCCTTGTGGATACCGGGCCCAATTGCGGTAACATGCTGTCGGCCGTCGGCGCGTTTGCCATCGAAAAGGGACTGATCGCGGCCCAAAGCGGTGAGACGCGGGTTCGGGTCCACAACGTGAACACCGGCAAGATCATCGAGGCCAGAGTCCAGACCCCGGGCGGAGAGCTGCGCTATCAGGGGGATGCCGCAATCGATGGCGTTCCGGGAACGGCTGCTCCGGTCTATCTTGCGTTTCTGGAGGCAATCGGTGCAAAAACCGGCCGCCTGCTTCCGTCCGGCACCCCGCAGGAAATCATCAATGGGATTGCTGTCTCGCTGATCGATGGGGCCACGCCGGTTGTGATCGCGCGGGCAGAGACCTTTGGCCTGACAGGTTTGGAAAGCGCGCAGGAACTGGACGGTAACAGTAGTTTCATGGCGCAGCTCGAGGAGGTCCGGATCGAGGCTGGGCGACGCATGGGGCTTGGTGACGTTCGCGCGTCCGTCTTGCCCAAACCGGTTCTCATCGGCCCTGCAAACAACGGAGGCAGCATCTCGGTTCGCTACTTCACACCGCATGCCTGTCATACATCATTGGCCACAACCGGCGCGGTCTCTGTCGCAATCGCCGCGACCCTGCCAGACAGCATCATTGGCGCGGCTCTGCCTGAGCTGCGATTTCCAGCGGATCTGTCCCTCGAACATCCGAACGGACGCATGGATGTGCGGGTTGAGATCGACGAGCAGGAAGGCAAGCCGGTTGTCTACGTGACCCGGACCTGCCGGTTGCTTTTCGAAGGCTCGGCTTTGGTCCGCCGCAAAAACTAACGGTCCTGACCGACGTGGAGGAACGTCGCAGGATGACTCATTCAAGGGAGGAAGACAAATGACCCAATTCACTCGCCGTTTCATGCTCGCCATCGGCGCGGCAAGCATCTCGGTGTCGGCGTTGCCGGCATTCGCCCAGGACTATCCGACCAAGCCTGTCACGTTGGTTGTGTCCTATGCGGCAGGGGGTGGTACGGATGCCATCGCGCGCGTGTTTGCAGCCCGGCTTGAAAAGGCGCTTGATGGCCGTGTGATCGTCGAAAACCGTCCTGGCGCTGCGGCCAACATCGGTACGGACGTGGTCGCCAAGTCCGATCCGGATGGCTACACACTTTTGATCGGCAACCAGGGTCCGATGGTGGTCAACCCGCATATCTTCAAGTTGCGGAATGATCCGGCCGAGACGCTGGACCCGATCGCCATGATCGCCGACGCCCAGTTGGTGGTCGTGGTAGGACCGCGACTGCCGGTCAAGTCCATGGCTGAACTGCTGGAAAAGGCCAAGAGCCAGCGGCTGGTCTATGGTTCGGCGGGGAATGCTTCTGCCAGCCATGTCGCTACCTTGCTGATGGGGCAGATGGCGCATGTCGACCTGAAGCATGTTCCCTACAAGGGCGCCGGCCCCGCAGTGAACGATCTGGTCGGCGGACATGTCGATTTTATGGTAACGACCGTGCCATCGGTGATCGGTCTGATACAGAACGGCACTCTGACCGCCTTGGCAGTGACGGGCAAGGAACGCTTCCCGGCCTTGCCAGATCTGCCAACCGTAGCCGAAGCCGGGCTGCCCGAATACAGCGCGACCGCATGGTATGGGCTGCTCGGGCCCAAAGGGCTTCCCGAGGAGGTCCGCCAGAAGTTGGCCGGGGCCACGGCAGAAACCTTGGCCGATCCCGCCTTCCTGGAAAGCCTGCAAAAAGACGGGGGTGTTCCGTCCCATCTGGTGGGGAAGGATTTCGCCGATTTCATGGCCAGCGAACGTGAGCGCTGGGGCGAGGTCGTCAAGGCCGCCAATATCAAGGTGGAATAAGTCATGAGCCGCGAGGTTGCCCCTCCTACTCCATCGCTGAACCCATGGCTTGGTCGTGAACGACTGGCCGGTCTGAGCCTCGTGGTGTTTGGTCTCTTTGCTCTTTGGGCCGGTTCTGACCTGCCGTCTTTCACGCAGGACGGCATAGGTTCGGGGCTTCTGCCAAGGGCTCTCGCGTTGATCATTGCGCTTCTGGGCGTGGTGCAGATCGTCGTGACATGGAAGGATACACCGGAATCGACAGGCAGCTGGCCGATCCGTGACATGCTGCCGGTGTTGATCGGTGTGTTCCTGTTCGCGCTCACGATCCGCGGCTACGATTTCGGTGCATTCGCCGTGCCGGTGCTGGGCATGTCGGTCGCGACACCCTTGTCGATCATTTTTGCCGGTGCGGCTGCCAAGGATGTGCGCTTCGGTGAATTGATCGTTTTCGCCGCCATCCTGACTGCCATCTGCATTGGCTTGTTCCGCTACGCGCTTGGGCTGTCGCTGCCTGTAGCGCCCTGGCTGATCGGATACTGACATGATCGAAACAATTGAACATCTAGGCCTGGGTCTTTCCGTCGCCCTTACGCTGCAGAATGTGTTCTTCTGCTTTGTCGGCTGCCTGATCGGGACATTGGTGGGCGTGCTTCCCGGCGTCGGTCCTGTTGCCACGATCTCGATCCTGCTGCCGGTGACGCTGTCACTGGACCCTACCGGCGCGTTGATCATGCTGGCCGGCATCTATTACGGCGCGCAGTACGGCGGATCGACCACCGCAATCCTGGTCAACATTCCTGGCGAGGCCACGGCGGTCGTCACGGCGATTGACGGGCACGAGATGGCGAAGAAGGGCAAGGCCGGACTCGCCTTGGGCCTGGCCGCCATCGGCTCCTTCATCGCCGGAACCTTTGCCACGATCGTCATCGCGGCGCTTGCGACTCCGATGACCAAGCTGGGGCTGCTTTTCGGGCCTGCCGAGTATTTCTCGCTGATGATCATGGGGCTGGTGCTGGCGGTTGTCCTTGCGCATGGCTCGCTGGTCAAGGCATTGGCGATGATCGTTGCCGGTGTT
The DNA here is from genome assembly GCF_014851995.1 of Paracoccus sp. PAR01. Taxonomy (NCBI): domain Bacteria; kingdom Pseudomonadati; phylum Pseudomonadota; class Alphaproteobacteria; order Rhodobacterales; family Paracoccaceae; genus Paracoccus; species Paracoccus sp. PAR01. Next base: position 45,559 of record NZ_JACVAW010000014.1, read on the forward strand.
CTGCTGTCCTGCGTCGGTGCCGACATGGAGACTGGCCGCGAACGGATGACCTTCGGTCTGCACATGCTGACCGACGGCATCGAGTTCGTGGTGCTGGCCATGGGCATCTTCGGATTTGGCGAGATATTCAAGAACCTTGCCGACCCGGAAAAGCGGGATGTGGTTCGCGGAAAGATCGGTCGCCTTCTGCCCACCTTTGCCGAGCTGCGCGAGAACATCAGGCCGATCCTGCGCGGGACCGGGCTTGGTTCCGTCCTGGGCGTGCTTCCGGGTAACGGTGCGATCCTTGCGCCTTTTGCAAGCTACGCTCTTGAAAAACGTCTCTCGGATCGACCGCAAGATTTCGGCAAGGGGGTTCCGGCCGCTGTCGCCGGGCCGGAATCTGCCAACAATGCCGGGGCGCAAACTTCCTTCATCCCGCTGCTGACGCTTGGTCTGCCGCCCAACGCGGTCATGGCCCTTATGGTCGGCGCGATGATGATTCAGGGGATCGTGCCCGGCCCGCAGGTGATCGAGAACAATCCCGACCTGTTCTGGGGGCTGGTCGCGTCCATGTGGATCGGCAACCTGATGCTGGTCGTCATCAACCTGCCGCTGATCGGTCTGTGGGTGAAGCTGCTGAAAGTGCCCTACCGGCTGCTTTTCCCGGCGATCGTTGCCTTCTGCTGCATTGGCCTGTTTTCGATCTCGAACGATCCGGCGCAGGTCATGATGGCGGGCGTGCTCGGACTTCTGGGATTTGCCCTCTACAAGCTTCAGTTCGAGGCCGCTCCTTTGGCGCTCGGTTTCGTTCTGGGTCGTCTTCTGGAGGAAAAGCTGCGTCAGGCGCTGCTCATATCGGATGGCAGCATGACCACCTTCCTGACCTCACCGCTATCGGCCTTCCTGCTTCTGATCGGTCTTGTGGCTCTGGTCATCGCCGTATTGCCGTCGATGCGCAAATCTCGTGATGAGATCTTCACCGACGCCTGACGCTTTGGAACGCGGCTCAGGGTCGCGTTCCAATCACTCCTTTAAGTTACCATGTCTTTGGACAGCCCGAGATCGTAATCGGTGGCCGTAAACCGGCCCCCGATCCGGTGATATCAAATCACCAAATTCAACCTCTGCAGATGCCGGTCGAGGATGGCTGCGGCGGCCTTTGCATCGCCGCGCCGGATCGAGGCCATGATGCCGTGATGGTCGGCATCGATACGGGGGCGCCACCGATTGCGGTAATGGACAAGGATGTAGCGCGCGGCGACATCCTGCAGGTTGTCCACGATCTCGGCGAGGCGGGGCATATTGCAGCCTTCATAGATCTTGGCGTGAAAGGCGCGATTATACTCCTCCCAGTCGAAGATATTGTCGGCCTGATCGCATGCGTGGCGCAGTTCATCGGCCTCGCGGATCTGCTCGGAGGTCAGATTGGGAACGGAGTGCAGCAGCGTCATCGGCTCAAGCGCCAGACGCATGAGCTTGAGTTCCTTTTGTGCCAACGGATCAAGCGGCGCCACCTGCACGCCCCGATGTGGCTGCGAGACGGCCAGTCCCTTTGACACCACTCGCAACAGCGCTTCGCGCACGGGGACGTGGCTGACACCGAATTCCGCCGCGATATAGTCCTGCCGCAGCTTTTCACCGGCCAGAAGCTCGCCCCGCACGATACGGCGCGTCAGTTCGGCGGCGATGACATCTGGGGACGGAACATGCGCCATTGCCTGCGTCTGACCTTTAAACCTGCTTCCGGGTAACGCCGGTCTGACCCGACTTGCGGGCCAAGCAATAGGAGGGACGATAGGTCAAAGTCAAATCGCCCTCGCGGTTCATCCGTGCCATCAAGGCCTTGAGCGCGGCAGGCCTGAGCCGCCCGCCCAACAGCCCGTTCACCCCGGTCGCCCGCAGATGCGCAAACAGGGCCTGCGCGGTCGGAAAATGCACAGGGATGGCGTCGTCGCGCGCGGCAAGCAGCTCCATTTCCGCGGGCAGCGCCGCAGCCAATGCAGCGCCACGGCGATAAGAGGACGCGCCCGGTGGCAACCCCAATGCGGCGAGTTCGGCGAAGTTTTCGGGGCCAAAGCTGGAAATGGCCAGAATGCCACCCGGAGCAAGCGCGCCGCAGAAGCCTTGGATCAAACTTTCGGGGTTCGGTATCCATTGCAGCATTGAGCTGCTGGCAATCAGATCGAGCCGCTGCGGCAACGCCAGCTGCGCAATGTCCCCGGCCAGTCGCGCCGGTGGCGCTGTCCATGCAAGATCCGGCAACGGCGCGGCAAGATCGTTGAGCCAGAAGACCCGTGGCGCCAACGTGATCAGCCCGCTGGTCAGAAAGCCCGAACCATGCCCTGCCTCAAGGATGCGCGGGCAAGGGGGCACGAATGGGCGCAGGTCCTCGAACAAAGTCCGGGCGATCCGACGCTGTGCCTGAGCCTCGGCCTTGTAGCTCGATAGATGTCGCGAGAAGGCCGCGCCGATACGGGCAAGGGTCATGCGAAAATCTCTTCCCAGTCCTGCCAGATCGGAAACGGGTTGTGACCGGTTTCAAGCCACGAGGCCTGATGCCCCGTCCAGACGGACTGCATGGATTGGGCCGTGAAAATACGGTCGCGACGACCAGCGAATACCCGGTCAAAGCCCACATCGCCCGTGGCAGGACTTGCGGCGGGGCGTCGGGCGATCAGCGCCAGTTCCTCTCGCAGCGCGGCCACGTCTGGGGCCGCTGGCACTGCCACCCCTGCGCGACGGGCGAAGCGATCAAGGGCCGCGGGCGTCACTTCGGCCATGGTGCGGGCATAGATTTCGGGGGCGATGCCAAAGCGTTCGTGGGCAACATAGGGCGATCCGCAAACCGCCACGGCGCGGTCGGGCGCCACCGCCGCAAGCTGCCGTGCGGCCACCGCTACGCCCAGCGAATAGGCCAGGACCCGAACCCGCGCATAGGACGCGAGCAGCGCGTGGGGCAGGATTTCATCGCGATAGTCGTCCAGCACCAGAACATCGCTATCGCCGGTGAGGTACAGGAACGGCGTCACCCCGACCGCCCATCCCGAAAATACAAGGATGAGGCTGCGGGCCTGCCCCCGACGCAGCCATGTCTGGCGCATCACAGCCCCCTTGCGATAGCAAGCATCGCCGCCGTGATCCGCGAGACATCTTCGGGCTGGGTGATAAAGGGCGGCATCGCATAAAGCAGCCTGCCAAAGGGACGCAGCCAGACCCCTTCGCGTGCGCAGAAGGCATGGACCTTGGCCATGGGCAGCGGGTCCTTCATCTCGATCACGCCGATCGCGCCCAGAACACGCACATCCGCAACTGTCAGGTAGGTCGCAGCGCTGGCAAGCTCGGCGCGCAATTGCACCCCGATCCGGCGCGCCTTGGCCGACCAGTCCCGCGACCGCCAAAGGTCAAGCGCTGCCCCAGCGACTGCGCAGGCCAAAGGGTTGGACATGAAGGTCGGGCCGTGCATCAGGGCGGCAGGATTGCCCTGTCCGATCCGCTCGGCCACGTCGGCCGTGGCGATGGTGGCGGCGAAGCTCATGATGCCGCCGGTCAGCGCCTTGCCGAGGCACAGGATATCCGGGCGCACGCTTGCATGATCCATCGCGAAAGCTGCGCCCGTCCGGCCGAAGCCCGTCGCGATTTCATCGAAAATCAGCAGGATGCCATGATGATCGCAAAGAGCGCGCAAACCCCGCAGATAGGCGGGGTGATAAAAGCGCATCCCGCCTGCGCCCTGCACGACAGGCTCAATGATGAAGGCCGCGATATCCGCGCCATGGCGGGCGAAAAGCGCCTCGACCTCGGTAAGCCCATTCTGCGTGGGTTCGTCCAGCCATTCGGCATCAAACACCAAAGGCGGCGTTGGCACGAAATGCTGGGCACTGACGGCGCGGCCGAAATGGCTGTGCATGCCGGTCTCGGGATCACAGAGGCTCATCGCCTTCCAGGTATCGCCGTGATAGCCGCCGCGTGCCGTGGCGATCTGCGTGCGGGCCGGATGACCCGCCGCGATCTGCGCCTGCACGGCCATCTTGACGGCAACCTCTACCGCGACCGAGCCGCTGTCGGAATAAAAGACCCGGTCCAGCCCGTGGGGCAGCAATGCCACCAGCTTGCGTGTCAGCGTGATGGCGGGTTGATGGGTCAGCCCGCCAAACATCACATGCGGCATCCGGTCGGCCTGCGACTTGAGCGCGGCAACCAAGGCCTCGGGCGCGTGGCCATAGGCGGCGCACCACCATGACGACATGGCGTCGATCATCTTGCCGCCGTTTTCCAGATGCAGCCAGATGCCCTCGGCCTTGTCGACAAGATGCACCGGGCTCGGCGCGCTCATCGCGCTATAGGGGTGCCAGATATGCTGGCGCTCAAAGCTCAGCGCTTCCATCATAGCGCCTCCCGGATGGTGGCAAGGTCGATGCCGCCGAAAGCTGCCGCCAGAGTCGCGGGTGTCAGGGTCCCAAGGCGAGGCAGGCGGCCAAGGTTGCGCGCCTGCCCGATCCGGCAGATGATGGCTTGGCTGTCGGCCATTTCGTCGCCGACAAAGGCGATGCCAAGAAGATTGACCCGGCGCGCGCGCAAGGCTTCAATCGTCATCAGGCTGTGGTTGATCGTGCCCAATCCGGTCCGCGCGACCACAATCACCGGTGCCTGCCAGCGGGCCATGAGATCCGCGTATAACAACCCCTCATGCAGCGGGACCAAAGCCCCGCCAGCCCCTTCGACGACGAAGGGGCCGGTGCCATCAGGCAATTGCAGGCGGGCGGGGTCTATGACGACACCCTCGTCCGCGGCGGCGAGATGCGGCGAGGCCGGGCGTTTCAGACGATAGGCCTCGGGCAGGACGGGACGGCCACTCAGCCGTGCCACGATCTGGCTGTCGGTCTCTTCCTCAAGCCCGGCCTGCACCGGCTTCCAGTACTGCGCATTCAGGGCTTTGGTCAGGCCAGCCGAAAAGATGGTTTTGCCGATCCCGGTATCTGTGCCGGTCACGACCAGGGCCGAAGTCATTGGAAATCCCTCCGTTTGAGGTCACCGATCAGGGCGAAGAGCGCGTCGATATCGTCGGGACCCACGCCACCGGTAATGGAAATGCGCAGCCGTGCGGTGCCTTTGGGGACGGTCGGCGGGCGGATCGCGCGCACGTCGAAGCCCCGGTCCTGCAGATGCCGCGCGGCCCGCAGCGCAGCATCATCGGAACCGATGACGATGGGCAGGATCTGGCTGGGCGGCAGTTCGATCCCAAGGCCACGCGCGGCTTCATGCGCATGGGCGCGCAGTCTTGCCGCCATCTGGATGCATTCGGGATTGCCCCGCAGATGCGCCAGCGTCCGGGTGACCGCAGATGCCATCAAGGGCGAAGGCGCTGTGGCAAAGATAAAGGGCCGCGCACGATTGATCAGGGTGTCGATCAGCACGCGATCGGCGCAGATCAAGGCACCACTTGCGCCAAGGGCCTTGCCGCAGGTGTGCAGCGCAACCGTCGGAACATCCCTGATCTCTGCTGCGAACCCCCGACCAAGGGTGCCGTAAACCCCCGTGGCATGGGCCTCATCAAGGACCAGCACCGCATCGTGGCGCGCCGCCACGGCGGCGAAATCGTCCAGAGGCGCGAAATCGCCCTCCATGGAGTAGACGGTCTCAAGCGCGATCCAGACCCGCCCACGCCCACCGGCCAGCCGCCAGGCCAAGATGATCCGTTCGGCGTCGTCCGCGTCATTGTGGCGAAACGCCTCGGCGCGCGCCGAGCCAAGGCGCAACCCCTCATGTGCGCTGGCATGGATCAGCGCGTCGTAAAGCACCAAATCATCGGACATTGGCAGGGTGGCAAAGATCGCCTGGTTGGCCTGAAAACCGCCCCCCATGTAAATCGCGGCCTGAGAGCCAAAGAACTGCGCCGCCTCGGCCTCCAACGCCAGATGCTCGGGATGGTTGCCGCGCAGCAGCCGCGATCCCGTGGCTCCGACTGGCACGCCCCGTTCTAAAGCATCGGTAACCGCCATGCGCAGCACATCCGACCCGGCCAGTCCCAGATAATCGTTCGAGGCGAAATCGAGACCGGCGGCCGGCACAAGGCTGCGCAAACGCCGACGCGTATCAAGGACCGACAGGCGTTCGGCATGGCGGGGGAATGCGGTCATACGCGCGGCTCTTCGGCCATCAGGCCAAGCTTGGCGAATAGTTGCGCGTCCTTGCTTGCATCGGGGTTATCGGCCGTCAGCAGCGTATCCCCGATAAAGATCGAATTGGCGCCTGCAAAGAAGCACATTGCCTGCAACTCATCCGACATCTCGCTTCGACCCGCCGACAGGCGCACATATGAGCGCGGCGCGAGAATGCGTGTGGTGGCAATGGTGCGCAGCATTTCGATCGGATCAAGCGGCGCCACATCCGCCAGAGGCGTTCCTGCCATGCGCATCAACATATTGATTGGAATGGATTTCGGCGGCTCGGGCAGATCGGCGAGCGTCTGGATCATGGCGATCCGATCCTCGGCCGTCTCACCCATGCCAATGATCCCGCCCGAGCAGACATTGATCCCGGCGCTGCGCACGCGATCGATGGTGTCGAGGCGTTCGGCAAAGCTGCGGGTCGTGATGATCGAGGGGTAGAAGCGCTCGGAGGTGTCGATATTGTGGTTGTAATAGTCCAGCCCCGCCGCCTTGAGTTGCACCACCTGACGGTCGTCGAGCATGCCCAGCGTCATGCAGGTTTCCAGCCCCATGGCCTTCACCCCCTCGACCATGGCGATCACGGCTGGCATGTCGCGCTCTTTGGGCGACCGCCATGCCGCGCCCATGCAGTAACGCGTCGCGCCCGCCTCTTTGGCCTTGCGCGCCTCGGCAAGAACTTTCTCGACCTCCAGCAGTTTCGACGCGCTGAGCTGTGCCCCATTGCGTGCCGATTGCGAACAATAGGCGCAATCCTCGGGACAGCCGCCGGTCTTGATCGAAAGCAACTTAGCGCATTGGATGCGATTAGGATCGAAATGCGCCCGATGGGTCGTCTGGGCGCGATAGAGCAGGTCCATCAATGGCAGATTATAGATAATACTGGCTTTTTGCTGCATGCGCGCGCCTCCTTCACCGTTTTGGAGAGGAGACAGGGCTTTGTCGCGAAGTGCAATTTCACAAACTATCTATCATTCTGGTTGGCGGCTTGAGAGAAATATTAATTAATAACAATGCCATGTTCGGATGCGAGATGGATTTTAGCTTGGTAGTGATCATTCAAAATTATCTATAATATAGAAAAGTCGTCAACTCCGTCAGACAGAGGCACGGGTTCGCTCTGAACGACCTGTAAGATGGATTTACTCACCACCCGCGAGCGCACCGATAAGTTCCGACCCTTTTCCTGCGCAGATATCCCGCACGGATTAGAGATGATGGCCATAGCGACATCACGTCTATGGTCGCGCGCGACAGGAGCGGCAAGCTCGCGGGTTTCTGCGGTCACGATCCACGCCGTCGTCGAGGTTGGAATGTGGGGGCCGCGCCCCTGAGGGATAGTCCCCCCAGAAGTCGCTTGCATACCGGAGGCAGCTTCACCTATTAAATGTAATGTTATTACATTTCGAAAAGAGCAAGCATGCACAGGATACCCGGAACAAGTGCACCTCGGCTTCCAGTTACCGTTTTGTCGGGCTTTCTGGGGGCGGGAAAGACAACGCTGCTGAACCACGTTCTGAACAATCGGCAGGGCCGCCGCGTGGCGGTGATTGTCAATGATATGTCCGAAGTGAACATCGACGCCGATCTGATCCGGACCGGGGCTGAGCTGTCTCGCTCCGAGGAAAGGCTGGTCGAAATGACCAATGGCTGCATTTGCTGCACGCTTCGCGATGACCTGCTGCACGAGGTGCGCCGCCTGGCCGGGGAAGGACGTTTCGACTACCTGCTGATCGAATCCACGGGCATTGCCGAGCCCTTGCCGGTTGCCGCGACCTTCGATTTCCGGGACGAGGATGGCACCAGCCTTTCGGATGTGGCACGCTTGGACACGATGGTGACGGTTGTCGATGCAGCGAACCTGACGCGCGATTTTGCCAGCCATGATTTCCTGACCGAACGCGGCGAAAGTCTGGGAGGGCAGGATGATCGAACGCTGGTCGATCTGCTGACCGACCAGATCGAATTCGCCAATGTCATCGTCCTGAACAAGGTCGGCGCGGCTGGGCCCGAAAGGTTAGATCACGCAAGAAAGATCCTGCGCGCGCTCAACCCGGATGCCGAGGTCATCGAGGCCGATTACTCGCAGGTTGATGTGGCGCGTATTCTGGATACCGGACTGTTCGATTTCGACAAGGCGCAGGAGCATCCCTTATGGGCCAAGGAGCTTTACGGTTTCGCGCATCATGTCCCCGAAACCGAGGAATATGGTATTTCCTCCTTCGTCTATCGTGCCCGGCGTCCCTTTGATCCGGTTCGCATCCATGCCGTGCTGAACGGCGAATTGCGCGGCGTGATCCGGGCCAAGGGCCATTTCTGGATCGCAACCCGGCCGGATTGGGTGGCCGAGTTCAGTCTGGCTGGCGCGATCTCGACCGTCATCCCGCTTGGACGCTGGTGGGCCGGAGTGCCCAAGCAGCATTGGCCGACAGTGACCGACAGCCTTGCCGCTGCGGTCGAACTTTGGGAGGAGCCTTGGGGCGACCGACGGCAGGAATTGGTCTTCATCGGTGCAGGGATGGACAAGGCCGGGATCACCCGCGAACTTGACGCCGCATTGGTCAGGGAAAATGCGTTCAACCCGGAAACTTGGGCCAATCTTGCCGATCCGTTTCCGGTCTGGGGCTTGCGTCGCGATGGATAGCCGCGCCGTGTCAGTCCACGACCAGATCGAAAAGTGACCAATGCCCCGCAACAACCTTGCGACCTCATTGCGCAAACAGGCACGCGCCGGTTCCATGGATGATTTCGACCGTCTGCCAGCAGAGCTTCGGCAATGGCTGGCGCAAGCTTGCCTGCCCTGGAGCGCTGGATCGGTGGTCCGGATATCGAAACGCGCTGCGAAAGCGGATGGTCTGGAAACGGCTCGGCTGCATGCAAGGCTTGATGCCGCCGAGCGCAAGACCCTGCGCAGGGACGCGATCAAGGTCTGGGGACGCCATTATCCCGTCGATTGAGCGGCCCGGCAGGGTCATGCACCTGCCGGGCCGTCCAAAAGTGATGAAGCGCCCGCGAAATCTCCTGCAAGAACGGACGCCATCACTCGCCGTCCTGCGCGAAGTGACCTATCCTGAGCGCAACCAGTTCAGGATTTCACTTTGCTTGCCACCCAAACGCCAGCCCCGGGCCAGCCGCAATTCGGCGATGACGATCCGGGCATCGCCTATAACCGTGTCTTCTTTGGTCTGCTGCGTGTCCAGCGCAGCCTGATGCCCGAGATCGAAAAGAGCCTGCGAGAGTTGGGGATACCCGATCCGATCTGGTACGAGATCCTTTACGCCGTCGAACAGGCGGGCGAGAACGGCGTGCAGATGTTGTCGCTGCAGGATCGCCTTGCCATCCCGCAATATGCTCTGTCCCGGCATGTCGCGCGGATGGAGCGTGCGGGACTGATCCGGCGCGAATCCGTGCCGGGGGCTGGGCGCGGCCAGAACCTGCACCTGACCGAGATGTCGGTCGGATTGCAGGACCGCGTCTGGCAGGTCTATGTCGCCCGCATCCAGGCCGCCATCGGCCCGCATATGACAACGGACGAGGCCTATGACCTCGTCCGCTACCTCAACCGGCTTTACGGGTGAGCCTAGAATTTCATCGTCGCAACGACCGAAACGGTGCGGCCCGGCTCATATAGCGGGGTCACGCTGGAATAGTCCTGACCATAGGTCGCGCGATCGGCATATTCCTTGTCGAACAGGTTGTTGACCTCGGCGCGGATCACCAGCCCCTCGACCGCAGGGGCGGCATATTCGGTGAACAGGTTCACGACGCCATATCCGGGGATGTTCTGATCGGCATCCATATTGGTGTCGTCATAGGCCTGCGCCGCCTCGATGCTGCCCCCGAAACTGAAGGCGCTGCCAGCCGGATTGTGCTGCGCCTCCAGCGCAAGGATGCCGCCCAGGGGTGTGCCCAGATCGACGGCGGCGTAGCTGTCCGAGCCTGCCCCGTTCACCTCGAACTTGCTGTAGGAATAGCTGGCGCGCAGGAAGCCATTGTCCCAGCCGTAGCCCAGACCCAGATTGAAGCCCCGGCTTTCCGCGTCGGCATTGGAGTTCGCGCTGTAGGTGCTGACCCGCGCGTCGTTGATCTTTGTCAGGAACAGCTCGCCATCCAGCTGGACGGCACCGGTCTCATAATCAAAGCCAAGCGTATAATTCTCGGCGCGCGCCGCCTTGAGGCCGGTGTAATCCCATGCCGGATTGAAGATGAAGTTGTCCTCAAGCGTCACGCCGCCAAAGACCGAGGAGACGCCACCACGCAACCTCAACCCGTCGGTGACGGCATATGAGACCGAGGCATTGCCGCTGAACCCCGAGAAGCTGTCCTCCCATCCCGTCGTGCCGGTGAAATTCTGGTGATCCCAGCGCGCGCCGAACGACACCGACAGCCTGTCGCTGGGCTCAAGTCGCGCCTGCGCAAAGATGCCGATATTCTGCGCGCTTTCGGTGACGTCGCCCGAGACCGCGTCGCGATAGCGGCTTTTGCGGTCGTAATAGTCGATCCCTGCGACCACGCTGTCGCTGTCCGAAAGCTGGAACCGGTTCTCGATCGTTGTCGACAGGGTCTTGTTCAACCCGCGGCTTGTTCCGATCTCGGATTCCAGCGGCTGGTCCACCCCGATATCCACCTCGGAATAGCCGATGACGGCACGAGGGTCCCAGATGCCATCGGCCTGGGTGTTTTCATAGGACAGGGCGTAGGTACGCCGATCCGTGTCATAGCGGCGCAGGGGGAACGGTCGGCCGTCACCGACGAAATTCGCGCGATAGGGGCGCAGGGCATCGTCCTGCATGCGCTGGCCGGATAATTCGACGCGGTGCCCGCTTTCGGTCTCATAGGCCATCTTCAGCAGGCCGCTTTGCAGATCCGCCGCCGAGCCGGCGACCGTATCACCGGCGCCGGTTTCGTAATCATCGCCCGTCGCGGCCTTCAGATAGCCCAACCACTCAAGGCCGTCGTGGCGTCCGGCGATCGTGGCCGAGCGGCCAAAGGTCTTGCCATTGTCGGCATAGGACAGGCGGACATTGCCCCCGATGTTCTGATCCTCGGCCAGAATGTCGGCGGCATCGACCGTTTTCATCACCACGGCACCGGCCATCGCGTTCGGGCCGGCATCAGCGGCCGCGACCCCGGCATCGACGCGAACGAACTTCATCAATCCCGGATCGAAGGCATTGGCCGACACATGGTGGAAGATGCGGTTGTTCTGCAGGACGCCATCGACGGTGACCGAAAGGTTCAGCATGTCCACGCCGTTGACGTAGATCTTCTGCGCCACCGGGATCGCGCCGCCGACGGAAACCGATGCAATCCCCGCGAACAGATCCTTGAGATCGCCCATGCGGGCCCGGTCCAGCTCGGCATCCGCAACATATTGGCTGGTACCGCGATCGGCAGCATTCCCGTCATCGTCACGCGCCCGCATGATCAGCGGGTCCAGAACGATAGCACCGCCCGCGGTTAATTGTTGTTCAGAGGTTTCGCTTTGCGCCAATGCGGGCATCGGCAAGGTCGCCAGCAGCAAGACGGCTATCGGAATGCGTTCACGCGCCATTATCAATCTCCTGTAGGTTGATTGGCTTGGAACGCGGTTCGTGGCTATCCACCGCCCCTAACATGGCGAGATAAAACATGCAATTGCATGTTAAGGTGCGACCTGAGCGTCTGCGGGACGCTTCGGCGCACCACATCCGCCCGCTAACTCTCTCTGACCGATGGAACTCTGGGTTTCATCATATGCCTGTCCACGTTCAGATCCGTCACGGCATGGTTTGCTGCGGGGTCGTGCCGGCTTTCATTGTCCAGTGCTGGCCCAGATAGTGCCGTGAACTGTTCATTTATCGGAAAGGGGGGCCTGCCTCGGAGTTTCACTCACATGGCATCTGCCTCGGTTTCGCCTGAACGGAGCGAGCTGCGAAACGGGATGTCACCGTGCGAAGGCACCAGCCCTCGCACGGTTATAGTAGATCAGAAGGCGCGCGACAGGGTCAGCGTCGCTTCGCGGCCTTCGCCTTGCGCACAGCCATAGCCCGCCGCGCTGCAGGTCGCATAATATTCCTCGTCGAACAGGTTGGTGACGTTCAGCGCGACCGAGTAATCATCCCAAGTGTAATGCACGGCCATGTCGGCCAGGACATAGGAGTCGACCTCGCGGCTATTGGCATTGTCGGCCCAGGTCTTGCCGACATAGCGCAGGCCACCACCAAGGCTCAGGCCTTCGGCGGCACCGTTGAAGTCATATTCAGCCCAAATCGAGGCGGAATGCTCGGGGACCATCGCGGGCTCATTGCCCTGATCGCCGTCCTCGGAGCTGAGCACCTTCGCGTCGATATAGCTGTAGCCCGCGATCAGCGAGATCGCCTCGGTCACCTGACCACGCGCTTCAAGCTCAAGTCCGCGATGGCGGACCTCTCCGGTCTGGATCTGGAAGCCCGAATTGACCGGGTCCGAGGTCAGGACATTGCTCTTTTCGATATTGTAGAGCGCCGCCGCCAGTTGCAGTTGCGTACCGGCGGGCTGGTAGCGCAACCCGACCTCAAGCTGCTTGCCCTCGGTCGGCTTGTATTGCTCACCGCCAAAGGTCTGGCCAATATTGACCGTGAAGCTTTCGCCATAGCTGGCATAGGGCACGAAGCCGTTGCCCAGATCCCAGGTCGCGCCCAGCATGCCGGTGGTAGCATTGTCCTTCTGGGCCGAGTCCATGCCCCACAGGCGATCCTCTGTCTCATTCTCGACCCACGAGCGGCGCAGACCAGCCGTCACCGTCACGCCATTGCCGAAGCGGATGTGATCCTGCGCGTAGATGCCCTTTTCGAGGACCTCGGTGCGCGCGTCGTTGAAGGCGCCCGGCTCGGTCACCGGCTGGTCGAAGTTCAGCGCGGAAAGCGCAATGACATAGCCCGGATCGGCATAACCCATGCTGCCATCGCGGATCTGCTTGCTGACATCGATGCCAAAGGTCAGGACATGCTCGGCATCGCCCATGCGGCCGCGATATTCCAGCTGGTTGTCCAAGGCCCAGTAGCGCGCCTTTTCGTCCACGGTGAAGGCCGTGTAGTTCAGGTTTGCCGGCAGCGGCGCACCCGCCGTCAGACCGCTGGAATAGAGGTGGTTGTAATCCGTCGTCTGGCGGGCATAGCGGAAGTTCTGCCGGACCTTCAGACTGTCGTTGAACTCATGCTCGGCCTGCCAGCCAATGCTGGCCTGTTCGGTCTCGAACTTGTTCCAGGGATGCTGGGTGTTCAAGAAGTCAGAAGGCAGCGTTCCGCCCGAGGTGTCATAATCCTCGCCCGCGACGGGGACCATGACGTTGGGCATCATGTTGTCTTTTTGCCAATGGGCAAGGAAGGTGATCGAGGTCTGATCCGTTGGCGCCCAGGTCGTGCTGAAGGCCAGAAGATCGCGATCATCGTCCGAGTTCTTGATCGAATTCGCGCCGTCGCGCGTCAGCCCGGTCAGGCGCCACGACAGGGTCTTGTCGGCATTCACGTCGCCCCAATCCACCGCCAGTTCCACCGTGTCATGCGAGCCATAGGACAGTTTCGCCTCGCCCAGATGGGCGAAGGTCGGGCGTTTGGTGATCATGTTGACCATGCCCGCGGCATCGTTCGAACCGTAAAGCACCGATGCCGGTCCCTTCAGCACGTCGATGCGCTGGATCATGTAGGGATCGACCTTGAAGCCGGAAAAGCTTTGCGCCTTGTTGATCAATCCGTCGCGGAAAAGTCCGTAAACGCCCAGATCGAAGCCACGGATCGAGAATTGGTCGAAACGGTCGTCCATGCCCCAGGGCGAGGCGACGATACCGGGGATATAGGCCAGCGCGTCCTCGATCTGGACCGGGTCGCGATCCTTAAGTTCCTGCTCGGTCACGGTATTGACCGTCATGGGCACTTCGGTCAGCGGCGCGCCGGATTTCAGCCCGGTCGCAGTTGTGCTGACCGTATATCCGACCCCACCCGAAATCGGTGAGCCTTGGCCCTGCAATATGACCGGGTCCAGGGTGACGCTTTCCTGCGCGAAGGCAGGCAGCGCGGTCAGCGCCGTTGCAGAAAGCAGCAGCGCAAGGCGGGGCCGCGGAAATTCCGAGGAGGACAGGAAAAGGGGCATGATGGTCCGGCCGTTTTCTCGCTCCACCCGCCTATATATGGCGCGGTGGTGCGGTGATTGCGTCTGACGGATGCGGATCCGCCGATTGCTGCCGGGGTTGCGTCGGGACGCTGCCTTGGTTTTTCACGCTTCTGTGACCCTTCGCGGGTCAAGTCAAGGCGTCTGCTCCGTCAAGGTCGCCGGATCGCCGTCCGATGCTGCCGCAAGCATCCGGGTCAGAGGCTCCAGCGCCCATTCGATAGACAATGGTGACTGGAAACTCATCGCGCCCATCATCTGGGGACTGGCCCAGATTGCGCGGCCTTCGCGCGCGGCGCGTGTATTCTGCCATGAGGGCAGGGCCTCGATCGCTGCGCGCGAAGGGGCCTCGACCAGCCAGAACAGCACATCCAGATCAAACAGATCGAAACGTTCGGGACTGATCTGGAAGCGATCCGAACCGCCGACCATCTCGTCAAAGACCGGGGGCGACTTGATCCCGAAGCTTGCAAGCAGGCGGTTCGCGCCGTCCATGCTGCGATAGCCGACGATCTGGCCGTTCTGGAAATAGGCCGCCGTACCGGACAGGCCGCGAAACTGCGGATGCGCCGTGACGGCGGCGTCGACCTTGGCGCTGATGCGGTCGATCACGGCTTCGGCCTCGGTCTCGCGTCCGGTCGCCTGCGCGATCAGTCGCAGCTCGGCATCCCAAGGCCCACCCCATAGCGGGTATTCGGCGGGTGGACCCAAGACCGGCGCGATCTGCGAAAGCTGCGCGTAAAGCGCGGCATCCATTGGCGCGAAAGTGGCAAGGATCAGGTCGGGTTGCATTTCCCAGACCCATTCCACGTCGATTTCGAAACCTTTCTGCACCTCGGGCTCGGCCCCGACGGCCTTGCGCTCGTCCTCGGCCCATGGGCCGGTCGCATAGGGATGGTCGCCGAACCAGTCATGCACGCCCACCGGCGCAAGTCCCAGTGCGTATAGGAAATCCTGCTCGTGATAGCCGACCGAGACGATGCGCTGCACCTTGTCGGGGTCGATCGTGGTCTCGCCGAAACCGTGGTGCAGGGTGATTTCCTCGGCCGCTGCAGGCAAGGCAAGGGCGGCAAGGCTGGCAAGGATCGCAAGGGCGCGCGGCATGGTCATTTCCATCGGTTCTGGTGCTGCCTTGCGCCGCCGCGCTGGGTCATTCGGGGCTAACCGCTGCGACAGGCCCGGTCAAGCCGCTTGACCCCGACACGCTGCCCTGCAATCAGGCGCGAAAGGCCAGCCCGTCGCCAGCCGTCGCGAATTTCCCCAACGGAGCCCGCCTTGCGAATTCTGCCCCGCCTCACTGTGCTTTGGCTTGCCGTTCTGGCCGGGCTCTTTGCTGCGCTTTGTCTTGGGGCGCAGGATTATCCGCCGAATGTTCTTTGGGCGGCGCTGACGAATTTCGACCCGACGGACCCGGCGCAGGGCATCATCATGGGCATGCGTCTGCCCCGCGTGCTGGCCGCTCTGGTGATCGGCGCGGCGCTGGCCGTGGCGGGGGTGGTGATGCAGGCCATGGCGCGCAACCCCCTGGCCGATCCGGGCCTGACCGGGGTCAATGCCGGGGCGGCGCTGGCGGTGGTCCTGGGGCTGTTCTGGCTGGGCGCGCTGTCACAAATCGTCGTCGCCGGGCTAGCTTTGGCGGGTGCGGCGCTGGCGGCGGTTCTGGTGCGCTATCTGGCCGGGGGCGGCGACAATACCCTGCGCCTGCCGCTGGCGGGTGCGGCACTGTCGAGCCTGTTCATGGCCCTTGTCGCGCTGATCGTCCTGACCCAACCCGAGGCGCGCAACGCTTACCGTTTCTGGATGGTCGGCTCGCTCGC
This sequence comes from Paracoccus sp. PAR01, assembly GCF_014851995.1. Lineage (NCBI taxonomy): Bacteria > Pseudomonadati > Pseudomonadota > Alphaproteobacteria > Rhodobacterales > Paracoccaceae > Paracoccus > Paracoccus sp. PAR01. The sequence goes on from NZ_JACVAW010000014.1 coordinate 61,652, forward strand.
CATGGCGCAACTGCCCGCGCTGGCGGTCCTTGCGCCCGTCGCAAGTCTAGGCATCGTGATCGCCGCGCTGGTCGCGCGCCAGATCGAGGCGCTGATGCTGGGTGCCGAGATGGGGCTGGCCCTTGGCCTGAATGTCGGGCGGGTCATGGGCTTTGGTCTTGCCGCCGTCGCGCTTTGCGCGGGGGCAAGCGTCGCCATCGCCGGGCCGGTCGGTTTCATCGGACTGATCGCTCCGCATCTGGCGCGGCGCATCTTGCCGCAGGCCAGCCTGACCCAGCAGGTGGCGCTGGCCTGCCCGCTGGGCGCGGGGCTCGCCATCTTTGCCGATCTCTTGGGACGCTGGCTGGTCCGGCCCTCGGAATTGCAGCTTGGCCTGATGCTGGCGATGCTGGGCGCGCCGGTCTTCATGGTCCTGATCCGCCGCATGATCCGCGAGGGCACATGAGGTTTCTCGGGCTGCTCCTGCTTCTGCTGGTCCTTGCTGTCCTGTCACTTTCCGCCGGGCGGGTCTGGCTGGGGCCACCTGCGCTTCTCGACGCGCTCATGGACCCCGAAGGTGCGGGGCGCATGATCTGGAATCTGCGTTTGCCGCGTCTGCTGGTGGGCATGATTGCCGGGGCGGGCTTTGGTCTGGCGGGCCTGACCTTCCAGACCTTATTGAGAAACCCGCTGGCCTCACCCGATGTGATCGGTGTGACGCAGGTTGCGGCCTTTGGCGCGGTGGCGGCGCTTTTTCTGGGCGCCCCGGTGGTCCTTGGTGCCTGGGCCGGAGGTTTGGCAGCGGTCGCGGCGCTGGGTTGGTTGGCCGCCCATCCCCGCCACGGCATCGAGACGCGCGCCGTCGTTCTGCAAGGTCTGGCCCTAGCGATCTTTGCCGCTGCGGGAACCGAGGCATTGATCCTGCGCATGGGCGACAGCAGCGCGGGCATGGCCATGACATGGCTCAGCGGCACGCTGAACGCTGCGGGCTGGGCCGAGGTCCGGCGCGGCATCTGGCTTGCGCCGCTGCTGATGCCGTTGCTGCTGGCGGGGCGGGTGCTGGACCGGTTGGAACTGGGCGATGACCTTGCGCGGGCGCTTGGCCTGCGTGTCGGGCTGCTGCGGGCGGGGCTTGGTCTGATCGCGGCACTTGTCGCGGCCGGGTCGGTCGCGCTTTGCGGGCCGATGGGCTTCGTCGCGCTGGCCGCCGGGCCGGTCGGCAGGCTGGTTGCGGGCGGCCGTCCCAGCCCCCTTGCGGCGATGCTGACCGGGGCGGCTTTCGTGACGCTGGCCGATGTATTGGCCCGCGCATTGGCCCCGGCCGCTTTGTTGCCGACGGGGTTATATACCGCGCTCATCGGTGCGCCGGTGCTGATCCTGACCGTGCGCCGCATGGCGCGGCGTTAAAGCGAAAGGACGAACATGCCCTTCGAGATCCGCGACCTTTCGATCCATCTGGGCGGAATGCCCGTCCTGCATGGGCTGGATTTCACACTGCCGGCGGGCGGGATCACCGGTATTATCGGCGCAAATGGTTCGGGCAAGACCACGATGCTGCGTGCCATGGCCGGGCTTTTGCCGCCCGAGCACGGCTTGGTGCGCCATCAGGGTCAGGACATTCCCACGCTGCCTCCGCGCGCCCGGGCACGTCGCATCGCCATGCTGCCGCAATCGGCGGCGGCCCCGCCCGGCCTGACCGTCCGCCAGCTTGTGGCGCGCGGGCGGACGCCGTGGATGCGACCTTTTCTGCCGATGGGCCCCGCGGATCGTGCGGCGGTCGATCGCGCGCTGCAGGCCGTGGGACTGGTCGATCTGGCCGCCCGGCCCGTAGACAGCCTGTCGGGGGGGCAGCGGCAAAGGGCGTGGATCGCGCTGGTCCTTGCACAGGAATGCGACACGATCCTGCTTGATGAGCCGCTGAATTTCCTCGACCTGCCGCATCAGGCCGAACTGGTCGGGTTGCTGCGGCAGTTGGGAGAGACGCGAAGCGTGGTGATGATCCTGCATGACCTGACCATCGCCGCCCGTGTCTGCGATCAGGTTCTGGCCCTGCGCGAGGGGCGACTGGTCGCCATCGGTCCGCCCGGCACGGTGCTGTCCCCCGAGCCCCTGCGCGAGACCTTCGGCATCGGCTTCGATTGTACCACCCTGTCGGATGGTAAACCCGTGGTTCTGCCCGCGGGCCTATGAGCGCAGGTCAAAGACCCAATGCAGCGCCCGGTTCACCGCGACGGGAAGCAGGGACATATGGGTTTCCCCGGCATAGGTCTCATAAACGGCCGTGACGCCGGGCAATCGGTCCAGATCCTCGGCCATCTTGCGCGCGGCGTCCAAGGTGCGCTCCTCGGCCTTGGCAGCAAGGCGCTTATCTGCATCCTTGGCCCCGCGCTGGAACGGGGCAAGCAGGTCGCCCTCCCATTCCCCGGCGGAAAGATGCACGCGGATCTGTCGCCCCTTGGGATCGAAGGCATCGCGATGGGCCAGAAGGAAACTGTCCTCCCAGGTAATCGAGGGACTCGCCGCGATCCAATGGGTGAAGGCGTCGGGGCGGTTGAACATGAGCCAAAGCGCGAAAAGCCCGCCGAAGGAATGGCCGAAAAGCCCTTGCTGCGCGGGATCGAGCCGGGTGAGGGTTCCCAGAAAGGGGCGAACATCCTCAAGGATGAAGCGCGCCAGTTCGGCCCCGCCGCCGGTCCGGACCTCGGGCGTGCCGGGCCAGAAGGGCGGATAGGTCGCGCCGGGTGGCGGGCCAAGATCCCAGCTGCGACGGAACGGGTCATAGGCGTCCTCGGTCGGATAGCCGATAGCGACAAGCGCGCCCGGACCCAGATTTGTCCCGGAAGGGTAGGGTGCCTGCGCTCGCATCGCGTCGATCGCCGTGGCGATCACCGCATTCCCGTCGGTCATGAAAAGCGTGGGCCAGCCCGCTTCGGGCATCTCTCCGGGCGGTAGCCACAGAAACACGCGCCGGATCGCGCCGCTTGCCGTATCTGCCATATCGAACCAGCGCAGCCCGGCATGGCCCGTGCCCTCGGCGGTGATCGCCGGCAAAGCGGAGAAGGTGTTGCTATCCATGATTTCTCCTTGGGACACCGCAGTTGCGAACAGCCTTAATCCGCACTGACGTCGCGAGGCAACAGGAAGGCTTGCAATTGGCGCGAACGGCCCTTGGACGAAGCCGCCCGGCGTGCCCGAGACATTCTCTGGACACGGCCCCGAAAGGCGTTTTCGGACCTATCCGCTCCACGCGATCGGAGCCGGGGTCAAGTTTTCCAGCTTGAATACCCAGATCGTGGTCCTGCGTTTGTTTTCCGGCATGACCTGCGGGGTCGAGGAGAGTGAGCCGGAGCGTAAAATGTTTCGGGTGATCGTTTCCCCGATAAGCGCGGTATATGCAAATCCGACCAAGCCACGTTCGCTGTGAGTGATCAGTGACAGAGGTGCTGGAAACAATAAGCGCGCACGGCAATGCATGGCTACCTTGGTGACCCGGCCGGTTGCGCAGCGTGAGTCGGTCCGCAATTGCTTCCCTGTATCCGCTCCGGAAGCCAGAAAATCACTATTATAAATAATGAACGCAAATATGGTCCTTATCGGACGTAGGGATCAATTTTCCAATCTGGCGAAAATCCGGGTCCGCGCGAGTGCCGTTGAGGGAATCACAACCATGATGAGAAGATCCCTAATCTCGGCTTGATCGTTTCTTTTTTGTTTGTGGGTATTTTTGGTATGGCTGAGCCACCGGACCAGAGCAATCAGGTATTGCCAAAAGGCATGAAATAGCCGGATCCGGTCCCTCTCGATACCTAGCAATATAAGACCGTCATCACCCCGCTCGACAATATTCCGCCATGGAAAGAGATTACGGATCATACCACAGAGGTAAGCGGTTTTGCGACGGGTGACGGCCAGACACATCAGGATATCCTGACCGAACTTGAGCAGATCGACGTTCAGCGCTTGCTCGCAGCCAACAATATAGATCTCAGGAAGCGCAACTCGGACGGGCTGGCGTCGATGCGCGCCTACGTCCTTGATAAGACGCTGTCACCGGCCAACAGCTATGGCATCCTCATCGCCAAGGTCTCTGTCCATCCCGACGATAACGAGAGCACCAAGAGCCAGAGCATCAGCTATAGCCAGACGACATCGAACCTGGAGCGGCAGACGTCGGTGGCGACGAACGCTGGCGGCGGTGTCCCCGGCATCTTCAAGTTCGACACCTCCTTCACCAATGCGATCGCAACCGCTGAGCGCACAAGAAGCGTCTGGGTCTATTTTCAGGCCAGCCAGAAGATCCCCAAGGCTCGGGTGAGCATCGAGCGCGAGGATATCTCGCTTGATCCGCTTCTGGTGACGAAATTCCGCAAGGCCGCCACCGAGGGCGACGCCGAGGGGCTTCTTGATATCTTGAGGGATTGCGGTCAGTTCGTTCCGACGGTTCTGGTTCTGGGCGGCCGCTTCACACTGCACACCTCAGCCGAATTGGATGACGAATCCGCGTTCAGATCGACCGAAATGAAACTTCAAGCCACTACCGATGCCCGGTTCGAGGTCGAATCTGTACCGGTCAGTGCCGGCGGCAGCGTTGGAGCCGGCATCTGGGACAAATATGAAACCAGCATCGCCAAACAGGCGAAAGAGCTTCATATGGAGATCAGGGGCGGGACGGAATCGCTGCAGTCAACGGAACCCGGAAAGATGGGTGGTATGTGGACGGACAGCGTCGGGCCGTTCCTGCGCTGGCGGACCATCGGCTTTGCACCAAACTCGCTTATCCCGATCACCGATTTCCTGGAAAAGGACCTGAAGGCACAGTGCATTGCGCTGCTGCGTGCTTATTTCTCGAAAAAGCTGCGCTTGGCGCGGACCGGAATCGCCGGTTCGGAAGCGGACGACATCTACGGCCCCGACAATGCCATACTGCGCCGCGTCAAACGGATCACCGACATCGTGGTGGCCACGGAATAAATTTCGATGGTTTCAAATGGGCCTTCGACCTTTACCCACAGGACGGCAAACCGTCTTCGGGTTCGGTCGGCTACGAGGATGGGACCACCCTTGGCAATTGGCGTGGCGAGAAAGACAAGCTTTTCGAGCACAAGCTCGACCCGGACGAATATGTCGTCGAAATCGAGGCGGCTTGTGAGGAGGGTGGCGGCATCCACCGTATCGCCATCCGCACCAACAAGGGCCGGTATCCCAGCTAGGGCGGTTTTTTCGGACGCGACCCTTCGGCACGTCAGATAAAAAAGATCCAAGCGCCACGCGTCATCGGTTTCCACGGCTTCAAGGCCACGCTGGTTCATGGGATGGGCTTTGTTACCTGCGCTTGGGCGACGATACGCACTCGCCTGGTTTTCTGGAAAAGATGGAGCCCATCCTTTTTCCCAATCGAGATTTCGGCGCGATCTGATCGCCTCGGACCAGCAGTTAGGACTCCTAGTCGACGGCCCCGCTTTGAACACCGGGAGAGACGCATGGCTGATGTAACATACTGATTCTACAGGAAGAACACCGGACTGGACGAAGCCCAAGGCATTGTTGCCAATGGATGGCCGGATAAGGTCATCGAGGGGCTGGCGGGCAAAATTCCCCCAGTCAATGACAGGATGCCAGGTATCCCGACGACGTTTCCAAGTCTGTCGAGCGCGATCGTGACCGCGAGCAAGAGCAGCCCGAATAACACCTTGCTGCATTACGAAGTACCCAAGGGCATGGAGCGTTTCATGCGCGGTGCGACCTCTGATCTTGTTCAGGCCGTGGGTACGGACAAGAATATGGGAATTGAGCGCTTGTCGGTCATTGACGACGATCATCTTGAGGTTCGCCACATTCGGCAGAACCTTGGCCGCAATGGTGCGGTCTCCATTTTCGGAATCGACGGCAAGGAGACTTACTGGAGCAAGGTACGGCCTATCCGCCGGAGGAGGCCCCACGGCAGAAGTCCTGGGCTCTGATGGCGACTGTCGAAGCAAAGCTTTACGTCCACAGGCCCACTGCAACGGCGCGGCAGTTTTCCGTTGCCGAGATGGACGCCCTGAGCGGGCTCATTGAGAAGTGCCGGAATGTTCGACCGTGGTTGTGATGGGACGGGGACCCGAAGCGGGGCGTCCTGACGGCAGCGACGGCGCTGCGATTTTTCGACGGTTTGCCCGGCCTCAACGTCAAAAAGGGGAGTAAACGCATGTCGGGAGCGGCGTTCTGGTTCGACAAGAAGATTGACGAATATGAGCGCGCATCGGAATCCGCGAACGGCGTCCCAGCACGTGTGATCCAGATGATGACTGAAACTCAACGTGAGCGCGCGCGTCCCAGCATCCGGCAAATGTACGATGAGACGTTTGACCTGAAGCACATCAAGATGTGGTATGACTACGCGCTTTTTATCCGCGGTACGACCGATGAGATCGTTAAGGTGCTGCAGAAGGATCGTGAGAGCGGGATCAAATATTTCTCGGTTCTCGATGACACTCGTCTCGATATCCGATTTATCCGTCAGAAAGCCGGTGTTTCAACGACCGTCGCTGTCGTCGGGATCGCTGGCAAAGACACATACTGGCCTCCTAACCAAGCGTATGACTTGAATGAGGCCCGGCGCCTCAAGGGCTGGGCGCAGATGGCGGTCTGGGAAAGCAGTGAGGCCTACAGTGACAAGAAAAACAAAGTCGTCAAATTCTCCTGCATCAGCCTTGCTGATACACAGTTGATAGATGTCGTCCGGAATGGCGAAAATATCGAGCCGTGGTTCTGACGAAAGTGAGCCGATTTTAGTCTTTGGCAACCTAATTTCTGAATGTGAGCGATTCTCATGTTCGTTCTCTGAATTATTATCCTCAGGCCATTCGGGATATCGTCTCCTCCGAGTTTTTTGTTGTAGCTCCAGCGATCCTCATTAACATTCTCATATTCGCAGGTCGGGCAACCGCGGCGCTAGCCAGAAAGACAACCACTCCTACGATTACATAGCTTTATCCGAATTATTCCGTATCCGAGGCGCATTTTGACGTGGGTGGGCTGAAGCAGCTCAACAAAAGGGTAGGCGATGCCGAAAGCGGCGAAGCAGTTCACTCCCACGCATCTGAGTTTTCGCGACCTGATGAACGATATTTTCTGCCATCAGGCGTGCGCCGGGAATGTTCGGTCAGTCCATCCTTGCTCGCTCTGGATTCGGGAATGATCGTCCCCTGATTTACGCCAAGTCGTACGCTCGATGCTTTCCGCAGCCCGCAGGAATTCGTTGTGCTCCCTCTGGCGGTTGTCGGCTTCCAAGGGGTTCGCGTTGCGATGAAATTGGTTGGACACTGCCTGTAGTGGCCGCCGCCGCCCGGAAATCCGGCGTCTCCCAAAGTGGATATCACACCAGACGCGCCGCTATGAACCGCCCTGCGCGGGTGTGTTGCCCGCATTCAGCCTCCACCTCTGCCCCGCTTCCCAGAGGCTGAGGCTTTCCACCCCCCTCTTTGGATTAAATCAGACCGTCAGCGACCTCGGCTTCGTCAGGAACGGGTTATGCCCGTGTCAGTTCGTGGTCTTGCAGGTTGTCTTTGCGGGTCGGCTCACGCAGCCCGGCTACGATATTGGAGGGGATTCACATGGTGAATTCCCTCCAACAACTGTGCAGTGCGCCATCAGGACTGGACTCTCAGCACTGCTACTACCCGACAGGGCTATCTCTGATGCTGGCTTGGCGGATGTCTCTTAACCTTCAGCGTAGCGGGATTGAATGCACCGTCAGCCTGCCGCCCCGCCTTTATTCCAGGCGGCATGATATTCGTCGGCCATCCCGCGTAGCGCGCGCCCGATCTGAGCGTATTCATATTCGTTGAGATTGGCGAGCGAGGCCCGGCCCGACGGATGCTGCGTGCCAAAGCCACGCCCCGGCAGCAGCACAATTCCGGTCTTGTCCGCGATGCGGAACAAAAGCTCGTTGGGCGAGAATTTCTGCGTGATCCATTTCGCAAATTCCTCACCGTAAAGCTGCTTCGAGACCTTCTCCAGATCGACCAGCGTGTAGTAATCGACCGAGTTTACGTCATCCGGCATGTCGATGCCCAACTCGGCATAAAGCGCGGCTTGCCTACGGCGGATCACGTTCTTCAGGGCGGTCTTGTAGCTGTCATTCTCATCCATCAGCGCGAATAGCGAGAACAGGACCATCTGCACCTGCTGCGGGGTCGATAGACCCGCAGTGTGGTTCAGCGCCACGGTCCGGCTATCGGCAACAAGGCGGTCGATGAAACGCAGTCCGGGAACGTCGGTCGTGATCGAGGCATAGCGGCGCTCGAGCATGTCCTTGTCCGCCTTGGGCAGCTCCGCCAGCGCCGCGTCCAGCACATTGTGCTGATGCATCGCCACCGCGCCAAGCCGCCAGCCGGTCGCGCCGAAATATTTCGAGAAGGAATAGACCAGAATGGTATTTTTTGGACAGACGGCGAACAGCGACTGGAAGCCGTCGGCGAAGGTTCCGTAGACGTCGTCGGTCAAGATCATCAGATCGGGGCGGTCGTTCTTCACGATCTCGGCGATCCGCTTCAGGCTGCGATTGTCCAGCTTGACCGAAGGCGGGTTCGAGGGGTTGATGCAGAAGAAAATCTTGATCGCCGGGTCCTTCAGCTTGTCCAACTCGGCGTCGGGATATTGCCATCCCGCATCCGGATCGGCGTTGATCGCGACCTCCTCCAGCCCATAGACGTCCAGTTCCGGGATTTCGATATAGGGGGTAAAGACCGGCATCCCGATCGCGACCTTGTCGCCTTTCGTGACAAGCTGGTTCTTTTTCAGCGTGTCGAAGATATAGGTCATGGCCGCCGTGCCGCCCTCGACCGCGAAGACATCCACATCCTGTGCCGAGATCCGGCCCCCAACCATCTCGCGCATCAGATACTGACGGGTAATCTGTTCGCTGATGCGCAACATGCGTGGCGGCACGGGGTAGTTGCAGCCAAGGATGCCCTCGACCATCTCATGCAGGAAGTCTGAGGCGGAAAGCCCCAATTGATCGCGCACATAGCTGAGCGCGCGGCCAAGGAACTCGACCCCCTTCTGGTCCTGATTTTCGGTGATGTAGCGCTCGAAACGGCCTTCGATCCCCTCGATCTGGGGCAGGCCGCCGATGCCCTGCTGCATGTAGGAATACGACAGCTCGGATTCTGCCGCGGCGAAAAGACCCAACCGGAAAAAGGCCCGACGCGGCAGCGTCGCCATGAAGTTCGGGTTGCCCCGGCCCGCATTCAGCATCGACTGGTCGGATTTGCTCGACGCCAGCTTGATCAGCTCATCCTTGAGTTCAAAGGGGCTAAGCTGCGCGAATTGGCTGTAATCGGTCATTTCACATCTCCGTTTCAGGAATCAGACGAATGCCACGACAAGCGGGCCGAGAAGGGTCAGAAATACGTTGGCAAGAGCGTAGGTGATGGCGAAGGGCGTGGTCGGAACGGTGTTCCCGGCCTTTTCCAGAATTTCGCCGAAGGCGGGGTTGGCGCTGCGCGAACCCGACAATGCGCCGGCAAAGATGGCCACATTGTCATAGTGCAGGATGTAGCGTCCGACGAGCATGGTCAGGATCATGGGCAGGATCGTGACCACCACGCCAATCAGGAAGATCGACAGGCCATGCTCGGCGATGGTGTGAACCGCCTGCTGGCCGGATTGCAGGCCGACCACCGCGACAAACCCGGCCAGACCCAGATCGCGCAACAGCGTCGAGGCGGCCAGCGGCAGGTTGCCGACGGTCATGTGGCGGCTGCGATACCAACCGAAGGCGAGGCCCGAAAGCAGTGCGCCGCCTCCGGCCCCCAGGGTCAGAGGGATTGATCCGATGCGGACGACCAGCAGACCGATCAGCAGGCCCACGACCAGCCCGAAGCTGTGAAAGACCCAATCCGTCTTGTCGCTGGGAACGATCGACGGTCCGACCCGGCCTGCGAGCCGCTGGAGATCCTCTTGCACGCCATGCACGGTGATGATGTCGCCGGCCTCGATCACCGTATCGTCCTGCAGCACCAGCCTGCTGCCCCCGCGCGAGGCGCTCAGAACATAGATACCGTGCCGCAGATCATCGTTCCTGACCAGAATGTCCGCGACGCTATGGCCGACGAAGTCCTTGCCTGAAATCTGCACCTCACGCGTGGTCACGACCAGCTCCATCCCGTCGCTATCGGGGATTTCTGGTCCGATGCCGTCCTCCAGCGCGATGACGCTGTTGCGGCGACCGACGACAAGCACCGCATCGCCCTTCTGCAAGGTCAGGCCGGGTTGGGTACCGATGATATTGCCGTTGCGCCGGACGCGCTCAATGGTGAAGGCGCGTTCCGGGGCCGATTTTTCGACGGCTTCGATGGTTTTTCCTGCCGCGCCTTCGACGCGAAAGACACGGCCCACCAGTTCGGGCAGGGCCGGAGCCTCGCCATTGCCATAGATGCGCGCCCCTTTCAGCAGTTCGGCCTCGGCCTTGACGGCATCATCGCGGATCGAGCGCTTCATGAACCATGGCAGGATGTTCACGCAGACGATGATCGCCCCGAATGAGCCGAAGATGTAGGTCACGGCATAGCCGATCGCGACATTCGCCTGCAGGCGCTGGACCTCATCCGCGGCAAGACCCAGTTTCTCGATGGCGGAACCGGCGGTGCCGATGATCGCGGATTGCGTTAGCCCGCCCGCGGCAATGCCCGCCGCCAGACCCTTGTCCAGCGCAAAGATCTTGGCAAGGATCACCACGGTCGCCAGACCGCTGATCGCCAGCACCGCTGCCATCACGATTTCGCGGATCGACTGTCGTCCCAGTGAGCGAAAGAACTGCGGCCCGCTTTCAAAGCCGACCGCATAGATGAACAGCGCAAACAGCACCGACTTGATGCCATTGTCGATGGTGACGCCGAACTGGCTGATCAGCACCGCGACAAGCAACGATCCCGCCACGCCGCCCAGCTGGAATTTTCCGAACTGGAACTTGCCTATCCAATATCCAAGGGCAAGCGACAGGAATAACGCGATTTCGGGCGAGTGGTTGAACACACCGGACAGGAATGTCATGCGAGCTTCCTTTTACTCAATCTGACCATGCCATGCTGACCCGTTCGAAATCGACGCGGGAAGACATGGTTTCGCTTCAGCTTCAGAAATTCAGCAATGCAGTTGGCCACACGAATCCCGTGACCAATTCCGACATTTTGTCTGGCTATCTGGCGCTGTCCAGCGCCAAATAGCCAGATGGCGTGGAATAATTATTCTCTGAAAAAAACATTCTATCAAAGCATTGGCGAAATATGCCTACCAAAATGGAATGCGTCTGCGCGCCATTGGCGCAGGAGTGCCAATCACGAACAGGGGCAGGAGTTGCGGCTACAGGATAGAGAACCCTTGCCGCGGAACGACCACACAAAGCGGCGGAACAGCCGGTGTTCCGCCGTCTGGGATTACGTCAAAGCAGGAAATAGCTCTCGTTCAGATTGACTTGGGCATCGATGACGATTGCAAAATCAGCGACCCTATCGCCGTTTGCATCGCCATAGACGAAGGTGTCGCCGTTCTGTTGTTGATAGCGCAACTGGCCAGCCGTGCCCGAGAACGCAGCCGTCCCCAGCCACGAGAACGCCTGATTATCCGCGACAGTAGTGTTTGCGTCGATCGCCCTCAGGTCAATGCGATCGCCCGCGCCGCCCTGGAAATCGACGATCACGTCACGCCCGGCGATCGCCACGGTCGAGTCAGACAACGCTGCAAAGACGAAGGTGTCAGCGCCGACGCCCCCGGTGAGCATATCCGCGCCAGCGCCGCCATTCAGTTGGTCGTTGCCCGTCCCGCCATTCAGGCGGTCATTGCCCGCTGCGCCCAGCAGAACATCCGCGCCCGCGCCTCCATTCAGGACGTCATTGCCTGCACCGCCGTTCAGGCGGTTTGCGGCCCCGTTTCCGGTCAGCGTGTTGGCCAGCGTGTTGCCGTTTCCATTGATCGCGCCGGTGCCAAGCAGTTGCAGCGCCTCGACATTGGCGGACAGGGTATAACTGACGGTCGAGCGCACGGTGTCGGTACCAGCTGCAGCAGCCTCGACCACGCGATCGCTGGCCGAGTCGACCAGATAGGTGTCGTTGCCGGTGCCGCCGGTCATGACGTCGGCACCTGTCCCGCCATTCAGCGTATCGCTTCCGGCCCCGCCATTCAAAGTGTCATTGCCAGCTTCGCCGCTCAGAAGGTTCGCGGCCCCGTTTCCGGTCAGCGTATTGGCCAGCGCATTGCCCTTTCCGTTGATCGCGCCCGTGCCAAGCAGTTGCAGCGCCTCGACATTGGCGGACAAAGTGTGGCTGACGGTCGAGCGCACGGTGTCGGTGCCCCCTGCCGCGGCCTCGACCACACGGTCGCTGGCTGAATCGACCCAATAGAGGTCGTTTCCGGCACCGCCGGTCATGGCGTCCGCGCCGGTGCCGCCATTCAATGTGTCATTTCCGGCCGCTCCGCTCAGGTTGTCGTTGCCTGTCCCGCCAATGATGCTGTCGTTGCCGCTGGCCCCAGCCAGCGTGTCATTGCCTGCGCCCCCGTTGATCGTGTCGTTGAAGCGCGTTCCGGAATAGGTGTCTGCCCCGGCCGACCCGATGACGTTATGCGCTTCGGCCCAGATGAAATTTTCCAGCCGGGTTGGGTCGGCGCGCCCGCCATCATGCCCGTCGCCACCCATCAACCCGTTTGTGACCTGATGGAAGTTCCCGCGCACCCCCGACGCATTCGAGATGTTCAGTCCTGAAATCTGGATCGAGGTCGAGACATTGGTGATATGTCCCGCCGCATCGCGGGTAAACGTGTCGGTCGTCGAATTGTAGCTGTCGCCCAAGGTCGCCAGTCTGATCGAGGTCATCGTGCCGCTGAGCGTGTGGTTTGTCATGGCGTAGCTAAAATCGTTGCCATCCATGATGATGGCCTGCGTATTGCGCGGGTTTGCGGCCTTGGCCCCCAGAAGCAGCAGCTGGTCGCCGTTATACTGGTTGTTCCCGCCTAGAAACAGCGGGAATCCGGTCAGATCGAAGCGGTTTAAATAGGCGTCGAAGTCGGCGTTGAAATTCACCCCGGTCGAGGCAAGCAAGCGGATCGTCAATGCCATTTCCAGTGTCTCCTTGAGTTCAGATGGGTTGATCAGAAGCGGACGCTAAGCGTGGCATGGGCGTTGAAGCCGGGGCTGGGGTTGGCGTTCAGGTATTGCGTGTAGTCGCGGTCAAGCACGTTGTTCAGCGCCACATTGGCGCTGAAATCGTCATTGATCTGGTACTGGGCAAAGAGGTCGAGCGTTTCATAGCTGTCGCCGACATAGCCTTCGGCGCGGGCGTTTTTCTGCTCGCCGACAAAGGTCGCGCGCGCGCCCATCTGCAGGCGTGCATCCAGCGCCTTGATTCCGGCGGTCGCGGCGATCTGATACGGCGGCACCTTGGGCTGAACCCCGTCTTCCTGAGGGTAAAGCAGCACGTCGTTCAGGTCGTCGCCGCCCCGGCGCTGGCCATCCAGAAGCTGGCCGTTCAGCCCGCCGAAAAAGCGCGAGGAGTCATAGGACAGCTCAAGCTCGGCCCCGCGGATGCGGACCTTGCCGATATTCAGATATTGGATCGCGCCGAACAGCCCGTGCTGGACCAGGTTCTGGTCGATGTAATCGTCGATATCGTTCTGAAAGACCGCGAAACGGGCGCTGATTTCGTCATCATCGCGCAGCAGGCCCTGCAGCTGCGCGTCCAGCCCCGCCTCGATCGTGTGGGCGATTTCGGGGCGCAGATCGGGGTTGGGCAGGAACTCACCGCTGACCGATCCGGGGTGAAAGCCCTCGATCATGCTTTCGGTCAGGGCAGGGGGGCGCATCGCCTCGGCATAGCTCAGGTGGAAGCTGATCCGTTCATCAGGGATGTATCGGACCAAGAATTTGGGCGAAAGCCGGTCGCCCTCGACCCTGTGGCGGTCGTTTTCCAGCTCATAGGCGTCAAAGCGCAGCGCCCCTTCAAGCTCAAACCATGGGTTCAGAGCCACGCGATCCTGAATATAGGCGCCCCAGACGACCCGCGTGCCCGGAGGGGTCAGCTCGTCGCTGGTTCCCACGCGGTCGACCGTGCTGACCCGGTCGCGAAAGACATCGCCTCCGAAAGTCACCTCGTGTTCGACGCCGCCGGTCGAAACATGCGCCGTGTTATGGGCGTCGAGGCCGCTGGTCTCGATCCTGAACGATCGCTCGAACGGGCCGTTCTGAACGGACTGGTCCGCCTCGGTCCGGGTCAGGTAGGTCTTGACGCTGAGGTCCCAGAAGTCCGAGTCGACCGAAGTCCAGCGATAGCCCGCGATGGCTGTATCCACCGTTACATCGGTGTCGCGCAGGATTGACGTGCCGGTCAGGAAGGATGTGTCATAGCGACTGGCGGTAAAGCTCAGTTCATGCCCCTCGGCCGGGCGGAAGCGGGTCTTGAACAGGCCGGAATTCATGGTCTGGCCCGAGGCGACCCTGTCGCCGCCGCCCGAGGTATAGTCGCGCCGGTCAAGATAGGTCCCGCCCAGCAGGAAATCGACGCGATCCTCGGGCCGCATGGCGCCGACAAGGTTCACCGTGGGGCCGGGGCCGTTGGAATCCAGCGAAAAGCGCAGCCTGCCGCCGCGATCAGACCCGTCGGCGATGATGTCATCCGCGTCAATTGTGGTCAGGCTGACGACGCCGCCAATCGCGCCACCGCCATTGACCGTGGCACCGGGGCCGCGCGTGACCTCGACCGATTTGAGCATCTCGGTGTCGGTGTAGAATGAGCCGTTGGCACCGTGCCCGGTGCGCTGGAAATTCTGCCGCGCGCCATCGACCAGCACATTGACCCGGCCAAAATCCTGCATGCCCCGGATATTGACCGAAACGCCGGGATCGCCGCCCGATACTTGGGTGGTGACGCCCGGAATCTCGTCCAGAACCTGCGACAGATCGAGGCCGGAATATTCCAGCTGGATCTGATCGGCGCCGAGGACGGTGCTGGTGCCATCGCCGTCTCCATCGGCCTCGCTGCTGAGGACAACCGTATCCAGCCGCACTGCCTCTTGGGCAAGCGTGGCAGCTGGCGCTGCGGCAATCAGCGTGACGGTCGTGGTCAGGGTCGCAAGCCTGCGGACGGCTGCCATGGTCTGTTCCTTTTGGCTCATATGACAGGGAGGGCCACAGCCCTCCCCGCCGGTTCGCTTGATCAGAGCAAGAAGTCGCTTTGCGTGAAGGTCAGCTTGTCGTCAAAATGGATGGTGAAGTCGGTGCGGCCGTCACCATTCACGTCGGCATGGACAAGGCTCTGCCCGTTCACGTTCACAAAGCGCAGCTCTCCGGCCTCGCCCGAGAAAGCAGCGTTCCCGATGAACGAGAAGGCCTGATCGCCTGCCGTCTCGGTGTTCGCGTCGATCTGGGAAAGATCGATCCGGTCCGCGCCTTTGGTGAAGTCCCAAATCGAGTCGCGCCCGGCCAGCGATGTCGTCGAGTCGCGCAGCGAGGTGAAGACAAAAACGTCGCTGCCCTCGCCACCCCTGAGGATATCGGCACCCGCGCCACCGATCAGCCGGTCATTGCCGACACCGCCGAACAACTTGTCATCGCCCGCGCCGCCATTCAGGACATCGTTCCCCGCGTAGCCCATCAGGACGTTCGCGCCGGAATTGCCGGTCAGGGCGTTCGCCACCGCATTGCCGGTGGCATTGACTGCGGCTGTGCCGGTCAGGATCAGGTTCTCGACATTCGCGCCAAGGGTATGGCTGATGGTCGAGCGGACGGTATCCACACCCTGGCCGGAAAGCTCGATAACCCGGTCGCTTGCATGATCGACGTAATAGGTGTCGTTGCCGACACCGCCGCTCATCTGGTCAATGCCCGTGCCACCGTTCAGCGAATCGTTCCCAGCCCCGCCGATCAGCGTGTCATTGCCCGCCGCGCCATTCAGCGCGTTCGCGCCTGCCGTGCCGGTGATCCGGTTCGCGCTGGCATTGCCGGTGCCATTCAGTGCGCCACCTTGCAGCTCAAGGTTCTCGATACTCGCGGAAAGCACATGGCTGACGGTTGCGCGAACGGTGTCGGTGCCTGCATTCGCGGCCTCGGTGATCCGGTCGCCCAGATTATCCACCAAATACAGGTCGTTGCCGACGCCGCCCTGCATCGCGTCAGCCCCAAGCCCGCCGTTCAGCGTGTCGTTGCCAGCGCCACCGATCAGGGTGTCATTGCCCGCCGCACCGTTCAGCGCATTCGCACCGGAATTTCCGGTGATCCGGTTGGCCAAAGCGTTGCCAGTGCCGGATAGCGCCGCCGAGCCTTGCAGTTCAAGGTTCTCGACATTTGCGCCAAGGACTTGCGACAGCGTGGACGTCCGGACGGTGTCGTTGCCCGCGCCCGCAAACTCAGTCACGCGATCCCCGGCATTGTCGATGATATAGACGTCATTGCCCGCGCCACCCTGCATCACGTCGGCCCCAAGGCCGCCGTTCAGCGTGTCGTTACCAGCCCCGCCGATCAGCGTGTCGTTACCAGCCGCGCCATTCAGCGCGTTCGCGCCCGCATTCCCGGTGATCCGGTTGGCCAGAGCGTTGCCGGTGCCACCAATCGCCGCCGTGCCTTGCAGTTCAAGATTTTCGACATTGGCCGCCAGTGTGTGGGTGACGGTCGCGCGCACCGTGTCGGTGCCCTGACCAGCAAGCTCGACCACCAGATCGCCCGCATTGTCGACGACATAGATGTCGTTGCCGATTCCGCCGCGCAGGGTGTCAGCACCTGCGCCGCCGTTCAGCGTATCACCCTCGGGCGTGCCATTCAGAAGGTCGGCTGCGGCGGTTCCGTTGATCAACCGGCCCAGCACATCGGTAACGCCAACAGTGAAGTGCTGCGTCACAACGCCACCGCGCCCGTCCGCGACCTGAACCGCAATCTGGTGCGAGGTCGCGGTTTCATAATCCAGCGCGCCATTCACCACCAAGCGGGTCTGCCCGTTCTGCGTGACCAGGGCAAAGCGCCCACCGGCATTGTTGGTCAGGCTGTAGGTCAGCGCATCGCCATCGGCATCGGTCGCCGACAGAATGCCGATGACGGTGCCATTGGCCGAATTCTCGGCGATCCCGGTTGCGGACAGGGTGACGGTCGCGGGTGCGGTGTTCGCGACCGGGTCATCGACCGCGATGGTGATCTGCTTGTCGAATTCATTGCCCGCGCCATCGGTGACGCGAATGGTCAGGACATAGTTGTCATGCGAGAGCGGTGCCGTTCCGGTGACGCGGATTTCGTTGCCGACGATCCGGAAACGACCATCCGCATCATCGACCAAGGCGAAGCTGTGCGTATCGGTTGTCTCACGATCGGTGGCAGTCAGGCTGCCCACGACCGTGCCGGCAACCGCGCTACCGATGACTTCGGCATTGGACAGCGCCACATCGGTCGGCGTGTAATTCGCGCGGTGATTGACGAAATCATAGGTGAGGTTGTCGAAGCGAAGCAGCTCGATATTGGTCAGCGTGTCGGTGCCGGTGCCATCCGCACGGCTGTCGGTGATGACCAAGGGCGCACCGCCCATGCCGCCGCTAAAGGAATAGCTGCCGGAAGGGCCGCCGAACACGCCGTCAAAGACCGCGACATCCGTGCCTTCGCCGCCATTCAGCAGGTCGTTTCCGCCCGCGCCCTCGATCGTGTCGTTGAAGCGGCTGCCGGTATAGACGTCATTCCCGGCCGAGCCGATGAAATGCTGGCGATATTCGTCAAGCGCATCGGCATAGGCATCCAGCCGTGCCTGCGAACCGGCCGAGCCGTACATATGGGCGATGACGAAATTGTGGACCGCGCCATTCGCTTCGATCTGGGCTTCCTCGGCCGGGGTGGTCGGGCGCGCATTGGCAAATTCCAGCCCGCTGATGCGCAGCTCCGCGTCGCCACCGATGAACGCGCCGCTCGCGTCATAGCTGCCGGTGCCGCGCGTGCCATATTCGATCGTGTCGATTTCGCCCGTCACGGTATGGGTGCCGAAATAGTATTCCAGCGCCCCGTGCGTCAGGATGTAGGACGACGAGGGATCGCTGCCATAGGCCAGCATCGCCTCGGTGCCGCTGAAGTTCGTGCCATTATCAAAGACCGGCATCCCGCCGCCCGATATGCCCTGCAGGAACCCGCCGCGAATGAACGCCTCGAGGTCCATGCCTGCGCTTGCGCCCGATGCGTCGATGGTAATGACCGGCGGCTCGGTCACGGTGACGGTCAATGCCTGCTGGTAGCTATTGCCCGCGCTGTCGGTGACCAAAACCTCGATGTCATAGCTGCCATCGGTCAGGGGCGCGGCGACACGCACTTCGCCGTTCTCGATCACGAAACGGTCCTCGGCGCTGTTCACCAATTCATAGGTATAGGTGTCGGTGGTCTCGCGATCCGTGACCGAAATCGCGCCGACCGTCGCGCCTACAGCGGCGGTCTCGGCAATGCTGGCATTGCTGAGCGCCAGTCCGGTGGGGGTAAAGTTGGCGCGATGGTTCACCAGATCATAGGTCAGATTGTCGAATTTCAGGATCTCGACATTCGTCAGCGTATCGGTGCCGGTTCCCCCGCTCGGGTCGGTGATGACCAAGGGCGCACCGCCCGTGCCTCCGGTGAAGGTATAGCCGCCCGGACTGCCGAAATTGCCCTCGAGCACCAGCGTATCGGTCCCGGCGCCGCCGTCGATCGTGTCATTGCCTGCGCCCGACTGGATCAGGTCATTGCCCGCGCCGCCATTGATGATGTCCGCGCCCGCGCCACCGTCCAGCGTATCGTTTCCAGCCCCGCCATCGATGGTGTCGTTCTGGGCGGTGCCGGTAAAGCTGTCGGCATGGTCCGAGCCGATGAAGTTCTGGGCATAGCCGGAAAGCAGGTTGTAGACCGCGCCCGCATTGCCCGAGGACGCCGCGCTATGCATGTCCATGACCGGGTTGGACACCGTTGCCGAGGATGCCCCGGTGCCGGGGGCAACATCAATGTCCAGTCCGGTGATGACCAGTTGCGTGTCAAGACCGGCGATGCGGCCCGCCGCACCGTTGCCTTCGGTCGCCGTGGTCTGCCCCTCGATCCAATTGCCGAAGGTCAGCCCGTCAAGCTGGCCCGACAGCGCATGCGGATAGGTGTTGCCATAGCGGATCCAGTCATAGGCCAGATCAGTGCCCTCAAGCACGAACACGCCCTGCGACCCCGGGAAGTCATAGGCGGCCTGAGAGCCGCTGACCGCCTGAGGCTGTCCGTAGAACGGCGTGAACTGACCGCCGTAAAAGCTGAATGAGCCCGCGCCCGAGACATAATCGCCAATAAACGTCGCCCAGTTGATGCCCGCAGTTGCGGTCGAGGCGTCAATCGTAATGCCGCTGCCGGGTGCTGCGGCTGCCGCCGCTGCGATCGGAGCGAGGTTCGGTTCGGTGCTCACGTCGAGAATCTCCCTATGCCCCTCGGGGCCGGATTTGGATCTGTGATGTTCAGGAATTCGAATGGTGCAGCGCGCAAGCGGCCATGCCGTGGCAACGGAGGAGGGCATCGTTGTGCCCCACCCGGCTGTCGGTCATGTCTTGAAGCGATCCATGCTTCATCGGCCCCTCTCACACGAAGCGGATGGCCTTGCGGCCGTCATTTTGCTCTGGGTGAGCTGACCGTGATCCAAAGCCGATCGGCTGTGATCAGGGGCCGAAGCCTGCCTATGACGTAGGGAATGCCAATGTTAACAAATTCAGTCAAGTATGACTCGTGCCGACTTCGGGCTTTGGCGGGTGAATTACGTCATTTGCACGCGTCGATGCGTGGTAAAGTGACTGCCGCCTCGATTTCGTCGCTCCCGCCTGCCTTTTGGCTGCTCAAAGACCAGTCGTCCCTGAGTGGCATCGCCGGAACCGTGGCCCTCAGGAGCCCTTCAGCAAAAACTGCACGCCGCGCCATGGCCCGCAGGATGACGGCGTGACCGGGGATGGTTGAGTCAGCCGATCACGAACTTTTCCAGATATTCGTCGGAATAATCTGTCTCAAGCTCGACCCAAACCGGCAGATGATCCGACATCTCATAGGTCACCCATTGCGCGTAGGATCTTTGAAAATCCGCGTGAGGGGCTTCGCCATGCGCCCGACGATGCGCCGCGACAATCGGAGCGTAATGCGCGATGTTCTCTAGGTCGGTCTTTCTGATCACGTTCCCAGGATCGGCAGGGGCGCCAGGATCGGGCATCTTGGCCGGGCCATAGACAGCATTGCGCCAGTCGAAAGCTCCGGATCGCAGCAGGCGGGTCTTGCGGGTGCTCGCACCACGCACGGTATAGGCTATCTGGTCAAAGGGTTTGTCGCCGCCAAGATTGGATGGCGGCACCGGTGCCAGCTCCATCCTGCTATTCCTGAGAGCGGCCATGATGGGATCGTTCACGTCCTCGATATTCATGTCACCAAGGAAGATGAACACCTGATCTTCGACCTTCGCGCGCTTGGCAAGCGCGTCGGTGACGGCAGTGACCTCTGCAGCCCGCAGCGCGTGGTCATTGCCATAGATAATGTGCGAAGAGCATAGGGTGAAACGGAACCATCCAGCCTGAAAAGCCGCAAAGAATGGCGTTCTGGAAATCTGGTTGCCGCTTGGAAGCACGCTTTTGGGGATCACGATCTCGCCGATGATATTGCGGAAGATCACCTTGTCGGTGTTGTAAAAGAACGCCATGCGCTCATCGTTTCCACCCTCATGGTCGCTGACATCGGTCAGGAAATATTCCCAGTTCGGCCCAAGCAAGGTCTTCAGCCGTCGGATCGGCTCCAGATTTGGTCGCAGTTCCTGCAAGGCGCATATGTCGAAGGCGGCAATGATTTCCGCGATGTAATGGATGCTTTCGGGAAGCCGTGGCAGCCCCCCGTCAAATGCGCGAAGGTTCCAGGTGCCGACGATGAGTGAATCAGAGCGGCGCCCCCTGACAATCCGAAGATTCAGGTCGTGGCGAAGGGCCAGAAGCCTCTGCGCGATCCACTTGTGCTTGTCGGGATAGTTCGGGTCGGGGAACTGCCTGTAGTCGTTCAGGTCCTGATAGAATGGCATGGCAATCCTACTCGCTGAAATGAAGCAGACGGGAAGATCCGGGCGCGACTCTTGGGCTATTGTAGCAGGATGTTGGGGATGGTGGCTGTCGATACAGCATGAGCTTCGATTGGGGCTCAGTCGACACGCGGCATTCATGGACTTGTGTGCCGCAATGTTGCCGACCCGCTCAGGAGGGTCGGCAACATCATCTGTATTCGTTACGCTTTGTCGCCAATGCGCCGCAAGATGCCGACTGCGCAGATCAGCGAGCACGCCAGCGCGCTGGCGAACAGGCCATGATAGCCAAAATGCCCGGCGATCTGGCCACCGATAAAGCCCAGCACCATGCCCACGCCCGCATCCATGCATTGAAACAGGGTGAAATCCACGCCGGCCTGACGCGGATCGGACCATTGCATGAAACGGGCGTAAAGCGCGACAAAGCCAAAGGCGAGCCAAGCGTTCGAACCGATCTGCGTCAGAACGGCCAATGGTCCCAAAGGCAGGGCCATTCCTGCCGCCACGGCAAGGCAATAAGCCAGCACCAGTGCCTGCCCGGCCAGCGCGATCATCAGCACCGGCAGCGTCCCCAGACGGGCGACCGCGACGCCACCCAGAACCGCGCCGAGCAAGCCGACGACCAGGCTGCCTGCGGCGCTGTAAAGCCCGACCTCGGTCAGGGTGAAGCCCTTGTCCACCAGAAACGGTCCGAAAAAGCCCAGCGAGGATTTCATGGCAGCGACGTAAAGCGCCGTGATCAGCAACCCACGCCGCAATTCGGGACGGGACAGCGCCGCGCGCAGGCTTGCGCCACCCGCAGCCGGTTCGCTTCGCGGCGCGGGTTGGCGCATAAGCAGGAACGGCAGGGTCCCGATCAGGCACAGCCCCGCCAGAACGGCAAGGCCCGCCTGCCATCCCAGTCGATCAATCGCGACCAGAACCAGCCCGCCGCCCAGTGCAGCGCCGATATAGGCCCCACCGACCTGCATCATGTTGGCCCAGGAATAGGCCGATGGCGGGAAAGCCTCGACCGCATGGCCGTCGCAAGCGATATCGACGGTTGCCGTCACGGTGGCGATGACAAAAAGCGTCGCGATCAGAGGGGCAAGGGCCGATGCAGTTTGCCCCGACAAGGCCAACAGGGCGGCAAGGACCAGCCCGCCGCCACAGGCGATCATCGCCTTTGTTCGCGGGGCGCGCCCCGCAGGACGCCGCCAACGCTCGACCCACGGGCTCCACAGGAATTTCAGCGTCCAAGGCAGAACCAGAAGCGACAGGAAACCCAGTTTCTCAAGGGCCATACCCTGCTCGCGCATGACGGCGGGCAGGGCGGACCAGATGAATCCGCCCAGCACGCTCTGGGTGACATAAAGCCCACCCAGAGTTCCCAGTGCCGCCGGCAGCGCAAGACGGCGCGCAGTCATCTGCATCTTAGAAGCGACGCGACAGGCTCAGGTCGAACATGCGCGGTTCGTCGCGATAGCACCAACCGGCGGTGCAGGTCTGCCCCTCGCGGTCGAACAGATTGCGGACATTCAGTTGCAATTGCGTCCCCTCATAGCCGAGGCCGGCAAAGTCATAGGTCGCGCCAAGGTCGAAATAGGTCCGGCTGGCATTCTCGATCGTGTTCAGATCGTCGCCATAGCTTTTGCCGATATAGCGCATCCCGGCCATCAGACCGACATTCTCCAGCGCGCCAGCCTCGGGCTCGTATTTCACGAAAAGCGACAGCGTGTCATTCGGAACGCCCGAAAGTTCGTTGCCCTTGGTGCCGGGGCTGCCTTCGTTGATCTCAACCTTCATATGGGCGTAGGATGCGATCAGGCTGACGCCATTTTCAAGATTGCTCATCGCCTCAAGTTCGAAGCCGCGCGAGGTCAGGTCGTATTGCAGGCCGCGATTGCGCCCGTCATCGCCCACGACCAGCACCATGCCATTGTCCTGATGGATGTCGAACAGCGCGGCCGAGATCACGGTGCGCTGATCGGGCAGGGCGTATTTGATGCCGATCTCTTTCTGCAGTGCTTCGGTCGGATCGGCGGGACTGCCGGTCGGGTCGGAACTGTCGGCATAGACCTGCGCGACGTTCGGCGCGAAGGAGCTGGCGATATTGGCATAGGGCGTCACGCCGTTCTGCATCTCGTAGGAGACGCCCAGACGGGCGGTAAAGGCCTCGTCCTTCTGCTCGCCGGAATTGACGGTCGAGGTGCCATAGACGGCGTCGGCATAATCGGTATCGACCCAGTCATAGCGGGCCGACAGCGAAACCGTCAGGGCATCGCGTTCGATCTGATCTGCGAAATAGATGCCGGTCTGGACCTGCTCGCGCGAGGCATAGAAGGGCACGTCCAGCGCCTCGTTGGCGGCCTGACCAAGGGCCGTTCCGCCGTAATCCGCACTATATTCGCCGCGCGTGTAATCGGCCCCGAAGGCCAGCGTATGCTGGAAGTCGCCGGTCGCCAGCTTGTGCTCCAGCATCAGGTCGAGAACGTGGGATTTCGCGGTCTCGTGGTAGCGTTCCCAATAGCCGGGAACCAGATCGGGATAGGTCCCGTAGCGCGTGCCATAGCGCATGTCGGCCCGCACCTTGGTCCAGCGGTAGCTTTGACGCAACTGGGTGTCTTCCGAGATGTCCCAAGTGTATTCGTAGCCGATCCGGAATTGCTCCAGATCGAAACGGTTGTAGTTCGGATCGCCCGCCGGGGCGTCGGTCACGTCAAGATCCGAGCCAAAATGGTAATAGGCCACGGCGCCGGTGCGATCCTTGGCATATTCGGCGCTGAGCAGCAGCCTTTGGTCGTCGGACAAACGGAAGCTGATCGAGGGCGCAAGCAGGATGCGGTCATCGGCATAGCCGTCGATATGGGTGTCGGCATCGCGGGCCAGCGCGACAAAGCGATAAAGCGTGTCGCCTTCGGCATCCAGCGGGCCGGTGAAATCGACGGCCGCCTCGACGCGGGCATAGCTGCCATAGCTCAGGCGGGTTTCGTGATAGGGCGTGTCCTTGGGGCGCTTGCTGACCAGATTGACGATGCCGCCGGGGGTGCTGACGCCAAACATCGACGAGGCCGGGCCTTTCAGCACCGCGATCCCCTCAAGCGTGTAGGGATCGTTGCGATACCAGGCCGAAAGACCGTTGAAGCTGCGCAGCCCGTCGCGGAAGACGCCCGTCTGATAGGCCGGGAAACCGCGCAGCCAGAACGAGTCGTAGCGCGTGTCATAGCCGTAATTTCCCGGCGTTGCCGAGGCCGTGTAATTCAGCGCCTCAAGCATGGTACGCGGTGCCTGATCCTGTAGCTGATCCTGCGTAATGACGCTGACCGCTTGCGGCAAACGCTGGATCGGGGTCTCGACACGCATCGCCTGACGACCGGAGATGGCGATATAACCGTCCTGCTGAAGCGTCTCGTCGCTTTCTGCCTCAAGAACCACCGTGTCAAGCTGGACGGGCTCTTGCGCGTGCAGCATGCCCGAAAAGCTGACGCTGCCAAGCAGCAAGATAAGGAAATGTCTGGGATTCATGGAAATGCCTGTAGTTTGAAACGCCCGTCCTTGAACGGGCGTTGGTGTGATTTGCCGGGACCCTTAGTGAAAAACTAAGGAATGTGAATATTAGACGACAAATAAAGTCAGGGATGTGGCGCGAGCGCGACGGCCGACAGGAATCCAACTGGGGAAGTCGCCGGGTAGCGGCTATCGCGCGTCACTGCTGGCGGGGACGGCTGTTCCGATCGGCCCGATCTCTTGTAAGAAAGAGGTCGCGTTCATTTCCAAGCCTGTCGCGATAGATTTCTCGACGCTTGAATGGAGCGCCGCTAGCCGTGCCGCAGCGCAACCACCAGATCATGGAAGCGGTCGCCCTGAACGATGACATGATCATGCAGCGCCTTGGCCGCGCCCTCGGCATCGCCCGCGCGGATCATTGCCACCACGGCATCATGTTCGGCCAGCGACCGGGCCATTCGATTTCTGACCTGTAGCTGCATCCGGCGGTAGGGTTGCAGCATGGCGTGCAGACGCGACGCCTCTTTCTCAAGAAAGGCGTTGTGCGCGGCGCGGTAGATGCTGTGATGGAATTCCGAGTTCTTGGCGTAATAGCCCTCGACGTCGCCTGCCTCGGCACGCTGGCGGCAGGCGTCATGGGCGCGTTCCAGTGCCTGCATCTCGGATTCCAGAATGCGGCGGGCGGCAAGACGACCGCAGGAGGCCTCGATCTCGGCCATGACCTCGAAGCGTTCGGCCAGTTCCTCGGCGCTCCATTCGGTGACGAAGGTTCCGCGCTTGGGAAAGACGCGCACCAGACCCGATGCCTCCAGATGGTGCAGCGCTTCGCGGATCGGGGTCCGTGAGCAGTCGAATTCGCGCTCCAGCGCCTCGGGATCGAGGCGGGCGCCGGGCGGATAAAGACCTTGCACAATGGCGTTTTCCAGCGCGTTGCGGATGCGCAGCGTGTTCGGAATATTCGCCATCTCTCACCTTTTACCTGTTCGTCATCCCATCATAGCCCACCCGGCCGGTTTCATCCATCCGAGTTTATGTTATATACATTAAGAAACGTCAAACGTATAACAAATGCGGGAGGGGATTCGCGTCGAACGTGAATCCGTGGAGATTGCAAGGAGGGAGGAGCCGCGCATGAGTCCGCATTTTCTATCAATTTACGCTTTGGCCGCGATGTTTGTCATAGCCACGATCTGGCCGATCAACATGGGCGTGCTGGCATTTGTCGGCGCGTTTCTGGTCGGGACGCTGCTGGCCGGGCAAAGCACCAATGACATCATCGGCGGCTTTCCGGGCGGGCTGTTCCTGACGCTGGTCGGGATCACCTGGCTGTTCGCCATCGCCCAGAACAACGGCACCATCGACTGGCTGGTCCGCATGGCCGTCCGCGCGGTCAAGGGCCGGATCGCGGCGATTCCGTGGATCATGTTCGGCATCTCGGCCATGCTGACCGCCGTGGGCGCCGTCAGCCCGGGTGCAGTCGCCATCGTTGCGCCGATCGCGCTGGGATTTGCCTTCCGCTACCAGATCTCGCCCTTGCTGATGGGCCTGATGGTGGTGCATGGCGCGCAGGCGGGGGGCTTTTCCCCGATCAGCATCTATGGCGGCATCACCAATCGCGTCGTCGAAAAGGCCGGTCTGCCGCTAAGCCCGATGACCACTTTCGCGGCCAGCTTCACCGTCAACGCGGCGGTGGCCCTGATCCTGTTCATGGTGCTGGGTGGGCGCGCCTTGATGCGCATTCGTCAGGACATCGAGCCGGTCAAGGTTCCCCATGTCCTGATCGCCAAACCCGCGACCGGTCCGCAGATCTTTGGCGACAGCGAGGCCGAGGCCCTGTCCCGCCGCATCGGCGAAGAGGCCGGCGGCTCATCGAACAAGCTGGTCGCCGAGGTCGAAGAGGGCAACCATCCCGACGGCAACCTGTATCAGATCGTTACCCTGCTGGGCCTTGCTGCCTTGACGGTGCTGGTTCTGGCCTTCAAGCTGGATATCGGCTTCGTTGCGCTGACCATCGGTCTGGTGCTGGCGCTTTGGGCGCCGACCATGCAGAAACGCGCCATGGCGCAGGTGGCCTGGCCCGAGATCATGCTGATCACCGGCGTTTCGACCTATGTCGCGGTTCTGCAAAGCATGGGCACCATTGATTTCGTCGGCGACAGCGTTGCGGGCATGGCCTCGCCCTTGCTGGCGGCATTGATGTTGTTCTTTATCGGCGCGGTAGTGTCTGCTTTCGCCTCATCCACAGCGGTGCTGGGCTCGCTGATCCCGCTGGCGGTGCCCTTCCTACAAGGCGATACCGGCGTCGGGGCCATCGGCTTCATCGCCGGGATGGCAGTCGCCTCGACCATCGTCGATGTCAGCCCGTTTTCCACCAATGGCGCGCTGGTTCTGGCCAATGCGCAGGGCATCGACAAGCAGGTCTTCTTCCGCAAGCTGCTGAACTATGGTGCGCTGGTCACCCTGATCGCTCCGGTCGTTTTGTGGCTGCTCTTCGTCGTGTTGCCGGGATGACCCCGGCAACCATCCCCTGAACCAAGGAGATCGTGATGAAAACCGAAGCGCCCCGTTCCAGCCGTCCCGCCTTTCTGGGCGAGCTGTTCGAGTCCCTGACCGAGCGCGGCCGTCGCCTGCTGTGGCGTCGCGACAGCGTGGACGCGCCGCAGCCGCCGGAACTCTCGGAACTGGCCGAGGCGCTGCTGTCGCGCCGCGGCGAGGCCTCGGGCGTGGCGCTGGCGCAGGGGTTGCTTTCGGCCTTTGACCTTGCCGGGCGCGATGCCCGGCTGGGTTTCCTGCGGGTGCTGGCTAAACGCTTCGGTCCCGATCCGGTGGCGGTCAAGGCGGCGCTGACCGCTTTTGAACGCGACCCCGAAGCGATGGAGGACCTGCATGCCGCCGCCGAACCGCGCCGGCAGGAGCTGATGCGCCGCCTGAACCTTGCGCCGGGTGGCACGGCGGCGCTGGTCCGGATGCGCGAGGAATTGTTGACCCATCTGCGTAGCCAGTCTGATCTGAAGCGCGTCGATGACGATTTCGCGCATCTGTTCGCATCGTGGTTCAACCGGGGGTTCCTCGTGCTGCGTCATATCGACTGGAACACCCCGGCCTCGATTCTGGAAAAGATCATCCGCTACGAGGCCGTCCATGCCATCCAGAACTGGGACGACCTGCGCAATCGCCTGCAGCCGACTGACCGGCGCTGCTATGGCTTTTTCCATCCGCAGATGGTCGATGAACCGCTGATTTTCGTCGAGGTCGCCTTGACGAGATCCATCCCCGATAACGTGGCCGGGCTGCTGGACCTCAAGCGCCAGGCGATCGAGGCCGAGCAGGCGACGACTGCGGTCTTCTACTCCATCTCGAACACCCAGCGGGGGCTGGCCGGGGTCTCGTTCGGGAATTTCCTGATCAAGCAGGTGGTCGAAGAGCTGAAGGCCGAGCTGCCCAATGTCCGCACCTTCGTCACTCTGTCCCCGGTGCCGGGTTTTGCCGCATGGCTGGCCGTGCAGCGCAAGGACGAGACGTCCGAGATGATCGACGCAGATCAGCGCATTGCCTTTGCGCTTCTGGACGAACCGGGCTGGCACAAGGATGCGACCAAGGCCGAGGCGCTGCGCGCGCCGCTGATGGCTGCCGCAGCCAGCTATTTTCTGCGCGCCCGCGACGCCAAGGGCCGTGTGCCCGACGCCGTCGCGCGCTTCCATCTGGGCAATGGCGCACAGCTTGACCGTCTGAACTACCTCGGAGACATCTCTGCCAATGGGCTGAAGCAGTCGCATGGGGTGATGGTCAACTACCTGTATGACCTCAGCCGGATCGAGATGAACCACGAAGCCTTTGCCGAACGCGGCACGGTGACTGCCGCGCCGGATGTGCAGCGCGCGCTGCCGAACACGAAATGAAAGGAACCATGATGAGCGACAACCTTTTCGACATTTTCGCACGTGGCATTTCGGACCCCACGACCACCGCCATCGAGACGATTTCCGGCGAGCGCATCAGCTATGCCGACCTGATCGCGCGCACCGGTCGCATGGCAAACGCGCTGGTGTCGCTGGGCGTGCAGCCCGGTGACCGCGTTGCGGTGCAGGTGGAGAAGTCGGTCGAGACGATCATCCTGTATCTGGCAACAGTACGGGCCGGTGCGGTCTTCCTGCCGCTGAACACCGGCTACACCCCGACCGAGATCGAATATTTCGCGGGTGACGCCGCCCCCGCGATCTTCGTCTGCGACCCGGCGAAGGCCGAGCAGCTTGCACCCGTTGTCGGTGATGCGCGGCTGCTGACGCTGGGGGCGGATGGGCAAGGCAGCCTGACCGATGCCGCCAGGGACATGGCCGAGGATTTCGCGACCGTGCCGCGCGCGTCGGATGATCTGGCGGCGCTGCTTTACACCTCGGGAACGACGGGACGGTCCAAGGGGGCGATGCTGACGCATGGCAACCTTGTCTCAAATACCACGGCGCTGCGCGAGGCCTGGGAATACGGCCCCACCGATGTCCTTATCCATGCCTTGCCGATTTTTCACACCCACGGGCTGTTCGTCGCCACCAACGTGACGCTGTTCTCCGGCGCGTCGATGATCTTCCTGCCCAAATTCGACGTGGACCGCATCTTCGAGGGCATGGCCCGCGCGACCGTGCTGATGGGTGTGCCGACCTTCTATACCCGACTGCTGCAAGACGACATGTTGAATGCAGAGACGACGTCGCGGATGCGACTGTTCATTTCGGGCTCAGCTCCGCTGCTGGCCGACACGCATCGCGAATGGCGGGCGCGGACCGGCCACGCCATCCTTGAGCGCTACGGCATGACCGAGACGAACATGAACGCCTCGAACCCCTATCACGGGGACCGTGTGGCGGGGACCGTCGGCATGCCTTTGCCCGGCGTCGAGATCATCGTGACCGATCCCGAAACCGGTGTGGAACTGCCCCGGGGCGCGATCGGCATGATCGAGGTGCGCGGTCCCAACGTGTTCAAGGGCTACTGGCAGATGCCGGAAAAGACGGCCGCCGAACTGCGCGAGAACGGCTTCTTCATCACCGGCGATTTGGGACGTTTCGACGATCGCGGCTATCTGCACATTGTCGGACGCGGCAAGGATCTGATCATCACCGGCGGCTACAACGTCTATCCCAAGGAAGTCGAAACCGAGATCGACGCGCTGCCGGGCGTCACGGAATCCGCGGTGATCGGCCTGCCGCATCGCGATTTCGGAGAGGGGGTGACAGCCGTGATCGTGGGTCCTGCGCCTCCGTCCGAAGGCGAGGTGCTGGCGGCACTTGAAAAACGGTTGGCCAAGTTCAAGCTGCCGAAGCGCGTGCTGTTCGTGGATGACCTGCCGCGCAACACCATGGGCAAGGTTCAAAAGAACCTGCTGCGCGACCAGTTCGGCGGGCTTTACGACTGAACGCATGAGACCGGCGGAGGCATGACACAGTGCCGCTTCCGCCGGTCCGGCAAAAGTAGCGCCCCTTGGCCCTTGGCGGATCAGCCATCTGGCTTGATCCTGAGGAGGCCCGCGACCAACCGTCACGACCGCGTAGGGCCTTGGACGATTTCCGACTGCGGCATCTTGGCCTACTGCATGTCTGCAATAAGGGTGCTCATCCTGCACTAGGCTGGGGAACGGCACCTCACGGCATCCTCGCGCTGCGTCATCCCGGGACAGAGGCTCTCCCTGCAAGGCGCAAAGAAAACCCAACCCGTTCTGCCACGCACTAATTTCTCGCGGTCTTCGTACCTGCCGGATAGATGAATCCGTTGACCGGGTATGTCGAACCCAGTTGGCCGGGCATACTTTCAACTCGAACCATGGACCAATCGTTTTTCGGCGAGACATCCACCGCCGTCATATCGATGGACACCTTGTTACGGTTCCAGTTGGCGTGGCTGATGAGAATCTGCCGCTGGTTGATGACCTTTGAGACGACGGCGACATGGCCGTTCGGGTTCTTTCTGGTCGCCTTGAAGGACAGAACGGAGGCCGGAACAGGTGTGACGCCCCGATTGTAATGGCCTTTTGCCTTGCCCCACCAGTCCTTGGCGTTTCCAGAAATATCAATCCCGCTTACCGTCCGCGCGAATGGAACGCACCAGACCCTGCTGCCACGGTGCTGCTTCTGCTTCACTTCGAGAAGGGCAAGAGACATGCGGTCCGGCGAGATCCGCCCAACTGACACATCGCTGTTCTTGCTGATCCTCGCACCGACCTCGACGTCGGATGTGGATCTGTCAGTTCGTACTGCCTGCTCCGTGCATCCGGCAAGCGCCATGCACAGGGCAAGTGTCGCGGAGCAGGCCAGCCTGCGTCCCCGCCAATCGATCATCTGGAAGCCCTCGTCGTTTTTTCTTGATTACCTGTTGGTAACCCGAGCTTCATAGCCGGGTCGGCTTCCGTATCTCAATGGAATGGTTCAACAAGCTGCTGCCATCGGCGTCCTTTTGCCGAAACCGCAGGTCGCGATAGGCGGCGATCCATCCTGACACTGCGCCGCAAGACGAAGACATTTGACATGATGCCGAGCGAGGGGTTGGCTATTTCCAATAACGCAGGAAGGTCCGGGCCTGATCTTCGGATCTAGATGCCGCAGCAATCACGGCATCGGTATTCGACTCGTCCAAGCCGTCGATGAAATTCAGCGCGTCGCGATGCAGGTCTGTCGCCGCGTTTTGGTCGGGCGGCGGAACTGGTCAACTCCTCCAACGGTTCAGCATTTCAATTCGGAGGGCACCGCGATTGCTGACTGCGCCGACACGGACAATCGCGACCCGAGTTCAGCCGGGAGTTGCTGCAAAACCGAAACAATACGCTCGAGCCAAAGGAAGATACGGATGCTTCCTGAAAATTTGAGCCACGCCGCAAGGACGCTCGCGATGACCGGGGCTGTTCGTCCCCGACGCGGCACCGACACAGGATATCGCGGACATGATCTATTCTGGCGGACCATCCTGCTAGGCGTCTTCGACGCACATGGCCACATTTCGGTGGGGCTACCCTCCTGTCCGCCAACCTGCTTTCGCCTCTCGATGGTGAGGTCAAGCATATTGCGAGCTTACAGACCAGCTGAAGAACTGAACCGAAAAACGCCGATACGGTGAAGGAAGCCAATCTGATCCTTGTGTTGGCCAAGACCCGGTCTTGATGCCGCATCCAGCGTGCCGGACTTGTCAGCCACCAGCCCGGCCATATGGATGCGGGGATTCCAAGGCGCTAGAGCCTGCTGGCATTTCCGCCGAAAGCAAGGCCTCGACCGGCGGCAAAATCCTGCGCGGAGCGGCTGGCACGGCCAGCGGCGCGCTCGAGGAGAACGCCTTTTATAGCGCGATGACCAAGCTTATCAAACCGCTCGGCACCAAGGGGTTCGAAGCGTATGCCCATGCCGGAGAGGAGCTTTGGACCAACTTTGGAATACCACGGCCAAAGAAAGCCGCTCGGTTCCCGAAGCCACGGAAACCCTGAAGAAAGCCGCGGATGGGAGGCTTCAAGATCGACGTGCTGACCTATCCCAACGCGCTGGTTGATCGCGACTAAATCGCGGCCATGGCTCCAAGGAAGTAAGCGTCCGGTCTAACTGCTATCCGTTCCAGTGCCATGGCAGCAGTTCATCGACCTTGGTGATCTTGTAATCCGAGATGCGCGCAAGGGTATCGGCGAGCCAAGCTTGTGGGTCGACGCCATTTAGCTTGGCCGTTTCAATCAGGGTGTAGGCGATGGCGGCGGCCTTGCCGCCTGCCTCGGAGCCGACAAAGAGGTAGTTTTTACGGCCGAGGGCGACGGCGCGCGTGCCACGTTCGGCAGCGTTGTTGTCGAGTTCGAGGATGCCGTGGTCGAGGTATGGGCGCAAGCGTTCTATTCTGGTCAGAGCATATCGGCTAGCCGCGGCCAGCGGGGATTTGCCAGAGATCGTGGTGAGTTGCATGGCCAGCCATCGCTCCAGGTCGTCGAAGACCGGGGCCGCATGGGCGCGTCGCAATTCGGCGCGGCGGTCAGGTGGCGACCCTCTGGCCTGTTTCTCGACGGCATAAAGCTGCGCGATGCGGCCAATAGCCTCTTCGGCGATAGGTGAGCCCTGTGATCGGTGGATGTCGACGAATTTGCGCCGCACATGGGCCATGCAGGCGACCTCGCGGATGGCGCCGGAGCGGTAGAGATCCTCGAATCCGGCATAGCCGTCGGCGTGCATCCAGCCGCGGAAGCGGGCAAGGTGATCCTTGGGGTGCTGGCCTTTCCGATCTCCCGTGAACCGATACCAAGCCGCCGGTGGCGCGGTGCCTTCCCACGGCCGTTCGTCGCGGGCATAGGTCCAGAGGCGTGCCGTCTGGGTCTTTCCGGTGCCGGGGGCCAGCATGCTGACCGGCGTATCATCGGCGAAGATCGCCTCAGCCGACAGGACATGTCGACCGATGGCCTCGGCCAAGGGTTCCAGCAGGGCCGTGCTCTTGCCGACCCAGTCGGCCAGCGTGGAGCGATCCAGGTCAAGACCTTCGCGCTCGAAGATTTGGCTCTGGCGGTAGAGCGGCAAGTGGTCGGCATACTTGCTGACCAAGACATGGGAGAGGAGGCCCGGCCCCGGGCGACCGCGCTCGATCGGGCGCGAGGGCAGTGGCGTCTGGACGAACCGTTCGCAGCACGAGCAGGTCAGTCGAGGGCGGACGATCCGGTTCACGATGAAGCGCCCGGGGACGTATTCCAGCTCTTCCGTCACATCTTCCCCGATCCGGCGCAGGCCGCCGCCGCAATCGGCACAGGCTTCGGAGCCAGGGGTCAGTTCCACTTCCATTCGCGGGATATGATCCGGGATCGGACGACGCTTGGGTTTGTCCTTTTCCTCGATGTCGGGCAGCTTCATCCGCGCCGTCATCGCGGCGGCAGCGATCTCGCTGGTCTCAAGGGCAAGCTGAAGCTGTTCCGCCGTCTCGGATGATGCCCCGAACCGATGGGCGAGGTGCCCGGCCAACTGATGCCGCAGCTTCTCGATCAGGATCGCTTGCGCCTTCACCTCGGCCAGAAGCCGCGCGGTGAAGCCGCGCAACTCCTCGGGGTCTTCCGGCAGGGTGAGGGCTTGATCGAGCATGCAAACAGTTTATCCAACTGTATTCATTGTGGGAATCATTGATTGCAGGGCTGGTGGACTATCCCGCTGCCAAGGGGCGCCACGTCCGTTCCGGGGCCCGCCAGTCGATCCCCTCCAGGAGCATCGATAGCTGCGCCGGCGTCAGTGCGACTTTGCCCTCCTTGGCCGCGGGCCAGACGAACCGGCCCTTCTCCAATCGCTTCAGGAACATGCAGGCCCCCTGGCCATCTCACCAGATCACCTTGACCAAGTCGCCGCGACGGCCGCGGAAGACGAACAGATGCCCGGCGAACGGGTCCTGCTTCAGCACCGCCTCGGCCTGCGCGGACAGTGCCGCAAAGCCCTTGCGCATGTCAGTGACGCCCGCCGTCAGCCAGACCCGCGTGTTGACCGGCACGGGGATCATGCTGTCAGGCCCCGGATCAGGCGCGCCAGGACATCAGGATCGTAACTGCCGGTGATCCGCAGCCGATGACCGCCCGCAAGCTCGACCTCGATCAGCTCCTGCGGACGTGTCGGCTCGCTGGTTACGACCAGATCATCCTTCCTGACATGGTCTATGATCTCCACGGGCAGGAAGGCGGGGGTAGCCGCCACTGCCGTTGTCTCAGGGGCATAACGCGGATCGCGCAGCCACTTGAACACCATGTTGGCGTTCGCCGCATAACGGCGCGCCACCTGCGCAACCGAAACGCCTGGAGCCGTCGTCTGGAGGCAGATCGACCGCTTCTCTTCGTCCGACCAAAGCCGCTTTATCCGACGCGCCACGCTCGCACCATAGTGTCCACCATCTACAGCGGACACTATCTCCCACGCTCACCGCGCGGCAGGGCAGTCAGACCGGACGCTTACCCAAGGAGTATAGCAATCGCTTCCGCGTCGCGGGCACCAAGCTGACCATCGACGGCTCGCCTTAGAACTTCACGGCGCTCAGAAACCGGCCCTATTCCGCGCCCGTGGGTTATATCCGCGGGGATATGCGCGCTATTCCGCCGCGACGATGGAACAGACCGTGGACGTGATGGACTGGGCCTATGCAAGGGCATTCAGATCATCTTGCATGCCAATGGCGAAGGCGCGTCCGACATGCTAATCGCCGCAGTCTACGCCACAACCAAGAAATATGGCCCGGCAGACCACCGCCCGGTGATCATCCATGGCCAGTTCCTGTGCGAGGCGGCGGGATACCTTCGCTTCGCTCTATCCGGTACACAACTTCTATTGGGGGGAATGGCACCTCGACCATACCGTCGGGCCGGAGTTTGTCGAGAACATCTCGCCGACGGGCTGGCTGGTCAGACGTGGGATGTCAGCAGCCATCACGACGCAACGATGGCCATGCCCAACAGCACGCGCTTCCTTGACGCCACGGTGACGCGGCGCTCGCGCGCGGGCGACATCATCGTCCCGGCCCAAAGGGTGGATGTGACAACTGCGCTGAAATCCACGACGATCTGGCCGGTCTGGCGGCATTCCGAAGCTGCGTCCAAAGGCTCGATCGAGACCAGCAAGCTAGCTGATTTTGTGGTCCTGTCCGACATACCAACCACCATCGCCTCCGGAACCATCGACACGATCAAGGTCCAGACCATGAGATGGTCTACAAGGCGAGGTCAAAGTAACGATTGTAGCGAGTTGCAATACCGGAATCGGGGCCGCGGCTGCTCGATGAGGTGGCGTGGATATTGTTGCGGGCGAGGGCGCGGCCGATAATGCCGATGCTGTTCATAGTTGCCCTCCTCTAATGGGTCAGGCGGTCATCGACCATCCGCGACGTTCTCGGCACCGGCGAGAAAGGCGACCGCGCTGACGATCTCGGTAGGCTGGCCATAGTGGCCAATGGTCGTGCCGGGGCCGACGGTTTTTGCCACCCTACCGTCGGCGGGGTTCATGTCGGTATCAGTGGGGCCGGTATGGACAGTGTTGATGGTGATCCCCTTTGCTCCCAAATCGCGGACAAGGCTGCGGTTGAAGCCGGAGATCGCGCCCATGGTCAGGGTGTAAAGAGAAGCCGTCGGAAAGGCCGCATAGCGCGTCACCGACGAGCCGATTTGAATGATCCGTCCGCTAGGCTTTATGTGGCGCGCGGCTTCCTGCGTGGCGACGAAAACCCAGATGACATTGACGGCGATCATGCGTTGATAGGTCTCGAAGGGGATTTCCTCGATCGGGCCGCCAAGGCCAAGGCCGACATTGCTCACGAGGATGTCGATGTTGCCAAAATGCGCCTGTTGCTTGTGCCTGATTAGTCGGTAATCATTTGTTCTTGCTTCAAGAAATCTGGAAAGATTCGTCAAAAGCGCCAAGGCCGCGAGTTTCTGCGAGGCCTTTCGCTGCCGCCGTGAGCCGAAATGGCGCGATGCTGGAACGCAATCTGGGCCTGCGCCTGTTCCACCGCTCGACCCGAAAGCTGGTCCGGACCGAGGCGAGCGAGCATTTTCTGCAATCCATCGGCGGCAATCTCGATGCGCTGCAAGCGGCGATTGCGGATATCTCCTCGGGGGCGTCCAAGCCTGCCGGGATGTTGAAGGTCGGCCTAAGCCCGACGTTTGGGGCGGATTTCATCCTGCCGCATTTGCCGGACCTTTTGCGGCACTACCCGCGGATCCGCCCGGAATGGCATTTCGAGAACCGCCATCTCGATCTGGCCACCGAGGGCTATGATACGGAAATCGGTGCGGGCTTCGACCTGACGCCCGGCATCGTCGCCGCGCCGGGCTACATGGCGGGGCGGCCTAGCTGACCGATCCCGATGACCTGTCACGACTGGACGGCATCGTCATGCGGTCGCTTCGCACCGGCGACGTGCGATATTGGGCGATGCCCGATGCCGCCGAGGACGGCCATGCTGCCCCCGACCGTCACCCTGCACGATCCCGCCGCGACGCACGAGGCGGCGAGGCTTGGCCGTGGTGTCGCCTTGCTTGCCATGCCCGATATCTTGCGCGACCTTGAAAACGGCAAGCTGATGCGCCTGCCCCCGCAATGGTGCGCCGATGAAGGGGCGATTTCGCTCTGCTACGCCTCATGGACCCTGCTTCCAGCCAAGACGCGAGTTTTCGTCGATCTTGTCACCGAGACCTTCCGCCGCGACAAGCTGGCCGAAAGGTTTGCAAGCAATCTGGGGGAATGATGTTTCCGCGTTTATCAGGATACCACGTATCAACGTGCAGCGGGGTGCTCGGGAAACGACCATGACGGCTTATGTCTATGTCCTAGGCTGCCACGGCCCCCATGGCTATCGCACCTATGTGGGATGGACGCTGGACCTTGAGCGGCGGTTGGCCGAGCACAATTCCGGCGGCGCAGCGGGTGCCAAATCCACTCGGGGCCGAAGCTGGAGCCTGATATATGCAGAGCGTCTGGCGACGCGCAATGAGGCGATGAGCCGCGAGTGGCATCTGAAGCGCGACCGAAGACTGCGCCGCGAACTGGCTCGAACCGCACAAGGGTTTTCCCATGGTGGCAGTGCCCCTTGCGATCGCCCGGAACCAGCCGCCAGTACTTGGCGGGCCACGCGCAGGAGGGTTTGATGCAAAACGATCTTGGCAGCAGACATGTCATTCTGTCGGGTTGTTCGGGCGGAGGAAAATCGACGCTTCTGCTTGAACTCGGAAGGCGTGGTTATGCGACGGTTGCAGAGCCTGGCCGAAGGATTGTCACGCAAGAGATGCGCGGCAAGGGCAGGGCGCTTCCTTGGATAGACCTCGAAGCTTTCGCGCGGCGGGCAATCGACATGGCTGTCGCGGACCGGGAAGGGATGCAGGGCGCGAAGGGCTGGGTTTTCTTTGATCGGGGCATCGTCGATGCGGCCGTGGCGCTGGAACATGCGGCAGGAGTACCCGTATCCGACACTCTCAGCGGCGTTGAGCCCTTTTGCAGGCGGGTCTTTTTGACCCCGCCTTGGCCGGAGATATTTACCACGGACGGTGAAAGGCAGCATGAGATGGAGGACGCCATCGCGGAATACCACCGGCTGATCGATGCCTATGACCGCCTCGGATATGATCCGATCATCTTGCCGAAGATCGATGTCGAAAGACGGGCGACGTTCGTTCTTGACCGTCTGTCGTCAGGACGCGCCCATGCCGAGCTTCTGCCTGCGGTCCGATGACGCATGGCCATTCGCAGGTGAACCTGACGGCGGCCTGTGCGTTTGATGGCTGGATTATTTCACGGAGACCATCACGATGACGTTGAAAGAGAAATTCTCGTCCGAGGATTGGGCAGCGGTACTTCAGGCGCCGATGCTGGTCGGGCTCGCGGTGACAGCGGCGGATCCGGGCGGGCTTATCGGCGCTGTGCAGGAAAGCGCAGCGGTGGCAAGCTCTGTCCAGAAGGCCGGTGAAGGGACGCTCGCCGCCGAGATCTCGGCAGCCTATCGAACCTCCGAGGGCCGGAGTGCCGCGACCGACGGTGTGAAGCCATTGGTGAAGGGCAAGAAGCCCTCGGAAATCTCTGAGGCGGCAATCTTGCGGGTAGGTGAGATCGCGGCGCTGGTTGACGGGGCCTCTCCTGAACATGCGGCAGAGTTCAGGACTTTCCTGATCGACACCGCTACCCGCGTTGCCGAGGCGGCAAAAGAGGGCGGCTTCATGGGCTTTGGCGGTGAGGCTATTTCGGAAGCCGAGCGTAAGGCGCTGGACACCCTGCGCGCCACATTGCAGCTTCAAGCGTGACATAAGCCGGGTCGCCTGTAGAAAGTAGCGGGCGTACCGGCCTTTGATGATCGGCTACAGCAGCGCTGGTATCTGAGTGCATTACACCGGCGCGGGTCGGGGAAGGGCCTTATGCCCGCGCCCCCGGCTCGGCGCGGTCAGGCTTAGGCGTGGCACGTCTGAGGTACCGGGCGGCAAGCCGACGACATGCAGGAAGGCATTGAGGAATACGCCCGGGTTGTAAAACCGACCTCCCGGGCAATGCGCAATGAATTGCTGGCCGAATTGCAGCCGTTCCTGCGCCTTGGCCACACGCAGACATTGGGCGTAAACCGTTGCGTCAGCCTGATTGCCTTCGGGAGGCGCAAAAGACGATGCGCTCCTCACGCCCGGCATGATTGGCCAGAAATGCAAGCCGCGCCTCCTTGCTGTGAACGACCCACCAACTTCAGGCCTAGGTGGGTATATGACATCAACCCGCCCAACGGGGTGCTGTCACCACAGTCAATCATATCGGCGGGAAAGGTGCCGTCGCAGATCGACGCCAATATCGTGCCTTCGGCGTGGCGATCCCGCAGCCCGCACGCTAGCGGTCGGCGGTTCTTGGGAGTGATTGGCGGCGACTAACGGGTAACATCGAACTTTCGGGCATATCGCTAGTGATGAAGCGGGCGCGGATGGCGAAAAGAGGGTGGCCGCCGTGCTTGGTCTACTATGTGGCATAGAGGCAAGCGGCACGCCGAGGGTCGGTGGTAAGGATGAACTTCCTGTTCATTGCCACCACGGCCATGGCTGACGAGATCACCGTCATGTCCTGGGGCGGCACCTATGGCCAGAGTCAGGTCGAGGCTTATCACAAGCCCTTCGCCGCCCAGACCGGCATCAAGGTCGTCTCGCTCGACAGCGATAACCCGGCGATCCCGATCAAGGCGCAGGTCGAGGCGGGCAATGTCACCACCAATGTCGCCGATGTCGAATATGCCGACGCGATCCGGCTTTGCGACGAAGGGCTACTGGAGCCGATCGATCCGTCGATCCTGCCACCGGCACCCGACGGCACCCCGGCCAGCGAGGACTTTCTGCCTCAGGGTCTGTCCGATTGCGCAGTCGGCTCAATCGTCTTTTCGACGATCTTCGCCTATGACAAGACAAAATTCCCCGAAGCCAAGCCGCAGACCATCGCGGACTTCTTCGACACCCAGAAATTTCCCGGCAAGCGCGGGATCAAGAAGGTACCCAAAGCCGTGCTGGAAATGGCACTGATGGGCGACGGTGTGCCGGCAGATCAGGTCTATGCCGTGCTGGATACCGAAGAAGGCATCGACCGCGCCTTTGCCAAGCTCGAAAGCATCAAGAAGGACATCGTCTGGTGGGAAACCGGTGCGCAGCCGCCGCAGTTGTTGGCCGATGGCGAGGTTGCGATGACCATGGCCTATAATGGCAGGATCTTTGGCGCTGCCGTTTCCGAGGGCAAGCCCTTCGAGATCGTCTGGGATGGGCAGGTCTACGAGTATAACCTGTTCGTCATCCCGAAGGGTGCCGAGGACCAGGACCAAGCGCTGGAATTCATCAAGTTCGCCACCGACACGCAGCGGCTGGCGGATCAGGCGAAATGGATCAGCTACGGTCCGGCACGCAAGTCGTCGGCCGGTGTCGTTGGCCTCTATCAGGACGGCAAGACCGAGATGGCTCCGCATATGCCGACCAACGCGGCCAATATGCAGAACGCACTTGGATCATCCTACGAGTTCTGGGTCGATCATGAGGCAGAACTGGCGGAGCGCTTCAGTGCATGGCTCAGCCTGAGCTGATACGACGAGGCGCAGAGTCGAATATACCCCACCGTCCCTCCTGAACGGTTTTTCAGAGGTTCTGGCCGACAGATTCAGCCAACAGTGTGTGTCGGCCTTTACGGGTGTGTTAGCGTTGTACGTGGTTTTCCTTAGATGAAAGAGCAACCGTTTGTTTGCTAAGCCATCAATTCACTTAACATAATCTTGATTATACTTATAGGCAGTTGTACTTGTGGAAGGTCTATTTTGAAGTGCGGCGGTAGAACTGTTGCGCAAATTGGGGAACCGCCGCGGTTCCCCTTTCCCTTTTCCCACCACTTATCCGCAGCCACGGCGACGGGGATGCCGAAGACTATGATCGGGCTCATTACCGCAACGCGCGCCTGATTCTCTACGACCTGCATCCGAAATCACGCGCTATGAGACGCTGCCGCAAGAGCGTCGGGCAAGCTCATCCAATCGGCGGGAAAACGATCTGCAGATCGTTTTCCGCCCCTCCTCATAACTCGACGTGGCTCCAGCAATGATAATCACTATATCGCCGCCAGAGTGCACGACCGCCCTCAGCATCTCGCTTCGCGCTCTGGCGGTCGTCGACTTCCATCGTGACGCGTTCCTGCGGGGCGGAATGATCGCCTAGACACCCCTGCCGACGATCATGGCAGGTGCATGTATCGAGCATCGTCGGTGGTGACCGTGGCAATACGCTCGTTCAAGTCGATCTGGTGCAGAAACTCGGGCAGCTTCGGATTCGGCGTCTCAACCGCCGTTCGCCCGCGCGCCACGACGGACGTCCGCGTGTGGCTCGGGGTCCCAATCAACGACGCGGCTATAGGCCCGGTGCGAACCGGTGTCCCTGACTTGCTGCCGTCAGTGTGCGATCCTCTCACCGTGACCTTGGCAATCCGTTAAGGTCGTCAGTGGCCCGGATGGTTTGTCATTGTGCTGCTGCCCGTCAGGCTTCAGCGGTTCTCAGCATCGTGCGCCATGCGGTTGGCTAGTACGATCGATATGACCTTGAGTAGCTTGGTCCGGATCATGCCACCCAGCCAGCCGCCCCCGGAATCAGACCGCTGCGGGTGCCGGTCACCCCACCGCTCCGAGATAGAACAGTCTGCGGATGCGGCGATTTCTCATCTTGGATATCGACTCCAATCGCTCCTTGCCGACGCGCGCAGCTTCGGCATCAGGTCCAGAGAAACGCGCCATCAGCGCCTGTCTCCTGCGGCAGGTCAAGCGTCAGCGCCAGAGCGAGCTGATCATCCGGCGCAAGATTGGGGAATGTCTCGCACAGCATCGCGAAATCGCTGGATTCCCCGCCCATCGCGACCTGAGCCATTGCCGGAACGGATGCTGGCTTTCGGATCACCTCAGCGTATCCGCTGCAAAGATTACATGCGAGTGCTGTTCACCAGCGCCATTTTGCCGCTCCCGGCCCCGCCTATACCCAAGCAGGGCCGGTCGAGATTGCCCAGACAGGCGAGTTCGGCCTGCCTGCCGACCAAAATCCGGCCGACCCGCAAGGCATGGGGAGTGGCACTCGGAGGATCTCCATGCCTGCCCTTGGATACTGGCATACAACCTCCTGAGCATTCAGACTTTATTTCACATAAGTTCTATTTTCCTGCAGCACCCGGAGCCTGCCGCTGTCGAATGGATTTGATAAGGTCCAGGCAGTGCGGATGCGGAATGCCCCCGGCAGACCCACATGCCGCATCGCCTGCCCCGGGCCGGTCATGGTCAGGGGCTGGGCCGACATCTCTCCGGCGGGAAGTTGCGCCAAATTTGAATCGTTGATTCTGATCCGCGCATGAACCGGAGCGATCCGGGCAGCGGTCAGGTTGAAGTCAAAGGACGAGAACCGCCAGCCCATCACCGGATGCTGACTGACAACGATCTGCTGACACAAAGCCTCGACCGCGCCGCATTCGGGCGAGTTCATAAGCCGCCTTTCGAAGCCGTTTTGCTGATAGTCTCCCGACCAGATCGCCTGCCCTGTGGGCGAAGCGACATGGTAATCCGAGCCGGTCATGCTGAGCCGTCCCATCCGCTTGTTGTAGCCATAGAAGCCAACACCGACCAATTGCGGCACGCGGCTGTTCAGGTAGAGATTGGGCAGATAGCTGAACAGGCCGGGAATGCCGTCGATGGCGACATGGTTGATGGCGATGATCGCCTCAAGGTAATCCGGATAGCCGGTAAAAGCCGGCTGGGCCGACAGTCTGACCCCGATCTGACGATTGGCCAGCAAGGCCACGGGATGGGTGCCCGGCGGAGTTAACCCCTGCGCGTGCAGGCGCATGCCCGGTGGCAGGACTTGGGACAGCGCCGCCGCATCGACGGCGTGAAAGCTGAACCAGCCGTCGATGCTGCCGGTCGCAAAGAACGGGGTCAGTGGCCAAGGCGCGGTCGGTGCATAGGGGCTGGTCAGGGATTGCGATGCGCCGGGGATGAAGTCGGGGCCAAGATCGGTCTCGCCCACGATCTCGATCGGGCGCCCGGTCAGCCCGCGCGCGGCCATCAGCCCCGAGATGGTGGCAGCCTCGACACAGCCTGCATTGATGCCGCAGCGGGTCCAGTCTCCGGCCAGGAACAGGTTCGAGAAGCCGCAATCATCCGGGGCCAGCCGGTATTCCACGCTGCCCGGCACCGACAGGACATAGCGCTCGGAGCCGTAAAGATTGCGGCGGTAATATTGCGCCGCCCATCGCGCATCGTCATCCACCGCCCCCGGCGCATGCAGGATCGAGGCGTCAAAACGA
Source organism: Paracoccus sp. PAR01 (assembly GCF_014851995.1). Classification (NCBI taxonomy): domain Bacteria; kingdom Pseudomonadati; phylum Pseudomonadota; class Alphaproteobacteria; order Rhodobacterales; family Paracoccaceae; genus Paracoccus; species Paracoccus sp. PAR01. Next base: position 104,445 of record NZ_JACVAW010000014.1, read on the forward strand.
CCGTCCCGCACTGCGCCCGGCCACATGCGGATCAGGTCACGATCCGCCCAGGCGCGGGTGTCCGCCGCAATGGTGGCGCGGTCGGCGTCGTCCGTACATGGGCTGCAGAAATAGGCAATCGACATCGGTCCCGGCGCAGCCCAACCCTCGCGCGGCAGCAGGTCGCTCATGTCGGCCCAGGTATCCAGCGGTTCCGAGAAACTGGTGATGACGGTGCGCAGGTCCTCGGGCGCGCCCGGAGCAGTGCCACCTGCAAGTGCATTCCAGCCCAGATCCTGTGCGCTGCGATCCAGCCATAATTGCGCGGCATGGGTGGCGACCGTCCGCACCTTTTCAGTCATCGTCCGCCAGCGCGGCGACACCGCAATCAGATCGCTGGCCAGATACGAGAGTGACCCCAGCGAGGCACCCAGCACCACCAGATCGAAATCCCGCCCCTTCTCCAATCGCCAGGCCCGACCTTCGGGCGGGGTCTTTTCGCATTCGAAATCCGGTGCCGCATTGGCCAGCGCCTCACCGTCTTCCAGCCGATCCCACAGCGGTGCCGAGGGCCAGCAGGGCAGCTTCGCGACATCAATCAGCGGATCGTAGGTGTCGCCCTTGGGCCGGGCTTGCTCGACCATCTCGATTGCGGCGATGTCATAGGCTGTGGCGTCTGGAATCAGTCTTCGCGCCGCATTGAAGAAACAAAAGCGCGCGCCGCGCTTCTGCAGCAGTTGATAATAAGGCGCAAAGATCGTGTCGCCCATGCCCGCCTGCATGCGGTAGAACAGGTGGCCTTTATAGGTGAAGGCCAGCCGCAGCAGGCCGCGGATCGCGGTCCCCGCACCCATGCTGCGCTGCGCCGTATTGCCGCCTGCAAAGCCGAAGACATAATCGTAGCAGCCCCGGAACAGCGCGGAATAGACCGCCTCGCGCGAGGCACCGTGATGCAGCAGCCAGTCGCTGATTTCCCAATCGTCGATGGCATCGAAACCGGCCTTGAAGCCGCCTTCGGCAATCATCCCCCGGCAAAAGGCCAATGTCAGGCTGATGATATAGCCCGTCCGCCGCTGGTCATCGTCAAGCGCCGCGCTTTGGCGCAGGCTTGTCTGCCAGTCCTGCGCCTCTCCCACCAAGGCCGAGAACAGCGCCATCTCTCCGGCATCAAGAAAGCGCAGGTCGCCCGGTAGCCTATCGACCAGATTGCGCAGCAGATGCAGCGGCGAGGCTGCCTCGGCCGTGAGCCCAAAGGCCGACAGATCCGGCAGATAGCGCTGCGCACGCATCGGAGCGGCAGGCATCCCGCTGCGCTCCAGCAGTTGCGATACCTGTGCCAAGGCCAGCCTGAGAAACCCGAAAGGTGTGGGCAGCGCGCCGCCCGAACCCGGCACCAGATCGTTCGGCTCAAAGTCGAACCGCCAGGGACGCAGGACCGGATTGCCGCTTTCGTCCCTTGCCTCATCGGCAATGAAGAAATGGCTGAGGCCGACAAAGGCATCCTCAAGTCGCGCCAAAGGCGCATCAGACGCACGCAGCCCCTCGGACACCAGTTCTTCATAGGCTTGCCGCATCAGGCGGAAGGAATTGTCGTAAAAACCCGCCCAGATATGTAGACCGTGCTCCTCGATCCGCCCGCTTTGGGACAGATTGCGACCGCTCGCGCCCTTGCCACCCAGACGCCAGCCCATCTGATAGATCGTCAGTTCGAACCGGTCCTGCCAGTCGGGCTGGCACGTGATCGCATAGGCCGTGGTGATTGCACCAACCCCACCGCCAATGATGGCGACTTTCTGCTTCATGCCGTCCCCTATGCAACTGGGCCATGACCGCGCCATTCGAAGGAGTGAAGCGCGCCTGCTCTGCGAAGTGAATATCGACAGCGACGTGGATTATAACATTTTGTATAAATAGACTTAACGAAAGTCCCGCAGCAAGAGACTTGCTACTTTGATTTTGGCTTCGTCGCGACTTACACAGCAGAACGTCTTCTTCAGCTTATTTCGGCTGCCTTATCTGCACGTTAATCGCACGAGTAGATCAAACGATCCGGGCGACGTTTGAAAGCGCAGACAGCACTGGCCGATTAGCACCGTACAAGGCCGTTGCCAGTTCCTTATAGAACCGTGCGCGATCCGTTAAAAGGCGGCTGCACGACACGTCAAACATCACCAACCGAAGATCTTCGGGACTCGCTGCGGCCTTTAGTATGATTGGCGGCACGGCCCCGATCAGCATTACACGGCGACCAATTTAGTACGATGACGGCCGATATATGCCGAGTGACTTCGCCGCCGGTGGAGTGGCAGATCAATGGATTTGACACACTCGGCCAGATCATCGGCATAGCTATTCATGCTATGAAATGCAGCGGATGGCCGCCCCCTGTTAAAGACGCCACCCGTAAACCAGCCAAGGTACCAGATCCTAGAACAGACCTTCATTTGTGATGGCGGCCTGATTGGTCGGACGCGACTTCATCCGCCCTTGCTGCGTGTCGAGCCTCTGGGGAGCAATGTCATATCCTCGGCTCAGAGCAGGATGACGAACCGATAGAAATCCGCCGCCATCGGCACCCCCCAAAAAAGGTAGTCGCTGGTCATCCCCTTGGATGGAAGATCGAGATGTCCAGTTATGATGCTGCTCTGCCCCCTGAAAACTGGACCGTTTGAAGCTGGAGTTTTCGGCTAACCTTCCCCGGCTGGGAGAGGAGCTGAAAACGATGAAGGCATCGAAGTTCACGGAAGCGCAGAAGGCGTTCATTCTGAAGCAG